>NZ_JAENIJ010000030.1 GCF_016595435.1 Luteolibacter pohnpeiensis
GGCTTGGGCTTCTTTGGCGGTGTGGCTGCTGGCCCAGGATTTGGTTTCCGCCATTTTGTTTTTGAATTGGTCGAAAACTTTTTCGATATCCCATCTATGACAAAGGGACAGGCCTTTAGTAGGAATTGAGCTTGCCGAATGCCACGGGTTGGGTAGGGTGAAGCCATGAGACGGGCACGTTGGCTGGCTGAATGGCGGAACTCGGAAGGGAAACCGGTGTTTTACCATTGCATTTCACGCGTGGTGGAGCGGCGGTTTGCGTTTGGGGCGGAGGAGAAGGAAAAGTTTCGCACACTGATGCGCATGCAGGAGAAATTCACGGGTTGCCGGGTGGTGGCTTATTGTCTGATGTGCAATCACTTCCATTTGCTGCTCGAAGTGCCTCCGATAAATGTGGAGGGGATTTCGGACGAGTTGCTGTTCAAGCGATTGTCGGCGATTTACAGCGAAGCGTTCGTTGCAGAAATTGCGGCGCAACTGGCCGACGCTCGCAAGGTCGGTCAGGAAAAGCGCATCGCGGAAATTCACGAGCGCTTCACGTATCGCATGCACGATCTGGGAGAGTTTATGAAGGGGCTGCTGCAACGGTTCACCCAGTGGTTCAATCGCACGCAAGGTCGGACAGGTCGACTTTGGGAGGATCGATTCAAAAGTGTGATCGTCGAAGATGGATTTGCGGCGAAGACGATGGCGGCTTATATCGATTTGAACCCGGTCCGTGCTGGTATGGTGAAGGATCCGGCGGATTATCGTTGGAGTAGCTACGGCGAAGCGATCGGCGGCGGCCCGAAAGGAAATGGCAAGACAGCCAGGGCGGGATTGGTGCGAGCCTTGCGCGCTCACAAAGGTGTCGGTGCGGATGCGGGTTTTTGGAAAAATGATGTCGCTCGGGAATATCGCAAGGTGCTGATGGAAGGAGCTTTGGAGAAATCCGAAGAGGTGATTGACCGATCCGGAAAACGGGTGAAGCGGACTTTGCGAAAAGGAATTTCACGCGCGGAGGCGGAACGATCGTCGAAGGATGACGGTGATTTGCCAATGGCGGCGACTCTACGAAGGCGCGTCCGTTATTTCAGTGATGGTGCGGTGATTGGCAGTCGCTTGTTCGTGAACGAGGCGTTCCACGCTGCGCGGGATCGGTTCGGAGAGAAGCGGAAAGATGGAGCTCGAAAACTGCGTGGGCAAGCGGCGGGCCTAGCAGAGAAATTATGGAGTTTCCGCGATCTGCGCCAAGGCGTTGGCTGATGCGACAAGCGGCGGGACGCCGCTTGCACGGCCTGCGACGGGACGTCGCAGCCACGATGATGTGCAGGCATGCCGGAGGCGGCTTGGAATGGCATTCAGGAATCTGCGCGAAGGCGTATGCGGATGGGAAAAGGGGGAGAGTGGGCACCTCGGCGAAACAACGCAGTTGATCCTGTGCCGGATCGCTGGGAGGATGGGGCGTGCTCCCGTGGTTTTCGAATGACAAGTTTCCCCTATACCTCGCGCCGATGGCGGGGGTGACGGACGTGATTTTTCGCCGGATTTGTAAAGAACTCGGTGCGGATGTGATGGTGACGGAATTCGTTTCAGCAGAGGGCATCATGCAGGCGGATGATCGGACCCGGAAATACACCGAGTTCACCGACGAGCAACGCCCGGTCGGGGTGCAGTTGTTCGGCGCTGACGGCGCGCGCATGGGGGAGGCGGCGAAAAAGATCGTCGATTGGAAACGGCCCGATTTCATCGATATCAATTTCGGCTGCCCGGTGAATAAAGTGGTGTCCCGCAATGGCGGCTCCTCACTGCTCCGGGATTGCCCGGTGTTGGAATCGGTGGCGGCGGGCGTGGCAAAGGCAGTCGGAGATATCGTGCCGGTGACAGCAAAAATCCGCATTGGCTGGGATGAAAACTCGGTGAATGCGGTGGAGGTCGGAAAAATTCTCGAAGGTTCAGGAATGCAGGCGATCGCCGTGCACGGTCGGACCCGGGCGCAAGGCTATGGCGGTGAGGCGAATTGGAACGTCATCGATGCCGTCGCGCGGGCCGTTTCGGTTCCGGTGATTGGCAATGGCGATATCTCGACGGGTGCCGATCTGGTGAAACGCAAAACCGAAACGGCGGTTTCCGGGGTGATGATCGGGCGGGCTGCGATGCAGAATCCGTGGGTTTTCCGTGAGGCGAAACATTATCTCGAAACCGGCACGACGCTTCCCCCGGTGCCGTTGGCGGAGCGCTGGGAGCTCGTGTTGCGACATTGTCGTCTGGCCGTGGCGAGTGATCGCTATGGCTCGGAAAAGCAGACTCTCACGGCGATGCGGTCCCGGCTGATGAGTTACTGCAAGGGCTTTCCGGGAGCCAAAGAGCTGCGTCAGCGGCTATGCCACGTCGGTTCCGTTGCAGAAGTGGAGGATTTGGCGGGATTTTCGCTCGGTCAGGCGGAAATTGCTGAACTCTGCTGAGCTTGGTTGAAATCCCGTCTTTTCAAGCGGCTGCCGATTGTCCATTTTTTCTGCATGGAAAGCCACGATGTGTTGAAACGAGCGCTGCGTAAGACCAGTCCGAAAGCGGTGGCTGCTGAATTAGGCGTATCCCTCTCGTTGATTTACAAGTGGGCGGAGCGCCCGTCTGACGATGGCTCCGGCAGCCGGAATCCGATGGATCGGTTGCAGAAAATCATCGAACTGAGCGGCGACCACGGCATTGTCGACTGGATGTGCCGTAGAAATGGCGGCCACTTCGTGCTCGATCCGGATGTGGCCGGACACGACATCCGCCATGTGCTGCCAGCGACTCAGGAGATCATCTCGCAGTTTTCGGATCTGCTCAGCCAGATCTCGGATGCTGCGGTGGATCACTCGATCACCAAGGAAGAAGCGAAGGACATTCGCGAATGCTGGGATAAGCTCAAAAGCTATGCGGAAGGCTTTGTTCGCTGCTGTGAAAGTGGCGATTTCGAGCAAATGATGCACATCCCACCCCCATCCAAAGGGCCAACCCGCCTCGCGGTGGAGTGAATCTAACAGGCCTTGTGGTTCTGGGGCTAACGACCGATGCGCATGCCGGCGGCTTGCTGGTTTGCGCCGGTGGATACGATGGCGGCATGGTCGGAGATACCGGCTTTGATGGCTTCGATGGCCGCCACCACTTGCAGTGCTGAAGAGGCTCCCATGGCTTCCCCCAGGATTTGGCGCGGTGACCAGCGGAGTCCTTGCCAATCCGACCAAGCGGATTGCTCGGCGCGATCAAAACGGTTCACCCCAGTCGTTCCATCCACCAAAAGCGTGTCAGACGGAAGTTTCCCCAAATGGCGGCGGATTTCTAACGAAGCAGCAGCGCGGTCTTGATTGGAAAGTGAAACGGGATCGGGGAGATGGTGCAGCAGCACGTCAGTCTGGCCCGGCTCCAGATAAATCGCAGCGGCACCTTCGGACGGCAGGTAATTGCGCGAGTAGAGACTGAGGCCTTCCGCGCTCAGCCAGTCGATTTCTTCGGCAGCCACCACCAGGCAGCCGTCGACATCGCCGCGCAGAATCCACTCCACCGCCAGATCGATTCCGGTGAAAAATCCGGTGCTGTCTCCCACCAAGGTATCGTTGGGGGCGTTGCTACCGATCATCGCGGAAAGGTGGCTGGATGGCGCGTTGAAAACCGTTTCAGGAAACAGAATCGGACTAGCGACCGCCGGGTCGTTCAGCACCTCACCGAAGAACCGGTTCGAGTAGTTCACGCATCCGTTGGTGAGCGTGAAAATCACCCCGATGCGCAATTCGCCGTTTTGGGATCGGGTGCGGCGATCCTGGCCAAGGGCCTCCATCGCAGCGGCTGCGGCAAATTTGGAAATCGGGCTGGTGCGGCGAAGGCGCGGAAATTTTGGCGCAGCGGAGGCATCGGCCGGGACGCGCAAAACCGGTGTCGTGATTTTGCGACCATCGAGCTCTCTAACCATTTCCGATTTGGAAAGACTAAGGCCCGCTTGCATGGCTGCCAACAACGATGGGCTACCCCAACCGGCTGGCGATACGGCCCCGGTTCCGGTGATCGCGATTGAAGACTTCATGCGGCTCCCTCCTTGGCAAAAATGAGTGTGGCATTGGCTCCGCCAAATCCGAATGAGTTGGTGAGGACACGTTGAACGCTCGTGGTGCGCGGCTCGCGAATGAGATCGAAGGAGCACACGGGATCGGCTTCGCGAACGTGGAGGCTCGCGGGGAGAAATTGATCACGCAGGGCTAACAGGGTGATCACCGCTTCGACCGATCCCGCACCGCCTAACAAGTGGCCGATGGCGGATTTGGTCGAGCTCACCTTGATCTTGGACACTTGGTTTCCGGCCCAGCGCTGGATCGCATTTCCTTCGGCGATGTCATTCAGTGGAGTGCCGGTGCCGTGGGAATTGAGGTAGTCGATTTGTTCCGGCATCACGCCTGCCATTTCGCAAGCGGCGCGCATGGTGAGCAAAGCAGCGTCGCCTTGTGGGTTCGGTTGCGTGAGGTGATGGATGTCCGTTGCCGCGCCGTAGCCGAGGATTTCAGCCAGGATCGGAACGGATCTGGCACGCGCAGCCGCTTGTGATTCCACCACGACAAATGCCGCACCCTCGCCGAGTGCCAGTCCGTCGCGCGCGGCATCGAAGGGTCGTGGGATGCCGGATGGGCTGAGAGCTTGCAAGGCATCGAAGCCGGCGAATACGAGTTGGGACAATGCGTCGTAGCCGCCTGCTAACACGCGTTCTGCTTTTCCTGAACGAACCAGATGGAAGGCTTGGCCGATGGCATTTGCACCGGAGGCGCAGGCATTCGAGACGATGCGCAATGGGCCGCTGACTTTCAATTCCCGCGCCATCGTGGTCAGCTGCTGCTGGGATTGATAGGTTTCGACGCGCCTCAATTGTTCGGAGCGACGGGCGGTGGTCGAGAGTGACTGCCGGTAGTAGGCTTCGCCGATGGGCATGGCGGCGGCGGAGGTGCCGATGATTTGCGGCAGGTTCTGGATAGTGCCGGTGAGTAACCCTGCTTGCTCAAGCGCTTCGCGCGCGGCGTGATAGGCGAGCTGCGTGCCGCGATCCATGCGGTTCCAGATTTTTGCTCGCACTTCCGATACGGGGATCTCCACTTGCCCGGCGGTTTGCACGCGCTGGCGTGAAACATCGAACGAAGTGATGGTGGAAAAACAACTTCGCCCTGCGCGGAGGCCGACTGAGTTTTCATCCAGTCCATGACCCATTGGCGAAAGAATTCCAGCCCCGGTGATGACGACGGATCGAGGTCCGGCGGAGCTTGGGGAATCATGCGAATAGGCCACAGGGTAAATCAGGGAAGTTAAGGCTCGTCAGACCGGGTGTGTGGTAGCTAGGCACTGGCTCACGCTTCTTGTCAAATGCTCTATTTTCGTTGGTTGGAAACCTGTCGTCTTCATGCAAGCCGACCCGCTGTCTACGATGGCGCGGAGGTGGTGACATTTGGCGAACTCGCGAAGCGGGTGGAGGCCAGACCACACAGCGGAAGCCGGGTGATTGCACGATCTGGAGGGGTCGGTTTTTTCGTCGATTTGATATCCGGATGGCGTGACGGAAGCATGGTCATTCCGATCGAAAAAGATGCGCCGGAACCGAAACTCAACTCCGATCCGCCAGCTGAGACCTGCCTCGTCAAATACACGCCTGGCGCGAGCGGCATCCCGCGTGGCATTTTTTTCAACGATGCGCAGCTGATTGCGGACGGTGATCGGTTGGTGCGTGAGATGGGTCTTTCGGTCGAGGTGCCAAATCTCGCGGTGATTTCACTGGCTCATTCGTATGGATTTTCAAATATCGTCTTACCGCTGATATTGCACGGCGTGCCGGTGGTGTTGGCGCCGGTTCCGTTTCCGCGGGTGGTGGAAGAAATTTGTGCGAACCATGCAGCGTTGGCAGTGCCATCGGTGCCGTCCATTTGGCGGGCCTGGCATCGGGCAAAGATTCTGAAAAGTTTACCGATTCGTTTGGCGGTCTCGGCAGGTGCGCCGCTGTCGTTGGATCTGGAAGCGCAGGTTTACGAAACGTCCGGGATCAAGATTCGCAATTTTTACGGCACCAGTGAATGCGGTGCGATTTCATTTGATCGCTCCGAGTTGCCGCGTGTTGATGCATCGGATGTAGGGCGGGTGATGGCGGGTGTGAGTGTCTCTATCGGGAGGGATGGAAGATTGCAGGTGCAAAGCGATGCGGTTGCGATCGGCTACGATGAGTCTCGTCGTGATGATTTGTTAGGAGCTGGTTGCTATCTAACAAGAGATGTTGGCTTTGTCGATGAACGTGAAATCCTGCAATTGGTAGGCACCGTGGGGGGGGCGATCAATGTGGCGGGACGGAAAGTCAGTCCGGCCAAGGTTGAGGCGGCGCTGATGGCGACGGGTTTGGTGCGTCGGGCGAGGGTGTTCGGGATTCCAAGTGCGGACCGCGAGCGCAATGAGGAAATTTCCGCGTTGGTGGAAATGAATGATGGAGAGCGCCTGGAGCGGTTGAAGTCGTCCCTGTCCGAGCGGTTGGAAACCTGGGAATTGCCCCGGCATTGGCGGGCTGGAGCGGAATTGTGGGCATTGGGGCTGGCGGAATTGCGCGATGCTTTCCGGTTTCCATCCGCCTGATTCGCTGGTTAGCCTCGGCGGCATGCGAAACATCGATCAGTGGCTGGCTTGCGAAGAACTGGATGAACCATTCACCCACTGCATTGACTGCAAACTTCCATTGTTAGAAATCTCCGAACCGTGGTTGGTGAACAAGGAGTATTTCCGCGACGAGTGCATTCTCGAATACGCAATTTGCAAAAAGTGCCGCGACCGGACCACGGATCAACTTTCCGAAGAATCGAAGGAGGTGGTGCGCCAATTTCTGGAGCAGGAGATCGATTGGGCGAAGCGGATGAAAGAGTTCATGATGCAGCACGATCCGGCGCAGCGATTTCAGGCGTGCATTGCTTGCCGCAAAAAGCAGGAAGATTGCACCGGCTTCAGCATATCGGCGCTATTTGATTCCGAGGGGCATTTGCAAAACGGTCCCTTGCCATTGCTGGTGTGTAGCGACTGCATCGGTAGCATCACCGGGCGCTTGTCCGAGCACAGCAAAGGCGTGTGGCGTCGGTTTCTGGATGGCCATTTTGAGGGGCCTCCCAGCGATGCCAGTGTGCCCGGTTTTTTCTAACCGAAAGCATTTCTCTCAAATCACGCGTGTGAAAGCGCTTCCTCGAAGGTTGCGAGGATGTGGCCTATGGGCTCCAGCCCGCAAGAGACGCGGAGCAGGTTTTGGGAGACGCCGCAGGCTTCGACCCACTTCAGTTCATCGTAATGCGCCAACAGGGTGTATGGGCAAACCAGGGTGAAATTGGTGCCAAAGCTTGGTCCCTTGTTGAAACGGAGTGCATCGTAAACGCGCGGTGTTTTCTTCTCGGCTTTGAGAACGAAGGAAAGCAAGCCGCCGTAGCCACCGTCTTTGCGCATCACGGCGTGGTAGTGGTCGGTTTGCACCAGCGATGGATGCCAAACTTGCGCTACCGCCGGATGTTCGGACAACCAGGCGGCGAGGGCTGCGCCATTCTCGTTCACCGTTTTCATCCGCTTGGAGTAGCTGTGGAGATTCGACAGCAAAACCTCAGCATCCGCGATGTAGAGCGGGGAAGTTTTGGTCGAGTCGAGGGAGAGCGACTGGCGCAGTGTTTCCGCGAAAGGAGAGGAATCACGCACTGCAGCCATGCCGGCCATGACATCCCCGGCACCGGAGATCCATTTCGTCAGGCTGCCGGTCATGGCATCGGCGAAACGCAGGACGTCGAGATTGAATGGGCCACTGGTCGAGTCATCGACGATCAATGGAGTGCGTCCTTCATTGCAGGCTTCCGCGACGCGTTTGAGATCGACCGTCCGCAGGAGAGGATTGCTGGGAACTTCAGTGAATACCCCAGCGAATTCGCCTTGGCGGATGCGTTGCAAAGCTTCATCCAGCGAGCCGCCGGTTGCTTCGTTGAGGTAGACGACGCCATTGCCGAAGAGTTCCTGGATTTTCAGGCAATCGACGTAAGGAAATTCGAGCTGCAGCGTTTTCTTGCCGTCTTTGACTGCGGGTAGAGCTCGCAACATTGCGCTCGCCGCAGCCATGCCGCTGGAGAACACGAAGACGTCCTCTGCGGATGTGCCGAGGATTTTGGAAAGCGCGCGGGAAATCAGATGAGACTTCGTGCCCTCGCGGAGGTTGCCATCCAGACAGTCTTGAGCCTGTCGGCTGCTGACGACTTCACCGGAAAAGCGCCAATAGAAATTGGCGTCTTTCAGCGCTTTTGATGGCACGATGAGCGCTTGAAGGCCGTTGTAGCTGGTGATGCGGATCGCGGTCTCGGCGCGGCGTTCCACCCAACGATGGGCACGCTGGACGGACTCGCGGGTAGGTAGCACGAGAACTTCCTCATGCTCGGTGGCGACTTCCGATTTCGCTTTCGCGAATAGCTGCTCGACCGTTGGATGCTTGAAAAAGCGGGGATATCCGGCACGCATGCGGCGCACGACTTTGTCCCGGCCCTCTTCATAGCCAATTACCGACTCCCAAGTCGGCAGGCAAACAGAGCACGCATGGGGAGAATCGGGCAACGGCACACCCAGATCCTCCTCCTGCCAAGCTGGTTCCGCCATCAGGTCACGCATTGCGGTTCCCTCCATGACTTCCGAACGGACAAAGGGCAAGCGGGATTCGTTCTGAAGGACCAACAATCCCGAAATCTTTCACTTTTCGCAGTATCTGGAGAGGGCGTTGGCGAGGTCCCGAGCTTTCAGTGGCTTGGAAAGGTAGTCGTCCATGCCCGCATCGAAGCATTTTTGATCATCCCCGCGCATCACATCTGCGGTAAGGGCGACGATGTGGCATGGGGGTCTGCCTTCGGTGGCTTCGATCCGGCGAATTTCTTTCGTCGCATCAATGCCGTTCATTTCCGGCATTTGGACGTCCATGAGAATAATGTCCCAGGGTTGTTCTACAGCGGCCTGGTAGGCGAGTTTTCCATTGCGAACCACGTGGGGGCGAACGCCATATTGCGCGAGCAGGGCGGAGAGGAGCATTACATTGATTTCATTGTCCTCCGCGATCATGATGTTCAGCTTCTGCACCTCTTTGCTCAGCGCGAGAACTTGAGAATCACCTTTCATCTCGGCTGCGCTGATCAATTTCCGGCTGGATTTGCTCAGAGTGATGATGAAGTGAAATTCGCTGCCGGTGCCGACGCTGGATGGCTCATACCAGATTTCGCCGCCCATGAGCCGGGTAAGTTTGCGGCAGATGGCGAGGCCTAGACCCGTGCCGCCGTGGCGCCTGTTGTCAGCGGGATCGAGCTGGCTGAAATCACGAAATAGTTTTTCGCGTTTCGCTTCAGCAATGCCGCTGCCGGTATCGCGAATGATGCCGTGGAGGTAGAATTCATTCGGCCCGTGATCGGGGATGTATTCGTCGTAATTCGCGCGCAGCTCATCGTATGTTCCTTCGCGGATGTTGACGGTGACGGTGCCGTTTTCCGTGAACTTGATGGCGTTGGAAATCAGATTGCCCATCACCTGTTGCAGCCGCACTTCATCGCCAACAACCATCTCCGGCAGGGTGGAGTCGATCTCGGTGATGATTTCCACCCCGCTTTCGAGCGCCTTCGGCCGGAATAGCTCGGTCATGGACGCAAGGCATTTGTTGAGTTCGAACTGGGTGGACTCAAGCTCGAGTTTGCCGGCTTCGATTTTCGAAAAATCCAGGATGTCGTTCAGCACGGTGATCAGCGCCCGGCCGCTGGCGGCGATGGTCTCCGCGTATTTCCGCTGTTCCGGTTCCAGATCGGTTGCCAAAAGCAGATCGGAAAAGCCGAGCACACCGTTCAGCGGGGTGCGGATTTCATGGCTCATCATCGCGAGGAATTGCGACTTGGCCATGGTGGCAGCCTCCAGCTTTTGATTGAGCGAGATGAGTGTGGTATTGCTGGCCTGAAGTTGTTGCTGGCTTTCACGCAGCGCGCGCATCGCCTCATCCCGCTGGCGTTGGGTGAGAAATGCGTTCGAGTGGTATCGAATGCGTGCGATCAGTTCCTGTTGATCCGGCAATTTGACCAGATAGTCATTTGCGCCAGCGGCGAAGGCGGCACTTTTGATGCTCGGATCTTCTTTGACCGACAGCACAATGATCGGGATGCTTTTGGTCTCCGGGTTGTCGCGAAAAAGTCTGACGACATCCAGTCCGTCGACTCCAGGCATCACCAGATCCTGCAGGATGACGGTCGGTTTGATTTCCTGGGCGATCTCAATCGCTCTGGATGGATCCGGGCTGAAATGAAAATTGATATCCGGCTCGTTGAGCAGCGAGCGGCGGATGGCCTCACCAATGAATGCTTGGTCATCCAGCAACAGTACCATGATGGATGGTTCGATTTCCGGGTGGAAAGTCTTGGCTGACGAGGTCATCATGGGCGTGGCGGTTTAATTGGACAGTGAAAACCCGGCAAGACGATCGACGATCCGGTTCAGTGGCAGGATTTCGCGAGCCGCTCCAATTGCTGCAGCGGCTTTAGGCATGCCGAATAATGCGCAGCTCGCTTCGTCTTGTGCAATCGTCAGATGTCCCGCTTGCCGAAGTTGTTTCAGACCCTCGGCTCCGTCGCTGCCCATGCCTGTTAGCAAGGCGGCGGCAAGTGACCCTTTCCAATGTTCTGCGGCGCTGGAAAATAGGACGTTCACGGATGGGATGTAAGCAAATGCTGGTTGATCCGTGAAGTGTAGACGGTTTCCCGGCCGGAACACAAGATGATGTTCCGCTCCTGCGACCAGAACCAGGCCGTTGGTTACCGCGTCACCCGCTTGGGCTTTGCGCACAGGCCATGCGGTCTGGTCTCCGAGCCAGGAGATGAAATCGTCACCAAACCTCACATCCATGTGTTGGGCAATGACGATGCCTGTCGGCAGCGTGGCATCCAGTCCACTCAGAATTTCCGCCAGAGCGGCGGGGCCACCTGCGGATGCGCCGAGCAGGATCAGCTTTTGAGCACTGCGTGCCTCCGTTGCTGGTGCAGCGGCCTGAACCCGTGGAGGCATCGCCATGGGGGCGCGCAGAGTTTTGATTTGTTCGATCTTGCGGAAAAACGTGTCGATTTCTTCAAGATTGCCCATGCTGGGCGTGGTCACGACATCGAGTGCGCCCGCACCCATGGCTTCGAACACTTTCGAGGTGTTGCGGGGAATCGACCAGGTCACCAACAGCACCGCACACTCGGTGGTGGCGACAATTTCCCTGGTCGCCTCCACACCATCCATCCGCGGCATGACCACATCCATCAGCACCACATCTGGCGGGTTGGTGCGGCAATATTCAACCGCTTCCGCCCCGTCATAGGCGGTCCATAGAAGTTGGTAGCCGTCCCGGGTTGCGACAAGGCGCCGGATCGCCTCACATGAGACCGCGTTGTCATTCACGAGTCCCAGTTTCAGATGACGCGAAGGTGGCTTCATGATTGGTAGGCGGGGCCAATGAACTGCTCGACCATGCGCGCGAGTTCGTCGCTGTGGAAACTGGATTTTGCCAGGTAATAATCCGCGCCGGCTTCCAGGCCGCGCTCGCGATCCTCCTGCCGGTCCTTGTAGGAAACGATCATCACCGGGAGATCACGGAAATGAGGATTGGCGCGGATTTTTTCCACCAGCTCAATGCCATCCATCCGTGGCATGTCCACGTCGGTGATGACCATGTCGAATTTCCCTTCGCGCAGCGTGCTGAGGCCATCCATGCCATCCACTGCGGTGGTGACTTCATAGCCGCGCTCGGTCAGGAGTTTTCTTTCCAGCTCTCTCACCGTCAGTGAGTCATCCACAACAAGGACGTGTTTGGCAACGTCGGAATCCTCATGCTTGTCGGTTTTGGAAACTCTCAGCCTGCCTTCACCTGCAAGTGTGCGGATGGATAGGAGGAAATCCTCGTCATCCAGAACCAGAACCGGTGAGCCATCCGCCATCAAGGAGGTCGCTGCGAGATCGCGGATTTTTCCGAGCTCGGAATCCAGCGGTTGTAACAGAAGTTCTTCTTCGCCGAGGAAATTGGCAACCACCACGCCGAATTGCTTGCCGGCTTCAGACATGATCACCACCGACAGCGGGCTGGTGAGCGGCTGATTTTCTTCAAATTCCAGGACCTGCGCCGCGTTGATCAATCCAATCCGCTGGCCATTCCAGTCGCAATGCTGCCTGCCTTCGGTGTAGTGGGTTTCTTCTTCAGGAATGTTGGCGACGCCCTCGATTCTTGCCAGCGGCAGGGCGCATGGAGTGCCGGCGATGTCCACCAGCAGGCAGCGTGCGAGCGCTTGGGAGATCGGAGTGGAAAGCTCAAATGTCGTCCCGGCACCCAGCGTGCTATGAACACGAATCGTGCCGCGCAGTGCTTTTGCCGTGGAGCGCACCGCATCCAGGCCGACGCCGCGTCCGGAGATTTCGGTGACCTTGTTGCTCATCGAAAATCCGGGCAGGAACAAGAATTCCATGACCTCCGCGAAGGTCAGCGTCGAGGCGGCGACACGGCTGATCAATCCACGGGCGACGATTTCTTTCCGGATATACTCGGGATCAATGCCGCGACCATCGTCCGATAACCGGATCACCAGACGACCTGAAACGTGCGCGGCGGAAATGGTGATTGTTGCCTGGGGATCTTTCCCGACGGCATCGCGAATGTGGCTGGGCTCGATGCCGTGATCAAGCGCGTTGCGGATGAGGTGGGTGAGCGTGCTTTCCAGCCTTTCCAGAATGTCGCGATCGACCTCGGTGTTCTCTCCGCGGACTTCCAGTCGGCAGGGTTTTCCGAGCGACCGGGAAAGATCGCGGACCAGTCGTTTCAGGGACAGCACGCAGTCGGCAAACGGCCGCATTCGGCATGATAGTGCCTCGGTGTAGAGTCGGTTACCGAGTTGTGAGATTTGGAAGCTGTATTCGTCCAGGCCAAGCCGGAGCTGCTCGGCCAAATCCTCGGCTGCCGCAATTTTCCGCCGAATGTCTTCGAGGTGCTCAGCGGCTTGTGGGCTGCCGGCAAATGTCTCGGCAAAACCACGCAGTGAAATCAGCAGGCTGCGTTGAACCGTGGCGATCTCCTCCGCTTCCTTGTTGAAACGATTCGCCCGGTTGAGCGTGATGCGATTTTCTCCCGCCAGCGAAACAAGGCGGTCTAGGTTGTCCGAGCCGATCCGGACCGATCGGGTCTGGGTTTCGCTCCGGGATGCTTCGGCTGCTTGAGGTTCCTGGGCAGCGAGTTCCTGTTTTGCTGGCTCTGGTTTTGGGGTGGGTGCAGGGGCCGAGCTTTCCTCGGCATCCGCAGGCAATCCGCATTTGCGGACGAATTCGGCGATTTCCGCGGCGGTTGGCTTCGGCTCGGTATCGAAGATGACGCTGCGCAGCAGATCGGTTCCTTTGAGCATCAAATCGATCCGAGACTGCGGGAAGCGAGCGCCAGGATTTTTTTGAGCACTGACGAAGACGTCTTCCATCACGTGGGCGATGCCTACGGCGGCATCGACATTGACGATTCTGGCAGCGCCTTTGATTGAATGCGCCGCCCGCATCAGTTCTTCCAGCACAGAGGAGGCATCGACACCGCTGCCGAGTGCCAGAAGACCCTCGGATAGGGTGGTTAGTTGATTGTCGGCGTCGATTCTGAACAGCTCCGTCATCGAGAAGCCACTCAGGTCACCGGAAGATGAGCTGCCGGGAGTCATGTCAATTGGCGCCTCATCGCGTCGAAAAGTTCGTCTTCGTTCAATTTTGCGACGAAATGGTCGCCTTCTCCAAACCAACCCGTGCTGTAAACGGCCCCGGTATGGGTTGCGGGCAGCGGTTTCAGATCACTCTGATGAAATTCCTGCACCCCGAGGATTTCATCCACGATTGCGGCCACTCTCCAGCGTTGGTCCTGAAGCACCATCAGACGGGGTGTGCCACTGGCCGGTCCTGGTGTCGCATTCAGCAGGCGCTCCAGAGAAACACAGGTCCTGATGCGGCCATTCACATTTGTCACCCCGCGCAACAATCCCTTGCCGCTGTGGGGAAGGGGGCGGATGACGCCTGGGGTGATGATTTCTTCCACCCGGTCGGCAGACAGGCTGAACTTTTCTGCACCCAAGCGGAAAACCACCAGTGCGATCCGGTCCGAGCTGGGCGGATCCAGTGGCTTGGCAAAGTGCGTGGCCCATTCCTCGCGAAGCCCGTCGGGAATGGCGTGAAGGAGCAGGGAATCCGTAATCATGGGGCATTCAGGCGTTCGGCCCTAGCAAGAAGTTTACGTGAAGCATCTATCCGGCCATCGGCGCGTAAAAGCAGCGCGAGATGCGAAATGGCTTCGGGGTGAGAGGGGGAAAGGTAAAGCGCTTTTCGGAACAAGTTCTCGGCCCGTGTCCGTTCGCCGATCGTCTCGGCAAGCAGCCCGCCCAGATAGTAACTTTCGGCATCCGCTGGTTGGCGTCGATGGTATTGATCCAAGGTTGCCTGGGCTTCCTCAAGCGCCCCGCGGTCGGCGAGGCTGCGGATGTATTCCAATGTTGGTTCCGGGGCGGCAGGTGTGACCGGTGCCGCCGCCGCTGCCGGGGTGGGGCGGGAGATTCCAGCAGGCCGGGAAATGCGGGTGACCACCGGTCTGGTTCTTACTGGAGCTGAGAGACCTTGGAAAAATTGAATCGGGCTCGCCGGGCGGTTTGATTCCGCTTTTTCGCATGCAAAGGACATCGGGAATCCTGCGGATTTCCACCCGTTCTGGCAGGCGAGCGGGACTTCAGCCGGGCCGAGGAATAGCAGGCCGCTGGTTCTCAGCATGCTGCCGATTTTTTGCAGTGCGGAAATTTGCCGCTCGGGTGGGAAATAGATCAGCAAGTTCCGGCAGAAAATCACATCGTAACTTTCTTCAAAGACAGAGACGTCCCAAAAGTTTTTTTCCTCAAACAGCACCTCTCGGCGAACATGACTGGCGACGCGGAATTTTTGATCATCGAACGGCTCAAAGAATCGTTCCTGCGCTGGTGGCACGACCCCGCGAAATGCGGAATGGCGGTAAATGCCTTTGCGTGCCACGGCCACTGAAGGGGCATTGATGTCGAATCCGGTCACTGAAAATTCCGCAGAAGCCAGTCCTGCCCGTTGCAGGCAGATCGCGATCGAATACGTTTCCTCCCCGGTAGAGCAAGGTAGGCTCAATACCCGCAGCGGGCGTTTCGGGTAGCGCCTGACCCATTCCGTGAGTGCTTGATAGCTTTCCGGATACCGGAAAAAGAAGGTTTCCGGGACAATGATGCGGTGCAGAAATGCCTGCCAGACCTCTTGCTTGAGATCCAGGGAATCCGCCCATTCATCAAGGGTCGTCATTCCCGCCTCTTCCCGCGACAGCTCCATCGCCTTCAAAATCACGGGCAGCCCGCCGAGCGTGGAAACTTCCATGCCGGTGCGTTTGGTGATCAATGCTAGGACGCGGTCGACTGCCTTCATGTTGCATCCAGGGTGGAGTTGGTGAGTTCCTGCAGGACCGCATCCGGCAGCACGCGATCCGGGTGGATCCACTGAATGTAGCTACCGTCCGCCGCTTCGTAGACCCGGCCGATGTAGTCGGCGTTTGCTGGTAGCGAACCAGGATCGATGAATCGGATTTCCGCCAGATTTCGGGTTTCCGTGACCTTTTCCGCGAGCAGACCGAGCAATCGTGACACGCCGGATTCCAGCGTGACCTTGCACAGCATGATGCGGGAAACGAAGCATGGCTCGACCGGCGATAAATCTAACAGAACATTGAAATCCAAGACCGGCACCGGCTTGCCACGGAAATTGAGCAGCCCGGCGAACGCGGGGTGGGAATGCGGCATGGACTTCAGTCGGGCGAACGGAATCACTTCCTCAATCTGGCGTGAGGAAATGGCATAGCGGTCATGACCCGCGCTGAAGAGAACAAACAACATGAGGAATCCTATGCTTCTGGCAGTTTGAACCGGGCAATGGAGGTTTGCAGGCCGCTGGTGGCGTTGTTGAGTTGCTCGATCGCACGGCTGGAGTCACGGATGGAATCCGCCGTTTGTCGGGCGGCTTCACCGAGCTGGACCAGCGCATCGCTGATTTGTTGAGATCCTTGGTTTTGGGAACGCATGCCGCTGGTCACTGCGTCCATGCTTGGTGTGAGGGATTGCACCTGAAGGATGACCTGATCCAGCTGCGAGCTGATCTCCGTCACATCCTCACCGCCGCGTCGGACTTGCTCACTGAATTTGTCCATCCCCATCACGCCTGCGGAAACCGCAGCGACCATGTCTTTGACAATGCGCTCGATATCCAATGTGGAAGAAGCGGTTTGATCCGCGAGGCGGCGAATTTCCGCAGCCACGACAGCAAAGCCGCGGCCGTATTCACCTGCCTTTTCGGCCTCGATCGCGGCGTTGAGGGAAAGCAAATTCGTCTGATCCGCGACCTTGGTGATGGTGGTGATGACGGCGTTGATGTTGCCGGCTTTGTCATTCATCACGCCCAGTTTAGCGGTGACGGATGCGGATGCTTCCATGATCTGCCGCATGGTTGCCTCCATTCTGGCAAGACCGGTTTTGCCTTGGGTCGCCAGCGCTGAGGTGTCTTCGGAAACCTTGGCGACTTCATCGGTCACTTTCAGCAGCTCCATGGATGAGGCGGAAATTTCGCGTGCAGTCGCACTGATTTCGGTGGTGGTGCTGGCAACCTCACTGGCAGTGGTTTGCTGTTGCTTGGTCGTTGCTGCGATTTCCACCGCAGAGGAATTGACCTGCAAGCCGGAGCGTTGCACCTGCCGGATAAGATCGGAGAGGTTGCTGATCATGTCTGCTTGGGATCGCCCAAACTCATCCATTTCCGATCGCGGCTGCAGTTTGACGGTGAGGTCGCCCGCGGACATTTTGGCACCGGCGTGGGACATCTCACGAAGGTAGGTCAGCATGCCGGAAAAGGATTTGCCGAACTCATCAGCTTCCGATCGATGGGTGAGCTTGACGCTCAGATCTCCACTGGCGATTCGGTTGCTGGCCGCGGACATTTCCCGCAGGTAATCGACCATGGAGGCAAAGCTATGAGACAAGGTGCCAATTTCATCGCTCCGGTTAGGCGTCTCGACCGTCGTTGAAAGATCCCCTTTGGAAATTTGCACCGCGGAGTTGGTCAGCTTGCGAAGCGGAATCGAGATATTCCGCGCCAGCAAACTACCAATGACCAGTAACAGCAGAATGGAGGCTCCGACTGATAGCCAGATCATCCAGATCAGGGAGTGGGAATCCTTGCGGACTTCGTTGTTGGCATCCTCTATGGCCAGATGGACCACTTTGATCAAGTCGCTAAAGTTTTTGTGAATCTGCTGCCCGGTGCCGACTGTATCGTCGCGCTCGGCTGCCTGAAAAGCGGCTTCCGCACCGGCACTTGCGCGTAAGTCGACCAAAGCTTGCATCGCATCTTTCTTTTTCGCGATCAGCACTTCAGTATCCCTCAACTTGTTGAGCATGTCGGCATCGCCTTCGTATGCCTTTTCAAGTTTTTTGAGTTCTTCCAGGTCGCTTTGGAGATCGGAAAGGTCGGTATTGAAATCTTCGCGGAAATCGTTGGTGCCAGTTAGAAGATAACGGTTTGCGTCCGCTTCAGCATTCAGGACCTGGGCATCGACTTCATCCAGTATTTTGTTGTGGCTACTTGCTTGCTGCCTCAGATCGACGTTTTTGAGCAAGTTTAAGGCGGATATCAGCGATGCCAGCCCGATGCCTGCGATCAAAGCGATCGCGATCAAATACCCCGTGAAGATTTTTCTGCCAATGGACCACTTCATTTCGTGTCGATCTGTAAACACAGCGGCTCTCCATGGAAAGGGAATACTGGTGAGTTCTTTGCATTCAAGATTTCCTGAGTAATCGATCCGTTAGAAAAGGTCTGCAGTGCTGATGTCGTTCGGCGATGGAAATCGGGAAATTGACATTCGTGGAGGATTCGAATGGTTTGTGTAGATTGTCATTTCTACCCGAAAATAGTTTTGACGAGGTTAGCGTGAAGCGTCGTCGAAAAGTGCTCTACGTGACGGACCATTACCGAGAGGAGGTTCTTCTCGGTGTGGTGGACTATGCCCGTAGTAGAGGGTGGATGTTGGACGCGAGTATGCGTTTCCGGGGGGATTTGCCCGCAGAGGGCCGTGTTGATGGAATCATCGTTCACGGTTCGAACGATAGAATCGAACGATGGCTTAAAAATAGACCCGAGGTCCCGGTCGTTCATCTAGGTGCCGTGAAGTCAGGAGTCCAAGGACAGGTGGTGGAGCCGGACTACGAGCAAGCTGCTCAGGATGCGGCGCGGCATCTGTTGAGCCTGGGCCTGTTCAATCATGCTTTTCTACGATCCCGCAGCCTGCCTGAATCGAAACGGTTGCGGAGCGTGTTTCAGAAGGAAATTTTCCCACTGAATCGGGTCGAGATGATCGATCCTGATGATGATGCCGGTTTTAGCGATCGCCCGACTCCGCCGCGCGAACAGCGAGTGAGTCGCTTGGTGAGGATGTTGGGGCAAATGGCGAAGCCGGTGGGGGTCTTTGCGGATGATGATCAATTGGCTCTGGACCTGATGTTGGCCTGTGAATTGATGGGGCTGCGAGTGCCGCAGGAAGTCGCCATTCTGGGCTGTGGTAATAGTCAAATCGAGGTGGCGATGGCACCTTCGCCTTTATCTTCGGTTGATCTCAATTGGCGTCGTGTGGGTCGTGCGGGAGCCAGGGTTTTATCCGAAATGATGGAAGGGCGCGCGGCTTCAGAGCCGGTGAAAGTGGGTCCCTTAGGGGTGTTTGCACGCGCTTCCACGGCGACCATGGTGACCTCAAATCCCATGATTACCCGGGCGATTGTTCACATCCGGCAACATTTTGCGGAGAATTTGAAATCTTCAGAGCTCGCAAAAATTGCCGGCATGACCGAGCGGGCGTTTCGCGCAGAGTTTCGTTGCCTTGTAGGGCACAGCCCGCGGACAGAAATTTTTAAATCACGACTTGCCGCTGCAAACCGGCTTCTGCGCGATACCGATCTAAAGCTGGATGCCATCGCTCTCGAGAGCGGTTTCGGGAATGCGCGGAAATTATGTGAAATATTTGCGCAAACTTATCAACTTACTCCGAATAGCTGGAGAGATAAGGCGCGCGGATCTAACTGATTCAGCGTTAGACCTCTTCCAGTTTAAGGTAGGGAGATGAGGATGTCGCCACACATGATGTGAAAAATTAGCAACATACTAAGGATGGGTGGTTGCTTATCTGGCAATACAACTGGTAATGAATGATATGTCAAAAGAGGTAAGTCTTTTGGCTGAAATAGGGAATAGTTCACACTGTCGATTCAGCGCCGCAGTTGATAGAAGCTGAGAATGGATTGATCGCAGATTCTAGATTTGCGTCCCTATCTCAAACCCGAACTTCTATGATGATAAATAACGATCCTCGATGGGGGCATTTGTCTCCTTTTTTTAAAATTCCTTCTCGTTCTCTACTCGCGGGCTTGGCTTTAGTCGCTGCATTACCAGCTTCGGGAGCCGAAGCGAGCTACCGATATATCAGGTTTAAACCCACTGCGATCGTAAGTGGTGGGGTCAATGTGCAGATGTCGGAATTCACTTTTTCCTACCAAGGAACCTTGCTGAATCTGAATAATCGAGATGGCACTGGTGTCGATGTTGTAACAGTTTCGGCAACTTCGGGGACGCAGGATCCTGCGGCAGCTGAAGGCACGAACATGCTGTTCGATGGCCTGACCACCACCAAATGGTTCAGAGCTGAGGCCCTGGTAACAGGGAATGAGCTGGTGATCGATTTTGGAACGGCACCACCGACCTTTGATTCCTATAATTTTGCGAACGCCAACGATAACGCCACTTACATCCGAACTCCGATTTCCTGGACTTTGGCGGGAAGTGATGATGGCACGGATTGGATTCCGCTCGACGTCCGATCGAATGAAGCGACGGTTAGAACCAACTATGCCTATCAGGTAGGCTACGATATTCCGGATGCCATTCCTCCGGTGATCGATTATTTCAATAGTTACAGCACCGATACTGCCGGGTATTCGGCGATTATGCTCAATGGTTCATCCACCTATCTTGCCTGGGTGACTGGCAATACCTCTGTGGTCAATCTCATTGGGCCAAGTGGAACACCTATTAGTGTGCCGCTCAATGCAGAAACCGGTTACGCGGTAACGCCGCCTTCAAATGCGACATCAGTCTACACCTTGCAGGCGATCGCACCAAGCGGCGGAGAAGAAACCGCAACTGCAACCGTCCGGACGGTTGTGGGTGGTTCCTCGACCTATCAATACGTCCGCTACACGCCGATGAAGCGCCGGGGAGGAACCGTGCCTGGCGAAGTGCAACTCAGTGAATTCCAATTCTTCAATGGATCATCACAATTGACGGTAAGCGCGGTCAGCAACATCGGCGGAAGCAATGGCGACCCTGCCAGTACCTCCACGGAAACTGCCGCAAGTCTGATCGATAACAACACCGCGACCAAATGGTATGATGGCAATAGCGCACCGGTGATCTTTGACTTCGGGACTCCGCAAACATTTGACGGCTACCGTTTTGCTACTGGCAACGATGCGGCATCGCGTGACCCGATCCAGTGGACCTTGGAAGGCAGTAATGATCAATCCACATGGACCATGATTGAAAATGTTGATTTTGATTACCCGGTTCCATTGGAGCGCAATCGTTCTTCGTACGATATCCCGTTGCCAGGGAGTTCGATATCTCCCCGGATTGTTGAATTTACTGGGAGTGCATCGGAAATCTTTGTTGGGGAATCCGTTACTCTGACCTATTCTGTAGGTGGTGCTACTTCGGTATCATTGAATGGTGAAGTTCTTCCTGCATTCAGCGGTGAAGTGGTGGTGACTCCTACGGTAAGCACGACTTATACGCTTACAGTTGCAACGGCTACATCCACGGAAGCTTTAACGGCGTCCTTTGATGTGGTTGTCTATGATGATCCAGGTCTTGATGGCATTGACTACGATGATTTCGCATCGGCAGGAGCGGATATTCGAGTCGCTGGCAGCGCGGAGGTTACGGATGGCGTTTTACGCCTGACGCCTGATGAAGGAAGTCAAAGTGGTGCTGCTTACTTCTACAAGAAGTTGAACGGCACTGCTGGCTTTGAAATGACATTCGGGCTTCATCTCAACATTGATACTCCAGTTGCTCTCCCACCGGCCGACGGTATTGCCGTGGTGATTCATAATGCTGATGGTGGTGTCTCGAATGTTGGAACTGGTGAGACTGGTATTGCCTCGAATTCTCTGAACATCATGTTCAAATCATTCGATTTCACCGCGATCAATTCCTCAGTGGTTCAAGTTCTTTCCGGAACCACAGCGCTGAGCCAAGCTACTTCTATTTATCAAACCCCGGGAACGGAAATTATTGGGATTCCTGAGGTGTTGGATTCTGCCGGGAATGTGGTCGCTGGTGGGTACCCCTACACCCTTGCTACCTTGTCAACCGAGCGAGCCTATCAAGTGAGAATCGTTTATGTCCCAGGTGATCTCGACGTCTATTTCGATGGAATCGCAGTCATTCAAAATGTGGATGTGAATTTGGAAGATATCGGCGCGACAGATGAAAATGGGTTTTCCTACTTTGGATTTACCGCGCGGACCGGCCTTTATACGGAGAATAACGACATCGTGGATTGGAAAGTTCAGATGGGTGACTTTACCGAAGATCATGACTTTGGGATGATGAAGACGATCTATAAGACCGCTCCTGGATCAGATGTTCCAACCGATTATGATCTCGTTTGGTATGGTCATTCCGGATATTCTTATGATGTTGAATACACCAGTGACTTGGTGAATTGGTCGCCTTTGATCACCATTGATGGATTGGACGGACAACTTGGTTATAGTGTTCAATCGCTGCCGGACACGCCGATGGAGTTTTATCGAGTCGTTGAGTCAGAAAGCACGCCGGAACAATAGTTCGAAATCGAATCTCCCTGAGATAAAGCAATGATAGAGGCGCGATCCGAGCAATCGGGTCGCGCTTCATTTTGTATCATAAAGTTTGGTTTGGTGGGCTTTTGATCTTGTATATCATGGTGAATGTTTCATGATGCAATGATGATGAGTGGGGGAATGATTATGCAGGCCATAGGGATGTTGATCATACTTGTTGCAATGATTGCGGCAATTGGAATTGCCACCGGATATCCAGCTGCTCTTTGGATTGGTGACAAGGTGGCGGAATTTATTTCCTGCCTGCCCAATGAGAGATTTGCGGTGGCTCCTCCCATCATGGGACCGCCCGCGTCCAAGGCAATCAGAGGAGATTTACAAGAAGCTTTGGCAGACTATGAGGCGCTGCTCGAAAACTATCCCGACGAGCCGGAAATTTATCGGAAAATAATCGAACTGACACTTGGCCCGATGAATCAATCCGAGTTAGCCGAAGACTATCTTCATTTAGCGATGGAGAATCTGCAGGATGCCAAAGATCGGTCCCGATTGATCAAGCTGGCCGCTTCCATCAAAAGCGGCGAATATTGTCCGTTTCAGCATCTTCAGACTGAAAAGCTACGTTCTACGAGACGAGCTCTCGCTTATATCAGTAAGGTTCCTGCAGTGAAAAAACTGCTGTGATAGTCCGAGGATGTGGCTTTGCCTTGTCTGGCAAAGCTATTCCATCACCCCGCTCTTACCTGAGCCTTTCCCAGGAATCCACGTTCGAGCCAACGAACCAGACAGTGGCATCACGGTAGGGCACATAGGTGACATCGAGGCTTGGGTTGAAACCATAATACGGATAGTAGCCTCTACCATAAAATCCGCCGTAATACCCCGGTCCGACAAAGAATTCATCACGATAAACAGGTTTCGTGCCGGTGTAATCCCACCGCTCGCCTGATTTGCCGTTTTTCGAGTTTTCAAAAACCTGACTTGGGTTGCCCCATGCGATGCGAACGGCGTCCTTCGACATGCCACGACGTATTTGACCTTTCTTGACCAATTCCTGATCCTTGCTGCTCAACGCCTCAAATTTTTGCGGATTTTGAGCGATGCGATATTGCGGTGTCGATGGCACGCAGGAAACTACAAAAGTCGCTGAAATCAAGGAAAGGACGAGAAATTTCATACGGCTAATCTAAGGTCTGGCCTAGGAGAATGCAATGTGCGCGACAACGAATTTGAGGAAGTTCTGAAACACGCTTGCCAAGCGTGAACGCCGCGCCGCAATCTTCCTGCGAACGTTTCCCCGATTACCTAAAATGTCCGACCTGCTAGAAGACGACGATCTGACCGCCGCCCTGAAAAAATGCCCTGAATGGGAGTATGAGAAGAAGTCGATCACTCGAACTGTTGAGTTCGAAGAGTTCATGGATGCCATTGATTTTGTGAACGATCTCGCGGAGATCGCAGAAGAGGCACAACATCATCCTGACATCCACATCCGCCATACCAAGGTTTCACTGAAGCTCACCACGCATGATGCGGGTGGCGTTACAGATTTGGATATCGAATTGGCGCAACGGGTGGACAATCTTGTGGATTGATCACCGTGCGGCGGGGCGGATGAGATTTCCGCCCGGCCACTTTTGTTGCAGCTGACTGGCCTGCGAGGTCTGGCCAGTATCAGCGTTGCTTTGGTTAAAGCAGCATCATTTCCTCATCACTGAATCCAGTGATTTTCCGTAGGCCACTCTGCAATTTCCGCAGCGTGATGAAGAGGAAAATTCCGCATGGAACCAGGATGACAGGAAAGCCATATCCGGTGATTTTGGCGACCTGTGCATTGTAGACTTCTCGAGCGTCCGGAGCGAGGTGGTTGAGACCACCAAGGAAGTACATGGATAAGCCGAAATTCAGCAACGTGCTGATGAAAAATGAGGCTGCAAAAAGGAGGGTCGCTTTGAACAGGATCTCTTGGTAGGGAGCCTGAGCGTCGATCTCTTTGATTTTGTTCTCAATTTTACCGATGTCAAAGATGGCGTCGGTGTAGAGAAATTGACGAAGGAGAGGCGTGCGTGTCCAGTGCGAGCCGATGATGGCGAGGCCCAGGACGAATGGAATGGAGGCTTCTTTCAGGCCAAACAGAATGTCGGCATGGGGTTTGACGGTACCGTCCTTGTTCCAGAGAAAAAGGGTGAGGATTCCGGTCAGGAGAACCGAGCAGAGACCGAGTGCCGAAAAGAAATTGAACTTCTTGGTTTTGATAAAAAACCAGATCCCGTAGGCGATCGGCGGGATGAGAGCGATCATCAGCGCGTTCGTCGGGCCGAGGTTCCACCAATGAGCTGTTTTTCCGATGGAGCGCTCAAATGCCGGATCTTTGCTCAGATAGCTGAGCGCGACCACGGGGATGAGCACGTTGATCAGAATATTGGCGAGCGGGTTTTCCTTTGAGTTTTTTTGATTCGGCATGTGGGTTTGAGAGGGAGGAGTTGAAACGAAAAAAGGGCGGCCCCGGGTATCCAAGGCCGCCCTGTTCAAAGGATCGATCAGACTTTGCCGAAGATCGTCTGTCTGGTGGAGCGGAGATCGTCACAAGCGGTTTTCATCCGCTCGCAGAGGCCCAGTTCGCCTTTCTTGAGGTAGGCGCGTGGGTCGTAGGCCTTCTTGTTGCCGACTTCGCCATCAATCTTGAGCACGCCTTCGATGTTTTCGCAGATGTGGGTCACGATTGGACGGGTGAAGGCGTATTGAGTGTCGGTGTCGATGTTCATCTTCACCACACCGTAGTCGAGGGTTTCGCGGATTTCCGAAAGGTCGGAGCCGGAACCTCCGTGGAACACGAGGTCCATTTCTGCCGCTTCGCCGTGCTTGTCGGTCACGGCTTTTTGGCCATCGCGCAAGATGGTTGGCTTCAGTTTGACAGCGCCTGGCTTGTAAGCTCCGTGAACGTTGCCGAAGGTGGCAGCGAAAAGGAAGCGGCCGATTGGTTGAAGCGCTTCGTAAACTTCCACCATGTCGGCAGGAGTGGTGTAGAGCTTTTCGATAGGGAGGCCGGATGTGTCGTGACCGTCTTCTTCACCGCCGACGCAGCCGGCTTCGACTTCCAGAATGATGCCGAGCTCGGCGCACTCTTTGAGAAGTTCTTTGGAGATGGTGAGGTTTTCTTTCAGGTCGATGACCGATCCATCAAACATGTGGGATTGGAAAAGCGGGCCTTTTCCTTCGGCGATCCGCTTGCGGGATGCTTCGAGAAGTGGCTTGAGGAATCCCTCGACCTTCTCCGGATGGCAGTGGTCGGTGTGGAGGGCGATGAGGACATCGTGTTTTTCAGCCAAAAGGTGGCAGGCTTCGGCGAGGACGATCGCACCGAAGGCGGCGTCTTTCACTGAGGTGCCGGAAGCGAACTCCCCGCCGCCGGTGGAAATCTGGATGATTCCGTCCGACTTTGCCTCGGAAAACGCGCGAAGCGCACCATTGATGGTGGTGAGCGACGTGACGTTGATGGCTGGATAAGCGTAGCCACCTTTTTGGGCGGCGTCCAACATGGCGCAATATTGTTCGGGAGTGGCGATTGGCATAGCGATGCTTCCGTAAACAAGCATCGAACGCCAGACAAGCCGGAATGCGCACTTGTGGACAAATCCTGGCGTCCGGGTGACGCTTGTGGCTTGCAAGAGCACGGCAATCTGGATTGGCTCCATGTCATCCGATGACACAGTCCGAACCAATCGTTTGTAAGCCCACTCCCTGGTTTCTGCTTCGTGCCGTGGCCATGTTCCTGATGTTTGCCGTGTTTGCGTTCATGTTCTACCGCGATGGTTCGGTGGGATATCGGCAGGAAAACGAGGTGTTTTATCTCAATCAGGCCTTCCAAAAAGCGAACAAGGATTTTTCCCGCATGAATTCCAGCGGCACGCTCACCGCTGACGAATGGAAGCAATACGCGGCCGCCCAAACGGTGATTTTTCCGGAAAATCCAGCGGAACTGCCCAGCGGAATGAAGCTGCCGATGCCGTGGCCCGAGATTTTACAAAACTACGAAAAAGTGAAGCCACTGCAGTGGAACTCGCTCTGGATCGAATACACCGGCAAGCGCGGTTGGGACAGCACGGTGGCGGAAGAGCCGCACACGTTGCAGAAAATCAATGAGCAATGGACTGTTTTTTGGATTTGTCTCGCTCTGGCTCTGGTCGCCTTGTTTTTCCTGATCCGCACTCTTGGCCGCTCGATTTCTGTCGACGATTCCGGGGTGTCGCCAGCTTCCGGCCGCAAGGTGGCATTTGCTGATCTGAAAGTCCTGGATCTTCGGAAATGGGAGACCAAAGGCCTCGGATTTATCGATTACGATGGGGCATCGGGGAAAGGACGCATTCGAATCGACGGCTTGACCTACGGCGGATTTAAAAAGGAACAGGGAGAACCAGCGGAAAAATTGATGCAATTCATCCGCTCGCGATTTTCCGGTGAGATCATTGAATATACAGCTGTTGCGGACGAGGAAACCGCAGATTCTGAAGAGAAAACCGCCTGAATCATCAATTTCTGCGTGGATTTCAGACTATCGGCGCTTTTTCGAGGTTGCCAAGTCCGCCAGCCACGCGATAACCAACCGCAACGCCAACCAATTAACCATAGCAGCCCATGTCTGACAAAAGCATCGAAGACCGCGTCAAGGATATCATCGTCGATCAACTCGGCGTCAGTGCCGACCAAGTAACCCCGGAAGCAAAATTCGTCGAAGACCTCGGAGCCGACTCGCTCGACACCGTTGAACTCGTGATGGCATTTGAAGAAGAATTCGACATCGAGGTTCCTGATGAAGAAGCTGAAAAGCTTCAAGCCGTCGGTGACGTCGTGACCTACATCAACAGCCAGCAAGGCTAATTTCCGGTAGGCGTAAGTTTTCAAAAGGGCGGGCTCCATTCAGGTGTCCGTCCTTTTCTTTGCAATAGCCAGCTTCCCGCCGGATACTGAAAGCTCATGCATTCACCAGACGATATCCAATATGCCCTTGAGATGACCAAGGTCCTGCGCGAGCCGGATCGCCGCATCCAGACTTTTGGGGAGACTCGATTTGAATTCCAGCTCATCAGCGAGCTGATGGATCGCACCGGGGAAGTCCGGATCCGGACTGGCGAGGTTGAGGCGATGAAGCCACGAATCCTCCGCCCCGAGCCATATCGGGAAATCGAGCTGGATGGATTCGACGAGTCCGCACGGGATCGCCTTGAGAAGTTGGTGGATAAACTCCGCGCGGAAGGGAAGAATTTGGCCTTTTTGCAGTATGGCTTCCAATTCCGGCGCGGCCAGGTCAGCGAGGAAATCGTCCATGATTCGATCGATGCCGTCCGTGAACGCGTTCTCGAGGATATTCGCCGCACGGGAAATCCCTCGCTCGCGGTGATCGAGGGCGTGGATGATGCCTGGGAGGTTTCGATTTTGAAGTTCTCGTTCGAGATGATCCTCAGATCTCACGATATCAATGCCTTCGATTTTAAACGACGCGGTTTGCTGTGAAGAGGATGCTCCGTGAATTGAACCAAAGAGATAGGTTTACGGGGCGCTGGAATTATTCAATGTTCACCGCATTCGCATGAGGTTCAGTTTCTTCATCAAATTAGTCGCATTCCTTGCGGTGCTTGGTGTGATGGTGGTCACCGGAATGTTGGTCTATCACGTGATGATCAAGCCCTTGCCGATGATGTCCAAATGGGTTCCAAACCCGACGGAAATCATTGGTGGCCAGAAAGACGCGGATTTTGCCAGCATGCTCGATTCCGCCGAGCTTCCGGATATTGATCCGGGTGAGAAAGCCTTTCAAAAGGCGCATAGTCTGTTGGCGATGGGCCACCTTGAGGAAGCCCGCGAAAAGCTCAATACCATCATCAATGTTTTTCCAACTTCTTCAGCTGCCCCGACGGCACGCCGCATCGTCGGCGATATGAATTTGGATGAAGTTCTCTCAACCGCCCACATGGAAGGGAAGGAAACTTATGTGGTGAAACGGGGAGATTCCTACAATCTGATCGCGAATAAAAACCAAACTTCGCTGGAGATGATTGTCTACCTCAATGGCTTGCTGGAACTTGGCAGCCTGCAACCGGGAGATGAGCTGATCATCATGCCACTCAATTTCCGACTCATGATCGAACCCGAACGGAAGGCAATTTCCTTATGGGACGGTGGCAAATTTCTGCGCGACTACCTGATTCTCGACTATGTTATTCCCGGCAAATTGGCTTCCAAAAAGTGCAAAATTACCTCCGAAGCTGGCTATGTCGACGGTCGTGCCGTCCGGCAGGAGTCCGACAAATACCGTGGTTCGGAGAAAATGATCCAGATCGATAAAGATACGATCCAAATCCGCCCATTTCACGAAACCACCGAAATCCGTCCCCGCGGCATTTACATCAGTCCAACCGATCTCGAAGAACTCACCTTGCTCACCCGACCGGGAAATGAGGTGGAAATCCGTCATTCAACCCGCTAATTTCCCTCCCGCCACCATGCAGCTCCTTGAATTTGAAAAGCCCGCCGCGGAACTTGAACGCGAATTGGAAAAACTTCGCGCCAAATCCGGCTCCCAGAATATCGACATGTCGGAGGAAATCTCCATCATGGAAGGCAAGCTGGCGGCAACCCGTGCCGCGATTTACAAAAACCTAACTCCTTGGCAGCGAGTCCAGATCGCCCGCCATACGAGCCGCCCATTCATGCTCGACTACGTATCACTCGCCTTCACGGAGTTTTTCGAACTCCATGGCGATCGCCACATCGGCGATGACCATTCCATGCCCGGCGGATTTGCAAGAATCGGCGACCAGAGGGTGGTGGTGACCGGCCATCAGAAAGGCCGCGATACCAAGGAAAACCTGCTGCGCAACTTCGGCAGCGCCCACCCGGAAGGATATCGCAAGGCACTGCGGTTGATGAAAATCGCGGAAAAATTCGGCCTGCCGATCGTGACGATGATCGACACGCCTGGAGCATTCCCGGGGATCGGCGCGGAAGAGCGCAACATTGCCGAAGCCATTGCCTACAATCTCCGTGAGATGATGCTGCTGAAAGTGCCGGTCATTGCCATCGTCCTAGGCGAAGGTGGTTCGGGCGGA
Source organism: Luteolibacter pohnpeiensis (assembly GCF_016595435.1). GTDB lineage: Bacteria > Verrucomicrobiota > Verrucomicrobiia > Verrucomicrobiales > Akkermansiaceae > Luteolibacter > Luteolibacter pohnpeiensis. Next base: position 29,084 of record NZ_JAENIJ010000030.1, read on the forward strand.
GCACTTGGAATCGGTGTCGCGGATCGCGTTCTGATGATGGAAAACGCTTACTATTCGGTGATTAGCCCGGAAGGTTGTGCAGCCATTCTTTGGAAACATCGCAAGCACGCTCCTGAAGCCGCCGAGGCGATGAAATTGGTCGCACCGGATTTAATGGAGCTGGGATTGATCGATGGAGTGATCCCGGAGCCGACAGGTGGTGCGCATCATGACCACATCACGACTGCGGAGTCGTTCAAGAAAGTGATTCTTGGGCAGCTGGAAGAACTCAAGGCGCTATCCGTGGAGCAATTGCTGGATCAGCGTTATGAGAAGTTCCGCAAGTTCGGGGAATGGGAAGGGAAGTGATGCTTTCGCGCCGATGATTGAAGGAGTCATTGTCCTGATCGGCGTTTCCGGCAGCGGAAAATCTACGATCGCCAGTGCTCTGGTGGAGAAAACCGGAGCCAAGTTCGTGGACGGGGATTTTCTCCATCCACGGGCCAATGTGCTCAAAATGGCGGCAGGCCATCCTTTGAACGATGAAGACCGAGCACCTTGGCTGGATCGACTGAACGATGCGATTTTTGCGATGAACCGCTTGGGTGGTGCGTCGGTTGTGGTCTGTTCCGCGCTCAAAAAGGCTTATCGGGATCGATTGCGAAATGGAAACCCGGGGCTGCGATTTGTTTATTTGAAGGGAGATAAGGATCTGATTCTCGAGCGGATGCAGGCGAGGAAAGGGCACTTTTTCAAGCCGCACCTGCTGGATTCCCAATTTGCCGCGCTGGAAGAACCCGGTGAGGACGAGACGGATGTGGTGACGGTTTCGACCGACCGTTCGGCCGAATCGGTCACTGAGCAGATTATCCAGAAATTGGGTCGGGGAACTGACTGAAAAGACTCTCCGGGGAAGTGCCATTTTCCCGGAAATGCTCGACAGCCATCGACTCATTTCGCTTGGCCAGGCGGACACCGTTTTCATCGAGAATCAACGGATGATGCAGGTAGACTGGTTCAGGAAATCCGAGCAGGGCCTGCAACAGGCGATGCACATGGGTCGACTCGAACAAATCTTCCCCGCGAGTGACGTGGGTGATTTTTTGAAAGGCATCGTCGACCACAACCGCGAGGTGGTAGGCCGTGCCAATGTCTTTGCGGGCCAAGACCACATCGCCCAAACGCTGCGGATTAACCGGATGCTCGCCTAAGCGAAGATCAGTGAATTTTAAATGCGGTGCAAACTCAGAAGCCGCTGCAGCATCGAGCCGCCAGCAATGAGGCACACCAGCGGCGATCTTGGCGTCGCGTTCGTCTGCAGTGAGAGTCCGGCATGTTCCGGGATAAAGCGGCCCATCCGGACCGTGCGGCGCGGAGAGGATGGATTGGGTGCCTGCGAGGATTTCGCGTCGAGTGCAGAAACAAGGATAGACGGTGCCTAGATTTCTTAATTTCTCCAAGGCTGAGGCGTAAGCATCGAGTCGATCCGATTGCCGTAGCGGCGGCTCATCCCAGCTGAGGTCCAGCCAGTGCAGGTCGGATTCGATACCGCCGTAAAATTCCTCGCGGACGCGGGTGGTGTCGATGTCTTCATGGCGCAGCAGAAATTGTCCTGAGTGTTTTCGGGCAAGATCATGAGCGACAAAGGCGGCATAGGCGTGGCCGAGATGCAATTTACCCGTTGGGCTGGGAGCGAATCGGGTGCGAATGGTCACGCTGGAAATTCCCGCGCTGGCCACTCGTCATCAAGAGCAAAGCGGCCATCCGGGGATTGGAATCTGAATTCCTTCACAATCTCCTTGAGCAACGAAATCAGACAAGTCAGGTTATCAGGAGTCTCAATCCGAGAAAATTATGGTTAGTCCCACGTCTGAACCCATGCACGCGGCCTACGATTCCAAAATTGAAGGAAACGTCATTTTTACCCGTGTGGACGCCGCGATCAACTGGATGCGGAAAAACTCACTGTGGCCGATGCCGATGGGCCTGGCCTGTTGTGCGATCGAGCTGATGGCGACGGCATCCAGCCGGTTCGATATTTCGCGGTTTGGGATGGAAGTGATGCGTTTTTCTCCGCGGCAGAGCGATGTGATGATCGTCGCTGGAACGGTCACCTACAAGATGGCACTCGCTGTCAAACGGGTGTGGGATCAAATGCCAGAGCCCAAATGGTGCATCGCGATGGGGGCCTGTGCTTCGAGTGGTGGCATGTATCGTAGCTACGCCGTTTTGCAGGGAATCGATCAATTGATCCCGGTGGATGTGTATGTTTCCGGCTGCCCACCCCGGCCAGAGGCATTGATCGAAGGGTTGATGAAGCTGCAAACCAAGATCGAGGGGGAATCTTCAACTTGGGATCAGAAACATGCCGCGGAGTGAGCGGAGACACGAATTTAGCAGATCATGAGTGTTGCAGAAGATGTCCAGAAACTCCGCGAAACCGTAGGGGATAAACTCAAAGGAGTGACGGAATTCCGGGGAGAGACCACCATCGTGGTGGATTTGGAATCGTTGCACCCGGTGTTGGAAAAATGCCGCCAAGACCTGGGGTTTGAGATGCTTTTGGACGTTTCCAGCGTTGACCATTTCGGTGATCATCCACGGTTCGAGGTGGTTTATGAATTGGCGACCTGTGACGATGCCAAACATCTGCGGGTGAAAGCTGCCGTTGCTGAGGATGAGGAAGTCCCGACGGTTGTGGATCTCTGGCAAGCGGCGGATTGGCACGAGCGCGAAGTTTGGGACATGATGGGCATTCCATTTTCTGGTCGCGAGAGCACCAAGCGGATCTTGATGTGGGAAGGTTACCCTTATTTTCCATTAAGGAAGGATTTCCCCCTGGCCGGTCGCCCAACCGAAATGCCGGACGTGGCGTTTACGGGTGTCGCGCCTCTGGAAGGCGGTCCCTTCGTAACAAGCGCTGGTGGTGAAGACACCGTTCGCCGCGAACCGAGAGCACATGTCATCGAGTGATTGACTGCGGGCATCGGCTATGAGAAACAAAGGCAGATTTACTTCACGCGGGACTTTTCGATTTTATGGGCACTTTTTTCTTAAATGGTGCTGAAAAGTTCCGGGAGATCCGGAAATCCTGGGCAGTGGCCGTGGTGGTCATCGCAATGATCGGACTCCACTTGTTTTTGGAAAGCCAGGGAGGCGCAATCACCGAGAGCGGTGAGATTTCCCCCTGGGTCATCCGATTTGGCTTATCCGGGGAACAAGTCCTGCATGGGAAAATCTGGCAACTGGTGACTTATGCCTGGTTCCATGGGAATTTGCTCCATCTGGGGCTCAACATGATGTGTTTGATCATGTTGGGGTCGAGGGTGGAGCAAATGCTGGGGACTCGCGTTTTCCTTGTGACCTTGTTTGCCGGTATTTTAGGCGGAGGGATCGGGCATCTCCCCATGAGTCTGGCTGGCGATCAAGCTCCCGTCCTGATTGGGATGTCGGGAGGATGCGTCGGACTATTGCTTTTGCTGACAACCTTGTCCCCAGAGTCCAGAATGTGGCCCTTGCCGGTGTCCGGGAAGGCGCTCGGAATGGGATTGGTGATCGGGGAATTGATATTGACCCTGGTGGACCGCAGATTGGAGATCCCGGGGTTCGAAAAAATAGGCACCTGGTTCAGTGTTCATGGTTTGGATACTTTGTTCCAAGTGGGACATTCGTGTCATCTGGGAGGTGCACTCGCCGGATGGATAGTGGGGCGTTGGTTGCTCCGGCCCAGGGTTTCGCTAGCAAGCCTCCGCCGCCAAAGAGAACGGCGGGAGGCTAAATATGGCAACGGACCGCAGCCTACGCCTGAAGCGGGCAAATCAGCTCCGTGATCTCCGTTCAGGCTGATTTTTATCAGACGATCTCCGAGTTTCCCGGGTTTCCGAGCGTTGAGGCGCGGCGCGTCGGGATTGGCTTGGATTCGAGTAGGTCGATCTGGATTCTACCTGGCGTTGCGGTTGTTGGGGTGTTGGACGAATTTGTTGCCGTGGGCTGTAGTCCCGGGTACTTACCGGAGAATTATAGCTGCTGTGGCTGGAATTTCTCGAATCCCGGGAGCTTTGAGTTTGAGGGCGAGGGGAATTTTGAGGTCGGGCCTGCTGGGTGCTCCGCGTATTGTTGTAGCTCGGCTGATTGCGGCTCGGCTGATTGCGGCTCGGCTGATTGCGGCTCGGCTGATTGCGGCTCGGCTGTTGTTGCGGAGGCCGGTTTGGGCTACTGCTTCTTCCGTTAGGCTGGGAGCCGCGTTGTGGCTGTTGCATGTGGACCTGATTCGACCAGGAATAATTTGAATTCCGGTAGAGCGTTTCCCGATTGCGGTAGTTGCTGAGAACCCGGTTATTAATGCGGCTCGGTGGAGGGCAATAGCGTCCTGGCTGCCATCCATGTGGCCGTGGCACACCTACAATCATGGGGGGGCGATAACCTACTGGATAATATCCATAAAGATAGGGGTCATAATAGCGGTGGCTGACATAGTCGTAATAGCTATTGCAGTAGGGGTCATAACCCCAGCGTGCGTTACCCGTACTGACGAATACTGAGGTGGAAAATGAGCTGCCCCCATAGCCGTATCCGTCGCCATAACCGTAAGAGACGCTTCCGGCGGTGTAGTACGGATCATAGACGCAGGAAGTCATCAGGAGTCCGCCAATAGCGGCGGCGATCAAAAAGCCGAATGGTTTCATCATGTCGATAAGACTACTCCGTGACGCAACGTATTCGACTGGTTTTTCACGAAAGTTTTGAATCCGGGGAGCGCTGGGTTGACAGGAGGCGAGAGGTTCGGGTTTCCTCTGGCATCCCAACATCATGAGCGAAACCATTCTTGTTACCGGCGGAGCCGGCTATATCGGCTCGCATACTGTGCGAATGCTCGCATCCCAAGGTCGAAAAATCGTCGTCTTGGACAATCTGGTATACGGTCACGAGTTGGCAATCATTGATCCTCAGGTAGAACTGGTGGTTGGTGAGGTGGGGGATGCGGAACTGGTCCGCGAGCTTTTCAAAAAGCATTCGTTTGACGCGGTTGTCCATTTTGCAGCTTACACCTATGTCGGGGAATCCGTTACGGATCCGCTGAAATACTACCAAAACAACACAGCCGCACCGATCGTTCTGTTGCAGGTGATGCAGGAGTTTGGTTGTAAAAGTTTTGTATTTTCTTCAACGTGTGCAACTTACGGTGTGCCTGAGGTGGTGCCGATTACCGAGGCGAATCCCCAAAATCCGATCAATCCTTATGGTCGGAGCAAATTGATGGTGGAATGGATTTTGCAAGACTGCGGGCATGCCTGGGGCTTGAGATATGCCTGCTTGCGCTACTTCAACGCGAGTGGCTGTTCGCCGGACGGGCGGATCGGCGAAGATCACAATCCTGAAACTCATTTGATCCCGCGGGTGATGATGGCGGTGACAGGTGAAATCGAAAAAGTGGAAGTCTTTGGGACTGACTATGATACCCCGGATGGAACTTGCATCCGCGATTACATCCATGTGGAGGATCTGGCTGATGCGCACGGCCGCGCGCTGGATCACCTGATGAAAGGCGGAAATCCGGTGAAGTGCAACCTCGGCACGGGTGTGGGGGTTTCCGTCAAAGAAATTATCGCCGCTGTCGAGGAAGTGACCGGAAAAACCGTGCCAGTTACGTTCGGCCCTCGGCGCCCAGGTGATCCTGGCATGCTGGTAGCCGATCCTACTCACGCCAAGGAAGTTCTCGGTTGGGTCGCCCAACGAAAGGATATCCGCGACATGGTCCGTTCAGCCTGGGCGTGGATGACGAGCGAGCGGCAAGGCCGCTATCCCGAAAATACGCGCGGAAGGTAATTGCGATGTATTGACATTGTTGCTTGCGATCGATCGCAGAATACGCAACCTTTTTCCTAAACAAAATCCCAACTGATGTCCTTGTATCAACCTAACCCCCGACCCAAGTCGCGGTCTCGAGGTTTCTCCCTGGTGGAGTTGCTGACGGTGATCGCCATTATTTCCATCCTCATGACCATGGGGGCCATTGGTATTGGTAATCTGGCTGCCGGAAAGGGCGTCAGCAGTGCCGTTGCCAGTGCCCAGGGGATCTTCGATCAAGCTCGCGCAACCGCTGTCAGCAGAAACACGGATGTTCGCGTGCTGATCAGCGCGGGTGATCCATCGGATACCGTGAACTATCTTCGCCGCATTTTGATCGCCTACCATCCGTTGGATGATGAAGGCCGCATGACCGATCTTTGGAAAATCGACGGTCGGGGCGTTTTGCTTCCTGAACAAACCTACTTCAGCCAGGATTTTAGCCGTCAAAAGAATGAGGTTGATGGCGAAACGATGGAAAAAATGGAACTCGGCCCGGACGATACAACTGCGAATTACCGTGGCGTTTATTACTACTATCAGATCAATAAAGAGGGGATTTGTTCAACCCCGGGAGCGTCTTTCGTGATTGGCTCAGGAGCGCGTCCTCCGAAAGCAGAAAAACCTCGCGTCACCAGTTCTGGCAAAATGGATTTCGGTGGATTTGTCATTTGGAGAAATTCTCGGACTTCAGAATTTCGCAGCCCAGCGCAAATGAACCTCCCTGAAAAAGTCAAAGAATTCTGAATCTATGAAATCTGGAAAGAATTTGAAAAAAGGTGGCTTCACCTTGCTTGAGACGGTTATTGCCATCGGGGTATTGGCAGTCCTGCTTACAGGTTTCATGGCTGTCTTCGGCCCTGCTGCCAACAGTATCAAGCGCTCCATCAATGCCCAGGAAGCGGACCGGTTGGCGACTTCCGTGGAACGCGAATTGGTCACGCTCCATAAGAACGAAAGCACAACCACCATTAAAAGCGGCTTCGACAAAGCATTCACTTGGTTGGATGAGTGCGATGATTACCGCACCGCTATCTTCGTTTATCAGTATCGTGCCAACCCGGACAGCATCCGATCCGATGAGACTTTACAGCCGGTCAAATCCGCCAAGGGACAACCAGGTAAAGACTACATCGTTCTTCCAATGGTGCGCCGTTTGGATGATCCGGAATTCTTCAACGATCTGCCTGCGATTGAGGGTACTTTGTTTTTGGTAAAATGCACCCAGCTAACCTTTGACGAGCAAGATCGTTTGGTAGCTGATCCAAACAAGACTAATGGCAAGATTCTCGATCCACGCAATGACACCGCAGTTTCGGTGCCGGATCGCTATCCGGATTCAGTGATTGCCTTCGCCGCTGAATTCCACGCGATGCCAACCACAACGGTTGCATACTTCAAAGGGGACGGATTCAAAAGGCGGTTTGAGACCGCGAAAAATCCGGTTTTCGTCCGCAACCTCGCCGTACGCCGCTAACCCAATCCAGGCACCCAGAGTATGACAATTTCCAAAAAATCCCTAATGGGCCCGGTGAAAAAAGGGTTTACCCTCATCGAGCTGATGGTTGCGATGGTGATTACCACCATCATCGTATCGGTTCTCGTCTCCATTACTTCCATCGCACTTGATACCTGGACTCGCAGTCGATCTCAGGTCAGTGCAGCCAGACAGGCGAAGGCCATGGTCGATACGATGGCGTCTGACTTCCAGGCGATGGTTAGTCGCAGCGGCAACAATTTCGAGTGGTTGTGGGCGAAATACTCAACCGACGATCTCGGAACCGAGACCCTGCAAAGTCCAAACGCATCTGATCTGGTCTTTTTCACCGCTCCTACCGATCGCTACAATGGCGATGTTTCAAGTATTAATGCACTTGGAGATGTCGCTTGTGTTGCCTATCAACTGAAATATCAGGACCCCATTCTCGGGGATGTGAGCTCGCTTTCCGATAAGGATGTGAAGTCTTTCCCGAGTTTTGTGCTCTACCGCTCAATCGTTGATCCCGACAATACCTATCGCGATCTGTTAGGTTCCGAGGATCTGGAGAATTCCTTCAAGCGATACATGGACGGTCGTTCTTCTCCTGAAAACTTCGTTTGCGAGAACGTGTACCAATACACGATCACCTTCCAAGTCGAAGTTAACGTGCGTGAGGCAGATGGAACGATCCGATCGCAGGTTGGACGGGTGACACTCGGTCAAAACTCGAATGGATATCGCGAAGTGAAACTTTTCGGCAACGACATCGTGATCAATGGCGGTTCCGCTTCGGGGCTTAACAGTCGTACCTCACGAAGCAGATCTTTGAGCACTCCGACAAGTTTACGTCGATCCACGGGCAAAACTCGGTTGAGCTCAGGTGATCTGAACGGCAAGGGGCGTGCTATTGGTGCTCGTGGGAGTGGCTCAAGCAATCAGGAACTGACTTTGTCGAATCTCCGCAAGGGCCGCATCGCAGCGGTCGAGATTTCCCTGACGGTGTTGACGAATTACGCCACCGACCAAATGCGCACTCGTAAGTTCAAGAGTGACGCTGACAAGGCGGACTTCATCGCAAAGAACTCCTACGAGTATTCGAAAGTTGTCGAATTGCCGAAGCGATAATCGCTTAGGCTGAATGAAGCGGAAGCTGCACGGTGAATTCCGTGCCTTCCGCGATTTTGCTGAATACGGTGATTTCTCCGTGGTGGTTTTCCACTATGGCTTTTGCAATGGCCAAACCTAGCCCCGAGTGGCCGGTTGTTTGCCCGCGAGCGGGATCTACCCGATAAAAGCGATCGAACACACGTGGCAAATGTTGCTCGGGAATGCCGTCCCCCTTGTCCGCCACGGTTAGGAATGCATTCAGCTCATCTTTCCAGACCCGGATGATGACTTGGCCTCCATTTTTTTGATGGACGATGGCATTCGAAACCAGATTGTTCACCAGGATGGAAAGACCGCGGGTATCGCCATCGATCAGGACTGGCTCCAAATAGGTCTGAATGGTGGTGTCTTTGGTTTCCGCCAAGGGCTGTAAAAGCCGCAGGGAGTCTTGAACGATTTCTGAGAGGTCCAGTGGTTCGTGAAATGAAAACTCATGTTCGCCATCCTGGCGGGCCAACATGAGGAGGGACTCCACCAGTGAGCGCATCCGGGTTCCTGCATCATGGCAGGTGGATAGGATCTCGCGATAGGCCTCTGCATCGCGATCTCGTTTCAGCCCGCGAGAGGTCTCGGAGAGAATCACGGTGAGGGGATTGCGCAGTTCATGGGAAGCGTCTGCGGTGAATTGGCGTTGGCGCTCGATGGCGTTTTCCAGACGGTCAAAGGTTTCGTTCAAGACATGGCTGAGCCGACCGAGTTCGTTATCGGTGTCTTCAATATCAATCCGTTCAGAAACCTTGCCGCCCGCAATGCGCGAGGCGGTTTTACTGATGGCGCTGATGGGCTGAATGGCACGTCCAGCCAGCCACCAGCCACCGAGCAGTCCAATGATCCAAAGGGAGGTTCCGCTGATGCCAATTTGGAGGGCGAGTCGTCTCAAGGCGGTCATGTCTGAGCTGATGTCTCGCCCGACAAGTCGTTGTGCCCCTTGTGGACCACCGCGAATCAATTCTCTGCGCCCGTCGAAATACCGCCCGCCACGTGCATCGCGATCCTCATTTTTCGTGGGATACGCGATGTTGTGCGGAGCGTTGGCGGATCGAAACAATTCGCGACCTTCTCCATCCCAGAACACGAGATAAATGCCGTCCGATGCGGATTGATCGAACAACCCTCTCATGTGGAGCGGGAAGCTCGATGGGTCATTCCGCAAACTCGTAAACTGCTTCTGGATTTCCTCTGAAGTTGGCGGTGAAGAATTTTTACCCGAATCTCCCATTCGCTCGAAGACATGGCGGATGAAGGAGCGCTCGAACGTTTCCAATTCGTGATCGATCCGCTCATGGCGATCGAGCGCTGCGAGTCGCCAGGCGAGCAGACACAAGGCGGTGATGACTCCCGCTAGAATCAGTGCATGCCAGAGTTGGAGGCGCCAGCGGAGTGAACTCGGATCGAACAAGGAGCGTTTGATATCCGGTGCGGGGTTCATTTCCCTGGCGTAGAGTTTCATGATTCGGAGTCGGGATTTGCGGCAATCAGGTAGCCGTGGCCGCGGCGGGTTTGAATGAATTCGTGGCCGATTTTTTTCCGGATGTTCGAGACGTGAACATCGAGGAGATTGGAGAGCGTGTCATCGTCATCGCTGAACAGGTGCTCGTAGAGCTCAGTTCGCGAGACAACGGTGCCTTGGCGGTGTGCCAGATATTCGACCAACGCATACTCCCGTGGTGTGAGCAGAACCGGCATGTCCCTGAGCGAGACTTCACGAGCCGCGGTATCGATCGAGATTTCTCCGATCCTTAGCACGCTGGTGGTTCGGCCGAGGCTGCGCCGGATCAATGCCCGGATGCGGGCAAGAAGTTCTTCGCCATCAAAGGGTTTGGTGAGATAATCGTCTGCTCCGGCATCCAAGCCGCGGACGCGGTCTGGAATGGTATCCCGCGCCGTGAGCATGAGCACGGGAGTGTGTTTGATTTGCCGCAGCTGGCGGAGAATATCCCAACCATCGAGAATGGGAAGCATGCCATCGAGGACGATGCAATCGTAGTCAGAGACCGTTGATTTGTAGAGTCCGCTTTCCCCATCGGCAGCGGTATCCACGGCATAGTTTTCTTCCCTTAGCATGGCAGCGAGGCTGCGCAGGAGAAGGGGGTCATCCTCGATGATCAGGATTCTCATACTTCAAGAATTGGCCGGATTATTCGTGGCGGAGCGCATCGATCGGATCGAGTGCCGCAGCCCGCCGTGCCGGCATGAAGCCGAAGAAAATTCCGATGCCTGCAGAGAATACAAACGCGTAGAGGTTGATCGTCGGATCAAACGTGAATGGCACGCTGATCACTTTCGAAAGAATCACGCACATGGTGTAGGCGAGCGTGATGCCGCTGAGTCCGCCGACGCATGACAGGGTGACAGCTTCCACCAGGAACTGCAGCAAGACCTCACGCGCCCGGGCGCCGATGGCGAGACGAATGCCGATTTCGCGAGTCCGTTCGGTCACGGAAACGAGCATGATGTTCATGATGCCGATACCGCCGACCAGTAGACTTACCCCCGCAACCGCCGCGAGCAGGGTGGTCATCACCTGGGTGCTGGAGCTGACGGCGTCGGCAATCTGGCGGGTGTCGAACACGCTGAAGTTATCGCTCATGCCTTTCCGGATGTGGCGTCTTTCCTGCATCAAGGCGGTGATGTCTGAAACCAGGACCGCGCTTGGATAGCCGTCCTTGCCGGAAATCATCACTTGGTTGACGTTTTGCTTTGAAACCAGACCAACCAAGCGGCGTTGCAGCGTGGAAATCGGCATCACCACGGTATCGTCCTGATCGTTTCCGAAGCCGGTCTGCCCTTTCGAGTTGAGCAGTCCGATCACGACGACGGAGGTGTTTTTCAGGCGGATTTTCGATCCAATCGGGTCAGCAGATCCGAACAGCTCCTTGCGGACTGTTTCGCCGATGACTGCGACAGCGGCACCGGTTTTGATTTCCTCATCATCAAAATAACGACCTTCCTTCAGGCTCCAGTTGCCAATTTCGAAGTATTCCTGGGTAGTCCCGGTAACGTTGCCGGTTCGTGCCTCTTGCAGGTAAATGGTCGATACCGAGGTGCTGACAACGGGGGCAACCGCCTGGATGCCGGCGACTTGTTCATCAATGGCTTCGGCATCTGATTCCGTGAAAAGTGGAACCCCGGCGGATGGTCCGCGTGGGCCAAAGCCTTGACCCGGGCGAAGAACCAGAAGGTTGCTGCCCAGACTGGAAATCTGCTCCTTGACGCTGGCGGTAGCACCACGGCCCAGAGTGACCATGGTGATCACCGCAGCCACGCCGATCACCACTCCGAGAACCGTGAGGAAAGCGCGTGTGAGATTCCGCCGGATTTCCCGGATGGCGATGAGAAATGCATTGAGTAACATGAGAATGTGGGTGGCGGGAGGTTAATGCTGACCTTTAAGCGGCCTGGACTGGTTGATGCGGTCGAATTCGATCAACCCATCTCGCACGCTCACCGTGCGTTTGGCATAAGCAGCGACTTCGTCCTCGTGGGTCACCATGAGCACGGTGATGCCACGTTCTTCATTGAGCCGACACAGGAGTTCCATGACTTCGGTGGTGGTTTTGGAATCGAGGTTACCGGTAGGCTCGTCGGCAAAGAGCGTGTCGGGATTCGTCACGATCGCGCGGGCAATCGCAACCCGTTGCTGTTGTCCGCCGGAAAGTTCGGCAGGGGTGTTTCTTTCTTTATCCGGCAGACCGACGCTGGCCAGAGCATTGCGGGCCATTTCATGACGCTGCTTTCTGGAGTAGCCGCGATAAAGCAAGGGCAGCTCAACATTCTCCAACGCGGAAGTCCGTGCGAGAAGGTTGAAGCCTTGGAAAATGAATCCAAGTGCATGCCGACGCAGCAGCGACCGCTGATCGGTATCGAGTTTTTCCACCTCGATTCCTTCAAATTGATAACTTCCCGAAGTGGGCGTATCCAGGCATCCGAGCAGGTTCATCAGCGTGGATTTTCCAGAGCCGGACGGACCCATTACCGCGACGAATTCGCCACGATGAATTGTCAGGTCAATGCCGCGCAGGGCTTGGAAGCTGGCATCACCAACCCCGTAGGTTTTGGTGAGGTCATGCAACTCGATGAGAGTTTCTTGGCTCATGATATCAGCTTGGTAAGCGTGGAGTGAATGCCGGAGTTGGCGGATTGATCAATTGCCTGAGGTCGGGTTCACGCTGGTGATGATCGGCAGACCGTCCTTGAGTTCAGGTCCGCTGGCTTCAGTAAATTTGCCGTCGGTGATGCCGGTGGTGACATTGATTTTTTCAGGTCTGCCATTCTTGAGAATCCAGACGTGTGGAGTTGGTTTTTTCTCGTCTCCACCAGCTCCCTCTTTCGATGACTGTCCGCCACCTCCACGACGGCGAGGTGGTCCGGGCATGAGGGATTGCATGAAGGATTTTTTCGGTTCGGTGGCGTTGCTGGCTGCGGCGACGCGTGCTGGATCGAAGCGCAGGGCGGCGTTGGGAATCAGAAACACATCCTTGGCGCTGGAGACGGCGATGTCAGCGGTTGCGGTCATGCCGGGGCGGAGACTCATGTCATCGTTGGTGACTTCAAGTTCGGTGTCATAGGTAACGACGTTTTCCGTGACGGTGGAGCCGTAGGAGACTTTTTTGATTTTGGCGGTGAAGTTCCGGTTCGGCCAGGCATCGACCGTGAAGGTGGCGGTTTGGCCCTTTTGAACCTTGCCGATGTCCGCTTCCGCAACGGTGACGACGAGGTCCATTTTCCGCAGATCTTCAGCGATGGTGAAAAGCTCGGGAGCGTTCAGGGATGCAGCCACGGTTTGGCCGACTTCGAGCGAGCGGGTCAGAATGATGCCATTTACCGGTGAGGTGATGACGGTTTTGCCGAGATCGCGCTCGGTGGTCTTCAAGTTCGCCTCAGCGATGGCGATGGAAGCTTTCGCGGATTCCAAATCGGCTGATGCCCGGGAGACAGCGGCTTTCGCGGTTTGCATGTCCGCTTTTGAAGGACTTTGACCATTACTCAGGCGGTGCAGTTCTTCGTAGCGAGCTAGGGTTGCTTCGTTTTCCTCCAGAGTCGCCTGGGTCTGCTTCAGATTCGCCTGCGCGGAAAGGAGCGATGCGCGATTACTTTCCACGTTTTGGGCGAATTTAACCGTGTCCAACTTGGCAAGTGGCTGGTCCTTTTTCACTTCGTCGTTGGAGTCGGCGTAGATTTCCACACAAGTTCCCGACAACTCACTGCCGACGGTGATTTCGTTGGTCGGACTGAGGTTTCCGGTCGCGGTGATGGTGAGGGAAATGTCGCCACGTTTCAGTTCCTGCGTTTGGAAATGCGGGCGGTTGTTTTCCTGGGTCTTACGATCCTGGAACCAAAGGAATAATCCTGCGGCAACAACGACGATAACGATCCCGATGAGCCATTTTTTCCATGGCTTGGTGCGGTTCGAATGGATGGTTTTAGCGAGTTCTGAGGCCATGTTCTGAGGGGTGAAAATTGTAAAATGAACGGAGATTAGTTCGACCAGCCGCCGCCGAGAGCGACGTAGAGATCGATAAAGGCAGCGGAGCGGCTGGCGCGGAGGGAAATCAGGGATTGCTCCAGAGAGAGCAAAGTCCGTTGGGTATCGAGCACGGTGAGCAGGTCAACCACACCTGCCTGATAGCGCTGGCGTGCGAGTTCATCGGCCTTGCGTGCGGCCTCGGTTGCTTTTTCCGTGGAGGAAAGTTGCTCGGTCGTCCGGCGGCAGGCAATCAGCGCGTCTTCGGTTTCCGAAAGCGCTGTCAGCACGGTGGAATAGTAGGTTTGCAGCGCCTGCTCTTGTGCTTCGCTTTGGTTGGCAATGTTGGCGCGGATTTTTCCGGCATCAAAAATGGGGCCCGTGAGTCCGGCGATGAGGTTGGTCGTGGTGGTTTCCGGATCGAAGATCTTCGAGGCGGAAAGCGAGTTCGTGCCAAGGCTACCGCTGAGCGTGAGGGTCGGATAGCGATCGGCTTGTGCGGCGCGGGTATTGGCCGCTGCAGCGAGCCACTGGTAGCCAGCCAATCGAAGATCAGGGCGTTGGCGCAAGGTGTCCGCTGGAATGCCGATGGCCAAACTGCTCGGTGGGCTTGGAATTTGATCACTGCCACTATCAAGCAACTGATCCAGTCCACCAGGGGCGAGGCCGCAGAGTTTGGCGAGCAAGTTGCGGGTTTGCTCCGCCGTTTGCTCGTAGGAGGGAATGGAGGAACGGGCTTGTTCCAAGGAAGTCAGCGATTGATTGGTGTCCAGTGAGTCGGTTTCGCCCGCCTGGCGTTTCCAGTCGGTAAGATTGTAGGTTTCCTCACGGGTTTTGATCGTGCTGCGGGTCAGGGCCAGCTGAGCTTCGGTCGAGCGCAGGGTGAGGTAGGCATTGGCGACCTGTGAGGCGAGCGAAGCCTGGACGGAATGGAAATTTTCTTCCGCGGCGCCGACATTGGCGGCGGCTGCCTGAGTGGAGTTCCGGTTTCTGCCGAATAAGTCGACTTCCCATGAAGCGTTGAGCCCGGCGGAGTAGGATTCGCTGGTGTCGGCATGGTTTCCATCGATGTAAGTGGAGCTGGAGCTTGCGGAAGCACTGCCACTGAGAGACGGGAAAAGGCTGGAGCGGGCGGAGACCAAGCTGGCTTTCGATGCCCGGATATTCGACGAAGCGATCGCCATGTCAGGGTTGCTCTTCAGCGCTTTGGAAATGAGCTGGTTCAGCACCGGATCGTTGAAGCGCCCCCACCAGCGGGAGAGGTCTTTACTGACCGACGCGGTTGGAAAGCCTGCGGCATTTTTCCATTCCTGAGGCAACGGATGGTCCGGCAGCGATTGCTGAGTGAGTGCGCAACCACCGAGGGTGAGCGCGGCGGGGATGAGGAAAAAGCGAACAGGTTTCATGTGAAAGCGGTGCCAACATAGCGGCGCGAACCTTTAGAAAGCGTGAAGTCGGTGAAAATTTCTGAAATTTTTCAAATGTTCGTTTCGAAACGCCTGATCAGCGGGGGAAATTGCGCCCATCAGCGGTCCTGGCTTGGCGGCAGAAAATGCCGCCCTATGGTGGCGGCATGTCGAAATATGCAGGTGAGGAAGTGTTGGTGGTGCCAAGAAGTTTGCTGGATCAACTGGGAGCTTTCGAAGGTATCCGCGGCGATGGGGTAGAGGCGGCGCTGGAGGTTTTGCTGGACCCGGAGAAACACTTTTTCATGGATCGCGCTGCGGCTGAAGATGATCCAAGCCACAAGCAATTGATCGCTTATTGCATTTTCCGCTGTGGCGATCGGGTCCTGCATTACACCCGTGGCAAAGCCGGCGGAGAAAACCGGCTGCATGCGAAAATCTCGGTCGGCGTCGGTGGTCACATCAATCCCGTGGACACAGGGGATGGAAAAGTCGGCCGGGATGCCTACTTCGCCGCTGTCGCTCGCGAAATCGAGGAGGAGCTGGAACTGCCGGCGAAATACGAATCCAAAATCGTCGCACTCCTGAATGATGAGTCGAATCCTGTCGGCCAGGTGCACTTGGGCATTGTCCACGTCATCGAACTCGATTCCGAATCGGTTTCCTCACGCGAAGACGCGCTGCTGGACCTTGGTTTCAGTTCTCTGGAAGAACTTGCCGGGGAAAAATTCGAGCGATTGGAAACCTGGTCGCAACACTGTGTCCGATATTTGGTCGGTCGATGAGATTTAGGGCGGATTCTCTCAGGCAAGTAAGAGAATCTCCTAATTTGCGGATTTTGATGTCGAGATTTCTCCCGATGCGATTCAGTATGTAACGTGCTTAGCAACTAACGTTTGCTCCAAAAATCCCATGGCAGCTTCTTCCCATCCCGATCGCCCGACGATTCTGATCGTTACCCCGGAAATCACCTACCTGCCGCCCGGGATGGGGAACATGGCGCAGCGGATGTCGGCGAAAGCTGGTGGGCTTGCTGATGTGTCAGCGTCGCTGGTTTCCGCGCTGTTCTCGCTCGGTGCGGACGTTCATGTGGCGATGCCGAACTATCGGCGGATGTTCCAGGGAGACGTTTTCAGTTTTCATGAACGCGAGCTGCGCAGGTACCATGAAGTGCTGCCGGAAGCTCACATCCACTTGGCGGAGGATCGGATTTTCTACTACCGGGAGCAGGTTTACAGCAACCGGGCAGAGGAGGCGATGAAGATTGCGCTGATCTTCCAGCGTGAAGTCATCAATCACATTGTGCCACACGTCCGGCCGGACTTGATTCACTGCAACGACTGGATGACCGCGCTGATCCCCGGGATGGCTCGGCGTCGTGGGATCAAAAGCCTGTTCACGGTGCACAACATTCACACGCGTCAGGTCTCGCTCTCCGAAGTTGAGGAAACGGGGATCGACGCAGCAGAGTTCTGGATGAATCTGTATTTCGCAGGTGCGCCGGACAATTACGACAATGCAAGATCGCATCTACCGGTCGATCTTTTGACTTCCGGGATTTTTGCCGCGCACTTCATCAACACGGTGAGCCCGAGGTTCCTGTGGGAAATTGTCGAAGGATGGCATCCGATGGTTCCGCATTCGGTTCGGCAGGAGCTGCGCAACAAGTATTGGGCCAACTGCGCGACGGGAATTTTGAATGCTCCCGATGCATCCTATAACCCGAAGTTGGATGCAACCTTGGTGCAGAATTTCGACGACACTGATTTCACTGCAGGGAAGGCGGCGAATAAGGAAGCCTTGCAAGCCGAGCTCCATCTCAAGGTCTCCGCATCGGCACCGATGGTGTTTTGGCCGTCACGGCTGGACCCGATGCAGAAAGGTCCGCAATTGCTCACCGAAATTCTCTATCAACTGGTGTCGGATTACTGGGAGCGCGATCTGCAAGTCGTGGTGGTGGCGAATGGCCCGTATGAACGCTGGATCAAGAAAATCATCCATGACTTCAACTTGTTCGAGCGGGTGGCGATCGTCGATTTCGATGAGCGATTGTCACGCCGGGCCTACGCGGCATCGGATTTCATGATCATGCCGTCGCAGTTCGAGCCATGCGGATTGCCGCAAATGACGGCACCGATTTACGGTTCACTTCCGATCGTCCACGCCACCGGCGGACTCTATGATACGGTGCGGCATCTGGATGTTGATGAATCCACCGGGAATGGCTTCCGTTTCGAAACCTACGACTCGAAAGGCTTCCGTTGGGCGATCGACCGGGCGATGGAATTTTACGCGCTTCCGGAAGAAATCCGTATCCGCGAAATCTCGCGAATCATGCGCCAGAGCCGCAACGAGTTCAGCCACGAAGAAGTGGCGCGGAACTACATTGCGATTTACGAGCAAATGCTCGCCCGGCCATTGGTCGAGAAAGAAGCTGGCGAGGAAATCAAAGAGATCGCCAAGGAGCTCGCTGCACAGCAGGCGGCTTTATGAGGCGCCGTTTGTTTTTTGCTGCCCGGCCAGGTTTTTCTGCCAAAGCGGCGACGCAGGAAAATCTTTCGGCCGTGAAATGATGATGCCGGCATGGGTCGATGATCCATTGACGTAATCCGTGATGGGTCGATCGATGATGGTCATGCGGCCTTTGTCGCGATCCGAGGTGGCGTGCATGAAATACGCACGGTCCTTGATCCGAATGATCATGCCAACGTGCGAAGTGTAGCCGTATTTATCGTGGCTGGTGATCGCGCAGATGTCTCCGTTTTGGAGGTATTTTTCGCTGGCGCGGATTTTATCAGCAGGGATGTGATAGACCGGCAATTTGGAAACCTGCGCCTCAATTCGTCCCATGGGTTGGATGAGCGAAGGATTTGCCTTGAGATAGCGGTAGGATTTCCACGCCACGGTCATTTCGTGGATCTGGCGCTGCAACCTCACCGCGCCAGGAATCTGTGGCGTGATGTTGGTGGAAAATCCGCGCCGCTGGTTGTCGTAGAAAACTTCTTCGAGGTGATGCATGCGGCTTAGGTAATTGCCGGTGCAAACTCCGTTGCGGTAACGCTCCAGCTCGACCATGTGAAGCAGGTCATTTTCCGAATAGGGGCCGGGTTTGTAAGCAATCAACCGGGAGATCGCGAGGGAGTCTTCGTAAAACGTCCAGCAATCCATCGCATTCAAATTCACCACCGGTGACTCGATGTGGTCGTCGACTTCCAGCGTGTAGTTTTGATAGGGCGTGCCGATTAATTCGCGGGCAACCCGGGCCGTGCGTTCGCCGATCGGGAGTTTGCGCCAATTTTCCCGCGTGGCTTTTGCCATGATGGCCTGAAATTTGGATTCACCTTTGAACACAGTGGACAATGGCAAACGGACCGGGCTTGCCGGTGGAAGGGCTTGGCCAAAAGCCGGAATCGGAAGGATGGCGACGAAACCTGCGATCATCGCGGCACGCAATTTTCCACTCATGGGCCGAGTGTATCGCAATCCAACAGAATGGGAAGATCGTTCAGAGAAGTGCGGAAAACTTATTTCGAAGAATCCCGGCGAAATACTTCTTCAAAGACGAACCACTGGGACCAATGTTCGCGCACCACCTCCAACAAGGTCGTGGCCCAGATTTTGGTCGCCTCCGAATCATCGCCACGGCGCCGCGGTGGTAGCTCCAAGGGGCGGGAGATCTTCACTTGATATCTCCGCCAGCCGATCCGTGTGATGAACAAAGGGTAGCACGGTGCATGGGTGATGCGCGCAAGCACCAACGGCCCTTTTGGCAAGGTCATCTGCAATCCAGGTTCGACTTCGACTTCCATGGGAGAAACCTCGAACACGACGCGATCGCCTTGCACGGCGACGAGGTTTCCCTCGTTGAGGATTCTCGCCAATTCGATACCAAGCATGCTGCCCTCTTCGTTATACAGAGTCCGGAAAAACGGGTGATGCCGTTGCTTCTCGAGCATTTCCTTTTCACGGATCTTTTGCAATTCCGGCTCGCGTTCCGGCGACCGAACCGCAAACAACGGTTTGCCGAATCGCGTGGAGAACATGGGCGCGGCAATGTCGTAATTGCCCATGTGAGCGGTAAGCAGCATGCAGCCTTGTTGTTTTTTTGCGAGATCCTCGAACCACTTTTGTCCTTCGACGGACCAGTCCACACCCCCCGTTTCGGTTTCGCAGCGAAGCCCGTCCACGAACGTCACGGAAAAATTCCAGAACACGCGCCAGGCTCCCCAGATCGCTCGGGCTCTGGACCATTCCGGGAAAAGTGCCCGGAGATTGGTGGTTACGGCTCGCCGTTGTTTGCTGGCGATCACGAAGAAAATGGCGGTCCAACCGGCGACCAGTGGTGGTTCGAGAAACCACGGAACCAGATGCATCGCCCCGCGAGCTGCGCGCGTTGGCAAATCACCGAACACACCAAGTCGGCGGCTGAGTCTGGTTTTGTCGGATTCCGTCACGAACCCCCAGCAAATCCCGAGTGCACTTGCGCTGCAACGGTTTTTAGCAACCGGAGCATCATCGACAATTTGCTTGATGAATGAAGATTAAAACAATGTTCTTTTCGCGAATCAGAATTGAATCATGAAAAAATACGCGGCTGAAATGATCGGGACGATGTGGTTGGTGCTAGGCGGATGCGGCAGCGCCGTGCTCGCGGCTGGATTCCCAGGGGTTGGCATCGGTTGGGCAGGAGTCGCCCTGGCGTTTGGGTTAACGGTGATGACCATGGCTTATGCAATCGGTCACATCTCCGGCTGCCATTTGAATCCAGCGGTATCGATCGGGCTCTGGATGGCAAAGCGGTTTCCAGCCAAAGAGCTGGGTCCTTACATCCTTGCTCAAGTGGTCGGAGGCATCATCGGTGCGGGCATTTTGGATGTGATTGCCAGCGGTCATGCCGGATTTTCCCCATCCCAAGGATTCGCATCGAACGGATATGGCATTCATTCACCCGCTGGATTCTCTCTGCTGTCATGCTTTGTCACCGAAGTGACGATGACTGCCGTTTTTCTCATCATCATTCTGGGAGCGACTGATCCTCGCTCGCATCCAGGTTTGGCACCCGTGGCAATCGGCCTGGGTCTGACCTTGATTCACTTGATCAGTATTCCGGTAACCAATACTTCGGTGAATCCTGCGCGCAGCCTTGCCGTCGCCCTTTTTGCAGGTGGCGATTTTCTCTCCCAAGTCTGGCTGTTTTGGCTGGCACCGATCCTCGGCGCCGCAATTGGCGCAGTGGTTTATGGGCTGATCCAACGCTCCGAAAATGCGATCGCGCCAAAGGGTGAGTTTTAACCGTATGCGGCGCGGATGAACTTCGGCGGAATCACGCCGATGCGTTTCTAACAAAAAACGGGCCGGTGGTTTGATCCACCGGCCCGTCTCATCATTGCTTGTTTTTCTGAATCTTCGTTAGTCGCGGGTCACAGACAAGCGCCCGAACCACTTGCCGGACTGAGCTTCTTCAGTGGAGATGATAACGGTCACCGTTTCATATCCGGCTGATGGAGTATCAGAAGTTATTTCCACATTTCCGGAGGTGGCCGAGGGGATCTCGGTGTCGGTCCAGTTGATGAGGTCCGTGCTGGTTTGCAGGACCTGGGTGGTGGA
>NZ_JAENIJ010000031.1 GCF_016595435.1 Luteolibacter pohnpeiensis
AAGAACACACGTGCTGTCGGATTGGCCAGAAGTTGAGATAGGCGGTCGGAGCATTCCTCACGCTGGAGCTGCCATTTTTCCTGGTCGGGAGGCTCGGGCATGGGTCGGGGAATTCGGCGAGCATACCCTTGTATAAGCTCGGACTTATCAAACTTCCGCAGAGAGTCAATTGAATCAATCATTGAATTGATTATACAATAAAAGATCATCACATTCTAATTTGCAGAATTTAGTTCATTTTTAATCTTAATCCAAACGGATTCCGATCCATAGAAAGAGATTTCAATTCCATCATTCAATTCAATAATCAACAAATCACGTTGCTCACCAATCAACAGACCTAGTATCTGGCGACCACCTTGAGAACCTATATTTTCGAAGGCATATAATTTTCTCATATGCCAAGAGGTGTCATCAGCGGATCCAACACCATGTAGATACACATACTCGTTTTGTGGAAATAGTATCAATAACCACCAACATTCGTGATCCTGAAGGGCATTCTTTAGCTTTATAAAAAAACTCTCAGACAACGTCTTTCCAGTTACACAAGTCCATGATGGACCGACGACCGGTGGTGGATCAATAAATAAAGAAATTAAAGGCGCCTGATATCTATTTGAATAGATTACACGTTTAATCCCAATTTTTTCAGGGTGAAAATTCTCCTCAAAAATTAGAGTCCTCTCGAACCATTTTTTAATTTCACTTATCATGATCTAGTGAGGAAAAGCTGTAACTATTTCAGATATCCCCGCGCGTCTATCTTGGCTTGCAGCTTTAGATAAGCTCCTCTATTCGATGCCAATCCGCCTCAAACCCGTGACTTGCCGCATAGGTTTCAAAACGAATGATTGGTTGCACCGGTGATGGAAAAGTACCTTCCCATATTGCTTCACATTCACGACAAAGCACGCAAATTTTTGAATCAAACTCAAGAAGACGAACGAGAATTAATCCTCCTTGTCCGCATGCTGGGCACTTTGTATTATTGATTTGCGACATAGCATCTTAAGGTTGAATTCCTGATACAGGGTATGCAGTGATTATTTCACCTGCTGTTCCACTTTTAATGATATATCTTATTTTTGTTTCAGAAGCTTGTGTTCCGACCTGCCTTCCCATTTCTACACCCCAAGCTTCGGGGTCAGGGTTTCCATTAATATCCAATCCCTGCAAACGTGTAGTAGACGGCTTGCTCCAACCTTCGTCGAGAAGCTCAAAAAGCCCATTGCGACTCGATAGTGAGAATATCGAGTGTGGTGGATTTTTATAGCCAGGTTGAGTATGAGTCAAAACATGTGCGATTCGATGCTCTTCTTGACTACCTAAATCATACTCTAGAACTCCAGCTTTACTTTTCCATCACTTCTGGCTTAGCCACGTTCCATTCCCGTCAAGATATTCCATGACAGCGTTGAATCCGGAGCCATCGAAATTTGCATCACCAAAAACTTTTTTGAGTTTTGCCACGAAATCTGTTCCATTTGATCGAACAATTCCCGCACCCGCAAACCTAGTATACCCCTTCATCGCCTTTCCGCTGATGGAATTGGGCGCCAGGTCAATGAACTCGCTTAACGAAGTGTAGACCTTTTGAAATGCGAGTCTCTTCCCCCCATCATTGAGGAATTCGGAGGGCTTTCCGAAGTCGGACTCTTTGATAATCTGACGAGATTGATTGAAGTCAAAATCTGCAGTACCAACGACTTCGAGACGAGCAGATATCTTTGAGATACAATCAGCTGCATTCGTCTGCGCGGAACTTAGGTCCACGATTGCAAAAAGCCATGCAATACAGAACACTAGGAATTTAAAAATTTTCTTTTTCATGGGTCTGAAAGTGTGGATTTAGAGAGGGCAAAGGAGTTCCAACTCTTGAAGCATGTGCTTGAGCTTTTTCACATCTTCAATCTCCAAGACATCTTGGCTAAATCTTCGGAAAATCGAATTCTTTGCTTTCATTGCTTGCCGCCGGATGAGATTGCCCGCAGTTTCAGCTAGGCCGTTTAACAATCCTTTCGATGCTTTTCGAATAAACTGGCCGATTTTTGCACCTACGTTCCCGGCTTTCAAAATCCCGGCAAGCGGATCGTGATAAAGCCCACTCCGACGCCGATGCGGCCCACCGCGAGGCGATTGCCATCATCAACGACGAGCGCCTTGCCGAGTCCGCCCGCCAAACCGCGCATTTGTTAGAACTGATGCGGAAAACAACGAGCTCACCGAGCTGACCAAAACGCTCCGCGAGCGCATCGAAACACTCACCGCAGAAGTCCACCGCCACCTGATCCCTGGAAATTCGAAATCATCTTCCTAAAGCCCGGGCCGCCAACCCAACGATGAGAGCGGCTCGAGGCCTAGACTTTGTGGCGAGGAATAAGCCGCTAAGGAAGGACGAACGCCGAGCGACCACCAGACCAGCCGATTGTTCTTTGGTCGGGCGGCATCCGTTTTTGTGCTAACCCTCCGAAGCTTGACCGCGCCTCAACACTCGAACGAGGATAACGACTACACCGAGCAGAAGCACCCCACCGATCACCCATAGAAGATGATTCTTGCCTCGTGTGACTGTATCGTCTTTGACCACATTGTGCTGCCGCTCAGGCCGACTAACTTCAACATAACCAGTCTCACGCTCAATGTTCGGCGTGGTGTTTTCTGAGCTTGGCTCGGCAGCGTCTTGGGTAGGCTCAAGCGAAACGTGTTCGTATCCCTCGGGTGGCCGGATTTTTTCAGTTAGACGTTTGGCGCGCTTCGCCTCCTGTGAATTCAACGCCACTGATAACCGCTCCACAAGAGGCAAATCATCCCTGTACGAATCGCCAAACCCGTAGATGATCGAAAAGTCCCCAACCTTGGCAGCGTTAGTCGCCGTATCAAGATCCACGTGCTCTTCGATTTCTGGAGGGTCTAGCTTTCTCCCGCCGTAGTCAACTTCGTGTTTAGTCTCAAAAGTATCGAGTTCTGCTCGGCGGGTCAGATCCTCGCCAAACATTTTAGCGAACGCCTCACTCTTTTTCCGTGCTTCTTCCAAGCTGCGATTCTCTCTCCCATAGAAAGAAACAAGAACCAATCCATCTTGCTTGACGCTGAAGTCGACATCCCCTTTGCCAAGATTCAGTGAGTCCTCGGAACCCAAAGTAATCGTGAGGTTCACCCCATACTGACGGCACATGTAGATGCCGTCACTAAGATGTTTGGGGCGGAATCCCGCATCGAAAACCCCTTTCCATGTGACTCCATCACTTAGATTGAGAATCAATTCATCTTCCGCAACAGAAAATGTGCTAGAGCTCAGAACTAGCATTGCAGTTAGAATAAGTTTTTTCATGGCGTGTCCAAATCATCGTTAACCTGCATTCCGCTACGCCCTCCAGGAAACACTCCGGCAGTGGCTCGTAACGCGGCAGGAACTTGGGTAAACCGTTCGGAGTCAACCCTGAGAGTTTTGCTCACGAGTGCACGTTGTCCGGCTCTTCCGGCCGCTTTCCATGCGCCGATGATTCCGTTGGGAGTGCCCGCAGCCGTGTCATCAATCCATTTCCATCGATCATCAGTATCTGATAAATCGCCGGTAGGAACCGCGACAGTAAAGCGCTCACCATCTGGTTTCATGACATTCTCTGCCAAGATCGTAAACGTGTTTGTGACCTCGTTGTTTACAGGCGTAATCGCTCGAAGTTTATTCCATGTTGGCACAATAATCTGCTGTTGCTCATAGATTGTCATTCTGCGAGCTGCTGCCGCGACTACATCCTCATTATCCTCGCGTATCCCGTCTTCTAATTCTCGCCAACTTTCGATTAAAGTCACCAAGTCCTGATCCTGATAGTTGTCGTTTGTCCATTCGAGTGCAACGAGGCCGGAACTTCGGTAGGCATGATGCTGCCAAGCGAGAGAATTGAAAATATCGTATCCCCCTTCACTCATCGCATCAATGATTTCACCAACAATCCGATAGGTGTGTGCCGACGGCGAAAGCGTCGCAAACCGGGCATCACTGACTCCACTGATTACCTGAGATCCCGCAAGTCGTGCCAATCCACACCATTGAAAGTCGTCATCGGCCAAGTAGTTTTCCTGATAGTAATCATAGTATTCCGACATCCGCTCCACCCGAGTCCAATATTCTCTTGGAGCACCTCGAGGGTCCACACTTACGTCAATTTGGCCACTCGGATCATTTTCCGTGTCCAGCCTGATTTTGTAAGCCAGATCGTTCTTCCATTCCTGCGAAGACTTCCGAGTTTCAACGAGAAACGTTTGCTCATGTTTCACGTCGATATCTCCTTTCTGAAGTCTCCACTCCAGAGTGATTTTTCCGGGTCGTACTCCTTCCATCCAGAATTCGGCATCGTCTGGAATGGTTGAAGTCGAGCCATACACTCCTTCTCCCGGTTTTCCATTCACCCCACTCGTTACGAGATTATTCGGAGCAAGTGTTTCTAAGTTATAAGGAACAATACCGTAGTAATCTGCGTTATTATTTCCCCACTTGGCATAGAAGCGTACCTGCCCACTTTCTTTGCGTCCTGTGTCTAAATCAACTTGATCAACTTTGCGGATAGTAACTGTAGTTCCATCCCAAAAGTGATCTCCGAGCTGCTGAGGATTCACACCGAACCAACCCCGATGTAGGTCATCGGTAGTCAGTTTATGAGCTTTGATCGCTCCATTGTCTAAATGATCACGAACAGCATTCAGTCCAATGAGAGTATTCCCCGCTCCTGTTTTGGGATCAACGCCCGGAACATCATCACAGTCGGGGATAGCATAGCCTGTCGCGGGATCGATTTTCCCTTCGTCAAAATCTGAATTAACTGCCAACACTTCAGGGGCCACCTCCACTGGCAGAAGATAGTATTGCCTCAGCACCTGTGTGCCCATGGCTCCGGCTTCGCATTGTGCTAGAAGGTCGGCGGGGGCGGAGGTGTCCTGGCCAGCGGCGAAGTCGAAGGTGATGGGATCCACTTTCACCACTTCCATCGGATCGGGGTTGGTGGTGATGCCTGCGGGGCTTGCTGCATTGGTGATTTGCTGGGTGATGAACAGGTAGTTTTTGGTGAGAGCACCTTCGGTTTGGCTGGAGGGACGCTTCATCCAGACGCGATATTGGCTGAGTTCCGCAATGGTGAGATTGTGGGTAGTGCTGTTGCTTCCTGGCTGCTGGTATTGGGTGTAGTAGCCGAGACCGAAACCACCAATCACGGTGTTGGTTTGATCGACCATACTCACCCCTACGGTGGGAAGAGCATCAGGAAATGGCAAATTCGAGGCAAGCTCGGTCGCCATGCCGGGCGCACTGATCGGGCTGGTTTCCAGATTGGTGGAGTGGGAGTTTCCTCCGCTCCAATAGCTTACGAAATTGATGTAACTGGAACCGACATTGTGATCGGGATCAGTAGTGTATTGCTGAAGTGCCTGCCGACGGATGAAATGCAGCTCAAACGGGTAGTCACCGCTGTCCGCCGGACTGGTCCAGTTTTCATATTCATCGTAATTGGTAACACCATCGCCATCCAAATCGCCGAGGGCTCCATTCTGAACATTGACACTGCCATCATCGGTCGGATCCAGACCATAAACGACCTCAAATCCGTCATCCATGCCATCTCCATCCGTGTCCCAATCAACCGGGCTGGTCTGCGGACTTGAGCTGATTTCGGTCCAGTTGCTCAACCCATCTTCATCGTAGTCGTCCGACTCCAGGGTTTCGCCATCAGCGGGAGTGCGATTGGTATAAATAAGCCGGAAAAACCCTTTCGATGCGGTTCCGTCTACCTCATGGCTAATTTCCTGGCCGTAGCCTTGTTCCATGATGGGGGCCCAGATCCAATGGCGTAGTGGATCGGCTGGATCTGAACTTTGGAGAAAATACGTGTAACCGGTTTCGGACTCCCAGTGGATGAACTTTCCCTGGGTTCCCAAATTGATGAAATCGGTCGTTAGAACCTCCGTCTGAGAATGCGCTGCTGGCATCGCAATGAGGCACAGCAACATCGAACAAATGAGCTGTTTCATTGAGCGGATGAAGGTGGGGGAAGTTGAATTGGTTCGTCGCTCGCTTTGGACGACTGCGAAGTGCGGACCCGGCGGCTGGTTAAAAGATCGAGCCTGCCGCGCTGGGGTTTTGAAATCCTGGCGCTGGGTTTTTTCTCCGGGAACGGATCCGAAAGGTACCGGCTGCCCCGATGCGGCCGGTACCAGAACACCATGTCCTGTGGCTCGGCTGGATGCGCTTTCTCCCACGCCGCTTGCGCCGCCAATTTTTCCTGGCGTGCGGCCTGAAACGCAATCAGCCGACTCTTTTCGACTGCAATCACGTCTCTCAACGCCAGAATTGGAGCCATGCCAGAGATTGAATCTGGATCCCCTTTGACGACCAACAAACCACCATCTGGAACGTCCGCCAATTCCGGAAAATCACGGGACGGCGAGTTACTGTGGACCAAAATCAAATTCGCAGGCCGGTCATCCACACGGAACTCCCCAATGCCAGCAAGCAATCCCAGATCAAAGCGGCAAAGTGCCTCATAGTTCTCCCCCGTTTCCCGGTCTGTCCAATTCGCCAATGAAATTTCGCGACCAAAAACCGTCGCCCCCATCATGATCAACTGCGCGGCGGGAGGCGGGGCATGTTGGATTCCACCGACTTCCAGGTCCGTAGAAGCCACCGCCAGCTGATCGCCATCCGGTAAATCCGGCGCGGTCGAAGCCTGCGCACGCACGCTCGTCAGCGTGTGACCATTCTCAAGTCGAACCGAAGTCCCGGCGTCCACACGTAGGGCTGAGGGCACACGCTGAACCGCTGGAGTGATGGGCGGAACAAACGGAACCACCTCCAGCGATTGCGGGATGAAAGTTCCACGCCGCACCTCAGCGGCTTTGGATTCGATAGGCTCATCTTGAGCCTGCCCGTTGATTTGAACAAACAGCAGAGCTGCCAGGATGGATAAGCGTTGCACGGGAAAGTTGCTTATAGTCTCCGTGCATCACGATTTGCAATTCAAACTTAAAACATTTAATCTTACTTATTTCCTTTTGAACGAATCGGTTGCCAGCTCGGCTTGATTCGCTAGAGTCCCTGCCCGGCTCAGTCAGCCGATTGATTGAAATGAACTTGCCTCATGTAGCGATTGTGGGCGCGACGGGTGCCGTCGGCGTCGAAATGCTTCTTTGCCTCGAACAACGGAATTTTCCGCTGGGAAAACTGACGTTGCTCGCTTCCGCCCGCTCGGCGGGAAAACGGATGACCTTCCGCGGCGAAGAAATTGAGGTGAAGGAACTGACGCATGATTCGTTCGCAGGCATCGACATC
This sequence comes from Luteolibacter pohnpeiensis, assembly GCF_016595435.1. Lineage (GTDB taxonomy): Bacteria > Verrucomicrobiota > Verrucomicrobiia > Verrucomicrobiales > Akkermansiaceae > Luteolibacter > Luteolibacter pohnpeiensis. Next base: position 7,322 of record NZ_JAENIJ010000031.1, read on the forward strand.
GCCTTGTTCAGCGCCGGTGGTTCGATCTCACAGGAATTCGCGCCATCTGCCGCAGCTGCGGGCGCGATCGTGATCGATAACTCGTCCGCCTTCCGGATGGACCCGGATGTGCCGCTGGTCGTGCCGGAAATCAACCCCGCTACCGCGAAAAATCCGGCACGCGGCATCATCGCGAACCCGAACTGCACCACCATCATCTCGCTGATGGCACTCGCGCCTTTGCACGAAGCATTCGGCCTGGAATCGATCATCGCTTCCAGCTACCAGGCGGTTTCCGGATCGGGCGCGCAAGGCATCATCGAACTGGAACAACAAGTCGCCGCGATCGTCGCCGGTGAGGAAGTGGTTTCCAAAATTTACCCACGCCAGATCGCATTCAACGTGATCCCACAGGTCGACGTTTTTACCGAAAATGGCTACACCAAAGAGGAGATGAAAATGCAGAACGAAGGCCGGAAAATTCTCGGCTTTCCCGAGCTAAAAGTATCCTGCACCTGCGTTCGCGTGCCGGTCTACCGATCGCACTCCGTCTCGATCACTGCCAAGTTTTCACGTCCGATCGATGCGGACGCTGCGCGTGCGGCTTACGCCGGAAAGCCCGGCATCCAGGTCGTCGATGATCCGTCCACCAAGCTGTTCCCGGTTCCGCTCGACACCACTGGCAAGGACGATTGCCTGGTCGGCCGCATTCGCAAAAACCTGGTGCTCGACAACGCGCTCGACCTCTGGGTCGTCGGCGATCAGGTCCGCAAAGGTGCTGCCCTGAATGCAGTGCAGATCGCAGAAATTCTCTGAGATTTCCTCAACCGCCTAGTGATCCGCAACGCCAATTTTTGAAGATGGAACTGAAATCGTATCTCGCAGAAAAGGCGAAGCGGGTCGACCAGGCGATCGATGGATTTTTGCCAAAAGCGAAGACCAAGCCCGCGACTATCCACGGGGCCATGCGCTACAGCGTGTTCGCCGGCGGGAAACGGTTGCGGCCGATTTTTTGCATCGCGGCGGCAGAGGCTTGCGGCGGTGATCCGGAAAATGCTCTGCCGCCCGCCTGCGCGGTGGAGCTGATGCATACCTATTCGCTGGTTCACGATGACTTGCCTGCGATGGACGATGACGATCTGCGTCGCGGCCGTCCGACTTGTCACAAAGTTTACGGCGAGGGCATCGCCGTGCTCTGTGGGGACGCCCTCCTCACCGAAGCATTTCTGGTTCTCGCGCAAACGGAGCCGACCAAACGCTACACCGCGCGCGACTACGTTTCCGAACTGGCTCTAACAGGTGGCAGTCGGCATTTAATCGGCGGTCAGGTGATGGACTTGGAAGGCGAAGGCAAAGCGCTGTCGAAGCGCGATCTGGTGAAAATCCACGAAGCAAAAACCGCTGCATTGCTCACCAGTTCGCTGCGACTCGGCGCGATGACTGCCAATGCAACTCCAGCGAAGCTTGATGCGCTCACAACCTTCGGGCACGCGCTTGGTTTGGCTTTTCAGGTGATTGATGACATTCTCGATGTGACTCAAAGCACCGAGATTCTCGGCAAGACCGCCGGTAAGGATGAAGCGGTCGAGAAATCGACTTATCCCTCCCTGCTCGGGCTCGAGGCCTCGCGCAAGGAAGCGGCGCGGCTGACTAAAAAAGCCATGACCGCACTCGATTCGTTCGGCAAAAAAGGCGATCGCCTGCGCGAAATGGCGGACAACCTACTACGCCGCGAGTTTTGAAAAGCCCATGCGCCTGAAGCTCACCATCGCCTACGACGGTCGCCCTTACAATGGCTGGCAGTCGCAAGTGTGCGGCAACACGGTGCAGGATTTTTTGAACCGGGCCCTAGAAGAAGTCGCCAAGCAACCGCTGCGCGTTCAAGGCTCCGGCCGGACCGATACCGGCGTGCATGCTCATGCGCAGACTGCCCATTTCGATGCGCCGGACGAGCTATCGATGAATCCGTTCAATTGGGTTCCAGCTCTCAACACCAAACTTCCTGCCACCATCCGCGTCATGGCATGCGAGGAGGTCGCGGCTGATTTTCACGCCCGGTTTTCCGCCGTTGGGAAAATCTATCGCTACGATCTTTGCACTGATCCCGTGCTGCCGCCACTCAAGGCCGGGCTGGCCTGGCATTTGCCGCGCTCGCTCGATCCCGGCGTGTTATCAGAAGCACTCGCGTGCTTCGTCGGCCGTCATGACTTCCACGCCTTTGCCGCCTACCGTGGAAATGAAACCGAAGACAGCGACTACATCCGCACCATTCACGCCGCGGATCTCAAACCGCTGGCCGATGGTTATCAGATCGAGTTCCACGGCGACGGATTTCTTTACAAAATGGTCCGCCTGTTGGTCGGCGCTGCGGTAAAGACCGCGCAAGGCCGGTATCGGCTGGACGATCTAACAAGCCTGCTCGACCAACCCGAAGGCCTCCCATTTGGCAAATCCCCGCTCAGCGCCCCAGCGGACGGACTCACGCTTTGGGAAGTGATTTATCGGTGATGGCGTTCAACTCCGTCACCACTTCCTCGGGGAGTGTTAGATCTGCAGCTGCCAGATTCTCACGCAAATGGCCGAGCGATGAAGTGCCGGGAATGAGGAGAATATTGGGTGAACGCTGGAGTAACCAAGCAAGTGCCACCTGCATCGATGTTGCGCCGAGAGCTTCCGCTACCGCTGCCAAGGCATTGGATTGAATCGGAGAAAATCCGCCCAGCGGGAAAAATGGCACATAGGCGATGCCTTGGTGGGCGAGCTCATCCATGAAATGGTCATCCGCACGATGCACCAGGTTGTAATGATTTTGAACACAGACGATTTCCGTCATTTCTTGCGCCTGGGAAAGCTGCTTGGGAGTGACATTGCTCAGCCCGAGGTGGCGGATCAGCCCCTGCTTCTTGAGATCAATCAACACCGAGAGAGGCTCTTCTAACGAACCTTCCGCGGGTTGATGGATATCGCCCATCGATCTCAAATTCACGACATCGAGTGAATCGATTCCAAGCCGTTCCAAATTTCCGTGGATCGCCTTCGTTAGATCCTCTGCCGACATCGCAGGGTTCCACGATCCGTCTTCGCCACGAAGCGCGCCGACTTTCGTTACGATCACCAAATCGTCCGGATACGGATGCAGCGCCTTTCGGATGATCTCATTGGTCACATAGGGTCCGTAGAAGTCCGAAGTGTCGATGTGATTGACTCCCTTCTCGATGGCTTCGCGCAATACCGCCAATGCCTGTGCTTCATCCTTGGGCGGGCCAAAAACTCCAGGCCCCGCCAGCTGCATCGCGCCGTAGCCGAGCCGGTTCACCGTTAGGGCATTCCCTGCGAAAGTGTAAGTTCCACCCAGATCTGCGCGACTGCCTTTCTCATCTTCGTTCGTGCTCATGTGATTTCACCATCCTCCTTCCTGCCAGAAACACAAATGACATTTTCTGTTTTTTGTCATTTTTATTTTCGCAGCTGCACAAACCCCGAATCTGAGCTTCAGTGGAAACTCTGCATGCCCGAAGAAACGCCACTCCACGAACGCATTCTTGATACCACCGAGCAGGTGCTCCGCCGGTATGGGCCGGAGAAAACGAATGTGGTAGATGTCGCCCGCGCCCTCGGCATGAGCCACGGCAATATCTACCGCCATTTCCCCAACAAGAAGGCGCTGCTGGACGCAGTCTCCGCGCGCTGGATGCACTGTTTCACGGAGTCGCTGAGCACGATTGCTTCCGATTCGAAAGTCGCGCCAGCCATTCGATTGCGACGCTGGTTCGATACCCTGCGTGAGACGAAGCGCAAAAAGATCCAGGACGATCCGGAGTTTTTTCAAATGTATCACACGATCGCCAAGGAACTTCACGATGTCGTCACCGCACACGTTGCGGAACTTCTACAGCAGTTGGAGACGATCATCCGAGATGGCATCAAGGCCGGCGATTTCCATGCGAAGCCCGGCGCCAGCTCAGCTGCGATGGCTTTCCTGCAAACAACGTTTGCCTTTCATCATCCAGCGTTGCTGGTGACCCGGGTGCCGAGTGATGACGAAGCGGATACAGTGTTCGATCTGCTGCTTTCCGGAATGATAGCCGGTCCAGTCTCAAAGAAGTTACGACCGAAAGTTAAGAAATCCTGATATTTTAAAAACTTTATTGAGTTATGGCGCACAAAATTCTAAGTTTTGCGCGAAATGACTTATGCCTTCGCAGACACAAGCCGATTTTCATTTTTCCGCTGGGTAAGCCTCGTTTGTCTCATCGTCGTTTTGTTGAGCGGGCATGCTTTCGCCAACCGGTTTTCGACGGTGGTGATCGATGCGGGCCACGGCGGAAGTGATAAAGGGTCCCTTTGGGGTGGAGTTCGTGAGTCACGACTGAACTTGGCTGTGGCAAAGGAACTGCAAACATTGCTGAAAAAGCGCGGCATCCGCACGGTGATGACCCGCACCAGTGACACCTACATTTCACTCCCCCGCCGCGCGCAGATCGGCAATGCCCAGCGCAATGCGGTATTCGTCAGCATTCATTTCAACGCATCCCGTGTGACGAGCGTTAGAGGCGTAGAAACTTACTACTGGGGTTCGTCAGGAAAAATCCTAGCCAATGCCATTCAGCGTCGACTCGCTCCACGCCTCTCAACCAAAAATCGTGGCATCCAAAAGAAGGGATACCACGTCATCATTGATTCCCGGCACACTTCGGTTTTGGTCGAGTGCGGCTTCATTAGCAATGCGCGGGAGCGCAGCCGCGCATCCACCAGCAGCTATCAGAAAACTGCCGCCAAAGCCATTTACGATGGCTTGATGGCTTGGCGAGCCTTGTAGTGGAATCACGGATATCCGTGAGTTGAAGCGTGGATTTCACGCTGTGCCGATAGATTTCAAACTGACAATTGGCTCAAAATCTGCAGAGTTACGAGTTCTGGTTCGATCAAACCCAGCGGACCGCTTTTGACCGTGCGCACTGCCCCCGCTTTAGCTCTGTTACTTCCGGTGCTGATTTGCATTCCGGCAGATGGGCAGGCTCCGCTGGACCGGATCGGTCAAAATCCAGCCCCAGCAGTCAGTGGAGGGAAGACCGCGAGTGAATTGCTGGCGACAGGAGAAAAGGCCTACAATGCTGGCAATTGGGAAGCGGCAGCGACTGCATTTGAAAATTTTATCACCAACTATGCGGGGCTAGAAGGGACCGAAGCTGCCATTACTCGGGTCAAACCACTGCTGGCGATTTGCCAGGTCCGGCTCGGCAAGCTCGAAGAAGCAGTGCCGCTGCTGGAAGAATCTCTGGCGCTTTCAGGCCTTGATGAAAATGTCCGCGTCGACCTGCTTTTCTTCTCAGGCATCGCGCACATGCGCACGGGAAAGGCAGATGTGGCGAGACAGAATCTCGGCAAGATTTTCAACGATGCCAAAGTCGAGCGCGGTCGCCGCATGGAAGCGCTGGTGCTGGCAGGGATGACATACATTCTGGAACAAAATTGGAAGGAAGCGATTTCGTTTTTCCAGCGCTACGGCGATGAGATCCACCAGTTCAGCGCGGAAGCTGGTGCTCGCGCGGATATTCTTTTGCTCCACGCTCTCATGCAAGAGCAGCAGTGGGATGAGGCGAATGTCCAAGCCCTGAAGCTGGACGCCAATCTCGATCAAGTGCGGCAAGTGGTGACGTTTTCCACCTTGATGATTCAGCTTGGTGCACACTTCCTGGACGAAGGCGAGCCCTACAAAGCGATCGCACTGCTACAACGGGTGCCGAATCAAAAAAAGATTGAACGCCTGCAAACCGCGATGCTCACCGCCGCGCAAGCTGACTTGAAATTTGCATCCGCCGCAGGCAATTCCATCCGTGTTTCGCAATTGCAGACCAGCGTCGAGGAGATGCAGCGAGAGCTGGATGCTTTCTCGAAAATGCCTGAGTTTGACAGCGCGGCACGCCTGCGCTTGGCGAGTGCCTACTTCGGTCTGGGCCGCACGCGCGAGGGGTGCTTGATCCTGGATCAAATGGTCCGCCAGATGGAGCCGGACTCGATTGTGGAATCCGCTACCGCATCGCTGATGCGAGGATGGATGTCTCTCGAACGATACGCCCGGGCCGCGCGGACAGCGGATTTATACATTGAGCGATGTGGCAACCTCGCAGAGACGCCAAACAAGGCGGATGTGTTATTTCTGAAGGCTCAGGCGATCGAGGGACAATCGCTCTACCGTGAGGCAGCGGATGCTTATCTGGAAGTCGCCAAAGAATTTCCGGATCAACCGATCGGCGCGCAGGCTCAATTCATGGCTGCATACAATGTGCTGCAACTGGAGAACTACGATGAATCTGGTAGCATGCTGGATCAGCAGGCGAAATCTCTGAAAGTCACGGATGCCATGTGGCCCCATGTGATCTTCTGGCGGGCAATGGCGTATTACTTCGATCAACAATGGGAACCATGTCGGCAGCAGCTTGAAAAATATCTAACAGCTGTCGACAAGGATCATATCGACGCTGAATACGTGGACGACGCGCGTTTCCGGATCGCCTATTCTCATTTTTCCGAAGCACTCTACCCGGAAGCCATTAAAGAGCTCAAACAATTCGAAACTGAATTCCCAACCAGCGAATGGCTGGCGGAAGCATTGCTCACCCTGGGGGATTGCCAGGCAGCTGAGGGCGACCTGGAGGACGCGGCGGCAAGTTATTCGAGAATCGGTATCGAGGCACCGGGATTCTACGACGAGGGTTGGATGAAACGCGGCAACCTGCTAAAGGTTCAGAAGGATTTACCAGGCATGAAAAAACTCTTCACCGAGTTTCTACAAACCAGGCCGGAAAGTCCCCGCATTGCAGAGGCTTTGCAATGGCTCGGATGGATCGCCAAGCAACAAGGCGATCTGGATGAAGCGCGGAAGATTTATTGGGAAGCGATTTCAAAGTTTGGCAACGATGCCGTGCGTCCGGGGCTGGAGGACATCTTCCTCGCGCTTCAGGGATTTTACAGCGGATCAGATCGGAAGTTGTTAGAAACCCGATTCAGTGACGAATTGGCAAAAGCGCAGGATCAAGGTCACAAGCGCATGGCGGTCCGCTTGGGCTGGGCGCTTGCCAAGCTCCGGCTGGCAACCATCGGATCGACCGATCCACATGCGAAGGAGCTGCGCCAGCAGCGATATCAAATCGAGCTCGCCGCCCTCGTCTCCGAAATAGAGCCAAAAGATACCGCGCCCATGATTCTCGCCGATGTGGGAGATGCCTTGGCCGCAAATGGTGACACCAAACAAGCCAAGGAGATTTACGAAGGCCTACGCAAATGGTGGCCTCGATCGCCTGAACGCGACCGTGCCTATGCAGGACTCGGCTTCGCTTCGGTGAAAGAAGGAAATGAGCCGGAAGCCCTTGAGGACTTCGATCGATTTGAAAAAACCTCCATCATGCCGAGGAGTACGCCAGATGAAAATGGCATCACTTTGGTGCAAAGCGATCTTGGCGGCGAAGTCGCAATCGCCCGCTCCAAGCTGCTGGCAAATCGTGATCCGGAGAAGTCCCTACAAATTCTGCTGGCACTTCAACGCAGCAAAGCAATGCCTGCGAGAATCCGCGGAGAAGCATTTCTAGAAGCGGGTCGACGCCACGTTTCGCGACAGCAATTTCGTGAAGCGCTACCCTATTTCGAGCAGGTCTATCTACTTTTCAACCGCTACCCAGCACTGGTCGCCAGCGCTTATTTCGAACGTGGACAGGCTCTGGAGAAGCTCGGCTTACCAGACAAAGCGCGTGAAGTTTACTCCGAACTCGTGACTCGAGATGATCTGAAAGGAACCGAATCGACAAAACAAGGACTGGAACGGGCACAGGCTCTTGGTGGCGTGCTCGCGCCGAAAAACCCGGAAGGTGCCCTCGTGCCCCCTTCGTCATCACACGATTAGAAACCGGTCATGTTCTCACGATTTTCCATTCGTCACTTCACGCTCGCTCTCATGGGAGCGGCATTGATCACCCACGCTCGTGGCGTGCCCACTGCGGAGCAGATGAAGGATTTTCTTAAAACCCGACCAGAAGCCGACGAGATCCAGTGGAAGGACGCAAGTCGTGGAGAACCCTTTACGGTTCGATTGTTAGATTCCAGCGTTCAAGGTCTCGTCGTCGAAAAGAGACTGGCGAACGGGGTCACCCAGCGAAAACTTCCACTGAGTGAGATTGGAGCAATCCGGATCACGCTAACACCTGAAGAAACCGATCTGTTAGATCACCCCGCCAAGGAAGCCGCGCCAGCGCTGGAAGTCCTTTGGAGCACTCGAAAAGCCACCCTCACCATCAGCGGTTCCAATGCGGCCATGACCGGGCTGGCTTATGCCAAAGCATTGCGAGCGGAAAACACCGAGAGGTCTCTAACAAATGCCGCCGATGTTCTCAACACCATCGAGGTGAAAGCAACCGACGATGAAACCATCGCGCTCGCAAAATCCGAGCTTGAGGTTCTCGACTTCGCACTCGCGAGAAAAGCCGGCAACACCGAAAAAGCCGATCAGCTTGCATGGAAAATCGCCGAGAATGCCTTTGGTGAAAACAGCGATGCCATGCTCACCGCCACCGATTGGCTGGCGGACCGGCATTTCAGCCAGCTGAAAGCCATCGAGGAAGACAACCCGCGATGGGATGAAGACCCGGACGTCAAACCGGCTCGCGACCGCCTTTATCATCTGGCGCTCGATTTTGCGCTCTATCCGAGCTTGTTCGAGAGCAACAATCAGTCAGCCGCTGCCGCAGGCCTGGCCAAAGCAGCCCGAGTCTACCAATTTACGAACGACAACGAACGCCTCAAAGGTGAACTGGAAGATCTAGCCGCTCTCTATCCGGACTCTACTGAGGCCAAACAAAATGCCGAATTGTTAGATCAACTCCGCCAGGCGGAAGCCAATGGCAAACTCTCCCAAGTTGAATCTTCATCCGAAGATCCTACCGCTGAAGAAACCCAGGATTCGGATTCACCAGCGAAAGAACCACCCGCACCAAAACGCTACAGCATCTTCGGTGAGTGATCACCACCTGCCCGCAACTCCACCCCTCGTAATTGTGAAACTCCTGTTCCAAATCATCCGCCCCGCCATCATCGCACTGGCGCTTTTCATGGTGAGCACCACGGTGACTTCGAGAATTGCCAACGCTGCTGAAGTCAACCCTCCACCAACGGTAGAAGCACAGGACAAGAGTTTGCTCGATCTCTATTCCGATGGCGGCTGGACCATGCATTTCATCGCGCTCATTTCCGTTGGGACGATCACCATCATCACCTACTGCGCGACCCGGATTCGTAGCAAAAAACTGATCCCGCCGGCGCTTGAACGTTCACTGGAGCTGGCCATGTCCCAACAGGATGTATCAGCCGCGCTTCAAGTCTGTGAAGGTGATTCGAGCTCACTGTCCCATGTCATGAAAGAAACACTCACCAAGGCTGGTGCAGGGGTGGAAGTTTATTCCAAGGCGGATCTGGAGGCAGTGGCAGCGGAGACCATTTTCCATGAAGAAACGAAGTTCATGCTGTGGGTGAATATGTTGAACGCGTTTGCCGCAGTCGCCCCGATGCTCGGACTGCTGGGCACGGTTTCAGGCATGATCGGCAGCTTTAACCAACTGGCTGCCGGAGCATCCAAACCCTCCGACTTTGCCGGCGGAATCGGTGAAGCGATGATCACCACCGCCTTCGCCCTCATCGTCGCGATTCCTTCGATGCTGGCCTACTTCGTCTTCAAGAATCTTCTCCAATCGATCGTTGGTGATCTCGCGTATTCTGCTTCCAATTTGATCAACCGCTTCATCAGCGGCTCAGGCGTCGGAGCCAGCAGCGACGAGGCTTGAACTCTACCGATTTTCACGACTCATGAAACTCAGACGCAGACCCACCGAAGATGTCGGCATGCAGATTGCGCCGATGGTCGACATCACGTGGATCCTGATCATTTTCTTCATGGTCACCAATGAGATTGTGGAGAACGAATATGACGTGCCGGTCAATCTCCCGATCGCCAGCGCCGCGGTGATTCCCAAAGACATGTCCGGACGCGTGGTGGTCAATTTGGATGCGGAAGGAAGTTATTATCTGGGTAATGAGAAAACCGATCTCGCCGGTCTAACTGCTCACCTGAAACGGCGCATGGTCGAATTTCCACCGCTCAAAGTTTACCTGCGTGCCGATGCTGAAACCGCTGCGCGCAAAACCAAGGAATTCTATCGCGCGTGCGCCGAGGCCGGTGCCGTGGAAGTGGTTCTCGGCACCTTCAATCAAACCCGCTGACCCCTGGAGCCATGATTTCACGCCGCCGAGACGAGACTCCGATTGAGCTGCAAATCGCGCCGATGGCAGACATCGGCTTCCTCTTGATTTGCTTTTTCCTCATCTCATCGAAACCACCACGCCATGAGGCCGATTTGGGCATGACCTTGCCGGGTTCTGTTTCGGATGAAGTTTCTGTCGAAATGCCGGATGAAGTTCGCGTCGCAATTCGGGCCGATGGTGCGGTGGAGGTAAACGAAGCGATCGTCGGAGAACCCGGAGATCATGAAATCAAACCACTCGTCAATCTTCTGATTCGCTTCAAGGAAGCTGCCGACTTGAATCACAGCAAGGCACTGGTTACCGTCGACGCTGCCAATGAGTCGACACACCAACGCATCGTCGATGTGCTGAACGCTTGCGGAACGGCTGGCATCACCGGTGTCACCTTATCCGACGACACCACAGAGGAAAATTAGCATGGCAAAGGCATCACCACATCACGTCCCGAAGGATCGCAGGCTTGCCCGCAAGACGGTCACAGCAGCCGTGGCCAGCAGCATCATCGTGCACGTGTTGATCGCCATCGTTGCTGGAATTTGGGTGGTCGCACATTACATCAAAAGCGAGCCTCCGCGATTTGTCGCCCTGCCTCAGCCGAAAATCAAAGTTCCGCCGCAAACGAAGCAACATCGGATGAATCTGGCGGCCCATGCGGCGTTGGCATCCAAACCCACCTTCAAAGCGAAGCTAGTCAGCACCCGACCGACTGAATTTGCACTGCCGGAAGCGCCGAAGATTTCGATGAACGACATGCTGACACCCGATCCAGCGGCGATCGCTAACAGCATGGTGACCGGCCTCGCCGGAGCCAGCGGTTCGGGTGCCGGTTCCGGGCTTGGGCTAACCGGCGCAGGGGGCAAAGGGCTTGGCACAGGCCTGAATTTCATGGGAATCAAAAGCTCCGGCCAACGGGTTTTGCTCCTTTTCGATGTGTCGGGATCAGTCGTCAACAAAGCGGCAAAATCGGACATGCCCTTGTCGAAGATCAAGGAAGAGACCTTGAACATGATCGACAAACTTCCAACGGATTCCCGTTTTGGGATCATTCAGTTTGTCCGAAACTACAAGCCATTCCAACCCGAGCTGATCCCGGCCACTCAGCCGAATCGGGATCTCGCGCGCCAATGGGTCGCCAGCGAATGGAACGAATCCGGCATGATGGGCGCGCGCGGCAAGGGCGTGATCAGTCCAACTCCGAACGGCCTCCCCGTCATCCTGCGTGCCGCTTACGCCATGAAGCCCGATGTGATTTTTCTGATCTCCGACGGCAGCTTTGAACGGACTGGTGCGCAGCCGGAAAAAGTGCCGGAGGATGAATTCGATGATCTGTTCAAGGAGCTAACAAAAACCGGAAAAATACCCCTGAATTTCATCGGCTTCGAAATGAAACCGGACGATGAAAAATATTGGTCCCGCACCGCTCGCCGCCAGGGCGGTCAGTTCAAGGAGATCAAGTAAGCGGAATTCCCGCGGTTTGGTTCGAGTGCTGAGGCCATCACGATATTTTCGGCAAATTTGCATTTTCCAGTCCGGTTTCTGACGCGGCACGACAGACTCTGGATGAAACATGGAAACCCGAGCTTCATCTGATCCGGAACTTCTCAGCCAATGGTGCCGCCATGGGCAGGAGGCCGCGTTTCATCAGCTGGTATCCCGCTACGCCAACCTCGTCCATCACACCGCAAAGCGGGCGAGCTTTGGCAATGAAGTGATCGCTGCGGATGCGTCGCAGCTCACGTTCATCCTGCTCGCCCGTAAAGCCAGGTCTCTAACAGATCGCGGATCCATCGCGGGTTGGCTTCATCTAACCGCCAGCCTGCAGGCGAAGAACCTGCTGCGCAAATCACAGCGTGAAATTCGTAAACTCGAACAGCTAAAGACCGCCATGGAGCCTGAGCCTACCTCCTTTCAGGAAGATCTTTGGAAAGAAATGCAGCCGGTGCTGGACGATGCACTCACCGCTCTATCAGAAACCGACAAGGAAGCATTGCTGCTGCGCTTTTATCGATCTCTCAGCATCCGGGAAATTGGCGAAACATTGGGCATCGTAACCGATGCAGCCCAAAAGCGTGTGGATCGGGCGATGACTCGATTGCGAACCAAACTGGTAAAACGCGGGATCAAGATCACCGCCCCAATGGGTGGAACCATCGTCGGTGGATTTACTGCGGATGCTCAAGCTTCGATGCCTGCCTCTTCGTCCATGGCATCCAAGGCGATCGCCGTCGGAGCTGTCGGAAATTCTCTATCATCAAGTCTCCCTCTGCTTGCCATCATGAAAGCCTCATCCATTGCCATTCCGGTTCTGATCATCCTCATCGCGGGCTTCTGGAGCGTCAACGCACGACATGAGATCGCAGAACTTCAGGTGCAGCGTCATCGGTTAGAAAACGCAATCCTCAAACACAAAAACCCAGCAAGCCAAACTCAGATTGCGACCAACTCAAACCCTGGCAATCACAACCTGACATCGCAGCGGCCATCGAAGATCAATTGGAATCAAGTCGCCACCCAGCTTTCCGGCACGAGTTCCGCCCAATGGGGAACCTTTGAGAAAGCCGAGATTGATTTGCAGTTGTCGAATTACACCCAAGAAGATTTGGCAGCAGCACTTGATGAGATCGAATCCCTTTCCCTTACCCGGTTCGTCAAAGGCCAACTGATCAACATGGTGATCTTTCCCATGTCTAAAAAACACCCGGAGTTCACTGCTCGGAAATTCGCTGGAAAGTTTGAAGGCAGCAACTCAACCGCTTCGAGCTACGTTGCCATGGCTTTCGGAGCTTGGGTAAAAACCGATCTAACAACTGCAACGGAGTGGTTTGATCAGGAGGTCACCAATGGCAGGTTTGCGACCAAACGGCTTGATGGGATTTCCTCTGAACAATGCGCGTTCGAAGCCGGTCTGACCCGTGTTTTGTTAGACACAAATCCTGACGAAGCCCTTCGCCGCTTTCTCTCGGTTCCCATTGGGTCGAGATTCAGTTTGTTAAACGAATGGAGCTGGAACCGACCCATTGAATCAGAATTACCCGAGTTTGCCAAAATGATCCGAGCCGGAATTCCCGCCGATCAACAAGCACTGGCGTTCGCCTACAAGGCACGCGGGATGGAACCTGATGAATTGTACGAATACCTGGATCAAATCGAAGCAACTCCAGATGAGCGCGCGGTCTGCATTGAAGACGTCGCCACCAGCAAGCTGGCTGGCATTTCCTCCAATCGAATGGTCACTCTCCAGGACCTCACCGAGCTGCGCGATTGGTTGGAGGACGATGCTCCTGATGACGTGACGCGTATCACCGCCAAAGCGTTGGCGGAAGCCGCAAGCGACAGTGATCGGTATGCTTATGTCGGCAAAGTGAACTTTTCCGCAGCTGCCCAATTGGCAATCCAAGTCGACCTTGGCAATGGCAACGATGACACACTTGTTGCATTTCTAACCAATGAGATCAGTCGATCTAACAAATCAGATGCCAGGCGATTCGCATCTCAAATCAAGGACGATTCAAAGCGGGCAGAAGTACTCGAAGCACTTCGTTGAGCTATAAAACCTCGTTATGAAATCCCGCAAAAATCTCATTCGCGGCATCGCGGTCACCGCTCTCGTTGTGGCCGGCGTCGCTTGCTATGATCAATTTCGACTCAACCAAGCCCGTATCGGCCTGAGCGCAGCCCGTTCTAAAGCTGCTACCCTCGATCTTTTCAGTGAGTCCGGTGATTTCAAAAAATCGCGATTTACCAGCAAACAGGACCGGAATGCAGAAGCTGCTCTCCAGCAAAAAGCCGTCACCGATTTCCTGAGTTTGGTCGACCAAATCATCGGATTGAGCGACGAGGAAAAATCAAAAGAAGACGAACTGAGCCGAAAACTGATGGTCCAATGGATGGCTCTCAATCCGAAAGTTTTGGAGCTCCTCGTTGCAGAAATGTTGCAGGGGTCCCGTGCAGACGAGCTACGTCAACAAATGGCTGCAGTTTCGCTGGTGAAACTAGCAGCTGAGCTTCCGGAATCCGCATTGGCATATCTTGATCAAGCATCTGCCTATTTGAAGGACAACCCGGAGCGTGTTCAATTTCTCGAAGGAACGATTGCAGAAGCGCTCAAGTCATGGGCTAAACGGAATCCGTTGGCGGCAGCGCAATGGGTGCAGGAAAATGGAGGGAAGTATGATGCATTTCTGAGCAGCCAGGCGAAGTATCAGATTTTAACAAGTGCCGCCTCGGTTGACCTGAATCTCGCATTTCGATTGATCGACCAACTTGAGCTGAATTCAAATGACTCAGCAGTCATGCTTGCGCGGTCAGCGGCTACCCCACAGCAGCGAACGGATTTCCTGCAGGCACTTCAGCAAAACTCATCGTCGATCGTAGATAAATCACTTCGATCGGAGATGGAACGAAAGGCCATGGAAGTCATCGCGACGCGGACTCTCCAAGATGGCTTTATCGAGGCAACCGGCTGGGTCAAATCCGCGAATCTGGATTCCGATGAAATGGATGTTTTCGTTTCCAAATTGGACTATGCCTCATCGCTGGGCGAGACCGGTCCATGGCTCGACTGGTTGGGCGATCATTCGGAAAACGATCAAGCTGCAAATACAGCTCGGCAGCTTGTCATCGATTGGACGAATGCCGATTATCAAGCTGCAGGTGAGTGGCTGCGAACCGCTGAAGAGGGTGAGATCAAGAACCAAGCCATCCAGGCCTACGCGGTGACGATTTCCAAATACGATCCCGAATCTGCCAAGGAATGGGCGCTCATGCTGCCAGCCGGTGAGTTGCGGGATGAGACTCTGCGTGAAATCGAGTGAAGCGATTGCCCGGTATTCTCACATGCGGAAATCCTCACCGAGGTAGTGCTTGCGAGCGATCGGGTCATTGACCAATTCGTCGGATGCGCCTTCCAGAATCACGCGGCCATCATGGATGAGAAACGCACGATCGGTGATGGTTAAAGTTTCACGCACCGAGTGGTCGGTGATGAGAATGGCCAAGCCATCGCGCTCGCGCAAATCCCGAACGATGCGCTGGATATCCTCGACCGCAATCGGGTCAATACCGGCAAATGGCTCGTCCAACATGAGCAAAGTTGGCTCGGTGCAAAGTGCCCGCGCGATGGCTAACCGGCGTTTTTCACCACCGGATAATGTGACTGCGAGCGACTTGGTCAGCTTCGATATTTTGAAGCGATCCAACAATTCGTTTGCCCGTTCCAAGCGCTCCTTGCGATTTAAATTCGGCCGGGTTTCGAGGACTGCCAGCAAGTTATCAAGCACGCTCAACTTGCGGAAAATCGATTCTTCCTGCGGAAGGTAGCCGAGCCCGAGTCGTGCGCGGCGATGCATGGGCAGGCGGGAAATATTGCTCCCCTTGAAGGAAACAGATCCCGCATCGGGCGGGACCAAGCCGGCGATCATGTAGAACGACGTCGTTTTGCCGGCACCGTTCGGGCCTAACAAACCAACGATTTCACCGGGTTGAACACTGATCGAAACCCCATCAACCACTGCACGGCCACCGTAGGTTTTGCGAAGTCCTGACGCGAATAAAACTGCCGTATCCGCGTGTTTGCAGGTCGATCCAGGGTCGTGCATGAATTTCGAGAAAGTCGGTTACTAAAAAGATCAGTGCTTGATTTCAGTGGCGTTCAGAGAGGCATCCGCCCTTCCATCAAACGAATAAACTCCTGATTTCAGATCCACATTCAGAGTCGCTTCCGCTTGCTTGGCCCGCAGCACTTTATCGCCATCGATGATCCATGGCTTGCCACCGGTAAGCAATGCTTTCTCATTCGCCACGCTGTAGCTGAAAAGTGCGCCACTCGCCTTCATCGGCGGTTCACCTTCCGGCATCACCCGCTCCATCAGCACACTGCCCGTGGCAACGATGCGATCAACATCTCCGACAGCAACCTCCACCTTGTCCTGCTCTTTCTGACTCGTGTCGGTTTTTTTCTTGAAGAACACCTTCAACTCATTGGCTCCACTAAGGGTGAACCTTGGGTCCGTGACCCGGACGTTTTTGAGAAAAACCAGAATGCCCTCTTTCGAATCGAAATAAACCCCGCCATCGCAATCAATGACCGTGCGTAGCGATCCTGTCGGCATATCGAGAGGAGCTGCCTCTGCTTGGTAAACGGTTGAGCCATCGGTCGATTGATCCAGCAGATCGGCTTTCGCCAAAAAGGCTTCAACCGCCGCGTTGGCCGCATTCGATTGAGCCAAATCAGACCTCAAATCGGTCCTGGTCTGGCGGTTTGCTTCTCTCACCAGCTCCGACATCGGCGCGGCATCCGCTTGGACCGCGGCTTTTTCCTCTGCGGAAACCGGCGGTGGCGTGGCTGCAAACATGGGCACCAATGACGCCCCAAGCAGTGCGGAAATACCAAACTTGGGGATGGATGAAGAATTCATGGCCGTAGACTTAGGGTGTTCAATGACGGATTTAACAGGCCCCATCACAAAGCCTTTGGATTGATCGATCGCGTAGACGAGGCCCAAGCCTTCAACGCTGAATCGCTCGCCGACCAGTTTCACCGGCTCTTCCGCGTGCAGCATGTAGGACCGTTGATCAAAAATCGCTCGCTGAAGATCGATTTGGGCACGCTGGGTGTGATCGGGATTAAAAAAACGAATCACAACTCCCTGCCCCTCAATCTGATATGCATCAATCAGAGTCATCACCTCCGAGCGTAATACGCTGGTAAGCCGCATTTCCTCATCGTAACGAGGCAACATGACTCCTTTCAGCACACTTCCTGGCGGCAGGAGCGATGCCGCCGGAATCAACGGTTTCGAAGATTCCGGCTCTTGATCCTGATCAAGCACAACGTCCTGGGCCAAAAGCAGACCAGGAAGCAGTGCAAGTGCTGGAAGTCGAAATCGCAAAAATCGATGAGCTTAGTGCGAAGCGTGGTGAATCGCGATCAATTTGACGAGCAAGTCTTCGATAAATTCGAGCGGAATCTGGTTCGGACCATCCGAAAGGGCGTTCGCCGGATCGGAATGAACTTCCATGAACACACCGTCCACTCCGGTCGCGACCGCTGCGCGGGCTAGGACTGGGGCCAGTTCGCCATCGCCGCCCGTCGCTCCGCCCAGACCACCAGGTCTTTGAACCGAATGAGTTGCATCAAAAATCACTGGCAAGCCTTCTTTGCGCATCCAATAGAGTGAGCGCATATCGGTCACCAGGTTATTGTAGCCAAAGGTCGTGCCACGCTCGGTGAGGAGGAATGATTCGCAGCCAAACGAACGCATTTTATTGGCGATATTGACCGTATCCCACGGGGCGAGGAATTGGCCTTTTTTCACGTTCACCGCACGGCCGGTTTTTGCGGCAGCCTCAAGCAAATCCGTCTGGCGGCAAAGAAATGCCGGGATTTGCAAAAGATCGATGTGCGCAGCCGCAAGTTCAGCTTGAGCTTCGTTATGAATGTCCGTGGTGACGGGCACTCCAAGTTCCTTGGAGATTTCACCGAGAATCCGGCAGCCTTCAGCCGGGCCAGGGCCACGAAACGAAGTAACCGAAGTGCGGTTCGCCTTGTCGAAGGAGGCTTTGAAAATGAAGTCGATGCCTGTCCGTCCGGCGATTTCCTTGAGCGAGCGTGCCATGTCCCAGGCAAACTCTTCCGACTCCAATGCGCAGGGGCCGAGGATGAAAAATGGGGCGGGCCCGCCGACGGGAACGTTGCCGATGTGGAAGGGAGTGAACATGAGAAGGTGCTAGTTTTCAGGTTTCCGTCCGAAGGGAAAGCGCAAGATTACGACTCGTCCGCAGCAAGGTAGAGCGGACGCAGGTTTTGCAAGGCCATCGACAGCAATTTTTCCTCGGTGGGCGTCAAATTGCCCCGGGTTTTTCCCTCCAGCATTTCCAGCGAATCGATGACTGACTTCGCCGCACGCAAATTCACCGACTTCTCCCCGGTCCGCGGATCGGGGATTTGACCGAGAAAAAGCCCGGCGTTCTGGGCCTGAAGAATCACAAACTCGTTGAATCGAGGGTCGGCTTGCATGGGATGAAGATGATCGGTGGAAGAGCAACGTCCAACATCGATCATCAATCCAGCCGAAACTGCGGGCAAATTCATTCGTAATGAGTCCAGAGCCGCAAGACTTTCACGATCTTTTCGTCCTCAAGGACCTGATAAACCAAGCGATGCTGAATATTAATTCGTCGCGAAAAGGCGCCTTTCAAATCTCCCGAGCACATTCATCGATCGACTCGGCCATCCCTTCCAAGATGGAATGCCGCATCCCAGGAATGCCAACCAGGAGCAATGTCTCCTGGATGGCTCGCCAATCTGACTCAGCAATCAATACCGCATTTCCCCGCTTACCCGTTATTTGCACAGGTTCGTGATCGGAGATCGCTACATCAATGACGCGATAAAGATCGGATCGCGCTGCGGTAGCAGAAATAGTTTTCACCTCTTGAAGGTGTGCCCAAACCCACTTGAATCAAGACCATTTTCCGCCAGCCGAAACTGCGGGCAAATGCTGTCCGCTCCACGGATTGAAACTGGAACTACTCGGTCTTGAGCTGGAGTTTTCCGCCTTTTGCGAAGTCGGCATAAGGCAGGAAATAGCCATCGACGGTTTTCCCGTTGAAATCGATTTCCTTGAGTTTGCGCGATTTGCCTTCGGCCTGGATGGTCACCGGCTTTTCGCCACCGACGTTCCAATCGACCTGATCGAAAATCGGCAAGGTCACGATGAACTGATTATCAGCGGTAGAAAGCGGGTAAATGCCGGACGCCGCAAACACATACCATGCGGACATTTCGCCGGCATCATCCATGCCGCAGAGGCCGTTTCCGCTTTCGCCGAGGCCGTAGTATTTATCCAAAAGGGTATCGATCACGGCTTGGGACTTTTCCGGTTTGCCGACGAAGTAGTAGGAAAACGGCGCTTCGTGGTCCGGCTGGTTGCCATGGCAATACTGGCCGAGGAAGCCGGAAACATTGCGCGCGATGAAGCGGGGGTTCCATTTGATGCTGAACAGGTCATCCAGCTTCTTCTCGAACGGCTCATTGCCACCGTAGAGCTTCACCAGGCCTGGCATGTCGTGCGGGACAAAAAAGGAAAGCTGCCACGCATTGGCCTCGCGATACATGTATTCGTAAAACGGCCGCTGAGGATCAAACGGCGAAATCCAATCGCCATTCTCCAAACGTCCGCGCATGAACTTGGTTTCCGGGTCGAACATGTTGGCGTAGTTCTTCGACCGCTTCATCAGGTCTTCGTAGTGTGCATCGTCCCCCATCGCCTTGGCCAGCTGGGCCAGCGAATAGTCGTCATAGGCATACTCCAATGTTTTCGAAACTCCCGCACTCGCTTTGGTCTCGGTGTTTGGATGCTTCACATCGGGATCGGAAATATATCCTTTCTCAATGTATTCGGCGATATGTGGCCGGGTGCCGCCCTCTTCATAGGCATTTTTGAGAAGCTCCTTGTAAGCCTTGTCCGAATCAAAATTCCGGATGCCGCGCAGATACGAGCTGGTGACAAAAGCGGCCGCATGGTCGCCATGGAAAAACGTTGGCATGAAGCCGCTTGGTTCGCCACGCACCACCAGCGACTGGATCACATCACCCGTGACATCAGGTGAAAGCATACCTAACAAAAACAGCTTGTTGCGGAACGTGTCCCACAAACTCGGATTGGTGTAGTAGCGGAATCCTTCGTTGCGCACCTTGCCCGAATCGTCCTTGAACTCGCCATTGCAATCGCTGCGCAAAGCCGGCCAGAGAAAGGATCGGTAAAGGCAGCTATAAAAGAGTTTCTGTTGCTTTTCACTCCCGCCTTGGATTTTCACTTTTGACAGCAAGGTGTCCCAGGTGCCGACGGCCTCCTTGTGAATTTCATCGAAGGTATGGTCGCCGATTTCTTCTTTAAGGTTCTGCTTGGCGTTGTCCGGACTGACAAATGAAAGTCCGATTTTCAGACTAACCGGGTTGTCGTTGCCATCTGAAAGGTGAATCATCGCAAACCCGCGACGCCCGGATTTGTGTTGTTCCAATGAATCGATCTGGTGGCTCAGCTCCGCATAGAAATAGATTTTATCGCCGCCAACCCGTTGAAAACCGGACACGACATGATCACCATTTTGCTCGATCTCCCATTCGGAGACGCGGTTATTTGCGCGGTTGAGATCGAATAAAATCCGACGATCCTTGGCGTTCTTGAAGGTGTATTCATGAAACCCGCAGCGCAATGTCGAGGTCAGCCGCACGCCAACCTGTGAGTCATCGAGGAATACCTGATAGAACCCAGGCGATGCTTTTTCCTGATCGTGGCTGAACTTCGATTTGAAAGGATACTCCCCCTCTCCGGACACTGGCAGGATCGGAATATTACAAAGGTTCCAGTGGCCTTTGTTCGTATGAGTGAAGCCAAGAATTTCCGTATCCTCATACTCGTATCCAGCACCAGAACCATACTCGGTGATGGGGCTCAGCTGCACCATCGCGTTTGGCAGCGCCGAACCGGGATAAGTCAATCCTGCCCAAACCCGCCAATTTTCAGGCGGAGTGTAGCCAGTGATTTCAGGATCCAACAGCGGCGCGCTGCCGAGAAATGGATTCACCAACGAGCTGGGAGAAGCGGACGATTGTTGCCCATGGCAAAGCAATGAGGTGCTCAGGACAAACGAACTGACGAGAGGAATAAGAACGCGTTTCATGAATCAAATGGCCGATCGGGTACGGCCGCAGACTGCTACGACCGGCCTTAGCCATTTGTTGCGTGAAATTTCACCCCCGATGCCTGCGCTACGCCCTTTAGTTTTCGGGCAACACAAGCACCTGACTTGGCTTCACACTGAGGATGCGCGTGGCGGCTTCTCGAACCTCATTGGCATTGAGTGACTGATAGATCGCGGGGAGATGGCGGTGCTGATCCGCAGGCTGCCCGAATAGCAAATCAATCGCCGCATGTCGCGCGCTGGACGATGGCGATTGTTGTTGGATCGCCAGCCCACTGAGCACGGTCGCGCGTACGCGATCGAACACTTCATCCGGAATGCCTGCGCTCGCGATTTTTGCGATTTCCGAAAGCATTTCCCGCGTCGCCAACTCAGCCTGTTCTGGAGAAGTCGCCATGTAGAAGGTGAACAACCCCGCATCAAATCCGAGGAACTGCGTGGCTCCCACTCGATAGGCCAACCCCAATTCTTCCCGAATCCGCGTGAAAAGCGGCCCCGCCATATCACTGGCATACTCCTGAATCATGGCGAGCGCATGGCGGTCAGCATCACCGGCTGCTGCTCCCGGAAATCCAATCGCGAGCACGGCTTGCTTTTTCGGCAGACGGGCCTCGATTTCAGACCCGAGGTTCGCCTGAGTCACAGGTGGCTGCCAAGTGGTGCCTGCAGGCAGTGGGGAGAATTTTTCAGCCAGCAACTTTCGCAACTCAGCGCCATCAAAATCCCCGGCGATCGCCATGGTCATGTTGGCCGCATTGAAATGCCGGGAATGCTGGGCGCTCAGCGAGAGACGATCGATTTTTGGCAAACTTTCCAAGGTGCCCAACGAATCCAATCCATAACCGGCCTGGCCGAATACCGATTGGCGCAAACGCTGCATGCCAACGTGAAGCGGGTCCTGCAATGCTTCCTCCAACACGGCAACCTGACTGGCTTTTTCACGCTGGATCGCATCCGAAGGGAACGATGGATTCAGGATCACATCCGCAAAAATATCCGCGATGGTTTCCAGATCCGGCGCGAGTCCGGCGGCTTGCACCAAAATGGCATTGTTGCCGACACTGGCGGAAATCGAAGCACCAAGCGACTCCAGTGCATAAGCAATTTCTTCCGCATTGCGGGAAGTAGTGCCCTTGGTCAGCGTCGTCGCCAGCAATTGATTCAGACCGCTATTTTCCGGGGTTTCGGATGGCAACCCTGCGCGAACGGCCGCCTGAAAATGAATCAACGGCACACGTGAATCCGGCAACAAGGCGATTTCCAGTCCATTTGGCAGCTTGAACGTCTCAACTTCCTGCACCTGCCGAGCCGATTTCACGGCCACTGCCGGCGGCGGCGCATCCGTCGGGTCCAGCACGCTGAGAGTCAACCGATCCGGGTGGAGCGAGGTGGCAACCCGTCGGATATCGGCGGCAGTGACTTCCTGGATGGCCGCCAGATAACGGCGGGTGAAATCCAGATCACGTGCTTCGTGCCAGTTTGACGCTAAATCAGAAGCTCGGCCGGATGCTGTAGTCAGCGACCGGAATTGGCTGGCGGCGATCTGCCGCTTCGCCTTTGCCAAGCTGTCATCCAGCGGCGCAGCCGGGAAGGTTTTCAACTCGGCTAAAATGGCTTCGATCAAGGCATCGCGTTTTTCTGGCAAGGCATCTGCGCTGATCCCGAAAACCCCCTCCCGCCCGGACGTATTCCAGGCCCATGCGGAGATTTCCAGCGCCAGCTCCTGCTTTTCGCGCAGAGCGAGGTGCAGCACCGAGGAACGACCACGCCCAAGGATGGCTGCCAAAACATCGAATGCAGGAGCATCGGGATGGTCGAGCGATGGAGTCTTCCAGATCAGTGAGATGCGGGAAGTCGGAATGGCAAACGTCTCGCGGGAACGGCGCGGCCCGAGCTGCGGAGGGTCCATCGGCACCAACGGATCACGACCCGCCGCGAGCGGAGCATCTGCGGTCATCTGCGTGACCATTTCACGCGCACGATCCACATCAAAGTCTCCGGAGATCACCACAAATGCACGATCCGGAGTATAGCGGGATCGGTGATAATCTAACATATCCTGATGGGTCAGCTTATCGAATAGATGTCGATGACCGATGACTGGATGGCGACGTGGATCCGTAACAAATGCGGTTGATAGAACTAACCGGGTTGCGACATTATCCGGATCATCAAGGCCCATATCGATTTCCCGGCGGATGACATCTTTTTCTTTCTCAAATTCCGCCTCAGGAAGAGTAGGATAAAAGACGAGTCCTGTAATCGTTTTCAAAAAGGTTTCCAATGAATCGGACGGTCCATCGATATAATAAACCGTGCGATCAAAAGTCGTATAAGCATTCCAATGTCCGCCGGCGGCCTGCACGGTTTCAGCCAACGAATCCCCATCGAAATCCCGAGTCCCTTTGAAAACCATGTGCTCCAAAAAATGCGAAAGCCCCGCCCCAAGGTGTTGATCCTCATGGATTGAGCCAGTGGCTACCCAGATTTGGGTGCTGACTACCGGAGCCGCCGGATCTGGATCTAAAATCAATGTGAGTCCGTTTGGTAAGACTTCAGTGGTCGCGGTGGTTAGGGGATATTCCATGGATTTCCGACTTGGATTCTAAAAGTGAAAGGATATGAACCGACGTATGCAACGTTGGATCGTGTTAGGTTTGGTGGCGGTATTATTATTGGGTGCGGGTGGCGCGGCCGGGCTGTGGACTTATAAACAAAATCGCCCGGATCGGAAGTGGGTAAGGCTTCCTATCAATCCGAAACTGCCCCCTGACCAGAAAGAGGAAGCAGCTAGCCAACTCAAGGAAAAGCTCCTTGATGACAAGATCATGACGAAGGTGGCGGATGATATTCATCTGGCTGAAGGCATGAAGCTCGGCTCCACTCAGGAAGCCGTAGCCCTTCTCAAGCAAAGGCTGTTTGTCGAGGTCGGAAGTGTCACCCTGCCTAGCGGCGAGACTCCGTGCCTGAACATCGGCGTTAGCGGCAAGCGCAAGGAAATGGACTCACTCGGCAAGGCCCCGACCCGGATCCTGGACGATGTTTTCAAAATCCTGGGAATTAAGAAACCCGCTGACGCTAGCGCTCCGAAAAGTTTCTAAAATCGGGTCAAATGGTCTGAATCAGGCGGGCCGCATCGTATCGCACCTTCGGCCGGCCTGACGAATGATCATCATCCGCCCGATAACCCAGGGCACAGGCAACCGCTGTCGCGTAGCCGCTGCCGTTCAGTCCCAAGATGTCATCGAACTCGCGCGGATTCATGCCCTCCATCGGGCAGGTATCGATGCCAAGCATACTCGCGGCCAACATCAATTGGCCCAAAGCGATGTAAACCTGGCGGGTGTTCCAAGCCGCGCGATCCGATACTGGCATAGGATCCACAAAGCCCGTGATTGCTCCTTTCAGCGGATCCAGAACATTCACCGGGATCCCCTGAACTTCAGCCATTCGCTCCATCCATTGACTGACTTCGCTTTCCACCAGATCGGTGCGGGCTAAAAATACGACGAAATGTGATGCGTCCGTGACTTGGGACTGCCCCCACGCGGCAGCTCGCAGCTTGGTGCGGATTTCCGGGGTTTTCACGATCAGGAATTTCCACGGTTGCAGGCCAAACGAGGATGGCGTGAGGACCATCGATTTCTCAACTGCTGCCCAAACCTCGTCTGATATCTGGCGTTTTGGATCAAACTTCTTGGTGGCGTAGCGCCAATTCAGCGCGTCGATCAATGTGTCCGGAGCAATCGTCATGCCCCGGACTATTCCGCATCAAGCGTGAATGGCAAGGAGGCGGATGGGAAATCCTTCAAAGTCAGGCTGAACACCATGCCGTATTCCTCTTCGTAGCGGTTGTCCCGCATGCTGATCCCCATGCCTGCGACCCAGCTGCCCAGATCGCGCTGCAGCATGTATTGCTGGGACTCGAGCACGCCATCATCCGTTTCCAGGGTATGGCGGGTGCCAAATCCCCAATTTTCGTTCAATTGGGTGTAAGTCCGGAGATCAATGCGGTTGGAGTCAAGCAGCACCGGGTGGTTATCGAGGAAACGATAGCCAAGGGAGAATTCGAAGTTTTCCGAAGGCATGAAGCGCAAACGTGAAGCAAACTCCGTGAACCCGGAGCCGCCGTCGATCAGCGGAAATTGCGTTTCCAGTTCAACGGCCAACCAAGGCAATGGCGACCAGCGGACATCGTTGTATAGATTCGAGAAATTGCGATCACCCTCGTAGTCCTTGCCGAAGGCGTCCATGTAGGTATCGACAAAAAGCCATTCGTGAGTTTGACCATCACGCTTGGTTAACAAGCGGTTACGAGCACCGAAACGCACCGTATTCCAGCTCTGAAGATCGTCCGTGGCGGTGTAACGAGCCGGAGACAAGGTGCGTGGGCGGGTGGTAAATGTCAGGCGATCGACACTTGGCTGAGTATCCCCGAGATCGCTCGCGTCCACCACCGACCAATTCGCATACGGCTGGAACACATGCAGCAAACGATCGATGCCAAGCGCGTGATTCTGATACCCGCCCAGATCTTTGGAAAATTTGACCGAAACCTCCGCTCCGACGTGGAGGATTGTCTGATCCATGGTCGAATCCGGCCCGTCCACCGACCAATACTGAGTGTATCCGGCACCCGCTTCTGGTGCGAAGCTCAGCCAACCGCCAAACAACATGGGTAAGGAAAATTCCTGATAGGTATGGAACCGGCCGTAGCTGGTGTTCAGCAATTGATCCTCCAAGGCCTCCCGGTCGGCATCGCCCGGAGGCAAGGCCAGAATTTTCGCCGCCAATTCCTGCTCATACCCTTGCAACTGGCTCAACAGCCGCGTTGCCTGGGGGTCACCGGGCGAAAGCGAGAGCAAGGGTTCGATGATGGAATCCTTCCGATAATCCGCGGTTTCCGCTCCAATCAGACCCAGCGACGTGGTTCCTTCATGAACCAGAAAGGGCAGATTAAAGAGTGATCCGCGCGCCTGATCGAACACGATTTCCGGCAAGCGGGTATCGGTGCGATAGAAATCGTTCAGCCTGAAACGCCCGTAAATCGAAAGCAGCGACTTTTCATCCCGTCGGAAAATACCCAGCGTGTTGTCCGGAAACGGATCGTGCGAATAGAGCTCTGGATTGAAATCCTCCAGGTAATACTGATCGCTCAGCCAGGTTAGGTTGGTATCCAAGTACCAGTCAGCTCCGGGCTCGAAATGCAGCGGGTTTCGCTGTTTCAGCTCGATCCGGTAACGGTCTTCGTTAACGAATCCGCGGGGAATGCCGGCCCGTTCTTTGCTCGGATTCAGGTCGTTGAGATAATAAAAGCTCAGCCCCGGAATGTTTTCATTCTCCTGAAGGCGAGTATCGCGCAGGTCCAGGCCAGTTCCCAGCCCCCGGGAACCGCGCAAATCGACGTGCCACTTCGAAAGGATCCAGGCATCTTCCCGCTCCCCGGTTTCCGGGTCGGTTTTTCCGCCCAGCATGATCCCGTAGCTGGTCAATAAATACGGTCCCCAATTCGAGCGCGCTCCTGGCTCGAAATGCACTCCAAGGTCCGCATCCAATGGCTGAGCAAAATAGGGCAACCAGAAAACCGGGACATCGTCCGCGTACAGCTTCAGATTCTTGAAGGTGATTTTATCATCCGGGTAAATCCGGGTTTCGTCCGCGCGGATCCAGTAGCTCGGATCATTCGAATCATGCGTGGTCACGCCCGCATCCTCGCCCACATAGACGACCTTGCCGTGGACGATTTCGGTATGAAACCCATTGGCTTCCAGGAAAAACGGATCCACTGATGCCTCCATCCCGGATGCGTCGACCTTCCTCGTTTTCAGGTTGTAGACCGCCTTTTTGCCCCGCTGAAACAGGTTGCCCTGATACACGCTGACATTTCCTTCCAAAATGATCGTGTCGCCGTCACGGGTTGCCCGATCGGCAAAGATTTCCAAGCCATTGTCACCACGCAGCACCACGTCCCCTTCCACCATGCCCTGCGTTTTGTCGTAGATATTACCGCTCGCTCTGCTGAATGAAACTGTCACGCCATCCGGCAGATCAGCCATTCCGGTAATCTGTTGCGCGGTTTCAATCTCCGGCGCAGGCACCGGGGTAATCAAATCCACCTCCGGAACTTCCCAATTTTCCGGAAGTTCCGGCACCTCCTGCGCGATCACCGGAGCGAAAAACAGAGGCGTCAGTGCCAGAGCAACAATCTTCGACATCGCAGTGATAAGACGAAGCCAAAGCGCTGAAGTAAAGGGGGAAAGGCAGCGGGCTCCGATCTCAGAAATCATTTTACCCGTTCCCCATTCCGGGAGAGAATGTGGCCATGCTTGGGGAAAAACGCGCAGCCATCGCCGGAGTCACAGGATTTATCGGCCGTGGCCTGCCCGCGCTCCTCGCACAACAGCAAATCCGCACCACCGGCATCAGCCGCGCCGCAAAGCAACCCAGTCCGGAGATCGATCGCTGGCAATCCTACGATTCACTCGATTTCGCCCATCATTTCGCCGTAATCAACCTCGCCGGCGCCCCTGTGGACAAGCGCTGGACCCGCAGTTATCGCCAAAAAATCATCGATAGCCGGGTCGGGACAACCAGGCAGATCGTCGCAGCCATCGCACGCCTGCCCGCAAACCAACGCCCCGCGGTTCTGATCAATGGTTCCGCCACCGGCTATTATGGAAACCGGGCAGACGAATTGCTTTCAGAATCCGCCAACTGCGGGGACGATTTCCTCGCCAATGTCTGCAGCGAGTGGGAAGCCGCCGCCTTGGAAGCAGAAACCCTCGGGGTCCGCGTCGTCCTGCTTCGCATCGGGGTGGTCCTCGGCAAAGAGGGGCCAGCCTTCAAGAAACTCCGCTTGGCATTGGGCACCGGCCTGGGAGGCAGACTCGGCTCCGGGCAACAATGGGTCCCCTGGATTCACTTGGATGATCTCCGCCGGGCAATCGTTTACACCGTCACAGAAGCCGACATTTCCGGACCGGTGAATGGCACCGCGCCACACCCGGAACGCAATGCGGAGATGACGAAAAAATTTGCGAATGCACTTCATCGCCCCGCCATCTTTCCCGTTCCGGGATTTGCGCTTCAACTCGCCCTTGGTGGATTTGCCAGCGCCCTGTTAGGAAGTCAAAAGGCCGTCCCGTCTGCCCTAATCAAAGCCGGTTTCGAATTCGAGTTCCAGGATTTGGAATCCGCCTTGTCAGATCTCATCGGATAGTCTCATTAAGCAGTACAAGACTCCGATTTTTTCCCTAGCTCCGTGTTCATTCCCTCATTTCTGGCAGCAGGTTCTGCCGATGTTTCGCCCTTGTTTGCGCTGCTCAGCCTGGTGCTGATCTTTGCCGTCCTGATGTCGCTTTTATTGGCTAAGCTGAAGCAAAACTTTCTGATCGGCTACCTCTTGTGCGGAGTGATCATCGCGAACGCAGGTTTGCTTGCCCTGGTCGGCGGGCCTGAAGCGGAAACGGATGCTGTCATCTCTCACCTCGCTGAGCTCGGCATCATTCTCTTGATGTTCACGCTGGGAATTGAGTTCTCGTTGGGCGAACTGAAACATCTATGGCGCGTGTCGCTGCTTGGGGGCGGCAGCCAAGTCGGGATCGCCGCAATCATTACTGGCCTCACCCTTTGGCTAACCACTTCCTTCCCGGGTGCCGATCTGGTCGTGCTGGCCGTTGCAATCACCCTGAGTTCGACAGCCGTGTCGATGAAATCGTTCCAGGACATGGGCCAGTCGAACAACCCAAGTGCCCGGACTTCGCTCGCCATCGCCTTGTTTCAAGACATCGTGGTGATTCTCTTTCTCCTGATCCTCCCGGCTTTGTATGGCAAGGGTGAAGGCTCAATTTCAGTGGGAATCCTGCTCGCACTAGGCCGTGGAATTCTATTTCTGGGTGGCGCACTTTTGATCGGCAAATTTGGCGTCACGCCAATCCTCCATGCTGTTGCACGAACTCGTAGCCGGGAGCTTTTTACCCTGGCCGTGGTCGCGCTTTGCAGCGGCATCGCCGTCCTTGGAGCTGTGTTGAAACTCTCACCGGCGCTCGGGGCATTCGCCGCGGGAGTGGTTGTCAGTGAGTCGATCTACCGTCATCGCATCATGGCGGACATCATGCCATTCCGCGATCTGTTCCTGGCCATCTTCTTCGTCTCAATCGGGCTACAAATCAATGTCTGGGTGGTTGCCCAGGACTGGGTTCGCATCCTCGGCTGCAGCGCAGTGATTCTTTTGGTGAAAGGGTTGATCGCCTTCAAAATCGCCCGCCTGTTCCGCCTGCCATTGAGGCCGGCGTTACTCACTGGCGCCGCTCTCTCCAGCTCTGGTGAGTTTTCACTGGTGTTAATTGCAAAGGCAAATAGTTACCACCCTCTAGCGGCTTCTACCCAACAGCTCCTGCTGAGTTGCTCCGCATTTACCATGGCAGTGGTGCCCTTGTTAATGCGAGGCAGCAATGGTTTCGGAAAATTTCTTGAGAGCCGATTCAACCTCGATAGCCATCGCCTTCCTCGTCCGGAAAATCTCGGGCCTTCACAAACGATCAAGGAGCTCACCGATCATGCCGTGATCTGTGGTTATGGTCCGGTTGGCAGGGCGTTGAACGAAGCGCTCAAACAATCTGGTATTGAAACCCTGATCCTTGAGCTGAATTCCGATACGGTCCGGCAACTTAAAGCGGAAGGCCAGCCGGTGCTCTTTGCAGATGCAACCCATCCGGAAGCACTCGAACTTGCCGGCATCAAACGCGCGCGATTGGTCGCGTTTACTTTTCCAGCCGTCGAACTGACCAAAGCCGCCGTTCCACTGGTTCGCGAGCACAATCCGAGTGTTGCCATTTTTGGCCGCGGAAAATTTGCCTCAGAGATCGCCGAACTTCGGCAACTGGATATCACGGTGTTTCACGATGAAAGAGAAAGTTCCATCGCCATGATTCATGCCATCAAATCCGTCTATCAACGCGTGGATCTCTCAGCTGATGAGATTCGCCAGATCGCCAGTCGCTCCTAGAACCGGCTACTAAAAAACCCTGCGGGCCATGTTTACCATCGCCACACAGGGTTTGATTTCATCAAGCCATGAAAAGATCAGCGGCGGCGGCGCGAGAATGCAATGCCAGCCATGGCAAGCCCTGACATCAAGACCACGGATGGTTCAGGAATGGCTTCACCATAAGCAATGCCATCATAGACAACCCGATCGCTCGAAACCGACGATGCATCTACCCAAACGTAGAAAGTTCCGGTCTCGTCCGTGGTGACATCAGGTAGGGAAACCCAATAACGAGTATCAGTCGCTGGAGAAGCATCGCTGGTTCCCAAAGCATCTGTACTGCTATCTACCAACGCATTTCCATCGTTGTCTAGATACGTAACGAATCCAGTGGTTGCGCTTTCAACACTCGCTGAAAGGCTCCAATTGCGGTTGGTGGCGGTGGAAACGTTGCCAATATAGTACAACCGGATGTCAGTGTAAGTGGTATTCGCCGACAAACCTGTTACGGCCGTCATGATCATCAGACTTCCATCCGCGAGGTTAAGCTGAAAAGCAGTGCCATTGTAACCAATCGCACCAGGTCCCGTAGTCCGCAAATCCCAGAGAAAATTATCAGCGCCTCCGCTGGGATTTACAATATACCAATCCGTGGCACTCAGCGTTGAAGCATTTACGGTATTACCGCCTTCACCGCCTGTTGCATCGACATAGGTCAATGCAGCATGAGCTGACGAAAGTGATAGCAACGGGAGCGCAAGTAGAAACAGTTTTGATCGCATAGGGTTCATTGATTTTTGAGGAATATGGTAAAATACCTAACCACAAATTAAGTTCTCAAGACATTTTCAGCGCTATGACCGATTCAGTCTGGATCGATCAAGATTCCATCAAAAAATCACTCCATCCATTCCCAGGAAGGAACGAAGATTCACTGGACTCACTGCCATATCGCGAGGCTCTAACGCCATATTGACAACATCCATTCGTCCTCATTCCGCCAGACATGAGATCATTTTTCAGCTTTCCCCGTTTCGGTTTCGCCTCTGAGATGGTGGAATGTCAACTGGTCACCCGCTGAAACATCACGCCACTTTGCTCATTGGCGTTGGATTATTGCTATTCAGCGTATTTTCGCCAGCACTTCCCAATCTGAGTCATGAAGCAACGAAAGTCGCCCTGCTGGCTGTTGCGATGTCGTTCCTTTGGGTAACTGAGGCCATACCCATTCCAGCAACCGCATTATTGCCTATCGTCTTACTGCCCCTTTCAGGGGTTTCATCTGTGGGAGAAGCCACCAGCCCATATGCGGATCCCATCATCTATCTTTTCATGGGAGGCTTCATGCTTTCCATCGCGATGGAACGTTGGAATTTGCACCGTCGCCTGGCGCTCCGGATCATCTGTGTGTTTGGCACCAAACCGCGATCGCTGGTTCTCGGCTTTCTGGTCTCGGCGGCCTTTCTGAGCATGTGGGTAAGCAATTCCGCAACAGCCATGATGTTGCTGCCGATTGCGATCTCCATACACGGCATCCTTAAACGGGACGCATCGCTCACCGCCCCATCCAGCCATTTAGGCAGCGCCTTGGTGCTCGCCATCGCTTATGGCGCAAACATCGGCGGGATGGGAACCCTGATTGGCACGCCACCCAATGCGATTCTCAAAGGCTTTCTGGAACGCACTTACGGCATCCATATCAGCTTCGCCGATTGGATGAAACTCGGCGTTCCGTTAGTCATTCTTTCCGTCCCGTTGGCCCATCTTATCCTGACGCGGGTGAGCTTCAGAGTTCAAAATGACGACACGCCGGGACTCAAAAGTTCGATCGATCAAGAGCTCATCAAACTTGGTAAAACCACTCGACCTGAATGGATCGTCTTGCTGGCTTTCAGCTGCGCTGTCGTTGCCTGGATCACGCGTGGATTCTGGAAATCCTCGTATCCTTTCATCACGGATGAGGTGATCGCAATGACCGCCGCCACCACTCTCTTTTTCATCCCTGCCGAATTTCAAAGCCGCCGGTTTGTGCTTGATTGGGATGCCGTCCGGAAAATCCCGTGGGATGTCCTCATCTTTTTTGGTGGCGGCCTAAGCCTGGCATCCGCCTTTGAAAAAACCAAACTCGCCGAGTCCATGGCCGGCATGCTCAACGGACTCGCATCTTGGCCCGCCTTGTGGATCGTATTCCTGGTGGTTGCGGTCATGATCATCGCAACCGCGCTCACCAGCAATACCGCCACGACCGCTGCATTTTTACCTGTCATCGGCGCACTCGCTGTAACTCTTGATCTACCCATCCTACTTCTAACAGCTCCAGTCGCGCTGGCTGCCAGCGCCGATTTCATGCTCCCGGTAGGCACTCCACCCAATGCAATTGCCTATGGCTCCGGGCTCGTCCCCTTACCTCGCATGATACGATCCGGGCTGTGGGTCGATCTCCTTTTCCTATTACTCATTCCCCTGCTCATGTGGACCATCGGCCGCTGGGTTTTCAGCCTTTGATGGTGATGCCGTGGTTGAAGCCGGAGTGGCATCGCTGGCGGCATCCGTCGCCATTGCCATCACTTGGAGCGTTGCTGTATTGCTGACCGCCGAAGAAATCGCATTTGAGACACGCACCGAAAACAACGCCCCATTCATGGTTGCTGGCGCATTAGGCAATTCATATGTCAATGCGGTAGCTCCTTCAATCGGTTCACCATCCTTCATCCATTGAACCTCGATCGGCTGAGAGCCCCGGACTTCCACTTGGAATTTCGCCGATTGATGCTCTCCAACTGATATCGAAACCGGCTGACTTTGAAAGCCCACTTTCATCGTTCCCGTCACCGTTTCCCATGCCGCTTGTTCCAAATCATATGGATTAACCGTTAGATTCAATCCCAGGGACAAAACGGCAGGATTCAAATGCAAGCCTGTAGGACTTTTTCCATATATCGTCGCATAAAAAACAGCCGCACTTAGAAAATAACCATTATCATTTCCATGATACTCATCGATATCATGTAGGTGAGAAAACTGTGGATTGGTCTCAGCCAGCATCCCGCCGACATTCAACCAAGCATCGCCTGCAGGAGCCACCAGAACCGGAGGATTTTCCGGATGATCCTTATTGAGAGCTTCGGCCAACGAGCGATATCCAGCTCTCAATTCATCCTGCATTTCAGTCGTGGAAGCAAAGGAGTCCGGCATCGAAATCCCCGAGATAAGTGGATGCTTCGCACTACGCGCCCAAGTCTCATAGAGGATCACTTCGGTATCCGCCCGATTGGAAATCACGCGTTCATAAAGTGCCCTTCCAAATTCCAAGTGCTTATCCAGATTCCCGAGATGCGTCGGCTCGGTGGAGTAGTTTTGCAAGATCACGTAATCCCAAGGTTCCGAACCGATTGCTGCACGGGTGCCTTGATCGTTTTCATGAAACTCAAAATTCTTTCCACCCACTGCTGACATTTTCACAAGCGGCTCACCATCTCCGCCCGCGATGGCCATGCGTTCGAAAATCTTAGGCACGCTAGCAGTCCCACCATGGCCAAATGTGAAACTGTTCCCGATGAACAAAACTTTTTGCCCGGCATGACACGGCAATGAAATCGATACCAACAACAAGAAGGTGCGAACAACACGTGGAGCAAAATTGAGAAGGCGCATGATGGGGTATTGGCGATCGATCCGAGCTAGCAGAAGCTAGGAGCAGATTCATACGAGGAGTTCCGCCACCTTTTTTCCCAAGATGGCTGGCAGCTGTGAGATTCTTGAATCTCGACTCTTCGGAATTCGATCCTAAACTCACCTCATGGCCGCCCCGCAAAGCACAATCGCCCTGGTCTACGATTACGACCAAACGCTCAGCCCTAGCTACATGCAGGATGATGTGCTTTTCCCTGAATTTGGAATTGATCCGACTCAATTTTGGAAGAAGTGCAATGCCCTTGTTCACGAGCAGAAATGGGACGGTGAGCTGGCCTACATGAAGTGTTTGCTCGACTACCTCGGCATGGACAATGTGACCAACACCCGCCTCAACGAGCTTGGTGCCGGGTTGCGTTTTTTCCCTGGCCTCCCTGAGCTTTTCGAAGATCTGCCAAAAGCCGCGCTACGCCCGGAGCACGAAGCCGCGGGGATCAAAGTCGAGCACTACATCATTTCCTCCGGACTCAAGGCATTGCTCGATGGCTCCCGCCTGAAACCATTTGTCAAAGCCATGTTCGGCTGCGAATTCGGCGAAGATAATGAGGGCCGCATCAGTTTCCCGAAGCGTGTGATTTCCCACACTTCCAAAACCCAGTTCCTGTTCCGCATCAACAAAGGCATGCTGCGCTACGATCAGGACGTGAACGATCACATGCCACCTGAACAACGGCCGATCCCGTTCGAGAACATGGTATACGTCGGCGATGGCCCGACAGACGTGCCCTGCTTCACGGTCATGGCGCGCAACGGCGGCCAAGGCATCGCGGTTTATAACCCAGAAGATCCAACCGGACGTTCATTCCGCAAATGCTTCCAACTTTCAACCCACGCAGGACGAGTCAAACACATCGCTCCAGCCGACTATCGCCAAGGTTCACATCTCTGGTTGTTGCTGCAGGAAATGGTCACGGAAACTGCCGACCGCATTCTCACACGCCGCAGTGACGAACTCAGCCGCGCAACCGTCGCAGCACCGACGTTCTAAGGCGATAAAATCCTCCACGCGGTGCATTCAAGCCGCATCAACTCGGGATTTGCCATGCATGGAACGGGTGGCTAAAAAGGATTCACATGGTATCGGACCGCTCCAAAGATCATTCCCGTCCTTGGTTTCTCTGGGCAGCCAGTGCACTGCTCGGCCTCGGCATTGGCTATGTGACCCGATCGGATCAGTTCGGTCTCTGGAATCTAACCGATCTCGATCCGGCCCCTGTTCCACCAACTCCTGCCGCGATCGATGCTGCACACACCGCTAAAGCACCTGAAACTCCGGAACCTGAAAAGCCGCATAAGCTCAGTTTCAGCCAACAGCAGGTGGATTTGCTGCTGAAAAATCCAACCGCTTACCGATTGCGACTGGATCGTTTGCAAAGTCCGTCCGATCGCGAAAATTGGGTCGCCATGACCGCCAGGTTCTTCACCTGGGATAGCCAGCAACAAGCCGAAGCCAAGGAAGCTCTCGATCGCTGCGCCAATGACATCCGCACGGCGATTGATCAGCAATCGAGCATCGACGAAACCAATCCAGCGGATGTGGTGATCGATTACCAACAAGCCGCCGCTCCCGTTGCCCGCGCCATCGACCAATTCGAGCACGCGGTTGAAGATCTGGTGGACGATCGGTGCTTTCAACAACTCAGCCTCATCGCCGAACTTGATGGTCTAAAAAAAGTCGTCACGCCCGACACGCGGATCCATATCACCACGGAATATCCGCCTGCCGATGATTCGGAAGCTGAGTTGGCGGACGATCGGGTGATTTTTACAATCAGCTGGTTCCAAAATGATGCACTTTTCGCCCAGCGCCGCATGATGGATGCGACTCCTATTGTGGCTGAAATCCTCAAACAAGAAGCGATCTTCCCGGAAATCATGCCACAGCTTCGTTTGGGCGATTTGCTCAATCGAGCGGCCTTTTCCGCACCTTGAAGCTGCAGAAAAATTTTCAGGGAAATGCTTTTTAATCCTCGCGCCTGAAGCTAGTGAAACTTGGATTAAATCCGATATGAAAGCATATTTCTATCCAGTCCTTGCTTTGGTCCTATCCGCCGGACTTGGCTGGATGATTGCCAAAAGCGGGCTCATTTCCCGTGCGGACTCCCATGCAAGCAGCCCTACTGCCGCAATCCCTCCACGCCCGCAGCGTGCTGCGCAGGAGCAGCGCAAGCAAACCAGCACCACCCACCATGGCGACTCGATTCCACTCTCCATGCTGCAAGGACTCGGCGATCTCAAAGGCAGTCCACGGCTCACCGCTGCGTTCTGGTTCGGCGATGAAACTGAAATCCGCGATGCGAATTTCGCACATCTAACAGAATGGCTGCAGCTGACCGAAAACCAGCAAAATGCCCTCGCTTCAATTTTGCGTGAAGCCGAGAACGATCGACGTGATTGGGAAATCGGGAACATCCATTCGCAACGAATAGACGAGGGAATCTATCAACTCGCATGGATCGATCACGACTCCAGCAGCCTGCCTGCTTTGCAGCAAGCACTCGCGCGCGAGTTTGGCGAGACGCTTGGTGAATCGATTTTCATCCGGGGAAATCTTCACCGATTTTTCGAACCGCTCAGCGGTTGGCAGCAGCGCCGTATCCCTGAGATCCTATTGACGATCAAATCTAACACAAATGGTGGCCTGGACTTTATTTTTACCAATGGTGATTGGAGGTCCGTATCTCCTCAAACCGGGGTCGATCCCACTAGCTTGCCATTGCTCAGGCTGGCTCATTTATTTGATTACCGCAGTGATGCCGAGGCCATGCTGAAATTGAGTGAAAAATCAGGCCCGCCTGTGGCCGCAGCCATCCCGGGCAAAGCAGGATTTGTATCCAGTCCGTTCTGCGGCAAAATCATCGATGTCCGCGGCATGCCAGCAGGCACATTGGTCGCAGACCCAAACTTCCCATCAGCAGAAAAGAAATATTTCAGAGTGCCGCCACCAGCTGAAAATTAATTCCCATGAAAACCTATCTAACACTCGGTGGCGCGATTCTTGGCCTCGCCTTGGGCTATGTTGCCGGAAACAGCGAACAATCCGGTTCCTCCACGAATCAGAAAACGAGCTCCAACGCATCGGCCACTTCGCGCACTGTCAATCGCTCGTCTGCAGATAGCTCTAATCCCCGAACCGTGCGGAATTCGCGTGCGACCCAAGAAGAAGTAGGCCTCACTCGTGAACAGGCTGATCTCATTTTGGAGGAACCCAGTCGGTTCATTCTCTCTTACCATAAGTCTCGTGAGGCAAATAACTTCCTGGACCAAACTTGGTGGACTGATTTGGCGAAATTTCTCGGGCTAGAGGAATCGCAGGCTGCAAGGTTCGATCAAAAGATGCGCACGTTTTCCACGGATGCATACGAAATCATCCAGAATCAATCAGTGGTCGATTCCACCGTTCCCGGCAAAATTCAAATCGATCTCGGTCATGCTGCTGCTGGTTTTCATCAACGGCTTGAGTCATTCGGTGATGAGCTCAAATCGGTGATCGGTGATCGGGATTACTCTCGCTTGAAAGCTGTGACAGATCTGGATGCTTTAGGGGATCGTATTTCCAAACAGACGAAATTTGAGATTCGCTTCAATGCATTGCCCAGCTCGGACCAAACCATTCTGCAGTTTGAGATCGATCGGAGCAATGGCGACGCAAATCCCGAGCAGTTTCGTATAATGCTACAAGTTCAGAACGATCAAATTTCCGAACAAATGCGCAACATGAAACCTTTTGAACGATTCATCCCTGATCTTGACTGGGATCAATTCGTGAAGCAACGGATTGATCACCCGTGACTGCCTCAAGGTTGTAACCACCCATGAAAGCCGCTTTCTACTCCATTCTCATCCTCGCCTGCTCCGCAGTCGCAGGCTGGTTGATCGCAGATAGTGACGCCTTGGGATTGGTGGAGCAATCGAGCAGTGTGAAACAACCCATTGCCCCGAAACTCCAAAGCCAACCAGCCGAAAAGCCACCTGCAGAAATGCCAGTGGCGGCGCCGGATCCGGATGAAATTTTCGCCTCTCAATTGGCCGATTTGCGTTCCTTACGCGGCAGCCCGCAGCTCTCTGCAGGATATTGGATGGGAGACGATGAAAGAATCATTGACCCTGGATTTCCACATCTCGCGAGGTGGTTGAAGTTGAGCGAGGCGCAACGCGTGTTACTTGCCGGAATCCTCCGCTCGTCTGCCAACGCCCGCCGTGCCTGGGAATTGGCCAATCTGCATGCGGAGAGAAGCCAAGTCGGGAGTTTTCACGTGAACTGGATCGACCACGATGATGAAAGTCTACCAGCCCTGAAGCAGGCGCTTGCGAGCGAGTTCGGCGACGAGCTGGCTGAAGCGATTTTTCTGCGCGGCAATCTGCATCGATTTTTCGAGCCCGTGCCGGGTTGGAATACCCGGCGAACCGATGACATCAGTTTGGAAATCACCGCTCGCCCGGGCAGTGGGATTTTACTGAAGCTGACGAATGGAAACTGGAGCCAGTCCCTGCCGTGGTCCGAGAAGGAATTCCCGGTCCGGGCATTGCCCAGACTGGAGCACGTGTTTGACTACAGCGCGGATGCCGAGGCGATCTTCAATTCGAGCAAGGAAACTGAGTATCCGTCGGCAAAAAACATCGCCGGAAAACCCGGATATGTTGTCAGCCCTTACAGTGAGCGCCAGATCGACGTTCGGAATATCCCACCGGGCACTTTGGTGAACGACCCGAATTTCCCATCGAGTCAGAAAGCCTACTTTCGGATACCAAATCCAATCTCGGCCACCAATTGAGCGTTGGAAATCGCGGAAACTTTGGGGACCCGAGAGTCGACTAAAGCCCTATTTTGAAATCGGTGCCATCCCTTAAGAAGGAGCCATCGTCCCGTTTCAACTGGCTTTTATCCCATGCGGCTAGTGCGCGCGATCTCAGTTTGCAGGAATGCAACCGGATATACGCTCCTCACTAAAAATGAAAAAATACCTATTCTCGGCAATGTTATGCCTTGGCAGTGCCAAGGCTGCAACAGTGAGTTACTCTGACTCATTCAACGTCAATGAGTCTTATGCATCCATTACATCTCCCCAGGAGGTTTTCTCTGCAGGCTACCTGACCGCTCAATTGCCTGCATTCGATGCCTCCCTTGGAACCTTGGAGTCCTTCACTATCACATGGTCTCTGTCGGGTACTCTTGATGCCTCATCGGGTGGTGGAAGTGTTGGTTATGTAGGTGATTTCCTCATTGCATCTACCACATTGACCGGCGCATCAGGTGGCGGAGGCGGCGGTGGTGGTGGCGCTCCGGTTTCATTCAGTTTCCCAGGCGGTTCAACCAGCTTTAGTTACACCTACAATGTTGCGGATGTTGGAACCACATTCGATCAGACGATCCTGGATGCTCTGACAGGCGGCGGAGATGTCGATGTGACTTGGGATACGCCATTCACCATTTCGAGCACCTTTACCGATGCCAATATTTCCATCAATGCATCGGTGGATCTGACCTACACCTATTCTCCAATCCCGGAGCCTTCATCTGCACTGCTGGGAGCCGCCGCCATCGGGTCGGCATTCGTTCGAAGAAGACGCTGATTTCAGTTCGCTTGTTCGGTACCATGCAATCGCGTCGTTGGTTATCCAGCGGCGCGATTTTGCGCTCCAAGGGAGTTCATTTGGGGCAAAGAAATCCATTTTCATGAGGATTTCCACCGCAGCCATGTGGGTTTGGCATACCTAGCTGTGTTTGACAGGCAATCTCATGCCGGTGTCTAATTTTGTCCCATTCGCTAGTAATTTCGAAGAAATTCACCATGAAGAGAACCCATAAATTCACCACAAAAATCGCTGCGTGCCTGATCGCGGCGAGCGCGACGGGACACGCCGCGGACACACGCCAGCATCCGCCTGGTGAAACCGATTTGATTCCGCCTGCCACCCCATTGGTGGCGTGCGACCCTTACTTCAGCATCTGGTCCCCTGGCGATACGCTCAATGGCGTTGAAACCACTCACTGGACCGGACGCCGCCATCAGCTGACCAGTCTGGTAAAAATCGATGGTAAATCGCTCCGTGTCATGGGCGCTACGCCATCCTCCGTGCCCGCCATGGAGCAGACCTCCCTGACCGTTCACCCCACCCAAACGGTTTACCAATTTGCAGGTGAAGGCATCGAATTGTCACTCACCTTCACCACTCCGGCACTGCCGGAAGACATGGACCTGCTTTCACGTCCAGTCACTTATCTGACCTACGATTTCAAAGCAACAGACGGTAAGGAGCACGATGTTTCAGTCTACCTCGCGGCATCGGGTGAGCTCACGGTAAACAACACCGATCAGGCTGTGACCTGGAAAGATGCCAGCGCAGACGGACTGGCCGTCTTGAGTGTTGGCTCAAAGGCCCAACAAATCCTAGGTAAAGCTGGCGATGACCAGCGTATCGACTGGGGTTACCTTTACCTCGCAGCACCAGACAGTGTCACGGAATCCCGTGCCTTCGCTGCGCCCCAAGACCTTGCACTTTCATTTGCTGAAAAAGGACTGGAAACCAAAAAAGACGCGAGCGGGTCATCCGATCATGCCGATGGCATCGCTGCTGGCCTTGAGCTCAAGTCTGTCAAAGTTGGAAAAGAAAGCGTCTCCAGATGGGCGATGCTCGCTTATGACGATTTGTATTCGATCCAATACAATCACAAGAACCTCCGGCCATATTGGCGCCGGAATGGCTGGGAAGCGAAGGACCTCCTCGCAGCCTCCGCCAAGCAATACGACGCGATCCAGGAGCATTGTGCTAAATTCGATGCCGATCTCTACGCTGATCTCAAATCCATCGGTGGTGAAAAATACGCAAAGCTTGCCTCCCTTGCTTACCGCCAATGTTTCGCAGCCGGAAAATTCGTGGCT
This sequence comes from Luteolibacter pohnpeiensis, assembly GCF_016595435.1. Classification (GTDB taxonomy): domain Bacteria; phylum Verrucomicrobiota; class Verrucomicrobiia; order Verrucomicrobiales; family Akkermansiaceae; genus Luteolibacter; species Luteolibacter pohnpeiensis. The sequence continues at coordinate 47,882 of NZ_JAENIJ010000031.1, forward strand.
GATGAAAACGGTCAGCCACTGCAATTTTCAAAGGAAAACCACTCCAACGGCTGCATCGCCACTTCGGACGTTTTCTACCCAATGGCACCTCAGTTTCTGCTGTTCGGATCAAGCGTCGCCAAATCCTTCATCACTCCGTTCATGGAGTATGCAAAAAGCGATCGCTGGAAATTCCCTTTCGCACCACACGATCTTGGCACCTACCCATGGGCGAACGGACAAGTCTACGGCGGTGGTGAAAGGACCGAGGAAAACCAGATGCCAGTCGAAGAAAGCGGGAACCTTCTCATTCTCATGGCTGCCGTTGCAAAAATCGATGGCAATGCCGACTATGCAGGCCGCTACTGGGATCGCCTCAGCCAATGGGCCGCCTACCTGAAAAAGGAAGGATTTGATCCAGCAAACCAGCTCTGCACCGACGACTTTGCGGGCCACCTCGCTCACAACGTGAATCTCAGTGTCAAAGCAATCTGCGGTCTCGCTGCCTATTCCAAACTCTGCGAAATGCGCGGAGAAACCCAGCTGGCTGAGGAATATGCAAAGACCGCCAAAGAATTCGCCAAACGATGGGTTGAGGAAGCAACAGATGGCGATCACACCCGCCTTGCGTTCGATCGTGCTGGCACCTGGAGTCAGAAATACAATCTCGTTTGGGACAAAATCCTCGGACTGGATCTATTTCCAGACGAAGTCCGCCGCAGCGAAATGGATTATTACCTGAAGAAGCAAAACACCTACGGCTTGCCTCTGGATAACCGTAAGACCTACACCAAGCTCGACTGGATTCTTTGGACCGCCACTCTCACTCAGGATCAAAACGATTTCGAAGCCTTGGTTTCGCCCGTTTTCAAGTTCCTCAACGAAGGCCCTTCCCGCTCGCCGATGACCGACTGGTATGAAACCATCAGCGGCAAAAAAGTCGGATTTACCGCCCGCCCCGTAGTTGGCGGCGTATACCTCCAAACTCTGTATCATCCAGACTTGTGGAAAAAATACGCCACAAAAGACCGGACCAAAGCTGCAAATTGGGCAGAAATGCCCGAATACATCGCTCCTATCGTCAAGACCCTGGTTCCAGGCGCCGAAGACAAGAATGATGTCATCTGGAGCTATACCACCGACAAGCCATCGGCTGACTGGTTCAGCAAAAGCTTCGACGATTCGAATTGGAAAAAAGGTGCCGCAGGATTCGGTGGAGGTGGACCACCTCGTGCCAAAATCCGGACCCCGTGGACAAACTCCGACATTTGGGTAAGACGCGAGTTCACCATGCCGCATGAGATTCCATCGACTGTCGCTCTGTCAGCCTATCATGATGAAGACATCGTAGTTTACATCAACGGTGTACATGCTGCAGATGCCGGGGGCTTCGTCACTGCTCCAAAAATCATCGAATTGACAGAAGAAGGCAAAGCCGCACTGAAACCAGGCAAAAACATCATCGCCGTTCACTGTCACCAAACCGGTGGTGGCCAGTATCTGGATGTCAGCATCGTAAACGTTCTTCCCGGTAAGAAAAAATAATTCGCCCCGATCCACCATGCACCAAAGCGCGGGGGTAATGCCTCCGCGCTTTTTTTGTGCTTTAGATCAAACTCAAAAAGCCTGTCCGTTTATCGAAGATGAGCACTCCAGACGGAGCGCAAGACTTCGGGTTGATTCAGATGCGACCAATTTGACCAAATTTTCCAAATAAGAATAGCAGCCCAACCGCCATTCCGCCGGGCTCAGTGAGCGACCAGCCTACGTTTATCACATTTCAAAACAAGTATGTGGCTGAATACATTACGCATCCATGGCTCTATTCACTAAAATCTGAAAAGGCCTATTCAAAGCTGTAACACCTGCTGTTGCGTTGCGGAGTAATAGCGGAATTCCAGTGTTCCGAGCATTTGAGGATTTACCTCAGATCATTCAAACCGGTGGCAGCAGGGCGGGGTGAGATTTATCTGTTGGGGTTGAATTCGATAACGAAGTGTTCGATCCG
>NZ_JAENIJ010000032.1 GCF_016595435.1 Luteolibacter pohnpeiensis
GACGGGGACGGCAGATGAGGAAAGCTAATAGGCTTCAAATAGTCGTACCAGCTTTTTATGAGATCTTTCGGCAATTATTTTTGGCAAACGGTCTAGCCAAAGAAAAACCCGATGACCGTGAGATCATCGGGCTTGTCCATGGAGTTGTCGGTGAGCGATCAGCCGCCGGTTCTTGGGCCGCGTGGCTTTTTCTTCTCAGGGGTCACATCGCGCATGTTGCCTCCGGCGGATTTGACTTTTTGCAGTTCCGCTTGGCGCTCTGCCATTTTTTGCACCCAGGATTTGCTGCCGCCGTCTTTACGGGCTTTCAGCTCTGGCTCGGGAATCTTGTTCATCAGCCAGGTTTGACCGATGGAGAAGAGGTTCTGGGTGGTCCAGTAGAGCGCCAGGGCTGATGCGAAGTTATAACAGAAGAAGAAGAACATCAGCGGCATGAACATCACGATGCGCTGTTGTGCCTTGTCTCCGGTTCGTGGAGTCATCGCGATTTGCACGAAGCTGGTGATTCCCATCAGAATCGGCAGCGGGTTGATCGGCAAATTCGCGCCAAGAATCGGAAGGGCAAATGGAAGGTGAATGGTGAAGAGCGTGTAAGGCTGGGAGAGGTCAGGCACCCACATGAAGCCTTGGTGGCGCAGTTCCACGGCATACTGGAGCATTTTGTAGAAGCCGAAGAACACCGGAATCTGAATCACCATTGGCAAGCACCCACCGAGTGGGTTGATGCCGAATTTCCGGTAAAGCCCCATCATTTCCTGGTTCAGCTTGTTCGGATCGTCCGGATATTTTTCCTTCAGTTTGGCAATCTCCGGTTGGAGCTTGCTCATCCGCTTCATGGTGCGGGTCGATTTGGCGTGGAGTGGCCAGATGCAACCGCGAACGATGATCGTGAGGAAAATGATCGAAAGCCCCCATGACCAGTTGGTGGATACTTTGTTGAAGATCAGGTGCAGCTTGTTGAGCACCCAGTTCAGGGTTCTTGAGACAACTCCGAACCAGCCATACTGCATCAGATCGCCCCAGCCATCGCCCCAATGGTTATCCATTTTGCGAAGCATGGAGTTGTTTTTGGGGCCGATGAAAATCCGATAGGAAAAGGATTTCTGCTCGTTGCTAGCGAGTGTTGCCGCCGGTAGGTCCAAGCCGGCGCTGACCGAGTGAAGCTCGCGTCCACCCTCGGTCAGATTGATGGGAGCCGATTTGGCCCAGACTGAAGCCGTGTATGGATTTTTTGGACGTAAAACCGTTGAGAAAAACTGATCGGTAACCCCCGCGTATTCCACCGTTTTGTCGGCCGGGCTGGTGATGATCGGCTTGGCGGCTTTAAAGCCCATGAATCCTTCTTTGAATTCGCCAACGTGTTCGAAGTGAATGCTGCCATTTTCCCGCCAGAAGAATCCGGTTTGCTGGGCAACCTCTGCCTCATACAAGGGTGATGCTTCACCGGCGAAGATGCTCCATTGCTTGAGATTGATGGAATCGGCGCTGGTGTTTTCCAACGCGAGATCGAAGTTCAGCAGGTAAGGCGAGCCGGGGGCTGGATCTTCCTCAAGGGTGTAAGTTTTTTTCGCGATGAGTCCGGAGTTCAGATTGCCGACATAGACTGCTTTTTTTCCGGGGATGGATAGCTCCGGCTTGTAGGTGTAAACCGCGCTCTCAAGATTCCGGCTGGCATCGGAAAATGCCCCGATTGGGCCGCTTGCGAAGCGGTTGATCCGGACGCGCGCGGTATTGCTGCCGACTTCGAATTGGTTTTTGAATTCAGCGTATTTTACCCCGCCCCCGATGTTGGTGAGGGTGAAGACCATCTGGTCGTTTTCAAGCGTGACCAGTGTTTCTTCGGTAGGTGGTGGTGGCGGGTCGACAGTTAAGCCAGCATCCGGTGCCGCAGCAGCGACTTCGGCTGGTGTCGGCTTTGCGGCTTCGACTTGTGCTTGCTTCTCTGCTTCTTCTTTCGCGATTTGCGTCTGATTTTTCGAAGTAATGAAAATGTTCGCGCCGATCATCACGGCGCAAAGACTGACAACTATCCAAGTTTTTCGATCGTACATGGAGACTGGGAAAAGACTTTATGAGTGGGGATGATTTCCGTGGCAGGAGCAGTTGGTGGAAGATTGCCGCGGATTTCCCGGTGGCGGAACGGGGTCATAACCACAGCCACCCCAAGGATGACAGCGGAAAATCCGGCAAATACCGAGCCATCCACCCCGGATGGGGCCGTGAGACTCCACGGCTTCGAGAAAATAGTGGGAACAGGTGGGCGTGTAGCGGCAACCTGCCGCCGGCCCGGCGAGAACTTTCAGCATCGGACTGAGAAACCGTTGGTAAAAACGGATCAGCAATCTGACGAGAAAAGTAACGCTACGAGAGATCACTGTTTTTTATCGGTGGGGGCAAAAAGCCCGAGGCGGCGTGCTTGTTGGATCCAGTCCTTGGCGAGCTCCGCGTAGCTGGCTTTGTTGGCGCCTGGTCTGGCAATGGTGACCAGATAGCGTTGCGGATTTTCGAAATTGGGGACGTTTTCCTGAACTAAAGCACGGAACCAGCGTCGCAGAAGGACTCGTTCATGAGCCTTGCCGCTTCGTTTGGTGGTGATGAACCCGGTCCGGATGGAATCCAGCTCCGGGTCCTCAAGAGTGCTTAAAATGACAAACCGGCCTGGTTTGGCCCGGCCGGTCGTTCTGACGCGCGTGAAATCAGCGCGTTGGGTCATGCTGCATGTCCGAGGGAGGCGCATAAGTGAGATGCGGTAGCATCTTGGCGACCCGGGAGATGCGGATTAGGCAGCGTGTTGCTGAGTGTGGCGCTTGAAGTGGATCTCAACGCCCTTCGGAACGAGGCGCTTGCGGCCCTTCTGACGACGGCGGCGAAGGATGTCACGACCAGCTTTGGTGGCCATGCGTGCGCGGAAGCCGAATTGTTGCTTGCGGGTGCGCTTGGAAGGTTGATAGGTGCGTTTGCTCATTGCGTGTCGGGCGTAGTGGCCGGGGCCAGTTGTCTGAAGGGGTTAGTCGCACACATTTTACATGGCGCGGGGGCGGGACTTTAGAAACAGTCGAGCGCTTGTCAACCCGACAGTCGTGGGAAATGTGGAAATTTTACGAATCATGGCTTTCCCGGCAGTCATTTAACCTCGACGCAATCCATAATCCGGATGTCGCCGATCGTGCCGAAGTACCAAGATTCGGATGCCTTTCACGGTAGAACGATAAAGAAAGTGGTAAGGAAATCCGGGAATATTGGCTCTTCGATACCTTGCCGCGATAACATGAAAGCCGGAGGGATTGGCAGCCGCCCGGGCGACGGTGTTGAGAAATGCTTCGAAGAAGCGATTTGCGACTGATGGGGATCCTTCTCGTCCGTAATAATCCAAAATCGCGTTCATATCTTGCTGAACCAGTCTGTGAAAGATGACTTCTGGCTGCATCAGCGACCAAAAGCGGCTTTGAATTCATCCAAGGTCATGCAGCTTGATGGAACGCTGTCCAATTCGGCATCCCGTCGAGCTGCTTCGGCAATTCCGGCATCGTCATCGTGAAGAACCGAGGGAAGAGAGTCCAATAAATGGGCGACGAGAATGGCGCGCTGATCGTCGGGGAGCAAAAATGCCTGTTTTTCGATTTCCGCCAACGTTACCATGGAGGGAAGATAATCGATAATCGTGGAGTGAGCAAGAACGCGGATCCACAAACCGTGGGCAGCGGGAGCTTCAGATCAGATAAGGTCTCAAGCAATGTTCGATAGGAAATGAAGCCTCATCTTTAGGATGCCAAACAACCCGGGCAGTTCTGGGCATAGTGGCCGGGCTCGATTTCGGCGAGTGGCGGAGATTGCGAGGTCAGGCAAAGGTCGGGATTTCCCAAACGATTCCGCACTTTGAACGAGCACCCGGCAGGTGGATGGGTGAGGTCGGGCGGCAGGCCCGGAATGGTGTAAAGCGGTTGACCTTTTGGCTGGGCAGCCGGGATCGATTTCAGCAGCGAGCGGGTGTAGGCGTGCAACGGGCGGTTGAACAGGTCCACTTTGGAAGCGCTCTCGACGATGCGCCCGGCATACATGACGTTGATGTGATCGCAAACTTCCGAGACGACGGCGAGGTCGTGGGTGATGAAAATCACGGCGGTGCCGAGCTTTTGCTGGCGATCGCGGATCAGATCAAGCACCTGCTTTTGCACCGTCACATCAAGTGCGGTGGTCGGTTCGTCGCAAATCAACAATTCCGGCCGGGTGATCAGCGCCATGGCGATCATGACGCGCTGGCGCATGCCGCCGGAGAATTCGTGCGGGTAGGAATGGATGCGATTTTCCGGCGATGGGATGCCGACTTCTGCGAGGGAATCGATCGCACGGTGCAGGGCGGCTTTGCCGGTGAGATTTTCGTGCAGGGCCAAAGGCTCCATCAATTGGGCACTGACCCGCATGTAGGGATTCAGCGAGGTCATCGGATCCTGGAAAATCATGGAGATCCGTTTGCCACGAATTTTCCGCAATTCGGATTCGGTGGCTTTGAGCAGGTCGATCTTGTCGAAAATCGCCTGACCGGAGTGAATCCGACCGGGAGGCTGGGGGATCAGGCCGAGAAGGGAGTAGCAGGTGACGGATTTCCCCGAGCCGGATTCGCCGACGATGCCGAGCGAGCTGCCTTTTTCCAGAGTGAATGAGACGTCTTCTACAGCGTGGGTGACACCATTCCGGGTGTGGAATCGGGTAGTGAGATTTCTGACATCAAGCAACGGCATGCCCGGATGGTGTCGATTTGGGAACAAAGATCAAGCGTCCCGGTTCCCGATTGGTGGGTCGAGTTTATTTGAGTCCGAGCTTTTCGAGCTCTGGTTTGATCTGTTCAGCCCAGATTTCGTAGCCTTTCTCATTCGGATGCAACAGGTCAGGCATGATGTCTTTGCTGAGGGTGCCGTCTTCGGTGAGGAATGCCTGATTGATATCGAGGTAATGAATGTGCTTTCCGTCATCCAGGCGTGAGATGATTTTGTTCACACCGGCGTTGATTTTGCGAAGATTGTCATCAGGGGTTTCGCCACGCGGGAAAATGGCGAGCAGCAGAAGCTGCGTGTCCGGCCACAGTTTGCGCAGATCTTTGACCACGGTTCTTACCCCGCGTGCGGTCTCTCTTGGGTCACGTTGCTGGTGACCGGTGTTGTTGGTGCCGATCATGATGACCGCGACCTTTGGCTTAAGGCTGGCAAGGTCCGCGTTTTGAATGCGCCAGATCAGGTGCTCCGTGCGATCGCCGCCGATGCCGAAATTGATCGGGTGATAGGCCTCGTATTCTTTCTTCCAGACATGGCTGCCGCGGCTGTCCCACCCTTCGGTGATCGAGTCGCCCAGGAAAACGAGTTGGGTGTCCTTGTTTTCCTCGATGGCTTTGACTTCACCTTCCCAGCGTGCTTTCCAGCCACCTTCGGACAGGCGGTCGGCAGGGGTCGTGGAAACGTCAGATTGATCTCCGGCATACACGGTGGTGCCTAGTAGTAAGGATTGCGAGAAAACGAGAAGCAGGAACTTTTTGGCGATCTTGGGAATCATCATGAGGGTTGGGATACGGTGGAAATCAACGGGAACTGACGCTGGATTGCAAAAATTTAGTTCGCTCCCGGGATCAGCCGTTGCGCGATGAGGCGGGAAACACAGGCAAAGTCTCCGTCATGGATCGGTCGATCCGCATTCAGCACCAACAAAGGCACCTGTTCTCGCGTATGATCCGTTCCCGGCGCATAGGGATCGTTGCCGTGGTCAGCGGTGAGGATGACGAGGTCATCGGCGGAGATTTTGGGTAAAAATCTGCTCAGCCACGCATCAAATTCCACCAAGCATTGGGCATAGCCAGCAGGATTGCGGCGATGGCCAAATAACGAATCGAAATCCACCAGATTGGCAAAAATCAGCTGATCGCGTGTTTGCTTGGCCGACCAAAGTTTTTCAATCGCTGCCATGCCCTCGGCATTCGATTTCGTCGGATAGGAATCACTGACTCCCGATCCGGCGAAAATGTCGGAGATTTTGCCGACGCCGATGGTTTGGGCGCCTGCCCGCTGCAGTTGGTTGAGAACGGTTTCGCCGGGCATGAGCGAGTAATCGTGGCGATTTCCGGTGCGCTGGAAATCGCCGGGGCCGGAGCCGAGAAAGGGGCGGGCGATCACCCGACCGATGCGGATGCCTTTTTCATCCAGCAGTGACCTCGCGGTTTTGCAGAGATCCCACAATCTTTCCAAACCGAAGATCTCTTCATGCGCGGCGATCTGCAGCACACTATCCGCACTGGTGTAGAGGATCGGCTTTCCGCTCGCGAGGTGCTCGGCCCCGAGCTGTTCCAGAATTTCGGTCCCGGATGCGGCGAAATTTCCGAGAAATTCGACACCACCGCGTGCCGCCAGCTCGTCGACCAGTTCAGCCGGGAATGACTCATAGGTGGCAAAGGGTTGTTCCAGCGCGCAGCCCATCAATTCCCAATGGCCGGTGGTCGTGTCTTTTCCGGCTGATTTTTCCGTCAGCTTGGCGAAGGACGCATTTGGTAGGATTTCGACCGTGCGCTCAAGATGCAGCAGTTCCGCCAGTCCGAGCGATTCCAGGGCGGGCAGACGAAACCCGGGAATGCGTTGGTAAAGATGGCCGAGGGTATCCGCCCCGGCATCGCCATACGACGAGGCGTCAGGCGCGTTCCCACACCCTACGGAATCCAATACGATGCAGAGAACCCGCTTCATCGGGCTAGTTTTTCACAAACCGGGTTCTTCCTGCAACTCCGGGGAAACAAAAAAGCCCGGGATCATCTCCCGGGCTTTTTTTACCATGAATGCTGAATGGATGCCGACTTTACGCCCGCTTGCGGCGGCGATTGAAGGCAAGTCCGCAACAGCTGAGAAGTGCGCCTGCTGCCAGGGTCGGTTCCGGTGCGCCAAGGGCAGCAAGATTGGCAACGTTGGATTGGCCGATGTAGACGGCGAAAACGAGGTCGTTGTAGTCGCGGTCGCCACCGCCCCAAAGGTCTTCGAATCCGATGATCAAGTAGGCCGATCCATCGGCGGCGAGACTGACCGCGTGGACGATGCCGTCGGCATTCAGGCTGTCCTGCGTGGAGTAGTAGTTTTGGCCACCATTGGCACCGTCGGCGATGAGGAAGAAATCAAGCGAAGTGCCGGCGGTCAGCGTGCCGAGATCGACAAAGTCCCCTGGAGCGAGTGGTTCGCTTGAGCTGCGGATATCACTGCCGGAGCCATACAAGCCTTGGGAGCTTGAGGCATCGGGGAAAATCAGGGCTGCGTCCGAGGTGATGGCGCTGCCATTGGTGGTCGAGTATCCCAGCGTGTTGTGGTAACCGGCACCTTCGCCAAGGAAGTAAACGCGAACGGTAGCATCACTGGTGAGAGTGAGATTCGTTGGATCGACCGAAATGGCAGCTACGTTTTGGACCGATGTGGCCTCGGACAAGTTGCTGTTGATGATTTCCAACATGCCGGGGAGAACGTTGGTTTGGAAATCGGCGGACGCTTCATCAGAGCCGGCGAGTTGAACGGTGTCGACGATGTCCAGATTGTATGGACGAGCGGCGGATTGGACTGGGCTTTCGGTTTGGCCGAAGGAGGTAGCAGCCAGCGCAAGGAGGGTGGATGCGATAGGAAAGAAGGTGGCCTTCATGAAATCAAATTAGCCCGGATTTCGGACAGATTTCAAACTGAATCGGCTTTCCTACGTGATTGCGTAGCAGTGGCTTCCTGGGAAGTTGCAAGCGTTTGCGATGCAGCTTTTGGTTCGGAAAAACCCAGAAATGATCGGTAAGTCTTTCAATTATGCCAATTTAGGTGGAACCATATAAAGCAAGGTTCCAGCCCGACTTGGCGGATGAATTTCGAGGCAGGCAAGGGTGCCGGTTTTGAACTCAATCAAGCCAGATGCCCCCAGCAGCCAGCGGATCAATTCCGAAAGATCCGGTTCATGGCCGACGATGGCGACTCGCTGGAATTCTGAAAAGCCCGCCAGCTCGCTCATCGCTCGTTCCGGCTGCATGCCGCACGCAAGCCACGGTTGCACCAGCGCTTCATCGATTTCTGCCGCTTTGCAAAATTCCTCTGCCGTTTGGCGAGTGCGCACCAGAGGGCTGGTGAGCACCAAATCCGGCACCATTCCGGCTTTTTTGAGCAAATTCCCCGCGTGGCGCGCTTGCTTGCGGCCGCGATCGATCAACTCACGCGCACCATCCCCCAGCGGGTGGCCGTGGGCTTCCGCTTTGCCGTGCCGGAGGATGATGAGTTCCATAAAATTCAGGAATTGGGATCACATGGTCATGCCGCCATCGACCGCCAGCACTTGGCCGGTGATGTAACGGGCTTGGGAGCTGGCGAGGAATGCCACGGCTTCGGCGATGTCCGATGTTTCACCAAAAACGGCGAGCGGGATTTTGCTGATCACACCTTCCTTGATCGCGTCCGAAAGCTCATCCGTCATGTCGGTGGTGATGAAGCCGGGTGCGATGGCGTTGCAGGTGACTTTCCGGCCAGCCAGCTCGCGGGCGACGGATTTGGTGAATCCAATCAAGCCGGCTTTCGAGGCGGCGTAGTTCGTCTGGCCGGCGTTGCCGATCAAGCCGATGACAGAGGCGATGTTGATGATGCGTGGATCTTCGGCTTTCATCAGCACCCGCATGAACGCTTTGACGGTGTTGAACGCGCCCTTGAGGTTGGTGTCGAGAACGGTGTCCCAATCCTCCTCCTTCATGCGCATGAGCAAACCGTCGCGGGTGACTCCGGCGTTGTTGATGAGAATGTTGACGGTGCCGAGGTCGTCGCCGATTTGTTTGGCCAGCGCTTGAACTGCTTCGTGATCGGCCACGTCGACGGCGTAGGCTTTGGCGGAACCGGGAAATTCGGCGTTGATCGCTTCCGCTGCTTTTCCGCAGCTCGACTCGCTGCGGCTGACGACCGCAACCTTTGCTCCTTCCGAGGCGAGTTTCTTCGCGACTTCCTGACCGATCCCGCGGCCACCGCCGGTGACCACCGCTACTTTGTTTGCAAAACGCTGCATTCACGGAGTTTGAATGCTCGTCGCGCCGGAGGAAAGCGCGGAATCACTCGAACTCAAGGTCCCAAGCATTTGACAAGTTGCGCCGTTCGGGAAAACTCGGCGGCATGTACGAGGTCGTCGGAAAAATCAAACTGATCAACGAAACCCAATCGTTCCCGAGCGGTTTCACCAAGCGTGAATTCGTCGTGACCACCGCGCACGACAAGTATCCTCAAGATCTCAAGTTCGAGGTCGTGAAGGACAAGTGCTCGATGCTCGATCAATTCGAACCCGAACAGGACGTGCAGGTGAATTTCGACATTCGCGGCAACGAATACAACGGCCGCTACTACGTGAACCTCGCCTGCTGGAAAATCCAGCCGGCCGATGGTGGCGCATCAGGAGGTAGCGGGCGCGACGAATACTCGCAGGAGCCACCGATGCGGCAACGCCCCGCGCCATCGAGCCAGGCCGAGCCTTCCGCTGCGGAGCTGCGCAACGAGGACGACTTCGATGACGATGATATTCCATTCTGAATCATTTGCTGGATCCAAGGGCTGGCTTTCATTGCGGAAAGCCGGTTTCTTAAGCATCTTGAAATCGAGTGGGAAAGGGACTGGGTGAACCGGGGATTTATTAGTTGGAGGATAGTTAGATGATAAAATGATGTGAAGATAAGTGACGAAAAAGGCACTTTAAAAATTTAGTATTGGCATGATAATTCTCAAATTGAGAATGGTTGGTTATGGGCTTTTTGTTTAGGGGCTCGGTGATTAAAATAATTACCGGAGTTTCTGCTGTTAAAAGGCTTGGTAATACAGGGATTTGCCGAGGAATCACAGTCATTAGTGAGTCGGTGAGAACATTGTAAATTGATTCGATAAGTCATTTTTTATGGAATGGCGAAATGAAATTCAATGTCGCGAGGTGTTGCGTGGCGGTGTTAAGTTTGATTGCTGTAGCAGTAAAATCCGAGGGGTCGGATTTATTGACCTACCACAATAATCTGTCGAGAACGGGAGCGATACTGGATGAGGTCACTCTAAATACCTCAAATGTGAACCCGGATACTTTCGGGATGCGATTCAATAGGCCGGTGGATGATGAGATTTATTCTCAGATCCTTTATGTCTCAAATGTAGTAATTCCCGGGCGCGGCACTCATAATGTGATCTACGTCGCCACGGTGAATAACACGGTTTATGCGTATGATGCCGATTATCCTGACGAATCGGCGCCACTCTGGGTGCGCAATTTCAACCCGGCAAATGGGAGGCCGGTGAGAAATACGGATTTGTCAGCAGGTGGGGCTTGCGGCGGTAACTATCAGGATTTTTCCGGGAACATCGGAATTGTTGGGACACCGGTGATCGATCCAACTCCTTTCCCAGGATCGGATGAGGGCGATCAGGGAACCATTTATTTCGTAACCCGAACCAAGGCCAACGGGATTTATGATCAGTATTTCCATGCGGTCGATATTCGGAACGGAGAATCACGGCCTAACAGTCCGATGTTGATCCAAGGGGCGGTCGAGGGAACCGGTTCTGGCAGTGTCGACGGCATCGTGCCGTTCAATTCATTCACCGAGAACCAGCGGCCGGGTTTGGCCTTGGTGAACGGTGTGGTTTACATCGGTTGGGCGTCTCATTGCGATCTCGGCCCGTATCACGGCTGGCTCATGGGTTACAACGCGACCACTCTGGAGCAGGAAGTCGTCTTCAACCTGACCCCGGACGGAGTGAACGGCGGCATCTGGATGGGAGGCCAGGCACCCTCTGCCGACGAAGAGGGGAATCTTTACATCAACAGTGGCAACGGAACCATCGGCACCGGCTCGAATCTGCAGGGGACTCGGAATCGTGGCATGAGTTTCGCCAAACTCACGCGCTCGGGCTCCACCTTGAACATGGCGACGTTTTTCACGCCTTACAATTACAACACCCTTGAGGCCGGGGATGTTGATCTTGGTTCGACAGGCCTGTTGCTGGTTCCTGACACCAATCCGAAAATTGCGATTGGGGCGGGAAAACAGGGCCGCATGTATGTGGTGAATCGCGACAACATGGGCGGATACAACGCCGGAGGTTCATCGGACACCAATGTGATCCAAAGCATCGATGTGAAGCTGAACAATAAAATCATGGGCTCTCCGGTGTATTGGAAAGGCCCGGACGGAACCCAGCGAATCTATGTCTGGTGTGCGAACGATTCCCTGAAGGCATATACCTATAATCCCTCGACTGGGAAGTTGAACCTGCCACCGGTGGCGAGTTCGGTGACGACCGCAAATCCAGGGGCGATGTTGTCGGTGACCGCGAATGGCGATGCCGCAGGGACGGGAATCATCTGGGCGATGTGTCCGACCGCGAACGCCAACCAGCAGGTGGTTCCCGGTTATTTCCGGGCATTCAACGCGGAAGATCCAACCGAGGAATTGTGGAATTCGCAAATGAACAGCGCCCGGGACGACTTCGGAAACTATGCCAAGTTCAATCCGCCTACGGTGGTAAAAGGCAAGGTGTTCCTGCCGACATTTTCGAATCAGGTCGCTATCTATGGACTGATCGAAAGCCCGGTTGTTCCTGAAACGCCAACGAATTTGCAGGCTACGGCGGCATCCAAAACTCAGGTGGATCTTGCATGGGTCGATGCTGCGGACAATGAAGCGGGCTATAGGATCGAGCGTTCGGTGGAGGGTTCGGATTTTGCCTTGCTTACCACGGTGGAGGCTGATGTCACGGCATACAGCGATCTAACAGCGCAACCCTTTGTTCACTATGAATACCGTGTTCGTGGATTCACTTCGAGTGGCTCATCCGAATTTAGCAACGTTTCCGCTGCTTTCACAAATGCTGGCGATCCTGCCGCAGAAATAGTGATCACTGGCAACGGCGCGGAGATTGAGGCGGGGTCAGTGACCCCAGATGCCACCAACGGCACGGACTTTGGCGCAATCGTTCTACCGGGTGGGGCGGCTGTCACACAAACATTCACCATCAAGAACATAGGCAACTCGGACCTGTTGCTTTCCGGGAATCCTGTGGTGACGATTACGGGGGAAGGGGCATCCAGCTTCGAGGTGAATCAGTTTCCCACCGCAAGCATCGCCGGGGACTCATCTGCAGAATTTCAAATCACCTTCAGCACCACCGAAGGCGGGTTGAAAGAGGCACTCGTTACCATCACCAACAACGATGCGGATGAAGGTGAATTCAGCTTTGCCATTCAAGGGCGCGGAGTGCTGCAGGATCTTGCAGCCTGGTTCAAGTTCAACGAAACGGAGGGTGTGATTGCCAAAGACAGCTCTGGAAATGGCAACGACGGAACGCTCGTCGGCCCGCCTCTACCGGTCCATACCACTGATGGCTGGCTGGGTGGGGCGCTGGAATTCAATGGTACGACCAATCAATCTGTCAGCGTGCCTTCCTCTGATTCTTTGAACCCGACGTCCGCGATTACGGTCAGTGCCTGGATGCTACCACAGCAGTGGGGGGACAACGCAAACCGGAGAATCATTCAAAAAGGCACCTCGGACAATCAATACCGAATGTGTGCCGAGAGCGGTGTGTTCAAATGGGACATTCGGAATATCGGAACCGTGACCATCCCGCAACCGACCCTGGGGACTTGGTGTCATGTGACCGGTACTTACGATGGATCTAGTATGAAATTTTATCTCAATGGCGTGCTTGCTTCGCAGTTGAGCACCTCGGGGAATATACCTGTCACGGACGATGCACTTCAGATTTCAACGAAAAATGTGACTTCCAATGGCAAGGATCATTTCGTCGGGTTGATTGATGATCTCAGAATTTATGGTCGGGCATTGAGCGCCCAGGAGATCTTGGCCTTGGCATCTCAAACGGGTGTGGTCTCCGTGGTTGCAACCGACCCGACCGCCCAGAAAGCAGGAGATCAAGGATTGTTCACATTTTCGCGCAGTGGCTCCGTTGCGGATGAGTTGAAGGTGAATTTTAGTTTGGCAACCGGCGCAGGGCAGGGAGTGTATCGAACCGATTTTGGTCTAACACCATTGCCTCCGGTTCTAACCATTCCTGCTGGCAGTTCGACTGCCACGCTCTCAGTCAATCCGCTCTACCTGGATCAGCCAACCGGGCCGCTGTCTGTGACCGTGACGGTGGATGAAGGCGATGGTTATGCAGTTGGAGACGATGCAACAGCGATCGTCGCGCTGGCGGATTCACCGCTGAACCAATGGAAGATCGAGCAGTTTGGCGACCTGGCGACAGCCCAATCAGAAGTCGCCAATGACGACGCCGATGTGGATCACGATGGATCTTCTACCTTGTTGGAGTTTGCCTTTGGTTTGAATCCCACCGTGCCAGATGTGGCTGCTGCGGCCACAGTTGCGCTGGAGGAAATCGGTGGCTCGAATTATCTAACAATTACCTACCGGCGCCCTACACCGAAGTTGGTTGGAATCAGTTACATGGAGGAGCTTTCCTCCGATTTGTCGGGCGAGAATTGGTCGGCGGCAGTCGCGCTGGATGGCTATCCGGTGGACAACGGTGATGGCACTGAAACCATGAAATGCCGCAGCGCGGAGCCTGTAGGAAGTCAGAAAACAGGATTTGGGCGGATCTACATCACACGTCCCTGATCCGCGATTGGCAATGAGTCGCTGTCGTCCTTGAGCCCGACACCCGTCGTGCCAATCCGGCGCGACTCATGCAGCAACCAGGAAATCCGATGCGCTGCAGCTGCTGGCTCAAGCCCGGCAGGGCGGATGTTAGAGACGCAATTCCGGTTGGCATCTGTATTGCCGGATTTTGGATCACGAACCAAGTAGGCGCCCAGACTATCGGGCGAACTTAGGCCTGGCCGTTCACCTAAAAGCATGAGTGCGTTACTCGCGCCGATGGCCTGACCGATCGCATCTTGCACCGCAACCCGTGCGAAAGGTGCAATGACCAACGGGGCTAGTGACCAAGAACCAAGCAGGGGAAGCAGAGCTGTTAGAAGCGGCGGGATTTGCAGCTGCGCGGCAGCGGCCGATAGCCCATCGGACAGGATGATGACCAGATCGAAACCTTGGTTCGTCTGCTGCTCACTGAGTAGCGCCTGCGATTCTGAGGATATTTTCCGTCCCCAATCTGGCCGTTGCAGATAGGTCGCGCGATCGTGAACTTCGGTCTCTATTTTGAGAATTGGCAATCCAAGTGGTTCCAGATCGTGTTGCAGCAAAACTGCATCGAAGGGTTGATGCACCGCATCGCGGGCGCGCGCATGGGCGAGTCGGAAATCACGGGCGGCGGGCCATGGCAGCGAACCGCCTGCGCGACCCAGGCCGACCCTTGCGCTGGTCCAATGTTTCAGCGGATGACTTGGCAATTCACTCATGCGTTCGAGAGTCCAAGGTTTCTAACCGCATCTAACAAAACGGCCGGGTTTTCACAGAGACGGCCATGTTCGTCGTTGATGCCGTGGGTTTCCAGCCAGCGCTCGAACTCCGGTGCGGGCTTTTTGCTCAAAGCCTGGCGCAGATATTGGGCATCATGAAACGAGCTGGATTGATAGCCGAGCATGATGTCGTCCGCTCCGGGAACGCCCATGATGTAGTTGCAGCCCGCGACTCCTAACAAGGTCAGCAAATTGTCCATGTCATCCTGATCCGCCTCGGCGTGATTGGTGTAGCACGCGTCGCAGCCCATGGGCAGGCCGAGCAGCTTGCCGCAGAAATGATCCTCCAAACCGGCGCGGATGATTTGTTTTCCATCGTAAAGGTATTCCGGCCCGATGAAGCCGACCACGGTGTTGACGAGCAGCGGTTTGAACTCCCGCGCAACGGCGTAGGCCCGGGCTTCCAGCGTTTGCTGATCAATGCCGTGATGCGCGTTTGCAGAAAGCGCGCTGCCTTGGCCGGTTTCAAAATACATCACGTTGTCTCCGACGGTACCGCGTTTCAACGATAAGGCCGCCTCGCGAGCTTCACGCAACATGGCGAGATCGATGCCGAAGCTCTCGTTGGCGGCTTGGGTTCCGGCGATCGATTGGAAAACCAAGTCGACCGGCGCACCTTTGGCGATCGCCTGGAGCTGGGTGGTCACGTGCGCGAGCACGCACGATTGCGTGGGGATTTCGTAGCGTGAAATCAGCTCGTCCATCAGCTGCAGCATCGCGGTGGTGGTCGATACCTGATCAGTCGCGGGGTTGATGCCGATCACTGCGTCGCCGCAACCGAACAGCAAACCGTCCAACATCGAGGCGGCGATGCCTTTCAAATCATCGGTCGGGTGATTCGGTTGCAATCGCACCGAAAGCCGGCCAGGCAATCCGATCGTGTTGCGGAACTTGGTGACCACCTTGCATTTCGAGGCGACCAGGATCAGGTCCTGATTCGCCATCAATTTGCTCACCGCAGCCGCCATTTCCGGGGTGATGCCGGGCGCGAGTGCCGCGAGCATCGCGGAGTCCGTTTCATAATCTAACAGCCAATCACGAAACTCGCCGACCGACAGGCTGGAGACTGACGCGAAGGCATCCGCATCGTGGCGGTCGATGATGAGGCGCGTGACTTCGTCCTCTTCGTAAGGAATGAGCAGGTCCTCGAGAAAATGAGCCAGTGGCAAGTCGGCGAGAATTGCTTGAGCGGCGACCCGCTCTTCCGCCGATTCTGCGGCAAGCCCAGCCAGCACATCGCCGGAGCGGTGCGGCGTTGCTTTCGCCATCAACTCGCGGAGATCCGCAAAGGTGTGGCTTTTACCGGTAAATCGGGTGGTCCAGGGCATCGTCGGATATCAGAAGCAGAAGCCACGCCGAAATGGGAAAAGCCCTGCAAAGCAAACCGCCCGCCAAGGAGGAACCAAGGCGGGCGGAGCGGAATAAAATCTAACGGCAGCTGTTAGATCGCGCCGAGGATTTGGTTCAAGGTCGCGCTTGGGCGAAGCGCGGCGCTGGCCAGGGTGTCGTCGGGTTGATAGTAGCCGCCGATGTCGACTGGCTTGCCTTGAACCGAGATCAGTTCCTCCACGATCTTCGCTTCATTTTGTGCCAGGCTCTCCGAAACGGGGGAGAACACCGCTTGCAATTCGAGGTCATCGGTTTGGTTGGCGAGCGCCTGGGCCCAGTAAAGCGCCAGGTAGAAGTGCGAGCCACGGTTGTCGATGGTGCCAAGTTTGCGGCCGGGTGAGCGGTCGAATTCGAGGAACTTGCCGGTCGCATCGTCGAGCGTGGCGGCGAGAACCTTGGCCTTCGGCAGGCTGAAGGTTTCGGCGATGTGCTCGAAGCTTGGAGCCAGCGCGAAGAATTCGCCCAGCGAGTCCCAGCGCAGGTAGTTTTCCTTCACGAACTGCTCGACGTGTTTCGGTGCGGAACCACCAGCACCGGTTTCGAACAAGCCGCCGCCGTTCATCAGCGGAACGATCGAAAGCATCTTCGCACTAGTGCCGACCTCAAGGATCGGGAACAGGTCGGTGAGGTAATCGCGGAGCACGTTTCCGGTGACGGAAATGGTGTCCTTGCCCTCGACAATGCGCTCCAGCGAGAAGGTGCAAGCGTCAGCCGGTGCGAGGATGCGGATGTCGAGCCCGGTGGTGTCGTGATCCTTGAGGTAGGTGTTGACCTTGGCGATGATTTGCGCGTCGTGCGCACGGTTTTCATCGAGCCAGAAAACGGCGGGATCACCAGTGGCGCGGGCGCGCGAAACGGCGAGTTTGACCCAGTCCTGAACCGGAGCGTCCTTGGTTTGGCAAGCGCGCCAGATGTCGCCTTCCTCTACTTCGTGCGAGAACAGCTCCGTGCCGGAAGCGTCGGTGATTTTGATCACACCACGGCCTGGAGATTCGAAGGTTTTGTTGTGGGAACCGTATTCTTCGGCGGCTTGTGCCATCAGACCGACGTTTGGCACCGAACCCATGGTTTTTGGATCGAGCGCGCCGTTCTTTTTGCAGAAATCGATGACCGCTTGGTAAACCCCGGCGTAGGAGCTGTCGGGAATCACGGCGAGCGTGTCGGCGGTGTTGCCGGCCTTGTCCCACATTTTGCCGCCGACGCGGATCATCGCCGGCATCGAGGCGTCGATGATCACATCCGATGGCACGTGCAGGTTGGTGATGCCCTTGTCCGAGTTCACCATCGCGAGCGACGGGCCATTGTCGTAGCACTTCTGGATCGCGGCCTCGATCGCGGCCTTTTTCTCAGCGGGCAGCTTGTCGAGTTTCGAAACGAGGTCGCCGAAACCATTGCGGAAATCGACTCCGAGTTCGCGGATTTCGGTGGCGTGCTCCGCGATCAAATCGAGGAAGAAAACTTCGACCGCGTGGCCGAAAATGATCGGGTCCGAGACCTTCATCATCGTTGCCTTCATGTGCAGCGAGAACAAGACGTCGTCCTGCTTCGCTTGGGCGATCTGGGTGGCGAGGAAATCGAGCAACTTCGCTTTGCTCATGAAAGTGCCGTCGATGATTTCGCCAGCCTTGAGCGGAAATGCGTCTTTCAGAACCTTGGTGGTGCCATCCGCGCCAACGTATTCGATTTTGACCTCCGTGGCGGCATCGACCGTGACGGATTTTTCATTAGAAAAGAAATCGCCCTGGCCGCCCATGGTGCCGACGGTGGTTTTCGAATCGGCCGCCCAGGCACCCATCGAGTGCGGATGCGCTTTGGCGTAGGCCTTCACGGCTTTTGGCGCGCGGCGATCGGAGTTGCCTTCGCGCAGAACCGGGTTCACGGCGCTGCCCATAACCTTGGCGTAGCGGGCCTTGATGTCCTTTTCGGCGTCGGTTTGAGGGTTTTCCGGGTAGTTTGGCAGAGCATAGCCCTTGGCTTGCAGCTCGGCAACGGCGGCCTTGAGCTGGGGGACCGAAGCGGAAATGTTCGGCAGTTTGATGATGTTCGCCTCAGGGGTGAGGGTCATTTTTCCGAGTTCCGCCAGTGCGTCGCCGATTTTTTGCTCATCGGTCAGAAATTCCGGGAAATTGGCGATGATGCGTCCTGCCAGGGAAATGTCGCGAGTCTCCACCGTGATGCCCGAATGTTTGGTAAATGCCTGAACGATCGGAAGAAACGAGTAAGTCGCGAGCGCCGGAGCCTCGTCGGTTTTGGTGTAAATGATGGTAGGGACCTCGGACATGATGATTCGTGGTGAAAATTCGGAAACGGTGTGTGTAAGGGGTGCAGCCGGGCCGGTCAAAAGCAAATGGACCTGCCACGGTGACCCAATCTTCAGAAAACTTCCCGAACCGGGCCGTGCCAGCCGATTTTTTCGAAGTGAGCGGCCATCATTTCCAGGTGATTCCGGTGATGGAGCAGCAGTTCGGAGTCGTCTTTTGCCGCAAGCAAGGGCGGGAATTCGCTGCACCAGGCGAGATGCTGGGCAAAAAGCTCATCTGGCGTGCCTTTGCGAGTGCGCCCGACAAAATCGGCCATTTTCGAAACGAGTAACCGGTCACTTGAGGTCATCAGAGTGAGATTTTCGTTGGTGCGTGAGTAAAAGGAGAAGCTGACCCACGCGCTTTTGGGTTTTGGAACCACAATGACATGTTGAATGCCAAGCACATGGGCTCGGTCCTCTGAGCAGAGGAGTATGTTGTCACTCACCACAACTCCATTGGGTCGCAGAGCTCGAGCTGCTTGAATGACCTGCCAAGTTGGATGATTTGCCAGCCAATCGCGAATCGTGGTTTGCAGCAATTCCGGGAGCTTTTCCAGTTCGATCGGAGTGGCCTCGGAATGATGGTAAAGATCTTGTTCGAGCTGCTTGGATCGGAGGAGCTTCATCAGCAGAATAATCACAAAAACCAATGGATTGCGATTTTTCAGGGTGATCGCCCACATGGGGTAACGGTGGTAATATGCGGTGAAGACCTTGCGCGTGAACTTTTCAGTTTGGGCAAATTTTTGCTGCTGTTCGCGGTCCAGATTCGCAAGCTGGGCTAATGCGTTCGGGTGGATACCGGAAATTCGCAACCATCCTGGCGAGGCCAGGCGGACTCGAAGCGGCGACCGTTTGATCATTCTCCATACGACCAGTCCGAAGAGACCTAAGAGGCAGGCGGCGCTTAATTCCAAACTTAGCTTAAGTCCTACTTGATCGATGAAAAAACCTAGCAGGGTAATCGAGGCGGCGAGTGCTATGCCGAGGTAGCCTGCAACTCGTTTGATTTTCCGTTCCTTGTTCAGCTGATTTTTGTTCCGGTGAACCCAAGCGACAGCTGCCGCTGATCTAGGATTGATTGAACTGAAGATTCGAAGCGCTAGTAAAATGAGGAAGACCAGTGGAAAAAGCTCTGCGAATTTCAGTTCGAGATCGAAAAAACTCGCCAAGAATATGGCTGAAAATGTGATCACTAAGAACGGAATCGCTTGAGCGACGGGCCTTCGAACGACTCGCATCGTCACCATTTCCCCATCCGTTTCGCCACTTACCAAGTCAACCGCAGGTAACACGGTGGCGTGTTTCAGCAAAATGCTGGCACCGTCGACTTTCCACGCTGCGGCCGTGGTGGTGGTGACTTCCTCGGTAACAGGGGAAGCATAGGGGTTGGCAGAATCATCCATGGGATTTGAATGCGCGATCCCTATCAGATCGCATGCTGCCGGTCAAATTTACCGAATTGGTGGCATTTCACCGCACGCCAACTGTGTGGAAATGCTATTCCGTTTCGGTGAAGGTCAGCCCCAGTTCGTTCTCCAGCTTCTCGATTTTCGGACGATCGCGGGCTTCAATGAAAGCGATGGAAATTCCCTTTTTACCGGCTCGGGCAGTTCTTCCGCTACGATGCGTGTAGTATTCTGTCTGCTCCGGCAACTGGTGATGAATCACGAACGCGAGACCTTCCACATCGATGCCGCGTGCGGCGATGTCGGTGGCGATCAGGAGTTGGGTGCGCTCTTTTTTGAATGAACGCATCACCTTGTCCCGATCGGTCTGCATCAGATCGCCATGGATGACATCGATGGAAAATCCCGTGGCCTTGAGTTTTTTGGCCACCATGGCCGTGGTGTCCTTGGTGCGGCAAAAAATGACTCCGCGGTCGCCATTCTGGCGCTTCAGGAAGTCGATGATGCATTGCAGTTTGTCATCTTTGCCGCAGACGACGTATTTGTGGGAAATGTTGCGATTGACCACGCGCGATTTATCCACGCGGATCGTCTGCGGTTTGCCGATCATGCAGTCCTTGGCCAGCAGGTTGATGCTGTCGGGGATGGTGGCGGAAAACAACCAGGTGCTTTTGCGGCTGCGGGTGTGATTGAAAATGGAGAGAAGCTCTTTTTTGAAGCCCATGCTCAGCATTTCATCGGCTTCATCGAGCACCAGGTGCTTCACATGAGTTAGCGAAAGCGCTTTTTTCTTCAGCAGGTCGATCAATCGGCCAGGGGTGACGACCACGATATGAGTCGGCCGTTGCAACGCGGCGACCTGGCGATCGAATGAATCACCACCACACAGCACCTCGGTGAAGATGCGGCTGGAGTATTTGGTGAAGCGGAAAAGCTGCTTGCCGATTTGCTTCGCCAGATCGCGGGTGGGGGAAACGATGACAGCCTGAATTTCCTTCACTTCCGGTTTCACCGTCATCAGCAACGGCAGGCCGAACGCGGCGGTCTTGCCGGTCCCGGTCTGGGCTTGGGCGATGAGATCGCCACCGCTTTCGATCAGAAACGGGATCGCCCGTTGCTGGATTTCGGTCGGCTGGACGATGCCAAGTTCGTTCAGGCCTTTGATCAGGTCGGGGCTGACGCCAAGTTCTTTAAATGTATTCAAAATGAGAAAGGAGTTTCAGGCAGTGGTCAGCAGCTGCACCAGCTTCGGCAGTTCGTGCATTTCGGCGATTTTGAAAAGCCGACCCGGAACCGCCGCCGGCTCGTCGACCTGTTCCGCCGCCCAAGTGATGTGATAGGGAATGTGGACGCCACGCCCGCCCAACTCAAGCACGGGGAGAATGTCTGATTTGAGCGAGTTGCCGACCATGAGGAATTGAGCCGGGTCAATTTCGTGCCGCTCGCAGATCCGGCGGTAGGAGGCAACGTCTTTTTCCGAAACGATTTCGATTTGCTGGAAATATCCAAGCAGGCCGGATTGCTCAAGCTTGCGCTCCTGATCCCGCAGGTCGCCCTTGGTGACGACCAGCAATCGATGATCGGCTGAAAGCTGCTTGAGCACCTCTTCCACGCCCTCGATCAGTTCCACCGGATGGGCCAGCATTTCTTTTGCCGCATCCAGCAATTGGCGGATTTCATCGGCGCTGATGGCCCCATCCGACAATTGGATGGCGGTCTCGATGGCGGAAAGCGTGAATCCCTTGATGCCGTAGCCATATAGATCAAAGTTCCGCATTTCATTACGGATCAAGGTGTCGCTCGCTGCGGTTGGTTCGTGAAATCGGGACAGCAAGCTACGGAACTTCTCGTAGGAGCGTTCGAAAATCGGCTGGTTATGCCAGAGGGTGTCGTCTGCATCGAACGCGATGCTGAGCGCGGTAGCTGCCATGAATTGGATTGCAAGCAGCTGTGGCGATCCTGGCAAGCGGGAAACCGGGCAATCACTCCGGATGAATTTCGATGCTGCAGGTGCCGATGGGATGCTGAGGCGTTGTCACGGAACGTGTGGATTCGGACTTTATCGAAGACGCCGAAGCTGAGACCGCAACTGCAGTGAGATCGGTTGGTATGCTAACCAACATCCGCATGCCGCGGAATGAAGCACCCGCAGCCAGCCGAACCACCAGGTCCTGATTGGTATCCTCGACGATGCTGCTGCCGCTTCCACTGGCACCGATTTGGCTCCAGTTCTCGAGATCATCTGAAACTTCGACTTGATAGACCAATCCATCGTCGAGCGCCAATGACTGTTTGGTTAAGGTCCACGTAGTCCCATTGCTATCGGAAACCAATGCCGGCAACTGGCTTGGCGCAGTTGGGTCAAGGCCGAGCATGAACTCGATCACATTGGGGATGGAATCGTGATCATCATCATCCTCTGGGGCACCGGTCAGGTCGTAGGCGGCGGCCCATTCGCTGAAATTGCTGGGGACGGGCAATTGCTGCAGGAATTCGTAGCCATCGATTCCGCTTTGATTGCTGAAGAGGGTGGACTTCTGGGTCGTGGTGAGCAGCCCGGAAGTGGGAGACGCGTTCATCAGATTGCTGGTGCTGGAGACGTGGCTCAGTCCCAGATTGTGACCGATCTCATGGGCTAGAATTCTTGCCACGGCGTCCTGTCCGCTGACGAAGGTGGGAAGCGCGGAGCCCACAAACACGGTTAGACCATTTGCATCGACGAAGGAGTAGCCGTTGGTCGTATTCGCGCTGGTGTAAGAATAGTTCGGAACGATCTGCACGAAGAACATGTTGAGCTCGATGGCGCTGGTGCGTTTTGGCGGAGCCCCGGTTTCGGCAATGATCCGGTCCAAGTGACTCCCCGGGCGAGTTGCGGTGGAATAATCGCCAGGGGAACCATCAAATACAAAATCGTCGGCATAATCGACCACCGGGAGCCAGTCGATTCTCACGCCGACCTGCGCCCAGATCCGGTTCACCTGTTCCTTGATATAGGATTCCTGATTGGCGCTGCCAAAGGTGGTGGCGTAGGTTCCATCGGAATTCGCGACGCGGATCGGTTGGACTCGGACGCGATGGGTCAGGGTGACGGGGGAATTCACCGTTACTTCCGCATGCAAGTTCCCCAAGACTGGGAAAAGCATGACATAAAGACCCAAATGATAGTTCACGACACCCGGACTATGCGATGGAACAAGCCGGAGACAAGTCGCTGGATTCGTGAATTTTTACGGATTCAACGTCGTCGCCAGCGACCGCACCTTCACACTGCGATCCAATTCAAAGCTGGTATAAGCAATCCGTTCCGGCTCTCCACCATTGAACGGAGTGACGGTCACGATCTCGATGGTGTAAATCCCATCATCGTCGATCAGGCTGTCGAGATCGAGCAATGGCAGTTTGACCGGCTCTGATGGTGGAGCGTAATCGTTCAACACGATGATAGACGAGGTGATGACTGCGCCGCTGCGGCCAAGCTCGGGTTCACCTTTGTAAATTTGAGCGTAAGTTTGGCTTTGAGGATAGGGATCGGTCACCTCCATCGTGAGATTGGCCGGGATGCCGGTGAATTTGGCAGGCTCCGGGATGCCTTCGATTTTCGCAACCGCCACCGGCCAGATTTGGATCGTGGCGGAACCAATCGTTGCCAGTGCTTTGTCGGGACCGACAGCGACTTGCACAAAGTGCGTTTCTTCGCCAATCGCCCGGGTTGGGCTTTCGGCAGGAAGTTCCTGATACACAGTTGGAATGGAGAAGGTGCCGTTGCGGCTTAATTCATAGGCCCCGCCATACACTCCCTGGCCGCTGCCATTATCGGATGGGACGTGAAGAGTCGGGTGATAGAGCTTATAACTTTTGGCCAGCCGCACACTGGTCGGAGCCGTTTCCGGGACATCGGCATCTGCATCCGGCAAGCGGCTGATGGCGACCGAAACGCCATAAGGTTGGTCGGCCCGGGTTCTGATTGGAACATAGGTGTCTTCAGAGCTGAGTGTCACCGTCGCTTCCGGCAAATAGGCTCCCACGGTTTTTTCATAAACCAGATTCGGCAGGGAATCTTCCGTGCTGTCACTGCCGAGCGTGATGTCCAAATGAATTCCTAACAGGTCGAGATCGACCAAATGAGAGTCCAATGAAACATTCGCACTCAGAATGGATCCAGCCTGGGCATCCAGGATTGAATAGGGGCTATAAGCAGGATCGTTATAAGCATAGAGCTGAAAAATCGCGCCGGTGCCGAAGACGGGTTGTGATCGAATTTCACCCGTTTCCCAAGCAACTGGAGTGTCGTAGACAATGGTTTGGTCTTCGATCAGTTGAACCTGACGAATGAAGTCCACCGCAGCGGCTGACTGAACCAGCAAGCCTGCGGTAAAGATGAATAAAACTAGGGATTTCATGGTTGTGGAACCGAAGCTGTTGACTTGCCCTTGAGCACGGTGATGGGCGCACCTTGGTATGTTGCGATGACGATCTGGGCGTTCTTTTCGAACGCCTTGAGGGTTGCATCGGAGATCGGTGTTTTTCCTGAAACTTGGTCTGAGGTGACATCCGCGTGGGTGATCCATTGGCGGTTGCGGGAAAGGAATTCCTGGAAGGAAATCAGCTTGCCACCTGGTGACGCGAGAATTCGGGTAGCGAGTGGCTCCGGGCAGTAAAGCACCGAGCCTTGGGGTAGAATGGCGAAGTGTTCTCCATCACCGACGAAGGTGGAGAGATTCATCAAACTGAACTTCGATTTCTGTGGTGGCAGATGGGTAGGAGCAGGAAGGTTTTTACGGCTGGCATTGCGACGCGCGATGAACTCCTGATCGGTGATGGCATCTGCAGTTGCATGCGCGGCAGATGCGGCTTTTTCCTCGGCCCAAACGATGCGTGTCATCGTGAGTGCGATAAACGGGAAATAGAGCATGGTTTTCATGATTCAGGGAATCCGCGTCCATCCGGTGCCGGAATTTGCCGCGAGGTCGATTTGAACATTTACCGAGAGTCCGGATCCGGAGTTCGGTGTCGGAGCTGGCGATACCGTTGGGGCCGAGCCGGATGAGGGTGGAGTTCCCAGCACGGTGACGCTGGTATTGCCGAGGATCGCCTGGATGAAAGGAGGCCGGTAGACGTCGTCTGAGTCTCTTTGGATCGAGTAACTTACATTGACGGGATAACCGTTCAGCACTTCGGATGCTGAAAATTCCAGCGTGCCGGTTACCGGTGGTGGAGACCAGTGGCAAATTCCCAAAACATAGAAATACCCGGTCGGATTGATATTGTAGTAGGCGGGAGCCAGCACGCCGGGAAGTAGGCTTCCAAGAAGCCCGGATGATGCGGAATGGAAGGTCAGATTGACCGATGCCGGATTTTTTGGGTCAGCCAGAGTCCAGGTTGGACCGTAATCTTCAACCGGGCTTGCTGGATTTCCCGGGCTGGTGCCGGTAACGCCGATATACTTCGGATAGACGTTCAGAAGATTCGTCTGCAGCTTGATAAATGCCGTGGAACTCACGACCGGACCATATCCCACGAGGTATTTTTGACGAAATTGCCCATCCACCAGAACGGCACCTGAGGCACTGTTTCCCAGTTCGATTCTTCCAGCAACGCCATGGATTTCATAGCGATACGGTTTCCCAAGAGAAACTGAGGTAGAGCCTGCATCACCTTTCAAGGTGACAGGAGACGACATTCCGGGGGCCCAGCAGGATACCTGGGCTGTGGCGGATGGGATGAAAAATGGCGATACCAGCGCGAAAGCTAGTGCCTGAAGATGTGAGCGGGTGCTCATGGCGGTTGGGTGTGGGAATTTGGCTCTCACACAAGCTCGGGACTGCTCGTTTGAAAGTAACACTGAACATTTCACCGAGGTGGCAAACGTTCAATAAATGGTAGAGTCAATTTTGTGATGAGCCGAAAACTGAATTGTCGATATCCCTCAAAACGGGCTCGAAATGCAGGTTTCTGAAGTCGCCGCTTGGATTGGTTGAAATCCCGGGCACTATTCCCCCGGAAACATGGATGAGCGGGATACAAATGAGCCGATCTTGATGAACGAAGCTGCGGAAGTTGTTCCGGGATTGCGTCAGGATTTGGCGGTTTTGATGAAAGTGCGACTGAACACCTTCGTGTTGGTCACCACGCTGTTCGGATTCTTGTTGGCTTCGAAAGGCGGAACCATGCAATGGGTTCAGCTCATCAACACCTTGATCGGAACGGCAGCTGCGGCATTTGGATCAGCGGCATTCAATCAATTGATGGAAGTGGATTTGGATGCCCGGATGCGCCGCACCGCGAACCGGCCATTGCCATCACGCCGGATGGATCCGCTGGTCGCATTCGGCATCGGCTGGCTTCTCTCAGCGGTCGGGATCATTCACCTCGCGGTAAAGGTCAACGTTCACACGGCTTACCTCGCGGCTGGAACGATCGCCATTTACGTCTTTATCTACACGCCGCTCAAACGATTCAGCTCCACCAATACCTTGATCGGTGCCATCCCCGGGGCGATCCCGCCGATGATCGGCTGGGTGGGCGCGGGCGGAAACCTCGATTGGCAGGCTTGGTTTTTGTTCGCACTCCTGTTTCTTTGGCAGCTTCCACACTTCATCGCCATCAGTTGGCTGTGCCGTGAAGAATACGAAAGCGCCGGCTATCAGATGTGGTCGAATGGAGATGTTTCAGGCCGCAAAAGTGGCATTTTGGCAGCGATCTTTTCCATCGTTCTAGGGGTAGTTTCCCTGATTCCTTGGGCACTTGGATTTTCCAATATCCTGTGGGCAATCATCGGCCCGATTCTTGGCGTGGTGATGGCTGTGCTAGCCATGAAGTTCCGCAATGAAGGTGATAGACCCTCAGCCCGACGCTTGTTTTTCTCCACCCTCATCTATCTGCCAATCGCCCTCGCGGTGTTGCTGATTTCGTGGAAGAACTGAGAAATCGCTTTTGACGCACTGGGTGATCCGCTTGGATGCGCGCCGTGAGCAAACTGATCAAAGCGGCACGGGTATTGACGGATGAATTGCGGGATTTGGAATTTCCGGCACCGGTGGCCTATACCTATTTGCCTCTGGAATACGCCTGGAAGCCACACGAGGATTACCTGAAAAAATTCGGCTCCGGCAAAAAGCGGGTGTTGTTTCTTGGAATGAATCCAGGCCCATTCGGCATGGCCCAGACTGGCGTTCCGTTTGGTGAGATTGCGGCGGTCAAAGACTGGATGGGCATTCAAGGTGAGGTGGGCAAGCCCGCTCATGAGCATCCGAAACGGCCGATCGAAGGATTTGCCTGCCAGCGTTCTGAAGTGAGCGGCCGGAGGCTGTGGGGATTGTTTCAGGATCGGTTCGGCACCGCAGACGCTTTTTTTGAAGATCATTTCGTCACCAATTATTGCCCGCTCGTCTGGATGAGCGCCACCGGGGCAAATCTAACACCGGATAAAATTGCGGCGGCAAGTATGGTGGAAGTCGAGGGCGCCTGTCTGCGGCATCTTGCCAGCACCATCCTGGCATTGCAGCCGGAGTTTCTCATCGGGGTCGGTGCCTTTGCCGAACAACGAATCCGCACGGCTGCTGAAACGGTCGGAAGCAAAGCATCTATCGGAAAGGTGCTGCATCCGTCACCCGCATCACCGGCGGCGAATCGCGGCTGGGCGGAAGCTGCCACGAAGCAATTGCTCGCCCAAGGCGTTTGGGCCTGAGAGCGGTTTATTGACCGAGGGTCGACCGCAGCGACTCGATCAATCCGGCGTCTTCAGAGCGGCCTGCGTTTTGCAGTGAACCGATCAGATTGTTCAGCAAGCGGATCATGATCGTTCCGGGATCTGTGGTTTGCCGGAGTTGCTGTTTTTGGGACGAAGTGAGTTCATCTGCATTGGCCAGCAAAATATCCTGCGGGTGAAGTCGGCCACCATCGAAGCAATCGACGATGTAGGCCAAGCCGTCCTCATAAAATCGGCAAAGGAAATGTCCCGGGAAATTGATGCCTTGCACTTCCAGATCCAGTCTGCGGGCGAGCAAAATGTAGATCAGGCACAGCCCGAGTGGATTCGACTTTCCTTCTGAAATTGCCCACGCGAGGTCAGAGTTACGGGGATCGTAGTAGTCGGCGCGATTTCCCACCAGTCGTTTGCTTTCAAAAAGAAATCCCCGCAGTTCGTTTTCGCTGTACACACCTTCCTCCGTTGCTTCTTCGGCGAGAAGATCCAAGGCGTCCGAGAGTGGCTGGCGCAGGGTGATGCCATCGTGGAGAAAATCCGATAGAGCACGCAGCAGGGCTTCGAATGAATCCCAGTCTTCACGCATTGCCTTGGCTCCACCTGTCGGGACCACCCATTCGCGTGCAAGAGCCGCACGACGCGGTGGAGCGAGCATGGTGGTGAGCAGTTCACGCTCATGGTGATCCAGCTTATGCGGTCGGGTTGCCAACCACTCGCTCAGATCGCCTGTGGAATCTGCGAAACGATCCGCTACCCAGCGCCTGACTTCCGGCGTATCGTCATCGATCAGCCGGAGCAATGCGTCGAGTTCATCGCTGGCGGGTGGAAGGGGTGAAGTTGGCATTTGCGGAACGACTTCAGCCTAAACTTAATCCCCGGATCGTCAAGAATCAGCCCGGTTGGAGCGTGTCGTGAACGCTGGTTCAAACCGGGGAAGGTGGTGTGAGAAGGAGGCTCAAAAACTACGAGAAAAGTCGTAGTTTGAGCCTCCGGTAAATTTCACAGCGTCTGTGGCCTCAGGCTTTGATCTGGTCTTTCACCCAAGTGGCGAGTTTTTCGTCGTCGTCCCCGCAGGCCCAGACGTTGCGGAGGAAATCGGCGAGTGGAATATCACCATTGTTGGCAAGGAAACGGCGGTCACCACCACAGCCAAACATGAGGTCCGGATCCAGTTCGCCGCGCAGTTTTGCTTTAGCTTTCGGGATAATGCGGGCGAAGTAGGGGATGCCGTGAAATTCCGCAGTCTTTGCAGGAACATCGTCTGCAGTTACCCGGTTCGTGCTTGGAACCCCGTGTTGCACGGTGAGGAAGAAATCGCGGCGAGCAGCCGCCACCAGCAATGCGGTGGAGATGGAAGGAACCCCGTATTCACAGTAGTCTTCGACAAAATCGAAGAATTCCCGCGGCTGATAGCCGATGGATGCGAGGAAGCTGAGGTCCACCTCGCTGTAGTAATTTTCAAAATCCTTGTCGCCACCCTGATAGGCGGCAACGCAGCGGTCGAACAGGGTGAGAAATTGATCGTTCCAGGTCATAAGTTTGCAATACGATGGATTTTACCAAGCGGCATCTTTATTTTTTGTCGATCGGGGCAATCGCATCAATCGCTTCCAGCAATCCGCCCTCGAGGTCCGGGCATTTCAGGGAATCCAGCGTGTCGTCGAGTTGAGCCACATTGCGCGCGCCGATGATCGAAGACGTCACGGCGGATGAGCGCAGGGACCATTTCATGGCCAAATGGTGGAGCGGCATGCCGTGAGCGGCTGCGAGGTCACCGAGCGAGCGGATTTTCTCCTGTTGAGCCTCGACCTGCTCGGTTTGCAGAAAACCTTCCGGACGTGCGGCGCGGGAATCAGCCGGGATGCCGTCCAGGTATTTCGGTGTCAGCATGCCTTGGGCAAGCGGGCTGAATACGATGCAGCCGATGCCTTCTTCCTGAAGCCAATCGAGGATGCCATTGGCTTCCGGCCAGCGATTGAGGATGGAGTAAGGTGGTTGGTAAATGAGCGTGCGGATGCCCATTTGTTTGAGAATTTTCACCGCTTTCTTGAGCTTTTTCAGCGGATATTTGGAAAGCCCGACGTAGAGCGCTTTGCCGGAATGGACCGAGGTGGCGAGCGCGGACATGGTTTCTTCCAAGCGGGTGTCCGGATCTGGCCGGTGCGAATAGAAGATATCCACGTAATCCAGGCGCAGGCGGCGCAAGGATTGATCGAGGGAAGAAAGGAGGTGTTTGCGCGATCCCCATTCTCCGTAAGGACCGGCCCACATGTCGTGTCCGGCTTTGGTGGAAATGAGTAGCTCGTCGCGGTGGCAGACGAAATCCTCGATCAGGATGCGACCGACGTTTTCTTCGGCGGAGCCAGCCGGCGGGCCGTAGTTGTTCGCCAGGTCAAAGTGGGTGACGCCGCGATCGAACGCGCGATGCATCATTTTGCGGGATTCCTGGAAATTGTCGACGTGACCGAAGTTGTGCCAGAAGCCGAGTGAAATAGCAGGGAAGAGGAGGCCGGAGTCACCGCAGCGGCGATAAGGCATGCGGCCGTCGTAACGGTTGGGGTCGAACATGGCTGGAGGATGGAAAAATGCGAAGGAAATGAAAAGGGCGAGATTGTGACAAATGGAGGAATCAGGCTTTTTCCAAGGCATCCAGGCGCTGCAGAAGCGGAGGATGTGAGTAGTCGAGCCAGACTCGCAACGCGGATGGGGTCGGGTGAGACAGATGGTCCGCAGAAAGTTTTTTCAAGGCTTCAGACAGCGGCTGGCTTTCCCCGGTCATCTTGGCGGCGTAAGCGTCTGCCTCGAATTCATGCTTACGAGACCAGGCGTGTGCCAGGACTCCGAGAAGCTTGCTGACGGGTTCGAGAAGGATGACGAACAGGACCAGTCCGACATGAGGCGAGATTGAAGAGACGCCGAATCCATCAAATAGCAGGCGGGCAAACTGGCCATGGGGATCGGTTGCCATGCCCAGAAGGAAAAAGATCGCTGCCATTTGCAGAATGCCGACCATGAGCCGTTGCTTGATATGGCCACAACGAAAATGGCCGATCTCATGGGCGAGAACCCCAAGCAGCTCTTTGCGGCTGTGTTTTTCCATCAAGGTGTCGAACAACGCGATTTTTTTGCGCTTTCCGAGGCCGGTGAAAAACGCGTTGCCCTTGGTGGAGCGTTTCGAGCCATCCATGACAAACACCTCATCAAGCGGAAAGCCGCATTTCTGGCCGAGGGATTCGATGTCGTTTTTCAAATCACCTTCCGGCATCGGCGTGAATTTGTTGAACAGCGGCATGATCAACGAGGGCGCAAGATAGGTGAGAACCAACTGGAAAACCGTGACAAACGCCCAGGCCCACAACCAGGCATTCGGGACGTTGATGAAAATCCACAAAATTCCGGCGGTGAGTGGTAGCCCGATGACTGCGGCCAGCAGCAGGCCCTTCAGGCGATCGATCAGGAAGACCGCAGGTGTTGATTTGTTGAATCCAAATCGCTGCTCGATGACAAACGTGTCGTAAATCGAGAATGGCAGGGAAAAGAGCGACTGCCCGAGAAACAGAAGTGAAAGGAAAATCAACCCGACCACGACTCCCTGATCCGAAAAGGAGCGGGCAAAACCGTCCAGCCAGGCAAAGCCCCCACAGAACCAGAAGGTGAGCAGCAGTGCGAGACTTGCGGTGGATTGGATGATGTTGAACTTGGCGCTGACGCGTGAGTAGGCGTGTGCGCGATCCAGCTTTTCCTGATCCATCACGTCGCTAAGGCGCGGCGGGACGGCGCGAGGGAAGGCCTTCAGATTCAAAATGGTGGCGACAATTTCCAGCTTCCACAGCACGAATAAACTGATTAGAACAACGATTGTCATGAAATTCCCCTCGCTCATTTCGAGCATCATGCATGTCTCTAACCGACCGACAAGAGCAGTGCTTTTGATGATCGCGATTTTGCTGTGCGGCTGTGCCAATTTTGTATCGACCAAGCACAGCTACGCTCCGGAAGCCTCGTCACCCGCAGCGGTGGTGAATGGTGCGAAAATCCGCCTCCAGCTCAAGCCGGAGGGAACCCGCAGCGGGGCCTATGCGTTGACAGCCATGGTCTACTCCGCTGCGGTGGTGCAACTGGACGGGCCATTCCGCTGGCGCATGGAAGCGACAGGAAAACTGGGCCAGCAGGAGCAGCTGGTTCTGCATCGACTCCGCACCAAGACGAGCAAGACCAAGAGGGATGAGTGGTATCCGGTGGAACGCCTTGGCAATCGGGTCGATTTTGTCCGGAAAAAGGGGACGGATGGGGAAGTCCGCGCCGTTTACGACATACCGGGTCTGCTCGTGGTGAAACCGGAGGAGGATGGTGAGCTGGAAGTTTTGGCGGATCTGACGGTGGTGGCAGCGAAGAAGAGTGTGCGTAAAACGGTCCGGTTCAAACTGGAGCCATCGAAGAAAAAGCAGAATGAATTTATTTTCGTTCCTACCGAGATCGTCAAAGGCATCGGCCAATCGCCGGAAGATTGGGGGGAAAGTGATTGGGATTGAGCGTTGCCGGTTGCCGCAATTGCGCTACGATCGTGACTTCCACATGCTGAATCCGCGTCCAATTTCCCAATTCTTTGCGCTGGCGGCGGTCAGCGGTGCGCTTTTGCAGGCTCAGGATCTCGGTGCTGCCAAAGATCTCGCGGTCGCGGACACGCCTTCATCTCCGACCCATCTGGTCACCCCGGAGCCAATGGTCCCAGGGCGGTCGGTGAACGATGGATCAATTTTTACCCGGCGGGATGCCAGAACGATTACGCTGAAAATCCCTGCGCCTCGCGGGCAAATCGTCGATCGGGAGGGGGAACCTCTGGCGCAAAATCGCGTGGCCTATCAGGTCGGATTGCAATACAGCCAGTTCGAAAACGCGGATCGGGATTTTGTTGTCAACTGGGCGCGGACACGCCTGGACGCCCTGCAGGCGATTGAGAAGAACATTCGGACTTTCACGGATGACGAGCTTTACGATCACTACGAAAATCGCCGCTGGCTGCCACTTCTGGCAACCGGTGAGCTTCAGGAAAAAGAGGCTCGGGCCTTGGAGCCGAAGCTGCCATCCGGTCTGATTTTGCAGGCGCTTTACGAGCGCTATTATCCAAACGATGACCTGGCGGCCCATATCATCGGCTATTCCGGGAGCGTCGGGAAACTGCCTACCGGCCCCATCAGCTACAACGAGCCGATTTTTGAAGAATCGGAAGGCCGCGCCGGGTTTGAGAAACTTTTCAACAAGGAGCTAAGTGGCGATCCGGGCATGAAACGCCTGATTTTCGACGAAAACGGCAACAAGTTGTTGGAGGAGCAACTCAAACGCCCGCTGCCGGGTGGCACGGTCGTGACGACACTTGACCTGAAATGGCAAAAGTTGGCTGAAAGCATTCTCAAGGATGGCGCGCAGCGCGGCGCGTTTGTGGTTTTGGACGCCGCCACAGGGGAGGTTCTGGTGATGGCATCCCGCCCGTCCTTTGACCTCAACATGTTCATCCCCGGGATCGGAGAAAAAGACTACAAGGCTCTGAACGATGATCCGGCGACCCCATTGTTTAACCGAGCATTCCAGTCCGTGTATCCACCGGCTTCATGCTTCAAGCCTGTGGTCGCCCTTACGGCTCTCAACAATGGCGTGGTGACTCCCGATTCGACGATTTATTGCCCGGCTGCGGTGCAAATCGGTGACCATGTCTTCAAAAACTGGAGCAAAATCCCGGAAGGAGACATCAACGTCGAGCGAGCCCTGGCCCGCTCCAATAACTCGTGGTTCTACCAAGTCGGAGTCAAGACCGGCCCGGCGGCGTTCTTGTCGACCGCGAAACGATTGGGATTTGGTAAAGTGACCGGCTTGCCGCTGATCGGCGAGTCTTCTGGGTTAGTTCCAGATGATGCCTACATGCGGCGAGTTCACAAACGGCCGATCTTGGACGGGGATACGGCGAACATGTCGATTGGCCAGGGGCCGCTTCTGGCATCGCCACTTCAGGTGGCGCAGGCAATGGCTGGCATCGCCAATGGTGGTGTGTTGCCCGAGTTGCATCTCATCCGTCAAATCCAGGATACCCGGGGACGGGTGGTAAATGCTACGATGCCTGAGCGTCGCAATTGGCTTGGCATCAGTGATATCGCCTTGCAGGCAGTTCGGGACGGGATGCGTGATGTGGTCAATTCCGGCTACGGAACCGGCCGGGGTGCTGCCCTGGATTACACGGAACTTTGCGGAAAAACCGGAACCGCACAATGGGGGCCGACTTCCAAAAATCAACGCCTGGCTTGGTTCGCTGGATTTCTCCCTCACGACAATCCTCGTTATTCCTTTGCAGTGGTTTACGAAGGTCGTCCCGGCGAAACCGTGTCGGGTGGGCGGATGGCCGCTCCCATGGTGCGCAAGTTTTTCGAAGGGGTTCGTGAGGATATTGAAGAAACCATCAAACCGCCGGAACGCGCAGTGGTGGTGGTCGATGAGTCGGACCCGGCCCTGCAAGCCGCGCCACTCGACCAATCAGGGACAGACGGCGAACCTCTCCACGCTTTGCCGGTCGAGCCATTGAATGTGCCGCCTGCTGACCCGGCCCAGACTCCTGATGTGCCGGTTGCGCAACCGGCAGAAGAAGCACCGCCCCGTGCTCTACCGGTTGATCCGGACGAAATCATTGATGACGGGACTGAAGAACCGTGAGTTGCAGCTCGCAGTCGCGGATTTTCGCTTTGCGCTGGACCTCTTCGGACGATCCCTTCAGACAAGGGCAATGCCTGCTGGCTCATGCCATGCAGAAATAAAATCGCATTCAGATCAATAACCTCATGGATATCCAAATCGCCACTCTCGCCGACTTTGCAGCCGACTATAACGGCAAGCTCGTCATTTCTGGAACCTTTGATACCCTTGCTGCTCGCACGTTGCCAGTGGTCCATCCATCCTGCGCTCTGGCGCTTCGTTTCTGCTTCATGCCTGAAGATGGCGGCCGTCACAAACTTTCGATCACCATCATCAACGAAGACGGTGAGGCATTGGATCCAAACAACATGCCGATCGAGCCTGAGTTCGAAGTCCAACTTCCAAAGAATGTTCCATTCCTTACCCGGAACATCATTCTCAACCTCCAAGGCCTTCGTTTCCCAAGCGCTGGCATCTACTCCGTCGACATCGGTTGCGATGGTGAAGTGCTTGTCCGCCTGCCACTCCGCGTGGTGCAGGTGAATCAGAACGCCAATGGCGAATCTCAACTGGCCTGATCGACAAGGTGGCGTAAGCTGCCGCCATGTCCGATTTCCCCAGTTACTATTCCTGCGCTCTCATCACCGGTGCTTCATCCGGTCTAGGTGAGGAATTCGCATTTCAACTCGCGCCGTCTGTCTCCAAACTGGTTTTGGTGGCCCGGCGCGAGTCTCTTTTAGACCAGATCGCCGAACGCATCCGCAATCGATTCCCCCACGTGGCGGTAGCGGTATTTGCCGCCGATCTGAACCAACGCGCCGAGCGTGACGCGTTGATCGCTTCGCTCGAATCTGCGGATTTTCTTCCAGACCTGCTGGTCAACAATGCCGGCCTCGGTGACTACGGCGAATTTGCCACAGCGGATTGGTCCCGCATCGAAGCCATGCTGCACCTCAACATCGAGGCGCTAACCCATCTGACCCATGCGTTGGTGCCTGGCATGATCCGCCGTGGAATCGGCGCGGTGATCAATGTCAGTTCGGTGGCGAGCTTGATGCCCATGCCGGATTTCGCGGTCTACGCGGCCTCAAAGGCTTACGTGACGAGTTTTTCCGAGGCGTTGCGGGTGGAGCTCAGCGATTACGGAATCCCGGTGCTTGCAGTTTGCCCCGGACCGGTGAAAACCGGATTTGGCGACGTCGCACGCCGCAGCTCGGACAATCAGGCATTGCCCAGTCCGAAGTTCTTGTATGTGCCGAAGGAGCAGGTCGTCAGCGAATCTCTGACTGCGTTGACGAGAAACCGGGCCAGGGTTTACCCGAGCATGAAAATGGCCGCTGCGGCGCTGCTGGTGAGTGCGATTCCGATCGTTCTCTTGCGCATCGGCATGAGTTTTCGGCCACGGCGAAGCTGAATTTTTGTAATGTTCGGGAAATTTCGTGATCCTGCCCCGGAATCGTGTCAGGTTTTCCTACGTGGATATTTTAGCCGATCAAACGAATCACGAGCTAGGAAGCGATCATCCCCGGGTTGAGCCCGCAACCATTGAGGATTTGCCTGCCCTGACGGAGTTGGTGGTCGAGTTGTTCAGCGACTCTGGCGACTTTACTCCGGATCGGGCGGTCCAGGAGCGCGGGCTTCAGCTTATTCTGGAGCAGCCCAGTCGTGGTCGGATTTTCGTTCTGAGGAACGATCACCGGATTTTCGGCATGGTGAATTTACTTTTTACCATTTCCACCGCCCGGGGCGGATTTGTGATTATGATGGAAGACGTCATCGTCCATCCAAGCCATCGTTGCCTTGGTTACGGCACGATGCTGCTGAAGCACGTGGTGGAATTTGCCCAGCAAAAGAATTTCAAGCGGATCACACTGCTCACCGATAAATTGAGCGAGGAATCGCAACAGTTTTTCGCCAAGCACGGGTTCACCTATTCCACGATGATCCCGATGCGCTTGATGATTGATTGAGTGGATCGGATAAAATGATTCTAACGATTGGCAATCACCCGTCTAGAAATGCGTATCGCTCTTATTTCATTAATCATTATCGCTAGTTCATTCTTCGCGTTGGGGAGTGGCGACGATGATAGGCAACAGGTTGAACACGGAAAGCCTGGTGTCGGAAAGATCCGAGTAGAAGCTCAAGGAGATTTTCGCTTCAAAGGGGTATATTTTGTTCCGGAAGGCGTAGGGTTAAAATTTTTCTACGGAATATGTGGAGGTAATGGACCTGAAGGGGATTTTGGAGGAATTCCCCCAAAGCGTTTCAAAATTCAACGCTCTGTTGCTGGTGAGATCAAGACATTCAGTATTAATGTCGAACAGCTACTGCATGCCAACACCAAGGATTTTGAATTGATGGATGGTGACATAATTTTCGCAGCCACCATAATTTTTTGAATTAAAAAAATCGTGAACCCATCGCATGAAACCAGCAAAAGCTCGTGGTTGGGCATTAACGGTTCTAAAGAAAGACTATTCCTCTGATGAATCCGAAGCGGGAATCATCGATTCTTGGGTAAAGCGGATCAAGATTGCAAATCCGCTGTTCTTTCGGGTGATCCCGACCATCGCGCTGCCGCCATTCTCGAGCTTCCAAAGGTGCGTGCCGACTGCCATTTCAGCAGGAATGGCGGCGCTGTCTGGTAAATCCGCGGCCTGAACAGGATTGCCGTGCAGTGCGGAGATCAGCTGGGTGCATTCTTCCCAGACTTCTTTCAGCTTGGTTTGGTATAGCTGGGCCGAAATGGCTGAGGTTTTCAGGTTGATCTCGTTTAAGGTGTCGTCGTCGGCCCATCCAAAGGTGATGAAGCAATCAAGTCCGCCGAGCTGGACCTTGGTTTTGAGATTATCAGTCAAGCCCATCGAACCAAATACCGAAACCTCGGGAAGCGTCTCAACCAGCGTGCCGTCCTTCAATTTCTCGTAAACCGCATCGTGGGTGTCGCCGAAATTCAGATTCCCGAATACACTCGATGATTCAGGAACTTTCGGTGCGATGGGAAAGTTGGCCTCGATCCATTTTTGGTCGTCCGAGTGGAGTTTTTCGATCGCAAAGGTGATTTCGCCCCCCGTGGTTCGCTTGATGGTGATCTCATCTCCATCACGGCTGACGTATTCGCCCTTGAATGAGCGGGAGCCGTCGGCGCTTTTCCACTCACGCACCTCGGCATGGAGTAGAACGCTGGAAAAGAAAAAGCAGAGCAGGGGAAGTGAGCGGAACATGAGTTGTTTGAGTTGACGTGTCCTGCAGCGGGTTTCTTCAAAAAAACCATGGTTGGCGAGCCTGAAAACAGAACTTCAATCTCCAGACGTGCTGGCAGGTAAGAATGCCTCCCGTGGCAGCACAAAAGGCAGATATCGAAGTGAAAACCAGTATTTCGGCAAAAAGTTGCAGCGGATTGGGTGGATTCCAAGATGCCAGTGAGGAGGATAGGGGGGTGATGTAAGAAATCTCGAAAAAATTGAGGATTTTCCCTTGTCAAAATCCGGTCCATTCTACATACATCGCGCCCCGCGAAAGCGAATGGGTAGATGGCCGAGTGGTTAAAGGCGGCAGACTGTAAATCTGCTCTCATTTGAGTACGCTGGTTCGAATCCAGCTCTGCCCACCATTTCTTTTTCAACAACTTAGGGAGCCGAAAGGCTCCCTTTTTTGTTTTGCCGATTTCGCGTTCCGTCAGACCCCGATCCGCCTTGCCTCAGGCGAAATTCGATAGAGGGCCACATTAGGCATCCTCTGACCCCTAACAATGGCTTTGCGGGAATTTGGCAACTGGAATGACACCCTTCGAGCACCGCTTCTTCGGATTCCGAAGTTTCAATACCCTCGTTGGTGAGTCATGGCTCGATGTCCGTCGCTGATGAAAATCAGAGGTCATTCTTTTGGAAAAATCCTCTAGGCTATCCGGCGGTTCTGAGCAGCTCGATTTCAATTTGGCGCGATCTCGTGCTCGGCTGCGTCGGTTTGTTCTGGGTTATTTTTTGCGAGTAAGGCGATGACTTGGAAATGACTTTCGAAATGGTAATCGGTGGTCGCAACTTGAGGAATATCCTCGAATGCTCGCTGTGGTATGCCAACGAAGGTTCCCGTCTCGTATCCTCTGATCCTCATCGTCGCCCCATGTTCGGGGAACTTGAACTTCGAGAATGAGAACGCCTGAAGCTCGATCATCACTGGATTCTCAAGTTCTTTGTCGCCGATGGTTGTGACCGACATCAGCTTCTTACCTAGGTGGGCGCGTGTTCGGGTGTCACTGTCATCAATCATTTTTCCTTCGATCTCAATGATCTCTCCGAAACCAGCACCCAAAACCGATTTTAAGGTGAGAGCTTTGCCGGCATCTTTCGATTGGGCCATCGGTACTGCCATGAGAAAAAGAAGAGTCAGAGTGAGGTTCTTCATCATTGGGGAACAGTAGAGTTGTGGCTTGGTGGAGTCGAGTTTCCAGTATGAAGCGGATTAGCGTCGTTGTTGCTACCACTGCCTTTTCGATTCTTTGATGCTGGAATGAAAGTCCAAATACTCACCCCGAAGAGCATCACGATTCCACCATTCTCATTTAGCTAGTGGCTGAGGCCTATAGGCATTCAAGGCGGATCTAGATGCTGCGTGATCCGAGCAGCTGGTGTACTCCTTCGAGAATCCGCATGCCAGACCTTGTAACTCTCACCCCTCCAAACTTCGTGGCTACGCCCGAAGAGCTGGAGGAAGTGATCATTGGTATTCTGTGCCAGAATCCATTGCAATAGAACTAGTTTTGCTGTCGACGGCGGATCAAAATTGATTTCAGAGT
Source organism: Luteolibacter pohnpeiensis (assembly GCF_016595435.1). Classification (GTDB taxonomy): domain Bacteria; phylum Verrucomicrobiota; class Verrucomicrobiia; order Verrucomicrobiales; family Akkermansiaceae; genus Luteolibacter; species Luteolibacter pohnpeiensis. The sequence goes on from NZ_JAENIJ010000032.1 coordinate 38,721, forward strand.
ATGGCGCTATCACTGTCGGTTAGGTGCGCTTCTTCGGCTGATCCATAGCTCCTCGCGTGCTTCATTGCTTTTGCTCGGATGATCTCTAGCGCAATGAAAGGAACCGTTCCAAGAATCAGCGGAACCACCCCAATGACCCACAATGGAAGTTGCCATTTATCGATCGCCAATCCAGACCCAAGGCACACGGTTCCAAGCCAAACTGCGAAGAACAGCGCAAAAGAGTAAGTCTTCAGCACCTGCCTCCATTGGATTGGGAGTTTCTTAATAATCGAATATGATGCCGAGTGTCCGAAAATCCAAAACCGATCCCGATGGGTATGTCGCTTCACACGGTATGAAGATAAAGGGATTAACGGAATGAAGATCACTGCAAACCACTTTGTTGTAATCACACTTCCGTCGGCCTGTGGAGAGGCTGCACCGTAAAAGCGTGTTCCGATTCCATTAATTGATGTTGGCATATATAGATGATTTAAAGATTTTCAAAGCAGTGCTGATTGCGGCTAGCTGACGAAGCGGTATCCGCATTGAAGGCATTCCTGATCCTGGTGGCGATCTTACAGCTAGGCCGCAGCTCGTCAGTCTCGATTTCATTATGCCCAACGTCTGAATTCGGACAACTACACTCGTGACGGACTCTCAATGTAGATCCGATCAACAATTTTAATATCATGGGGAGAGAGATCATGGTCAGAATGATTGAAATCCAAATCACAGCCCAATTTCGATTTGAGTTCATCTTTGTGTTCTCAAGTGCTACACCAACAAGGTAAAGTGTAATTACCATAAGCTGTGCGATGATTGCTATTCTGCCATCATTATGATGTTGCAGATCTGTTCTTGATGTTGATGTCCATCCAGACTCGCCAGTGATGAACAAAAGTAGAATCAATGTGATTAGATGGCGTAAGAATGACATTTTCTACTGAATATCTAAGCTAAGACAGGACTGAGATGTAGGCCTTGGCTCGAGCCTATTGGATGGGGGCGCTTCCTGTATCAGGAGGATGCCCCAACCATGCTGCACTTTCGGGCGTCTGAGTCAATACTGCACTCCTCCCTCGGATACCAAATCCCATTCCAATTCGAGGTGAACATTCTCTGTCTTAACTAAACCAAAAACGGTCCAATAATCCGTTGCATCTCAATTTTGGGTTGGTGCACCTGCCGCCTTCGGAAGAGTGAAGAAACGGATCAGAACTCCGATAAGAATAAGTAAGGCAATCACCGAAACGACCAATCCCCACGCGGTAGTTAGCAGTGAAACCGAAATGTCTCCGGCTAGGGCTTCGGGATCCGCTTCGCCAGTCTCCGAAAGTTCGCCGAATGCGCCGAGCATCCCTATGACCGTTCCAGCCAAACCTAACATCGGCGGGATGATCACACCAGCGATCGAAATCCAAATGGCTCGAAGCCAGAACCTCCGGCGTAGCCTCACTTGTTCGTCGGTCGCACCTGAGGTTAGCGGTGCTTGAGGCGGCTGGTTCGGCTTCATTTGATTACTGCATTTTTAATCACTACCTTCGAGATTGTAACAGGTGCTGGGGCTTCGAAGGGTATCTTATGAATATCTATTTCTGTCCCTTCCGTGAGAATATTGAAACTGACTCCAGTGAACTCTCGCACGTAACCGTTTGAAAAAGTCACGTCGGCATCAATCCACATCAGTCTTTTACCTAAATTCTTAGTCGCTTCACATGTGAAAACGACAAAGCCGACCCAGCGGCCACTAGGTTGTTTGATGTGAGTCCCGAGCAGCTCGTCCGCGCTTTTGGTCTCAGCAGAAAACTTTACGCTAGATAGTATTGGCTGCTGCCAGTCAGCGCTCGGTGGAATAACGATTTCCTCAGCAGGAATTGTAGCGACTGCGGCGAAGCAGAACGCACCTATTAGGAGGTTAACTTTCATATTTTTCAGAACATCTAGCTCATCCACGGCGGGGCAGGAAGCCCGAACTCAAACTAGAGCGTTACCCGCCGTTGGATGGTGCGTCTTGTTCGCCACTTCCCTTTATCCCGAAGAGTCGATCCGAACCAAAAAGACCCTTCTGAACCATTGTGCTAAGTCTCTCGATATTCTCGTCATAATCGTGGACCTCAACGCTCACTTCATGGTTGGCGTAGATTCGAATAACTGATTTGCCCGGGTGCGTCATCTCGCCCACGGCGCTCACCAGATCTAAGACCCGATGGCATTCAACCCATTCCGAATTGAGTGATCGGTGGAAGCACCAACTATAGACGCCCCAGCCCTCCGTCCCAGCGATTCGCTTCATTAGGAGCGCATCTGCATTGAAGGATTCCCATTTTGACATGTTGGTCGCAAAAACTCTCCCACATAAAGGAAGCTCGAGATCGTGCGATCCGTGGATCCAAACGGAATCTCTCCAACCGTCCACCTTGCTGAAAGTTAATTTCGGATTCATCTCGTTTTAGCCCGTGCAGCGACAATTCTTTGGCAATAGCGCCTGGTTAGCCCTATTTTGCATCCGTCTGCATAAGGAAGCTGACCAATGCCTGCTTTTCGGCGAGCACTGTCGCGCTCGGCCAATGCACGGCAACAAGGTGGCTCTTGTCGAAGAAGGATGCCAAGCGCTGCGCTTCTGCGTCGCTGAGACTAGGAGTGCTAGTGAGATCAAAACATAGAATCTCGACTTTGCTGTCATGCCGAATGCCGAACAGTGTCAGGCTGCCGACGCGAAACGAAAAGCCGTCCTTAATCAGTCCTTGTCCTTGCAGACCGACGCGCGCAACACTCGCAGGCGGCACTCTACACGCGGCCAATAATTCGCTCCATTCCAGAGGCGAAGGCAAGGGCTGAGTGATCTGCTTTCGAATGTGAATCTCGCTAAAGATTCTATACTCACCTGATGGCTTACTCCTCTCACTGAAGATACGTTGCACACCAGAAATCTCTTCCTTGATCTCGGCGTCGAAAGCATGTGATACCGCCTCAAACTGTCGCCAATCGTCTTCGTGCAGCACGAAATCAGTCTCACGGCGCTCCGCGACTTGATCGAGTTCTGGCAGCGTGTCATTAATCGTCGCCAGAGAAAAATAGATCGTCTTGGGATCGATCATCTTTATCTCGGGCGCGGCGACTGCTGTGAGTCCAAGAGCTGATGCGATTGCTGTGAGGAAGCGTTTCATGATTTCTCGGCTAACGTTCATAGTTCAGGCACGGGCGATTGCCCGTTGCCTGTAACATCCCATAAGTTCGATTTATATCGATAAATCCGTCACATGTTCACTGCGAGAAAATCACATTCCTGAATCTCTGGTGAAGCGCTTCTGGGATCTCTCTTGAGAATCGGACTCTCCCTGAATGCTCGATCCAAATCTCGCCAGTGACAATCCCGGCATCATCGGCCAAGGTGGAAATCTCACGCAAAAGGCGGCTCATTGCTCTTCCCTTCAAGCGGTGCGCCGACCATCTCGAATCTGGATGGCAGATTCAGCAAATAGACGTGAGATCATCTTCATTTTCTGCCGAACATCTAGCTCATCCACGGCGGGGCAGGAAGCCCGAACTCAATTTGAGCGTCTTGTTCGTGTTCTTCTGTTTTGTGGTGGTGGCTTCCGAAATCCCTGTTGTCAGAAATATCCGCTGCCACTGGCCGGCTCCATGGCCGGGGAAGGGGAGAAAACTCATCCACCACTTCCTTCTTGGAACAATACTCTGCCCCCATCCGAATCCAGAACGTGATGCTGCTTCAACGTACGCTGTGCGTGGTGGATGATGTCGTTGGGGGTAGCTCCCTCTTGCGAGAATGCAGGCAAGGTCTTTTCGAGAAGGATTTGTGAAGGGTACATCTTTTCGTCAACGTTGAAGCGAACGAAATTGCCAGCCTTTTTTAAAGAGGCGTTCGTCGCGAGGATGCGCTCTTGCAGGGTCTGCTCCGGGAACTCGGTTAGCCCCGGGAGGGGTGTGTTCAAGGCAGCTAACATCTCATCGACCCCAACCGTCCTCTTCATCTCCCGTTCACGGGTTTTGGTGCCTAGGGTCGCCCCGTGTGCATCTAGAGATCGCACAGCTCCGCCTTGGCCTCTGCTTGCCTCAGAGGAGGGTTCGACAGTTCGATGGAATTGAGGCCCAGACATGAATCGTAGAAGCCCGAGGACTCCCAATAGCAGGATCACAATGATAACGATTCGGCGCTTCAACATGTTGGGCTAATGGAGATGAACGGTGAGTTTCTTCATTTTGTCATGAACGTCGAGGTCATTCACGCGGCTTGCCCGCGTTGACTGCAGCATCTTGTTCTGCTTTGCTTCTTACTTCCTTATGGTCGGCTCGTGGTCCACCAATTCGGCTTTAAAAGAAGTTGCGCGGTTGACGATCTGCTCGCCCACCACAATCGCTTCGTATTCAATTGTGACGAGATGCGACTTGCCTTGTTTCCTCAGGTCGCGGGGGTTCACTTCCCACAGCTTCTTGTAGTCGGCGTTCGGGATGTAGATTTCAATCTCTTTAGCATCGCGACCCATAACGCGGAGCGCCTCGTGTTGATCAAACCCAGCCGCCACCATCGCTTCGTGATACTTCACGTAGCCATCGTAGTTCTCGCCCAGAGCTTCGCGAGCTTTCTTCTCGTTGGCCTTTAGAGCCTTCTGATCGATTCCAGAAAGGTTGACAAACTTGTAAACTGGATAGCCGGTCAACGTCATTGTCTTCTCTGGGGCAGTAGCGCCTTCCTGTCCGCATGCCGTAAGAATGAAAGTTGATAGGGCGGCGATGAGCCAGATGACAGTTTTCATTTCCTGTGTATTATACTTTTAGGGCTCTTCAATGCTGACGGAATCAGAACTCGAAAGCGCGGCATCGAGAAATAACTGCAACGCCTGCGCTGCGACGGACCGATTCACGAAGTGATCGATCAGGTAATACCCGTCGTTATCGATCCGATAATTGTAGATTTCCTGGAGTTTCGGCCTGGCGATAGGCGAAGGGAGCTTATGCAGCAGATTCGCAAGGTCCGAGTCTTTGAATGGTGCACACTTTATCTTGTATTCGCGTCCCATGGTCTTGTTTCTGCCTAACGTTAAAGCGGCGCCAACGGCGGTGTCGAGCTACCAGAGCGAAGCGAATCATCGGGCTTGTTCGTCGTTGGCAGTAACATCTCATAAGTTAGATTTCAGCCACAACAAAGGCTACACCACTCGTTCCCAAATGGAACTCAAAACGGCCGCGTGATGCAATCTGATGTGACGCCAAGACCTCCGCTCCAACGGATGAGTCTGTGAACAAGATCAGGCATCACGCGGCTCCCACGGCCTTCAAGTCCGAGCAGCATCTTAGATCCA
>NZ_JAENIJ010000033.1 GCF_016595435.1 Luteolibacter pohnpeiensis
GTTGCTCCGGTTGCTCCGGTTGCTCCGGTTGCTCCGGTTGCTCCGGTTGCTCCGGTTGCTCCGGTTGCTCCGGTTGCTCCGGTTGCTCCGGTTGCGCCAGTTGCGCCTACCAGAAGGGATTTGCCACTCCCTGTGATCTGTCCAGTCGCACCGTCGATCGTCAGGAAATTATTCCCGGATGAATCCACCACGGTGGTCTTCGTGGTTTTTAATGGAATCAAATCCAATGGCAGCACCAAGCTACCATCGTCCTTGATACCCGTAAATTGGCCGACTGGCACAATCAAATTGGCCAGGCCCGTATTTAAGTTCGTCCAGGTTCCACCACCCAGTGCAATAGGTAGGTAGTTGTAAATATAACCATCCACGGATGGCCCCATATTAATTCCGGCTGAAGCATTCACCGGATCGGCTGCATTTGCGATGGCAGGCAAGGATAGTGCTGCCACAGCCAGCACTTTCATATAACTTATTTTTGTTTTCATGCTTTGGTTTATGGTGGAATTCAATAGATTGATCCGATTCATCGGATTGAAAGAGCCATGAAATAAATCTTGATCAAAAGCAGATCCGATCACTGCCTCTAACAGAGACATTCACGATATGGCTGTCCGGATTTCAGCCATTCGATTTTGAGCGAATTTTACATCGATCAAGAACCTTAATTTCGATTTCATCAAAAATCCGGCAGCAGTGTTGTCACCACTGCCGGATTTAGCACGATCATCTCAAGATGCCGTGTCACCAAGACATCAGCCGTCTAGAGAATCGTTAAGATTCCATGAATCAGGGCTTCTTGACGAGACGGAAACCAACACGAGATTCCCGCGTATCCGGATTCATGGTGATAGATCCACTCACCCGAAGAACTGCAACTCCATCTGAGAAATCGCCACCGCAAACGTATTTGTTTGCACCGGATGCTGTCGAGGTCCATTCAGCCTGGTTACCCGCCATTTCCCATAGTCCCCAAGGGTTGACCCCCTTCCAGAATGTATGCGCGGCCGGGCTGCCGGTAATTGACCAGTATCCATAGCTCGCGTAATCATGGTCGATGGTGGTGGTGCCCCATGGGTAAATGTTCGCCGTCATGTTGCCACCACGAGCCGCCCATTCCCACTCCGCACGCGTTGGCAGGCGGTAGCCAGTTGCAGCCGAATCTTCGTACACGGTCGTCGAGTTCCCAGTCTTATAGAGAGAAGTGAAGCTTGCATCCGTATAATAGACCGGGGTCAAACCTTCACTTTCGCTGCGTGCATTAGCCCACTTCAGCACATCATACCAAGTAACACAAGAAACTGGGTGATCCATATCTTTACCTGCACCGCCGGCATGTCTAGTGAATGTGTTATAATAGCCATATTCGGTAGCATTGGCTGAAGCACCTTCAAAGCTATAACCATTGGACATCGCATAGCGGAAAACTGCGCGGTATAGACCAAGTGTAACTTCCGTAACATCCATTTGGAAACTGCTGATCTCTACGCTGGTAGCAGAACCACCAAGTGTCGTCAGAGTTCCGGCAGGAATAGTAGCCATTCCCCATGCAACAGGGATATCCCCCAAACTCACGGTCGTAATGGTGCCGCTTGGGCCAGTTTCACCGGTTGGACCAGTTGGTCCGGCAGGACCAGTCGCCCCAGTGGCACCGGCTGGACCAGTCGCTCCTGTGGCACCGGTTGCTCCGGCAGAACCTGTAGGACCAGTTACACCTGCGATCCCTTGCGGGCCTTGTGGACCAGTTGCGCCTGCGACACCTTGGGCTCCTTGTGCCCCGGTAGCGCCCGTGGCACCCACTGCACCAGCAGGACCTTGTGGTCCCGTAGCACCGGTTGCTCCCGAAGGACCTGCGACACCTTGAGAACCCGTGGCTCCCGTTGCCCCGGCTGGACCTTGAGAACCTGTGGCACCGGTTGCACCCGTGGCTCCAGCAGGACCGGTTGCGCCCGTGGCTCCGGCTGCCCCTGTGGCTCCGGCAGGACCGGTCGCGCCTGTGGCTCCAGCAGGACCCGTTGCACCGGCAGCTCCCGTTGCCCCTGTGGCTCCGGCAGGACCTGTCGCACCCGTTGCCCCTGTAGCTCCAGCAGGGCCAGTCGCGCCCGTGGCTCCGGCAGGACCCGTTGGACCAGTAGGTCCTGCGAGACCACCACCAGTAACAACACCTGAGTCATCCACTTCGAAAACCGTGGTGCCGGAATCGTTTACCACTTTTAAAGACGTGGTCTTCAAAGGAATCAAATCCAACGGCAAGACCAGGCTCCCGTCGTCTTTGATCCCGGTGAATTGACCTACGGGAACAATCAAGTTCGCCAATCCGGTATTGATCTCTGTCCATTCGCTACCACCCAATGCAATGGGTAAGTAGTTGTAAATATATCCGTCGATCGATGGACCCATATTCACACCCGCCGAGGCATTGACTGGATCAGCGGCTCTAACGGTAGAAGGTGCTGCAATGGCTGCTAAGGCGAAAGCCGCAATGTATTTCGATTTCATCATTCGCGTGTTTATTCAGTGAAATGCATTTAATCCGGCTGTGCTTATGCGCGGCGGCGGCGTGATGCAGCCAAAGCGAGCGCTCCCAATGCCCCCATTGCTGCAATCGAAGGTTCTGGCACGGCAATAGGAGCGTAAGTAACGGAAACCCCTGGGGTATAAGCCCCACCATCGTCCGTGTTCACTTCGGAAGCGATGTTCATTTGGGCGCTCGATGACAATCCATCGGACGTGATGGAAAATCCGCCAGTAATTTGATCAGCGGTCAGCGTGATGGTGATGAATTGATACTCAGCGGTGTTGGAATTGACCGTCAAATAGTCAATGAAAGTGCCCAGACTGCTTTGATATCCGTCATACATGGAAAAGGAAATATCAGTATCATCGGGCGCAATCACCGTGGTGTAGAGATATAAGGTGACGCTCTCCAACACAGTTCCCTCAGGGGCATAGGCATCCAGGTTGGTGATGATGAAATTGAGGTCATACGCACCTCCCGGGCCTGGAACGTCTGGGCGAGTGGCAACGCCGCCTTCGTCAGAGTTTACGGAGCTTGTGCCACGGTTCCAGAGCTGGGCATCGAAACCGATGTCCGAAAGCGTTCCAGCATAAGTGCCACCGCTTGCGGCAACGCCGGAAGTCGATCCAGCATTTTCGAAGTAAAACGTCTGAGCACCTGCAAGACCTGCTGATGCTAGAATTCCAGCCGAAATCAAGCAGGCGATTTTTGAACGACCTAGTGGTTTTGTTTTCATGTTTTATCGTGATTTCAATATTTGTTTATCAGGGAGAACGGGGGGAGTATGCGGGATATTGGGGGGAATTTTAGGGGGAGGCCGGGGGGAGGCGCTTTATTTTCAATCACTGAAAATCAGTGATCCACGGCTGCTGTGCTGATTTGGGGGAGTGCGAATGACTTCAAACTTGGGGGAATTTGCCATGTAGATCCTGAACGGTTAGTCCAAGCATCTAAAGGGATCAGACCAAAATCTTCAATGGCACGCAATGTTTATTTAAACAAATTTTGATTCAGTCTCATTGAACACTGTTCCCGGAGTCACCCAAACGAGACATTCCGCATTCGCAGCAGACGCGGGCGCGGGAAAATCAAGCGGCTGGGAGAAGATTTGCCAATTTCGGCTGTCCCAGCGCATCAATCGCATATTGGGCGTTCCGGCGAATTCTCTCCCGCTCGTTAGGAGGAATGCTGGATTTTTTTAAAAGTTTCACGCAGGCATCGAACGATTCCCTAAGCTTTCCAGCCCAGTATGCGGCAATCGAAAACTCATCCATCATGCCGTAATCATAAACCCAGGTTTGAGCAAATAGTGGTTGCTCGGGTAAGGTTCGCTCAATCCCCTGCTTTGCGAAAAGATAGGCTTGATGATACTTGCCGTGATTGCGGCAAAAGCGCGCGGCAGCATGCAAAGATTCCGCACGGGAAGGACTTGCCTCAAAAGCCGATAGGTAACTCTCAAGAATTGCGGCAGGCTCGTGCCCAAGTTTCTCCCGCAACAACCCGGCCTGATAAAAACTGAAGAACACTTCTTCCTTCCACCCTCCCAAATGGGCTCGCCTCAGATAGGCATCCAGTGCCAACTCCAGCTCATCGGCGTCGCGGTAGCTTTGCGCCAGGTAAAAGGTGTATCGGGAAATAAAAAATGGATCGCTCTCGGTTTTAAGAACGTTTTCCAAAACATTGGCGTCATCCCGATACTTGTTCGGATTGCGATTCCGGGCGCTGTCCTGCATTTGCACACTCAGGAAGCCCTTGGCAACTTCACGCGATCCATTCACTTCGAGAAATTCGTGGAGAACTCCCAAATAGCGGTAGGGGCGGCGATTGCTAAACAGCAGTGGGCAGTAATGAAGACATGGTCCTGTCCGGACTTGCACATCATAGAGATCAGCACTGAGGCCACGCTTGAACTGATCGACATCGAAGGATTTCTCAAAAACGAGATAGTTATCCGCATCCAACATCAGTCCGTAATCGATGTCCGCATGTTCCCGCAGTTTACTCATTGCAAAGCTGCGGTTGTAGGCAAAATCCTTCCACGGCTCATCGATCACCACGCCGGGGAGTCCGGATTCTTCAAGGAAATCCCGGATGACTTCCTGGGTTCCATCGGTGGAACCGGTATCGACGACCAATAGATGATCCATCAAAGGGAGAGCTTTTTCCAGACAGCGCCGGATCACATGCGCCTCATCCTTCACAATCATGCATAAACTGATCTTCGCCATGGGAATAGGATGTCGTAAGCCTAAAGTCGGTTATTTCCTGCCGAGTGATCCCAGATATCGGACTTGGGAGCCGGCCGCGACTGCCCCCCGTTGTTCCAACAACATCACGCATCGCAAAGCCAGATCGAAACTTCGATAACAGTGATGAACGATGAGCGCCAAATGCTTCAGCTGTTCGTCGGTTAGATTCTCAGGTCGTGAAAAATCACGAACATAGACCAAGTCCGCCTCCAAGAGTTGGTTCAAGGCGCGCCGTGGCTCCCCATTGACCACGCATGGTGCAATCGGCCAATGCTTCACTGCGGCAAAACAATGAGGAATGAAACCTTGATTCCGAAGCTCAATATCAATCTCCCCCATCCCCGGTTGATTTTCATACAGCGTCACGAAAGACACCTCCACCTGGATCACCACGGCTTGGGATAGCTTGTTTTTCCCATGCTGGAACACCGCCAATTCACCGCCTTGGATATCGATTTTCAGCAGATCCAGCAGTTCGATTTCATCAATCTCATCAAGGCGTTTGGTATCAATAGGAACACGGTCGATCACCTGACCGTAGGGTTTCAAGACCTCGAACAAATCCAAGCTTCTAACATCCGGCTCTAACAAACTCGTCATCCCCGAGCCCGCGCAGATTTTCAGGGTATGGCACTGTCCATCTCCCACGGCGTAAGGGAGGTAACGCTCGGCGGGACTTTTCTTCGCCAGAAGTTCTTCCAGCGCCGATTGCTGAGGTTCAAACCCCGTGACCTGAACCAGCTCTGCCTGCATCATCGGCCGATAAGGAGGCTCGCCATCCACAGGATTTGCTCCGATATCAACGACTTCCGTGAGACGGCCAGGACTGAGAATTTCCCTTAAGATGCAGTTCATTTTTCTATCTGGCAGATTTCAATTCAACGCACCCAATCAACATTTCTTTGCTTCGACAAGCGGCAGAATCACCACCCTGCTATTTTCAGATAACCACTTATATACGGTTAATCCATTTGAAAACATTGGATAGGATTAACCCTTATGAAAAATAGCATAATGGATCAACATGATACGATCCATCCAAGCCATGCAGATCTAGGCATTGACGATCGGTATAACGAAAGCTGCCCGAGCAGATCCTGACATCCTCTCGGACAGCTTTCTTTGCACCCTACGTGCAGTCATGCCATTCACCCACAGCAAGGTCTGATCAAATGGATGGAGAAATCATTGCAGCAGCTGCTAGAGCTGCCATGTAACTGGTTCTTGTTTTCATTTGGAGGCGTATCCTTTCTTGATTTACCTTGTTCGTAACGGGGGGAGATTGGTTTACGCACGACGCCGCCTGAGAAAGGCCAACGATCCTATCACGGCTAAAGTAATGGTTCCGGGTTCGGGAATAGGCACAAAGGTCAGCGAGATGCTGGGTGTGTAAATTCCACCGGAAACCGTGCTCATTTCGGAAGCCACGTTGAGCTGCGCACTGGTCGCTAAACCATCTGACGTGATGGATATTCCGCCCTCAAACTGTTCGCCGGTAACGGTGATCGAAATGAATTGGTATTCATCCGTGATGGAGTTCACCTCCAGTGTCCCGATGAAGTTGCCGAGCGCCGCCTGATAGCCATCATATACAGAAAAACCGAGTGTCTCGCCGTCCGGCGCCACCACGGTGGTATAGAGCAGGATGGTCACGCTCTCCAATTGCATCCCTGCAGGAATGTAGGCATCCAGATTACTCGCAATCAGGTTAATATCATAAGCCAAACCTGGTCCGGCGACGTCCGGTCGGGTCGCCACTCCACCCTCATCGGAATTCACCGTGCCATTGCGATTCCACAAAGACGCATCGAATCCGATATCCGCCAGAGTGCCGGCATAGGTTCCTCCAAGAGCTCCACCATCTGCTGTCGAGGCCTCATTTTGAAAGTAAATCGTTGCCGCTTTGGAAACACTGGCACTGGCAATCATGCCAACACCGAGAAGCAGGAGCCAGGAGGGGGGAGTTTTTTTCATGGTGGAAGATCAGGTGGATTTTGGATGCCAAATGCTCGGCATCGTCAGGAATTACTCTTTGTGTAAAACGTTGTAAGATTTTCCCGGATACCATCAAGTCAAAACATGAACGTTGTATGATTTTTCGTTTTGTTTCGCAATTTTTGACAAAACACACACCCGCCAGGACAAAAAAGGATCCTCCTTTAAGCCTGACGACAAATTATCGAAGTATCGGGCTAACAAATTCTAACCCATTTGGCCCGAAGTGGCATTACAGCGGCCAGACCCACAGCAACATCGGCAATGCGACGGCAACCACCACGATCTCTAAAGGCAGTCCCAGTTTCCAGTAGTCTCCAAATCGAAAACCGCCCGGACCTAGGATGAGAGTGTTGTTTTGATGCCCGATCGGTGTGAGGAACGCGCAAGATGCTCCGATCGCCACTGCCATCAGAAATGAATCCGGCCTGGCACCGAGTTGCGCAGCGGTGCTGAGCGCAATGGGGCACATGACCGCCGCCGTCGCTGCGTTGTTCATGAAATCAGAAAGTGTCATCGTCACGATCAGCACCACGGCTAGACCAACGACAGCATTTCCTTGCGCCACCCAGTTTAATAAGCCACTTGCGACGCGCTCGGCGGCGCCGGTCGTCTCCATCGCTCCCGCCACGGGTATCAGTGCGCCTAACAGAACGATCACCGGCCAATCGATCGCCTCATAGACCGAACGCAGCGAAACCACGCGGAATGCCATACACAGCAGCACCCCCGTGGCAAAAGAAATGGAGGCAGGCAATAAACCGAAGGCAGCACCGCAAACCGCAGCAGCCATGAAGGCGATCGCAAGCCAGGCGCTGCGTTTATCCGGTAGCCGGATCGAACGCGGAGCCAAGGGCACACAACCGAACTCGGCGGCAAAGGCGATAACCGATTCCTGTGGCCCCTGCATCAGCATCACATCACCCGCATGGATCTTCAACGACCGCAGCCGCCGAATGGAGCGACTTCCCTGACGGGATAGCGCTAGGAAATTGATGCCATACCGTGAGCGCAAACGGATATCTGTGGCTGAACGGCCGATGATTTCCGCATCCGGCCGCACTGCCAACTCCATCAAGGCCATTTCACTGGTATCGGTAGGTGGCTTTTCCGCTGTGGCTTCAGTGTTTGGGTCCTCCGTTTCACTCTCAGAATCTGAAGGATTTGCGCTTTCATCAGGCGCATCCTTTGCCTCGACCAATTGCAATCCCAATCCTGACAACGCGGATGCCAGCGACTCAGGGTCAGATTCAATGACCAGAATATCCCCTGGCATCAACACCCGGCTGCGATTGGGGGCCACCACACGGAATCGATTTCGAACCATGCCGACCACTTGCGCGTCGAAGTCCTCCAGCTGTTGATCCACTTCACGCAGGGTCTTGCCGACCATCTTACTCCCCTCCTCCACCCGCCCTTCGGTCATGTATGAACCAGTGGCAAACCCCTCGACCCCGGAAATCTGGCGAATCGGAACCAGCTTGCGCCCGAAAACCACCAGTGCCAACCCAGCCAATGCCACGGGAATCCCGACAGCGGCGAAATCGAACATGGTAAACGAACCCATTTTCGTCTGCGCCCGGAAACCGGAAACGATCAAATTCGGCGGTGTCCCGATCAAGGTGGTCATTCCTCCCAAAATGGATGCGAAGGACAAGGGCATCAGTATTTTGCCAGGCGGAAGATCATGCCGTTTCGCCATTTGAAGTCCCACCGGCATCAGCATCGCCAATGCGCCGACATTGTTCATGAATGCGGAAAGAAACGCAGCCAAGCCACATAAGATACCAATCGCAGCCAATGCTCCGCCTTTCGATGGCAGAAGCCGTCGAGTCATCAAATCCACCGCCCCCGTCATCTGCAGCGCCCTGCTCATCACCAGCACACATGCCACCGTCACCACGGCCGGATGGCCAAATCCCGCAAATGCCCCGTCCGCCGGCACCAATCCGGTGACCACACACCCTAACAACGCCGCCAGGGCGATCATGTCATGCCGCCATTTCCCCCAGATAAACATCGCCACCGTGGCGATAAGAATTCCGAGGATGATGCATTGCTGGCTGTTCATGGACAAACTCACCAACCCTATCCCTGAATTCAATCGAACGCCACTACCATCGTCTCAGAATCGCCGAAATCCTGGAATGGAAACCCGCGGCCGCGGAGCAATCAGACCGGCAATGAGCAAACCTGAAATGAAGCCGCCGATGTGCGCACCGTATGCCACCGACATCTCACTGCCATCCATCAGCGAAGTGTAATCCATGAAAACTCCACCAGCCGCCAGCAAACCGAGCGTCGCTGGCGAAACCGGGCTGGCAATCGGCCAGATATGTGGATTCGGCAGCGGCCAACGAATCGCCAACCCTAGATAAGCGCCCTCAAATCCCATCACCGATCCAGACGCGCCAAGCATCGGCACAAATTCCTCGCGGTTCAAAATCACATGAGTCAGCGAACCAAAGAAAGCAGTTGTTAGAAAAATCCCGAGCATCCACCGCCAACCTAACAATTCAACCAACAACGCGCCAAAAATCCAAAACCATATCATGTTGAACAACACATGCTCGAAACTCCCGTGGAGGAATGCACAGCTCAACAAGGTCGGAAACTCTTTGAAATCGACACTGGAAGCACTCCCGGAGCGCAAGTGATTCCAGGCGCGCACCACTTCACCAGGCACCGCCATTCCACCTTCCCACCATTCATTTCCAAACAGACATTGAGCAAAGAAGATCAAAAACATCAAGCCGATCAGGCCGAGCAAAACTCCCTGCTGACGCATGAGATACTTGAAATTCATCATTTTCAAACCCATGGCTACAGCAAGCCGATTTTCCCCATCGTTGGCAATGCACAACTCCAGATCAGATCGGGTATTCCCAAAATCACCCGGCTGCCATCCATTGAATCATCACCAAGCTGACCATGAGTAAATATGAACAACGACTCAGCCGCCTGATGAGCCTGGTTTTGCGCCACAATCCCGGCTCGATCGGATTGACCCTTGATGAAAATGGTTGGGCGAATCTGAACGACTTGATCGAAAGGTTGAATGCGCAGGGAAAACACGTCGATCGAGCCATCATTGAGCGGGTCGTTCAGGAAAATGACAAACAACGATTCCGCCTCTCCGACGATGGCCTCCGCATCCGCGCAAACCAAGGGCACTCGATCGATATCGACTTGAAACTCACCCCGAAATCACCACCCAAGTGGCTGTATCATGGCACCGCGGACAAGACCATGCCTGCCATCGTTCGTGAGGGTCTAACCAAACAATCCCGCCAACACGTTCACCTGAGTCCTGATCGGATGACTGCGAAAAAAGTAGGCGCCCGTCATGGCAAGCCGGTGGTGCTGGAGGTTGCAGCCCAGTTGATGGAGCAACACGGTCACCGCTTCTATCAATCAGAAAACGGCGTCTGGCTCACCGACCACGTCCCACCGGATTATCTGAACCAAAGGTTCACCGGCTGATGCCTATCAGAATGGACTCTGATTTTGCTTCGTCGTTTTTGATAGCCCCTCCTCCGCGGCTCCACGAACAGGGCCGGGAGGTAGCGAATTGATCCAATTATTAGCTGCATCCGGATCAAATGCAGCCCAATTCGAGATCAAAGTCCTGGCGGCTTCTCGCTGGATTTCTCCATCGGGAAGACCCATCACCCAATTGGCCGTGAACTCTGGACGGCTGATGGAAAGGTCCATCAAGAAACTATCGTCAATAAATGGCCCGTCATTGAATGGAACCTTTTCGCCAAGCTCAAGTCGTTCGGTGACCCAATTCGCAGCCGATTCGGGATCGGATTTGGCCCAAGTCGAAAGTACCATTCCGTTCACCGCATCATTGAGCTCCGGCATGGCTGCCAACATCTCGCCCGGATCACGGACCCCTGAGCCATGTTCCCAGGAAAAAGAAAGAGCCCATGCCGCTGGCAGATCCGCGCTTAACTCAGGATCTTCCATCCAATTCCGACATTGCGCCAACGCGGCATCAGGATCACTCGCAAAGACGCGGGTAAGCCAGCCACCCATCGCTGCTTTTCTTTGACCAACTGGTAAATCCAGAATTCGTTCGGCTGAGGCTACCGGGTCAGAGGATGCTAAAGCGGCAAAGCTCTCACGTGTGATCCCTTCGATTACATATCTGGCACCCGTCCCCTTCGATTCATCAAGCATCTCAAGTGCCCGGTCTGGATCTGCCGCTGCCATTTTAGACGCTACGTATCTCAGAATATTCTTCCGTATGGGATCGTCCTCCGGTTGTTCAAGCGCCCAATCTAGGGATTCCTGCATATCGACGCGGACCATTGTGTCAGCCAATTGACTCACGCGATTTCTCATATCTCTTCCGTCCAAATCGGAAAGCGACGCCAGCACCGCAATAGCTTCTGACTTACCACACAGAAGTCCTTCCGCTAATAAATCCATACCACCAGGAGATGTTAAGCTATCGTCGATGCTACCCGTCTTTTCTGTTAGATAGGTCCAAGCCGCGTCAAAATCCACTTTCCCCCACCCGATTAAGATCGATCCCTCAGTTAGGTTATCGGCATCTCGCACGCGCAAGTCCACTCCATCTAGAGAGGCAATCGCTGCATCTGGATCCGCATTAAACCAGGCTAGCGAGATCACCCGGTTGAATTCCAGCCGGTCTGAAAGCGACTTTTGTCCTAGCTGCCATCGGTCTTTCCGGAACTCTTGCGCCGCAAGAACTGGATCTCTCCCCATCAAAGTGATGAAAAAATCGCGGGATAGCTTGTCCGCCAGTGAAGGATTCAATTTCCCCAATCCTTCCACCGCTGAAATCGGGTCCAACTCAACCCATTGCTTGAAAAGATCGATGGCAAAGGAGTCATCCTGGTTTGATTCCGCCTCCGCAAGTGCACTTGATGAATCGAGCTCAAGCCATCTTCTCAGCGCCCGCTCACGATCCATCTTTCGCAGCAACGGATGTCGCCCATCCGGGATCGCTGAGGCAGCAATGGCATCCCTGCAGGCCTGGACATCCACCAACTTATCCTCCCTGACGGTTCTGGTCCGATTCGAAATTTTGGTTTTCTCCGATCTCTCAATCATATGCTTGGCAGCAGCATCTGGATTGCCCCCAGAGACCTTGCCGATCGCGATGCCCAACACGGCCCCGAAAAGTGCTCCGATCAAAATGTGCAAGTTCATGGTTGGAGATAACTTCGAAATTTTTCCTGCAACTCACTTGGAATGTGATCCTGTAGATACCGCTCAGCTCCTTCCGGATCCGTTTGCGCCAAACGCTGAAACAAATACGCCGCTGTTTTCCCGGCATCAGGTAAAGCTGAGGATTCAGACATCATAATGCTGCTACCACGAACATCATAGAAATCCGCTACCGGCTCCAAACCTGCTTCTAAAACCAAACCAAGGGCACCTTCAGGATCTGTCGTGCCCGTCGCTTCGGCTGCCTCAACCAAGGCGTAGTGCTGAACGGGCCCAGTCAGTGATCCACGGATCCAGCTCAATGCCTTGTCTCGATCCACCCTCACCCAATCCTTGGCCAACGTTACGGATGAGAGAGCTTTGGACCGGTTTGATGGCATCATTTGGATCTGTTCCAACGCCGCCGCCGGATCCTTTTTGGCAATCTCATCAATCGCAATCCGTATGTTATCTTGAAAAATAATTCCCATATTATCAGCATATTCGACCGCTTTGGCCGGATCTGTGGCAGCAAGCTGTTTCACCCATTCAGATTGGAATCCCACTCTCCCGCCATCGTAAATCGCACTTTGTAACATCCCATCCACCAAGTCTGGGGCCCCTTGAACGATCTGGCGGCTGATGTAATAGCGGGACATTTGCGAGTTCGGCATTTGAGAAAGAAACTCCGCCGCCTTCCGCGCATCCACTGCCGCCACTCCCATCAGAAACTGCTGTTCACGCGGGCCAGACAAGGTTTTTCCCAAAACAAATGCAGCATCTGGTTCCGCTGCGCCCCAAGCAAACCATCCGATCTCCAAGAGCGTTTCACGTTGGGAAATAGGCACATCCTTCTCGATGAAATCGATCATCCCCTGCCCATCTTGCTCTGACCAGGCTGCTAGCAGAGTTTGCCACATCGCCAGGTCATTGCGATGCGAACTCGAAATCAATTGTCGGGCCAGATCAGACAGCTCAGTGACCGATGATCCCTCCACCTGCTCTTGCCACTGATAGAGTGACCCGGCGCTTCTCGCACTTCCGAGCACATGAGAACCTTGGCGCCGAATGGGCACACGCAACTTCGGCGACTTTTCGATGGCCGAGGTGTCTCGCTTCGTCACCTGCCAAGAAATGAAAAATGACAGCAGGCCAGCCGCTAGTGGAAGAGCCACATGTCGCTTTGGGTGGGTTTTCAAATATTTCAATCTGATTACCTAACCATCATGCCCCTCAACAAATGTAAAGATGATCCTTTGCCGATGAGCCGACGCCGTTGAGCTGCAAAATCACGGTCTTGCCGAGGTGGCGCATTGCCAAAGCATTCAGGATCGTGTTGAGTCGAGCATGCATGATCTTCACATCCATTTGGGCGGGGCGGTTCCGTCGTCGGTTTTGTGGGAAATCCTTTGCGACAATGGCTTGCGAACCGAGTATGTGGATTTCAATACATTTCATGATTCACTCACCGCGACCCCCGACGAGGTGAAGTCACTGGACGACTTCCTTGGCCGCTATTTCCAAGTGACCGAAGAAATCCAGTCATCGCCCTCTGCCGCCAGTGTATCGGCCTATCAAGTCGTGGCAAAAGCCTTCCGCCGGGCACAGGTGGATGCGGTCGAGCTGCGCTTCAATCCGAACAAGCGGATGCGACATGGGCTGCACACGATGGACGCGATCATTCTGGCAGTCATGCAAGGCCTTGAGCGCGCATCGCTTCACTACGGAGTCGCCACCGGGATCATTCTTTCTCTCGGCCGCGACCTTTCGCTGGAAGCCAACTGGCAGATCATCGAGGCCGCGATCAAATGGCGCAGCCGTGGTTCGCTCAACGGTGCGAACGGAGTGGTCGGTATCGATATGGCCGGACCTGAATCGCGCTCACTGGAATTGAGCAAGCCCTGGATGAGCGAAGTATCCGCGATGATGGAAAAGGCCCGCCAAGCCGGACTGAAGATCACCTACCACGTTGGTGAAAGCCAGGGCACCGGGCCTGCCGGCATCCTCAGTGTGTTGGAAAACATCCGCCCGGACCGGATTGGCCACGGCATCGAATTGCGGCGCGCGGAGGGATCTCAAAAGCAAGCAATCCTCTCCTTACTCAAGGAAAATGACGTCTGCCTGGAAATTTGCCCTACGGTAAACCTAGTAACGAGGGTGGTGCCGGACTACGCGTGCATTGCACAGTTTGTCCGGGATTTGGCGAAAGATGAAATCGCCTACTGCATCAACACGGACAATCCCTATCTGATCCACACCAACCTGAAACGGGAATATCAAATCATCGGCGAAGAACTGGGTGGCGATTCGGAAACGCTGCTTACGCTCGGCATGCAGCACGCGAGCCGCCACCAGTTCTTGAAAGACTGATCGCCTAGCGAGGTTCGTTGTAGACGCCAAATTCAGCGATGGCAGGCGGGGCGCTGAATTTTTCGATCGAGATCCGCACTTTATCTCCCTTCATCCGCTCAAATCGGTGAATGGTTAGACGGCCTTGCTTCTCCACTGGAGTCATTGGAATGGATTTCCACGCGCCATCGGCAAACACCTGAAGCTTGTATCTTTCGATGCGATGTTCCGGCTCAAAAAACGTGATGGTGTTGAATTCCACTCCGCTGCCGAGATCGATCTCCAACCATGGTTTCTCAACCGAGGGATTGGATCTCCATGGAGTGCCGAAATCATCGTCGTTCGCGAAATCCATGATCCACATGTCATCGCTCCAGCTCGAATCCGCCGGTTTATTCTTGGCAAGGTTGGAAGAAATGATCGGCGCTGCCACTGGTGGCAACTTGGATTCGGTGCGTTTGGGTTTCCACAAGGAGCCGATTTTTTTCAATGCCGCCAATGCATTTTTATCTAACAAACCATCGCTGTTCGGCGAGACATTGAGCATGAAATTGCAGTAAGCATCGTTGAACGGAACCAGATTGTCCTTCACCAGCTTCTCTGGATCTTTGACCGGATCATTGGGGAACGATGGCTCCCAGAACCACGCAGCATTCAATGGCAAACAGGACATCGCCGGAAGGCGGTTCGTTTCCTTCGAGATATGCTGTCCTGCATTTTGCTCGTAGGGTTTGATATCGCCATAGAACAACGCGTCAGGCGGATATTTTGCCGCATTCAGGTCCATGACCACGCAATTCGGCTGCAGTTTTTTGACCAATTGATAGATTTCCTGAAATGGAACATCATCGTAGGAAATCCGCGACCATGGAGCATCCCAGCCATCAATCACCAATGCGGAGATCTCTCCGTAATTCGTGAGAAGCTCGGTGATCTGCTGCTTGATCATCTCGATATGCGCAGGCGTGATGTGCCCGGGACGGATTTTGTGGTGAGTATCCAGGATGGAATAATAAAGCATCGTCTTCAGGCCCTTGGCCCGAAACGCATCGGTGTATTCCTTCACCACGTCATGCTTGTAGGGACTGCTCATCACACCGTAGTCCGTGGTTTTGGTGTCCCAAATGCAGAAGCCGCTATGATGCTTGGTGGTCAGACAGCCATAGGACATTTTCGCTGACAGCGCGGCTTCCGCCCACTGGTTGCAATCGAGCCGCTTGGGATTGAAAAGCTCAGGAGAAGCTTCCGGATCCGCCCAGTCCGACGGCTGATAAGTCGGGATGTTGAAATGAATAAACATGCCGAACCGAAGATCGACGAACTCCTGTTGAAGCTCCGACAGCGGACGGACGGCCTGGGACGATGGTTGGGCATGGACACTCACGAGCGGAAAAATAGCACTGATCGCAAGGCTAAGTGGAATAGAGAATCGAATCATTTCAAAAGACGGCTGCAGAGGTTTCTGCTCCAGATTGCCACGGCATTGACAAGCCGTCGATGTCCCCTTAGTCATTCATTTGTGTCTTTTTCCGCAGAACCACGCATCAATCGAGGTTGCTATGAACATCCGCATTCCGGTGTTGGCATGGAATTCTCAGCTCTCGGAGGCCCGATGGATGAAGGGCAAATTCTCATTCACGAGGTCGGTTATCTGGAAGAAAACGATTGGTGGATTTTCCCAAATACGGTGAGTCCGTTCTGGCGTTTCTATTACAATTTCGATCCGGGTCACCATGTGGTTTTTCGATCCCACACCATTCCGCTGGAACCGGCAAACATGGTTCTGATTCCAGATCATCAGGTTTTTGATTCGCGGGGAATGGGAAAAGTCCGCCACTTTTGGGTCAACTTTTCGTTAGATCTCGCCCTCAAGAAGGGCGATTCCGTCATCCTCCCGATCCGTCAGCATGAGCTGGACTGGGTGACTGCGATTTCCAAGATCATCATCGGTAATGATCCGCGCAAACACTTCAACGTGCTGCATCAAACTTCGGCGCTGCTTCATTCCGTTTTCACGCGGCCGGAGATTCCGTGGAACGATCATCCAAGATCGCCAAACGCGCTGAAAATCGCGGCCTACATCGCCAAGCATTATGCCGAGCCATTGGAAGTTTCGCGGCTGGCGCAAACCGTTGGAATTTCCGCAAGGACCTTGTCTGACCTGTTTCAACGCGAATACCACATGAGCGTGCCGCGCTTCATCGCGCGGGTTCGCATTCGTGAAGCGGCGAGGATGTTGGAAAACACGAATCTCAGCATCGAGGAAATCGCCGAGCGCACCGGCTTCCCGAATCGCTACTATCTCACCCGCGTATTCACCAAGATCACCGGCAAGCCACCTGCCCGCTATCGCAAGGACAGCCTGCCGGGCAATCGTAGCGATGCAGATTCTCATTGAGTCAAATCCTTGGTGTGCGGATTGTGCCCTTTGAAGGCCAATGCACGAAACCTTCAAAGGGCAGCTCCCTAGCAGCAATGAAACGATAGTGCCTGTCAGGCGGATCGGCGGCGCGCGAACAACATCCCGCCGAATCCGAACAATCCTAACAATGCGATTGAAGGTTCTGGAACCGCCAGCAGATCGCTCGTGGAGAACGCACCGGAATCAAAAGTAAAGATGCGGGCCTCATCGATGGAGCCATTGAAGTAGGCGGACGCCCCTGAACTGACTCCGAGATGGATCGTACTTGCGGAGTTGATTCCTGCGCTCGTGCTATCGCCATAGGCAACGCCGTTCACGTAATAGGTCGTCACTCCATCCGCGCGCACCAAGGCAAGATGAACCCACTCATCGGTAGAAGACGGCGTGTAGGCATCTCCGACGAAACTCGAACTGGCCAACGCACCCGCGAGCGATCCATTATCAAAAGACAATTGCAGGCCTCCATCATTCCCACCGGTGCTGAAGATGGTGGTGTTACCCTGCATCAGGTCACCGACTTTCACCCAAGCCTCGATGCCAAAGTTATCATCTGGAGCAAAATTGCTGGAATAGAAACCCTGGGTCGATCCATCGAAGGTATAATACGCAGTCGAGCCAGGAGCTGGATCTGACGTTGAAACGGTGATCCCGGTTGCATTCACTGCATTCAGGATATCATTGCCATTCCCTGAGCTATCGACGGCACTGCCATTGGTGAGAGTTCCGTCTTCGCCCATGCGATAATATGCGATCACGTTGATCGCTGCCGAAGCGGTTCCCTGAACCAAAAGGCCGGCTAACAAACTGCTGAAGATAATAGGTCTCATACGAATTTAGTTACAATCCGGGAAAGACTGCCGACATCATGAGAAAGCGTCCATGCACACTTTGGTTGTTATTTGTATCCATTTCCGCAACAACCTTGAAAGTCGACCACCTCTCTGAATGCACCACCATTCACCGATCTGTATTCACCCATAAGCGAACAAAGTTCGCACCGGCTTCATCATCGGCAATCCTCACCTGAACCATTTGCCCGACTTCACCTGGATTGGTGATGAGCTCCTCCCAATTTAACAAATCCTGAGATTGTTCGACTTGATAGACGGCATCTTGGGTCGCACGAAAAAATGAAAACGTGGCTCCATCTTCCATGGCGAGTTTCGGCATCATTTCTGAGGATACCGGCCGCTTGGGTTGCGTGATTCCCAATGCGAATTTCATCACATTCGGCACCCCGTCCCCACCGGGCGAATGGTCTGGTTCCGCCAGTCCTTGTTCAATATCTGCGGTCGAGAACCCCTGCTGTTGCCAGACTTTATAGGAAGAAGTCGAAGGATCGGGCTTGGAGGAGTTTTGAATTTTCAACATGGATATCGATACCGGCCCGCTTGAAGTAAGAATCTTCAGTCGCAGTTTCGAAGTCGTGACGGGAGAAAGATCCACCCGCAATGACTCACCGATGGTCGTGCCCTGATGAACGGACTGCCACTCGCCATCGGACCACGCATCCAACTCGAAAGTCTTGGCGCGCCCCACGCCGTTTTCCAGATATTCATTCAGGATCACTCGATCAAAAACCGTCTCAGCTCCGAAATCCAATTCCAACCAGGATGACGTTGAATCCGAACTCGCCGCCGCCCATCGTGAATCGGGATTTTCATCGATCGCAAACGATGCGCCCCAATTCGCCGTGTTGTTATCCCAAACCGAACTCGCGGATGCGGTGGCACCTTCTGCCAGGTTTTTAGGAAAAGGCCGGCCCGGCTCCAACCCGAGCCTGTATGCCAATTCCTTGAGGGTCGCGACATTGCTATCTAACAGCCGTCCGTTCCGATCCGGTGGCGCGTTGAAAACGAGGATATTGTTCTGCGCGGTAGCGATATCGAAATATCTTTCCAGAGATCGCAGCGACTTCGAGCCCAGTTGATCCGGATGATAGAACCACTCATCATCCGGCGACATCGTAACAGTAGCTTCGAATGGCAGGTAATAAAGCTCCGCGCCATGCTGGAATAATTTGTTATCCGGGAATGCAGGCATTTCTGGATCATGGGTGCGGAAGTCGGTAGGGAAAAACCGGATCGGATCGCCTTCTTTTTGATCCGTTGGATGAATGTCGTTGCTTCCCAAACCAAGACCGGGAAGGCCAATATTCCGATTCACCGTGATCTGACATTCCGGCTGCAACGACTTCACCAAGTCATAGATTTCCGGAACCTTCCAATCTTCTGCCGGGCGATCCCATGCGCCATCAAACCAAATTTCGCATACCGGCCCGTAGTTGGTAAGGAGCTCGGTGAGTTGGTTTTTCATGTAGGTGATGTAACCGCTGAAATCTGCAGCCCGATAAGAGGGTTCATGACGATCCCAAAACGAATAGTAGATCGCGAACTTCAAACCGTGACGACGGCAGGCATCGGATACGGCTTTTACGACGTCCGTCGTATTTCCGGAAGCCCCTACATCATAAGTCGTCCACTTGCTATCCCAGAGGCAAAAACCGTCATGATGTTTGGTTGTTAGAATGAAATAGCGCATTCCGGCTTCCTTCGCCGCCATCACCCATTGGTCCGCATCGATCGCTGTCGGAGCGTAACGAGTTGCCGAAGCCGAGCCATCACTCCACTCCTGATCGAGAAACGTATTGATCCCGAAATGGCAAAATAAGCCGTATTTGCGATCGATCTGCGCTTGCTGGAATTTGGAGGGCACGGTCGCAGGTTCGGGCTCTTGATAGGGAGTGATACTCAGATTCGCCGAGGAGCTGGTGGCTTCACCCAATGCATTGCTCACCTTCAAATGATAAGCTCCTGCGAGATTCGCGGAAAATGCAGGTATATCCAAAATGGCATCCGAGCCAACTACGGCCGAGTCCGCATCGCGAATCCACTGATAGTTGAGCGGCTCGCCACCGGCCACCTCTGCCGTCAACCGGGCAATGCCACCTTCACGGACGGCAAAGTCCTTGGGCTGTTCCAGAAAACGCGGAGCATCGGCGGTCGGCGACTGATACCAGAGCAAATCATGGGGATCGAACGTGCCTGCCTCGAAGGAAAAAATCCGCACCTCGTCGACCGCGCCCTTGAAATACGCTCCAGCACCTGAATTCACCGCCAAATGCAACACGCTGCCATCATTCGGAATGGAAGTGTTCGAGTCCCCCCAAGCTACGCCATTCACATAGAAGGTGGTCGTTCCGGCATCGCGAACCAATGCCACATGCACCCACTCACTGGTGGAAGATGGCACGTAACTTTTTCCCACGTAAGTTTTCCCGGCCAATGCCCCACATAAACCACCAGCGTTGATGTTATAAGCAATTTGCAGCCCTCCCTCATTTCCTCCGGTGCTGAAAATCGTGCGGTCACTTTGCGTTAAATCACCGATCTTTACCCATGCCTCGATCCCGATGTTGTTCTCCGGCGCGTTGTAATTGACATCGTAAAATCCCTGATTGGTGCCGTTGAAAGTGTAGTATCGAGTCGATCCAAAAGGTGGCTGCTCCGATGAAATCTGGACACTGCCTCCATTCAGCTCACTGGAAAAATTCCGGCCTTTCCCAGAACTATCGGTGGGACGATTCGAGGACTGGGTTTCATTTTCTCCCAGATGGTAAATGGCTTCTACCTCGACTGCTGCCGAGGTAGAAGCAAGCGCCATGAGTCCGGTGCAAATCCCCGCCGCAACGGCGCGACGGGAAAGGTTTGGAAAAGCTTCTCTCAATTTCTGCATGGCGATGTTTGGGGTAAATCGCCGGGATTTTTCCGCAAACCAAGCCCG
The DNA here is from genome assembly GCF_016595435.1 of Luteolibacter pohnpeiensis. Lineage (GTDB taxonomy): Bacteria > Verrucomicrobiota > Verrucomicrobiia > Verrucomicrobiales > Akkermansiaceae > Luteolibacter > Luteolibacter pohnpeiensis. The sequence continues at coordinate 20,495 of NZ_JAENIJ010000033.1, forward strand.
GCGTCTATGTCTTCGAGCGTCACCATTTGTGTCTTTATCGGTGATTGCCCTGTTGCCATTTGCAAAACGGAGATTTTTTAGTCAACTTGCTGTAATCCAAGTCACGTGAAACACCTTCTCGGAAATTCTTCCTACCGCCAGGAGGTCAGGCGGCTCATTCCGCGTCTGCTAGCTTTTGTTATCGTGCTGGCCGGTGGGCTTGGATTGCTCATCTTTTGGAACTTGCCGCGCATGAAAAAGATCGGGGAAGTCCGGATCGATGGTGTTGGAAGATTGGAAATGGCAAGCCAGCAGGATGGAGATATTTCGACCAACGTTTTTTATCGGCTGATTCGTAACGGAAATCCCATGCCCGAGTGGACTCATACCGGGTGGACGCTCGGTAAAATTGAGCCCTGCATCTACGCGAACACACCGGATGGCCGCTTTTTCTGCATTGCTTCTCAAGGCGAGGTTCATTTGGACCGCTACACAGGGTCGCCGTCCTTACCTCTCATGATCATATACGACCGGAAAAACGACGTGGTTTGGCCCGCTGAACCATCCAAGAATTTACCTGAGTATCATTGGGATAACGCCTGGAAATCACTCAAAGCCGCGAACCCTGCGCTACCTGACCCGGCGATCTGATCCAAAAGCCGAAACCGCAGAGGGGTCGGAGGCCTCCCTCTGCCGTTTCTTCCATCAATCTGTTCCGTTGGGGGAATCTGCGTGGGGGGCGTCGGGGGGATTTTGTCAGCTCGGCTGGCTGGGGGGAGGCCTTTCGCGCTGACGAATGAAACATGGCAGAAAAACCGCGCGTCCACCATTACGTGATCCCGTGGCCGTCATCGCGTAGGCTACCCTGAAAGATCGATCCCGAATTTTGCGTTTTCGGAGGGCAGTTTCCCAGGAAACTGTATCTCCTTGTGATTCAGCCTCCTCATGATATTCCCATGTTTCGATCCTTCCCGGATCTGAAACCCATTCACGCTTAGAATTTGATGAAATACGTTCTACTATCCATGCTATTGCTTCCGGGCAGCCTGGCGTTCGCGCAATCGAAGCCGCCAGCACTGGTCGATCTGGCCAATCCATTGCAGGGCACCGACTCGACCGGCGGATTTTCCCATGGCAATACCTTTCCGGCCATTGCCCTGCCCTTCCCGATGAATGTCTGGGCTCCCTACACCCAGCCTGCAAAGGACCGGTTCTATTATCAATATCGCCAAAACAAGATCCGCGGCATTCGCCAAACCCACCAGCCAAGCCCATGGATCGGTGACTATGCGAATTTCTCACTGATGCCGGTTTTCGGAAAACTGGCAGTCAACGAGGAGGATCGCGCGTCCGATTTCCGCCACGAAACAGAAATCGCCACGCCAGCCTATTACAGCGTCCATCTGGATACCCCGAAGGCGACTGCGGAAGTCACTCCAACCGTCCGCGCCGCCAGCTTCCGATTCACATTCGAACAATCCGGTGAAGGCTACATCGTGGTCGACCCATTCGACGGCGGCCCGGAGATCAAGATTTCCCCGGACCAGCGCACGGTGACCGGGATTTGCCGCAACAACCACGGCGGCGTTCCTGACAATTTCGCGAACCATTTCGTCATCGTTTTTGATCAGCCCTTCACCGCCTACGGAACCTGGGATGATTTTTCCACGAAAGCCGGTGAAACCGAAATTTCAGGCGGCCACTGCGGCGGCTACCTCAAGTTCGATGTCAAAGCAGGCGAGCCGATCACTTGCAAAGTCGCCTCGTCATTCATCAGTCTCGATCAAGCGAAGCTGAACCTGAAACGTGAAATCGGCGATGCGGATTTCGACACGGTGAAACAAAAAGCCGACGCGACCTGGAATGAGACTTTCGCCAAAATCAAAGTCGAAGGCGGCACCGAAGAAGAGCAGCGCACGTTTTACAGCGCCTTCTACCGGAGCGTGATTTTCCCGCACCGCTTTTACGAGCTCGATTCGGATGAGACCACGATCTATCAGAGCCCGTTCGATGGGAAACTCCATAAAGGCTATCTCTACACCGATACCGGATTGTGGGACACCTTCCGCGCCTCTCACCCGCTCTACAATTTGCTGTTCCCTGAAATCAGCACGGAAATCATGCAAAGCATGGTCGCCGTTTACGATCAGAGCGGCTGGCTGCCAGCCTGGTCCAGCCCGGGTCATCGCGATTGCATGATCGGCAACCACTCATTCTCATTGTTCGCCGATGCCTGGGTGAAAGGCATTCGGACCTTTGATGTGAAAACAGCCATGGATGCCATGGTTCACGACGCCAACACTCAATCCCCGGAGAATAACAAATCGCTGGGTCGCGACGGTGCCGCTTTCTATCAGAAATCCGGTTACGTGCCCTATCCGGAATACCGCGAAGCCACGGCGAAAACACTCGAGTTTGCCTACGATGACTTTTGCGCCGCGGTTTTGGCCAAAGGACTCGGTCGCACCGATGACATGAACGAATTCGCCAAGGACGCGCTGAATTATAAAAACGTCTTCGACCCGGAAGTCGGCTTCGTCCGTGGCCGCAAGAGCGATGGCACCTGGCGCGAAAACTTCGACCCAACCGAATGGGGTGGCCCATTCACCGAAGGAAATCCATGGCAATGGACTTGGAGCGTCTTCCATGACATTCCCGGCTTGATTGACCTGCTCGGCGGCAAGGACGCATTCACCAAAAAACTGGATGGCGTTTTTTACACTCCGCCCGATGTCAATGTCGGCACCTACGGCGGCATGATTCATGAAATGACCGAAATGGTCGCAGCCAACATGGGCCAATATGCACACGGCAACCAACCGGTGCAGCACATGATCTATCTCTACGACTACGCTGGCCAGCCTTGGAAAGCCCAGGCCCGCGCGCGTGAAATCATGACCCGCCTTTATCAATCGACCCCGGATGGATTCTGCGGCGATGAAGACACCGGACAAATGTCTGCCTGGTTTGTATTCAACGCGATGGGCTTCTATCCGATGTGCCCCGGCACCACCCAATACATGATCGGCAGCCCCCTGTTTGACCGGATCACGCTCTCGCTTCCGGGAGACAAAAAATTCGTGATCGATGCCAAGGCAAACGGACCGCAGCGCCCATACATCGGCTCAGCAACCCTCAACGGCGGATCATTCAATCGCACCTTCCTCGATCACTCGGAGATCACCAAAGGCGGCAACGTCACATTCGAGATGACCTCCGCACCGAACTACAAATGGGGCACTGCGGAAGACAGCCGCCCTGGATCGGCGCTGGAAGATTTGAAGAAATAATTGCCATCCCACCACCTCGGCAAACACGTGGTTCGCCCCACGACTTGCCAGTTCAAGCCCTGTGATCCCAAGCTTAGGCTGGGAAAGCAGGGCTTTTTGATGAGCAAATCCCTACAGCTCCGCCATCAAACATCCTCCCGCCCCCATTGCGGATGGATCAGCAGAACCAGACCTAACAAGATCGCCAAAACCCCGTAACGGCCGGGGGAATAACGCCCTAACATGGAAACGGAGCTAGGCGAATTCAGAACAAGACTGACGACACCGATCAGCATCGCAAAGATACCAATCGCTCTCGGCCACAAGCGGGATGGCCGGGCAGGAATCACCTTCTGAGCAGCACGCGCTGCCCGGATCAGATCATCGATTTCATCACGACTTAGCACAGCGCCCCAGTTGCGCTTTTCCAGCATTGCCAAAATAGAGCGGGTTGAATGCCCATCGAATGCCAACTCTTTGACAAGATCTGCTGCCTCAACGCGTTCCAACATGATTGGCTATTGCCTAGCCACACACGCAGAAAAAGCCAAGTCATTTTTGCCTTTCCGCACTCAAAAATCGAGATACCAAAAGCGGCACGCCGATCAAAAGCGCGACCGAGAAGCAAAACGTGATATCGGCGATGAACGTCGGATGCATGTCACTTTGCAAATGATTGACCTTCGCTGCCCCGACCAGGATCACCCCGACGAACAGATGAAAAGGGACGAGTAAAACAATCAGGCCCTTGAATGAGTCAGGCCAGATGCAGGCGATGGCGGATGCAATACCGATCCCACCAAATGCAGCCGCAGTCATCCGCAACCAATAATCCAGCATCGGATCATACTCGATAAAGTTCGCCCCCATTCCCATCAACTGCTCCGCGCAGGATTCCCACGAAGCAAAGAGGAACGTAAACGAAATCCCCCAACCCACCGCGCTCAACAGCAGCCCCAACCGCAACGCACGGTTCCACCATTTCGTCTTCGGGATGAGATCGGGAGAATTCAGTAAGTTCATGTTGTCTAAATAAATGTCAGATCGCCCCGACCTGACAAGCCCCTTGCCCCATGGGCCCCTACGGACCGGCAAAGGGTTCAGATCGGTAGAAATGCATCCCAATAGCGGAGTCGCCCGGCCCATTTGTCAGCCATCAGACCGGGATCGGCTCGGCTTCCAGCGCCTCGTTGAGGTCGTTGAAAAACTGGTGCTCCCCGGGGCCAGCCTGTTCGCGCTGAAAGCGGGCGGCTTCAACCAAAACCTCGGGAGAATCGGTGGCGAGGATCTCGAAAGTTTCAGCGATATAGGCATCCAAGTCCATCGCCCGCGGAGTGTCGCTTTGAAGGTTGAGTTGCCTCACGTTCAACTAACAAAGACACATTTTAACTATCAGCAAGCTTGCCTCTCAGCGAATAACTAACTAGTGACTTCTTGCAGTTAGGATTTCCCCCTAGAAAACCCGTTAATGTTTGCCCCTGAATCCGTTGCCCACAAGCCCACCGACACTCCATTGAGCGCCGTAGGGTGGGTCTCTCGGTTGAAGAACGAAGTGAAGTTCGCGGCGGGAAGTAGAGTCGATTTCCGGAGAACGCGGGGTGGAAGAATCCACGCAAACTCCGTTCTGCCCGCCGAGGGAAAAACTCTCGAACCAATGTTCACGCAGCACCACCCTGACAAAGACTTCACAGAATTGGAACTTAGCGAACTTCGCGCCTTTGCGGTTCAGACAGCAACGAAGTCCCACGCAACCGGCATCGACCAACTCGAAGCGGACCTCGTTCGCCAAATCCCCCCCCTTATAACCGACTACGTCAACCCGACCTTACAACTGCATTTAGAGGAGCCATTTGAAAATGACACCAGACGAAGCTTTTCGACTAGCGGCAAAGAACGTCGCCGCATTCGGCGATACGGACATTTTTCCTTCGCCGCTCGATAGATTTCCATGCGCCGATAAAATCGACGAGGTCGTCAAGGCGCTCGAAGAGATTGACAGGACTTTCCATCAGTATCTGGCCAGCCACCCTCCTGAAAACATCAATGCGCTAGCGCCGTTAGGATATACTGCCTTTCGTTGGGCTACACAGATAGACCCCATATGGAACTTGTATTATCTGGCGCTTGTGCTCCTGGTCGCTGAGTCAATCGAGGCCAAACGAATTCCAGAGACTGAACGTACGGTATTTTCTTACCGCTTTCGACCCGATCCGAATTCGGCTCACCTCTTTGGCAATTCTACTTGGAGAGATTATAAGAAGAGGGCGATTGAGATGTCGCATACCTACCCGATCGTTCTGGTTGCCGACGTTGCCGAATTCTACCCTCGAGTTTCGCACCATAAACTGGAAAACGAGCTGCTGCGGCTGGGATTGACTACTGATTATCCAAAACGCATCAAGACCCTTTTCTCCAAGTTCTCACAAACTCGTTCCTACGGATTACCTATAGGGGGGCCGGCGTCACGAATTCTGGCTGAGCTTGCCCTCAATCCGGTAGATACCTTTCTCCACCGAAAGCAGATCCCGTTTTGCCGATACGTTGATGATTTCCACATTTTTGCGAATTCGCAGCAGGAGGCATACAATCATTTGGCGTTTCTTGCTCAGTTGCTCTTCAACGAAGGCCTGTCATTGCAGAAGACGAAAACCCGGATCCTTACGGCCAAGGAACTACGGGACGCGTCGACCTATCTCGATTTCACGGAAACAGATGATCCTTCCGAGTTACCTCCTGAGGCAAGGCTCATGCGCTTATCCCTACGTTACGATCCCTACTCGCCAACAGCCGAGGAAGATTACGAGTCTCTAAAGGATGCGGTTTCTTCGATCGATATTGTAGGGATTCTTTCCCGTGAGATCGCTAAGTCAAATATCGATACTCAAATCACGAAACAGGCAATCATTGCAATTAGAGCATTGGCACCTGAGCATCGGGGCGGCGCAGTTCAAGCGCTACTCAAACCCGAAAGCCTCGAAACTCTCGCGCCAGTGTTCAGCAATATCATGCGCCTTTTCCGGAGCCTATACGAGGATCTCGACGAAAAGACCAAGGACCTCGCTGATAAGACAATGATCGGGCTCTTCAATGAGGATTCTCACCTGATCCACATTGATCTCAATCTTGCCTACCTTCTCAAAGTATTTGGGCAACGCCGATCAAGCGAGAAGGAGACCATTTTGATTAAACTCTATGATGACAACCAGTCGCCCCTCATCAGGAAGGAGATCATTTTAATCATGACAAAATGGGGGGCGACTTACTGGCTTTCTAACATTCTGGGAAGGTTTGACACACTATCTAAATGGGAACGTAAAGCGTTTATCGTTGCAGCTTATCATATGAATGACGAAGGCAAACATTGGTTGGACCACATCAAGCTTACTCTCTCCCCTGATCAGAATATTGTGAGAAAATGGTACAAAGAACGAATGAAGCTAATTAAGGAGGTCCCACTATGATCTCTGAGAAACAGCTTTCGGAATATTTTCACTCGTTCTGGAAAAGTCACTTCCCGCTTCTGGATACCGCTTACGTGAGGCGATTCAACGCCGAGAACAAAATCCGACTATTCGATATCGAGGGTCAAGTTGTCTTGCCGGTTCCGATTGGCGAAAAGGTGGAGAGATTCGATCTCGTTTCAGAACTGGCCTTCGAGCTTGCTCGAGAGACCTACCAATCAAGTCCATACAAAGAGCCAGACCTAGAACAGGCGAGAGTGCGTGCAGAAGCCACCATTGCACGGCTAAAGGGACACCCAAAGATATCAAGCGTGACTCGGTCGGAGTTAACTGAAGCAAATGCGCTTCTTGATGTTTACTCCGAATTCTTCAGAACGCTGCCGGAAAATTCCGTGCTTCAGTTTCGCCCGCGGATCAGAGGTGCTGGCGTTCTAAACTTAATGGAAGGAGACTTTGCTGATGCTGATACGTTATTCGAAGTGAAGGCTGTGAACCGGAATCTTCAATATACCGACCTGCGACAACTTCTTTGTTATTTGTTCTGCGGACTTGGTTCCAAGAAATACTCTTGGACGCGCTATTGCATTTTCAATCCTCGACTAGCAGTTCACTACACAGGCACCATTTCTGGCCTCTTGGAATATTTAAGCGGACGCCCTTTGAACGAATCCATATACAACGTTCTTGATGCACTTATGGAGCGGGAGCAGCCGTTAGAGTCCTTATTTTAAGTTTTTCAATATCCCAAAGAACTTCTCAAGCTTTATCATCTCGGAAGTCTGAAGTTACCCCCACATCACCATGCCCGTCGCCCGACACGTCGGCTCCCCCGGGCGGATCGAATCATCTGCTCCTCGGTTCCGACACGATTTCTCTCAACGAATGTGGCCTCTTGGGTTTTTGGAGGCGCTTTGGGATGAAGAAAGCCGGCGGGACGCTGGCGCTCCCTTCTTGGCGCGAAACCTAGGGGTTTATTGCGGTCGCGGTTGGGTGGCGAGGTTGGAGGGGCTTCTTTGTAGGGCGGGGGTGGATTCTGATGGTACGTCGGAGACTTTCTTGGGATGAGTCCTCAAGCGTGGAAGTTCGCCTTGGACCATCACATATCGGGAGAATGGGGGCCTAAGTGGGTGAGGAAAATTCGAAGGTATGTCACAGACAATGAGGGGTTTTTCGTTACCAACTTTACATTGTTCGTTACCAGCTTTGGTTTGTTAACAGCACCGACGGCTGAGTTGCTGGGCCGCCTTGGCAAGTCGCACTTGAAACTCCGTCTGGGTGATTTTCAGTTGAGAATGTCCGTGGTTGTGGAGCCGTGAGGGGCAGCTGAGTTTAAAGGCGATTGCTCGATCCAGCGCCCATGATTGATCCCTTTGCTTTTCCGCCGCGCGCATTAAGCTATCCACGATCTTTCACCGGGAATGATAGAGATAAATGAATAGCTTTTTATCAAACTAATCTTTTGAATAAAATTTGAGACGGACGAACATCTTCGAGCTGACTCCAACAGGTGCCTGAAAGCGATAATGGTTGCCAGATCCAAGTCGGGGCAAATCTTGCCATTCTTCACTATCAAGATTCGGGGACCACTCTGCTCCCCAAGTATAATCTGATAGATCTGGAGCATCAAACTCGATTTCATAAGTGCCATCTTTCATATTCCATTGGGGCATCTTATTTGGCACTGGATTATTTGGATTCGTCCCGAGACCATATTCAAATAGGTTGATTATGCCGTCACCGTCAGCGTCTGAAAAATTTCGGGCAGAAACAGAATTTTGTATGATTCCGAATTGTGTACCTCTCCAGTCATCAATTGGCGAAGTTCTTCCTGTAAAATTACTAGGGGAAAATTGACGATAGCTGGATGAGGTATTCAAGATAACGGCTTTAATTCGAATCTGTCCGGAATTTGACAGATCTGAGGTCGCAATCTCCCACCCCCCTGAAATTCGATGAGCTAGACCTAGATCAGTAAACACCGAATGCTTAGTAGAATCTGGAGCATAAATCTCGAATCCAACCTGACTGAAGCTAGGGCCACTCCCTCTTGGAAACCATTGCAAGGTTTCGGGATTTGGGGAAAATGCATCAAATGACGCGGTCTCGCCCTTTAGAATTTTCACACCTCCTCCATTCGCTCTAGCCAATAAACTTCCATCGCTCAAATGTGTAATTTGAATTTGAGAACGCCCCCCCATGAAATAGGAAATATTAGGACTAAATTCTTTATCCAATGCACCATTTGGCAGCAACCGGCAAATATATGGAGTCTCAACCCCATCAACCTTAAGGAAATCTCCAGATACAACTATCTTATCATCTCCCTGAATTGAGAAATGTGAGATTATATCTGCAGTGGCCGAAATAAATGAAGGATCATCTTCACCAGCAGTTGTAATTCGCCTCAAGTGAAATTCCACATTTGATTCAGAATCCGTAAACTGACCAGAAATCAACAGACCACTGTCTTGATAGGCAATTTGCGAAAATATTCCTGAATAGGCAGGCGTAAATTCAACATCGATACTCCCATCTCTCAAAAGATGAATCAACCCAGAACAGTCTACACCATTGAACGATTGAAAATCACCGGCAACATATACTCCTCCAAGCCGATCTGGCAGGATATCATTGACCGAACCTGATGTCCCAGTGGGCTTGAATGATTCATCAACCGATCCATCCGATTTTAATTTTACAATTCCACCGTAAATATCCCCGTTATAGGTATTAAACTTACCACCCAAAAAGACACTACCATCTAGAGCTGGAGCCGCACAAGCAACATAACCTGTTCCTGTATCTGCGGTGAAGGCCGTGTCTATGGATCCATTATCGCCATTCAATTTAAAAAGAGAAAGCTCACTCGGCATATCCCAACGTGTTCCACCTACAAGAATTTGACCATCAACCAGAGAAGCAATGAATCTGACATTCAAAAATCGATCTGACACAAACGCCGAATTCAATACACCACTCATGGAGTACTTCTGAATTCGAGAATAAATTCCATCATCATTTCTAATCCCCCCAATGACAATATCTCCATTCACATCTTGGATAGCTTGAGAAACCTGATATCCCGATACTATCAGTTCATTAAAGGCATTCACAACCGGAACACCCGTCCCTAACACGGAAAGACGAATTCCTGTATCGTCGTAAGTTATATAAAATGTATAATCTACTCCTTGATATTCAATAACAACATAGCCTTTATCTGGCAAATTTGCAATCTCCTCAGTTGGTCGTGTGGTATAATTCACCAACGTGAGGACACTCAGTGGTTCAGGTGCAAAATCCAGTAATATCGTGCCTAGCGTTAGCCCTGCCAATGATCCTGAGTCGTTTCCAACTCGCAATGGAATTCCCTCCGGATAGAAGAAATGAGGATTGTATTCTCCTCCAACAGCACCACCACGTAGATTAACTAATACTTCTAAATCCGATGAATCGCCAGCCATGACATGCAAGACCGCCTCGTGGACTCCTGGCACAGATGTATCGAATCGAACTGTTAGCACTGCTGTCCCCAAAACCGGCAAGGTTCCAATATCTGTGCTAGTAACCCGGAATGCCTCTGAGCCTAATCCAGTTATCGAAGCGCTCACATTCCTAAGTGAACGAGTTCCGGTATTTCGAATCACGAAGCTTTCTTCATGATAGAAATTATCCGGAACATCCCCGAAATCTACAATGCTCTCTGCAGAGTCAATTAAGGGATGCTCGATTTTAAATTCTCTTTTTAGTTCACCTAAATCCAAGTATAACTCGCCAATTGAAGAGCTTTTACCCGTAACGGTGAGACCACTAAACCAGGTTGCCCGAATCAATCCCGAAGAAGGTAAATCAGAAGCTATAACCCTCCAATTACCATTAGCCGAGCACTCCCCGTCAAGCGGGCTCCAATTCGAATCCCCCGTCGCAGAAAGCTCGAATTTCACGAAATCAACCGCTGCGCAAGTCCCACCAACAATCAATTCTGGAACTTCAGAATCATTCAACTCGAAGCTTGCTTCAGATGGATCGTTCCGTAACCTTGCGATTCTCTCAACAGGAATTCCGGAGATTTCGGTGAAGTCACCACCCACTAGCACTGAACCATCGGAATCCAAGGAAATGACATTTACATAGTCATTCGCCAGGGCTTGAAAGCTCGGATCGATTTCACCATCCGAGAAGTATCGATAGAGTGGGCAAATAGCCGGTTGGTCAGGAACAGAGACACGGAAATATGCGACAATCATTTTACCGTCGGACTGAAGCGCGATCGCCCGAACCGAAGTCTTGGCAGGAGTCGAGGGAAACCCTTCAACGAGAGTGCCATCTAAATTCAATAACGCGAGGGATTTCAGAGCTACTCCATTTAAAGTTTTGAATTCACCACCAAGGATAATTTTGCCGTCAGGTCTTATTACGAAATCGTCAATATTCCTATCGGCTGTCACAGTATTGAATGACGTGTCAAGGCTGCCATCGCTCAATAACTTTCCTAGTAATCTGGGATAGCCTGTTTCATTACCATATAGCACAAGGATTGTTCCATCCGGACAAACCCCCATACGTTTCACTAGACTACCATCCTGCTCGATAAATGTGGGATCGACTGTCCCATTCGGGTTCAGCCTTTGGAGGTGTTTTACAGTGGTGTATCCATCCCCTGATTCACGAGGAACCTGATCGTATCTTACCCCTAAGATTTTTTCATCAGGCTGCAAAGTCATTATATCAAAGTTAAATTCAGAGGCTGAAAAATTCGGATCAACCACACCCTCAAAATCTCTCTTTGTCAGCGAATAATCGACCATCTCAAGCTTTCCATCTGGCAGCATGAGAGATACGCCTGGCTTTACGCTTCCGAAAGGGTCCAGTCCGGGATAAACCATACCATCTGGTGCTACTGCAATCTCCACCACGCTTGAGCTAAAATTCCCCAACGACACATCGCTAACCGGGACGCCAGGACTTTCATATATCAAACCAAAATCATTTCCATCTCCACCGATATAAGTCGCAATAAACTGATACGAACGCCCTTCGTAATCCAGGGTAATTTCCTGACCTTGATCAATATCCTTGAAGGCATATTTACTATAACCACTAATGATAGGAATAAAAAGACCTGGATAAGGTTCATATTCCAAACTTGGGCTCCCGATTTCATATGAAGACCAATCAGATTGCGTGGCCGTAATTATAGACGAGGTATTCGACATCAATTGCGGAGACAATACCATTGCACTGGTACCTTTGAGAACATAGGAGATCGGAGGCAAATCCGACCCTTCGACTGATAGCGATAAAACCGCCGATTTTTCCCCAACTTCGTCAGGCTGGAAATCAATACGAAATGCTTTAGCACCCAAAGGAGTAAGTGGCCCTGACTGAAAGTCTACGGTAAAATCATCTGCATCCGGGCCGGTGATTTCGGCGACAATACCAGGATAAACAGAACTATTAAAATTCGTAAGCTGATAATATTTGGAATAGTTGAAAGTTGGAAGCACATTGCCTAGCTCTAATTCTGAAGATGGAGTCAGCAATGTTCCTTGATCTTGCAATGCAAATTGAGATTCAGATAATTCCCCAACACTCAAATAGGTCGCCTCAATACTTCTATTGGCATTGCTCCGCGTCATAGCTCGGATAGTACTGCCAACCGGGAATTCTGGTAAATTTTCAACTACCCAGGATCCATCCCTATATGTTGGAACTCCTAATGATTCCCAGTTACTACTATCGGTCTGCAGCACTTCGAAAGCAATCCAGGATGCCTCCGGGGCACCACCGGCCTGGGTGAAGGTAAGCGTTCGGTTTTCATCAATCGACATTGTGGTGACCGTTGCGTCATTATAAAACAGCCCCAGAGCACGAGCATCGTTTCCTACGCCCTTAGTCGTTAAAAGCACACCAGAACCCAGCATCCATTGATTCGAAAGAACAAGTAATTGACCTATTGTCGATACCGTAGATAGATTCCCACTGAAGGTGCTATCCGACTCCAAGCTTCCATCGGCAAGCAGGCGACTCAAATGTCCGCCGTAGGTGCTCCAAACGATGGTCTTTCCCCCTACCTGAGGAATCATCCCATCGACCTCAAATCCTGGAGCCGCTAAAAATTGTGAATCGCGTGTTCCATCCGCATTGAGACGGATCAAACGCTTTTGAGTAGTTTCTTCAGTTACAGTGGATTCAACTACTAGGAACTTTCCATCCGGAAGTGGAAAAAAAGGTCCAGCACTACCGACTAAATCGGCTTGGAAAGAATGATCTGTTGTCCCGTCCGAATTTAACATCGCCAATTTGGCAGCGGCCTCACCATTCAAGTGCTCAAACGAGCCTCCAACCACGATCCGACCATCTAGCAAAGGCTGAATAAATGCAATCTCACCGTCCGGATTCCACGAAAACTCCTGCTCGGTTGTGCCGTCATCGGCTAATCGGAGAAAAAATGGTGTGCTAGTTTCGCCCTCTCCAGCTACACCTTGAATGAGAAATTTACCATCCCCTTCCACCACTACGGATGATACGACACCATCGTAATCTGTTGCAAATGTTGGATCTAAAGTGCCATCATGATGGAGAATTTGCAATTTCGGGACCGTTGATTGACCATCCGGACTAAACGTACCACAAACCAATATTCTCGAATCTGCTAAAACGTAGATTTGCGTCTGGAACTCAGCGCCTATCCTTAAATCGGGAGCGAAATCCAGATCCTTGTGATTCGCAAATTTGAGGTCATCGACATAATCCGGGAAGAACCTCTGGATACCATTGGACGTACTGCGGTAAATGGATTCAGCGACCAAGATACTCCCGTCTGCCTCAGATGCAATTACTGGTCGATAATTACCATTATCCAAATTACTACTCCTTAAATACCCAGGTCGAGGCTGGCCAGGGCGCTGTGCGGAAACCAGTGTGGTAGTGAGAAGAATGGAGGACGCGACAGCAAAGCCACGAAACAGAGCTGAAAAGGAAATCGAAAGCATGCGAGGATAGGGTTGCTATCAATAGGCGTGCCGCAATTAAAACATCCACTTGCTCTAAGACAAGCTAAACCTCAGCCCCCGTCCTGCCTTTGAAATCTCTCACTTCCTCTTACGCTTGCCAGATTTACCGCCGTAGCGGGCTTTTTTGAACGGCTTGGAACTTATGTCGGCGTAGCGGGATTTCTTCGCGGTTGAGTTACCTTTAGATTCAACTTCCAGGACCCCACTTTTCTTGGTCTTCGCTTTTTGTGAGCTTTGCTTTGCCTTGTAAGATTTGCCAGCCCCCTTGTCTTTTGTGGCTTTGCCTTTTCCCTTTGGGCTGGGGGTGTGGGTTCCTTCTGTGGTTGGCTTGCCTGCGACTGCGAAATCGACGAATCGGCGCTCGGTGTTGATGGAGGTGATTCGTAAAGGGATGCGCATGCCGAGTTGAATGACATTTCCCTCGGATGATACCCAGGCCATGCGGTGTTGCTCAAAACGCCAGCGGCCTTTTGGCAAATCCTCGCGCTTGACCGCGCCACGTACGCCCATGTCGGGAATTTCCACCATCAATCCCATCGGGCGGACATCGGTGATGAGTCCGTCGAAAATGCGTTCGTCCTCGGTCTTGAGGACGTGCTGGAGGTATTCCAGCAACTTGATCTGTTTGGTCTCGCTTTCGGCTTCTGCTGACGTGCGTTCGGTGTCGGAAATATGGCGGGCAAATTCCCGCAGATCGGCCTGTGACGGTGTGCGATCGACCGGCTTTGGCGGGTTCTTGAGAAACGGCTGAAGCGAACGATGCACCACCAAGTCGGCATAGCGGCGGATCGGCGAGGTGAAGTGGGTGTAGTCCGCTTTCGACAAGCCGTAATGGCCAAGTGGCTCGGCTGAATACGCGGCGCGTTTGAGCGATTTCAGCAGGCCGAGTTTGATCACGTGCTCTTCCGGTGTCCCTTTGGCGGCATCGAGAAGCTTTTGAATGTGATCCTTGTTGGTGAGGTCACCCGGTTTGTAGCCATGCAATTTGGCGTTCTCCGTGTAGTCCATCAAGCGGGATGGATCTGGATCTTCGTGAATGCGGAAAATCGATGGCTTCTGGCGCTCGCGAAGCACTTTGGCCACGGCCTCGTTGGCGGCGAGCATGCATTCCTCGATCAATTGATGGCTCTCGGTGTGGATCACCGGTTCGGACGAGACCGCGTGGCCGTTCTCATCCAGCTTCACCTTGATCTCCGGCATTTCGAGATCGAGCGCGCCAAAGGCAAAGCGGCGTTTGCGCATGGCGGACGCGAGTTTCCAGCCTTCGCGAACCAACACCGCGAGACCACGGGCGGAGCCCTTCGGCGCCGGTTTGCCATCGAGAATCGTCTGCGCTTGTTCGTAGGAAAGCTTGGCGCGCGAGTGAATCACGGCATCGAAAAACGTCGCCTTGAGCACGCGGCCGTCGAACGCGATCTCCATCAGCGCGCATTTCGTCAAGCGATCGACGTCTGGTTTCAGCGAGCAGATGCCGTTAGAAAGTTCCGTTGGCAGCATCGGCAAAACGCGATCGACGAGGTAAGTTGAGTTGCCGCGTTCGGACGCTTCCTTGTCCATCCGGGTGCCGGGTTTCACGTAATGCGAGACATCGGCAATGTGCACCGCGAGGGTCCAGCTGTTCTTGTTTCTCTTCAGCCAGATCGCGTCGTCATGATCCTTCGCATCGGCGGGATCGATTGTGATGACCAGCTTGTCGCGCCAGTCCTCGCGGCGGGCGATTTCCTGATCTTCCGGAGTCTCCGGGACGCTGCGTGCTTCATCCAGCACGTCGTCAGGAAAGGAGGTGCGGAGGCCGAAGCGATGGATCACCGAGATGATATCGACGCCGGGATCGCCTGGCCAACCGAGCACCTCAATCACGCGACCGCGCGGGGTCGAGTTCCGGTCCTTCCATTGGGACAAATCCACCACGACAAGCTGTCCCGGTTGGGCGGTGGTGTCGCCGGTGATGTCGATGAGGCCTTCAATCGCTTTATCATCGGTTTCCACCGAGTTGTATTTTCCTTTCGACCGAAACACGCCGACGACGCGGTTCGACCGGCGAGCCAGAACTTTTTCCACTTTCGCGCGGAGTTCCGGTTCTTCCGGCGTCATTTCCTGGCGGGTCCGAAATGGCCGACGGGCGTGGGCCCGTTCGATCGTCACCAGCACGCGGTCGCCATCGAGCGCGGTGCCGGTGTCGCGCCGGTTGATCATGATGCGGTTGTTCGTGACCAGGTCGATGCCGGTGGCGGCGTTTTGTTCATCGGCCATGTCCGGGAAGAACATGCCGTGGCCTTTCGGATGAAATTTCAGCGTGCCGGCAAGGCGGTTGTTCGAGCGGACGCGCGCTTGATAGAGGCCTTTTTTCTCCGAGGTGATTTTCCCATTTTCCACAAGGGCATCCAGCGTTCCGCGGAAGGCGGCGCGATGCTTAGGGGGAATGCCCAGCTTGCGGGCGATCTCAGATTTTGTCATCGGCCGGGCGCCGGGAGAACCGATGAGATCGAGGATGGATTGACTGAGATTTTCACCGGACATGGGAAGATGGTGCAAAATTTGGGAGAGGCTGGCGAGCGTTGAGAAAAAAATTGCAGTGATCCCCGGTATTGTTTATGTATTTACCTTGTGAACGATACGTGGATTCGGACTCAGTCTTATCCAAGTTCCCAATTTTCGTACTGGAAATGCGCCCCTGAATTTGAACCCTTCCTGCAACATGAAAACCCCGTCTTCAAACCGGCTCCGCCGGACATCCGGATTTACCCTGATTGAGCTTCTGGTCGTGATCACGATCATCATGGTGCTTGCCTCCGCCGCATTTGTTGTCGGAAGTAAAGCAATCAATAAAGCTCGTAAAACAGTCGCCACCGCCATGGCGACCGGCATTGATTCTGCCGTAAATCGTTATTATAACGAGTATAGCAGCATTCCTGATGTTGGATCGAGCGTTAGCACTGACAGCCCTGAAGGCGTTCGTCTGCTAAATATTCTCGCAGGTCTTGATGACGGCGATGATAACCCAAAGAAAATCAAGTTTTTGGAGCTGAAACAGGCCAAAGGCAAACTTGATGGTGCCACCATGTCTGACAGTGGTAAATACACGGGGCTCTATGATCCATGGGGTAATCCTTACACCATCTTTTTGGATCAAGATTACGAAGAAAAGGTCACTGTAAAATTGGGCAGCATGGAGAAAACACTACCTAGCAAACGAGTTGCTACCTGCACCATTGGAGCCGACAAAGTTGCCGGCACACCGGACGACGTCAAATCCTGGAATTGATCCTGCGGAAATTATCGAATTTCACAGCCCTTCGCGTTCATCCGCGAAGGGCTTTTTTTGTGATCAGCTTTTCACCGGAACGAAGCCTGCCGGGAAATCAACGCACCACCTCGGTGCCAATTCCTCCGTCGGTGAAAATTTCCAGTAGCAAGGCATGCGGAAGGCGTCCATCCACGAAGTGGACCTTACGGACACCAGCATTCAAGGCATCCACCGCGCTGCGAATTTTTGGAATCATGCCGCCCGAAATCGTTCCATCGGCAATCAACTGATCTGCTTCTGAACGAGTCACCGATTTGATCAAGGTCGATGGGTCCTTCGGATCTGCCAGCAGGCCGGGCACATCGGAAAGATAAACCAATTTGGCAACGCGGAGCTCTTTGGCCAGTGCTGCAGCTGCGAGATCGGCATTGATGTTCAATGATTTTCCGGTCGAAATTTCACAGGCGAGTGGTGAAATCACCGGCACGATCTCCGCCCTGCGGACCGCATCCATTTGGCTCAACTGACAGCCGACGACTTCACCCACGCGGCCGAGATCGACCCGATTTCCTTCGGCATCGGTCGCCTTGAGTTTTTCTCCCAAGAACACGTCATTCCCCGGAATCCCAACTGCCTTGCCACCGAAATCGCGAATCATGCGCACGATGCCCGGGTTGATTTCGTCCGATAGAACGCGGGAAACAATATCGATGGCTTCATCGGTCGTGACCCGGAAGCCGCCGATGAATTTCGCCTCAAGGCCGGCTTTTTCCATCGCGGCCGAGATCGCCTTTCCTCCGCCGTGGACGACGATGGGATTGATTCCAGCGACTTCGAGGAAAACGATGTCCCGCATGACTTTGGCCACCAGCTCCGGATTTTCCATCGCGGAGCCACCCATTTTGATCAGGAAAGTTTTTCCTCGAAACGCCTGAAGGTAGGGCAGTGCTTCGGTGAGGGCGTTGGCTTTGTCGATTGGTTGCATGAGAGGGCGAATGGCTAAAATCTGAGGCAGGAATTATTTTTCCTACTGGCGTGGTTTGCGTGGTGATTTTTTCGATTTTTTGGTAGTCGGCTTTGGTTCCGGCTTTGGTTCCGGCTTTGGTTCCGGCTTTGGTTCCGGCTTTGGTTCCGGCTTTGGTTCCGGCTTTGGTTCCGGCTTTGGTT
>NZ_JAENIJ010000034.1 GCF_016595435.1 Luteolibacter pohnpeiensis
TCACTCCAAACGCTTCTCGATCAACCGCGAACCGTGAGCTCCGTATGCTCACTTCCCAATCTCAATCGGAAATGAGTTCTGGCAATCGGTCTAAAAAAAAGCCGGCCTCTTAACGAGTCCGGCTTTTTTATCAGATGAATCAGCCAATCTCAGTAGACGTCGCGCAGGTAGCGTTTGTCTTTCTTGAGCTGGGAGATGAAAGCAGCAGCTTCCTCGCTGGTGAGTCCACCGTGTTGTTCTGCGATTTGGTTGAGCGCTTGATCGACATCTTTCGCCATCCGCGAGGCATCGCCGCAAACGTAGAAAGCTGCACCCTGTTGGAGCCAATTCCAAAGCTCAGCACCATTGGAGATCATGAGATTCTGGACGTAGACCTTTTCTTTTTGGTCGCGCGACCAGGCAAGATCGAGCTTTTGCAAAAATCCATCTGTAACGAACTGTTGAAGTTCGTCCTGATAGAGAAAGTCTGTGGATTGGTGAGGGTTGCCGAAGAATAGCCAATTTTTGCCAGCGGCGCCGGTTGCTTTCCGGTCTTCCAAGAAAGCGCGGAACGGGGCAATGCCGGTTCCTGGGCCGACCATGATTACGTCCGTGGCACCGTCGGATGGTAGGCGGAAGGCCTTGTTGACGTGAACGAAAACGCCAGGTTTGACGCCATCCGAAAGGCGGTCCGAGAGGTAAGTTGAGCAGATCCCGCCTCGCACGCGACCGTGGCTTTTGTATCGGACAATGCCAACGCAGAGGTGAACTTCACCTGGATGCGCACGTGGGCTTGAAGCGATCGAATACAGCCGTGGCTGAAGTTTTTTGAGCACCGAAACGAAATCTTCAGAATCCGAGAAATCCGCCGGATAATTGATCACGAGATCCACCAGATCCCGTCCCCAGGCAAATTCCTTAAAGGCGTCTTTGTCATCGGCTTCGATCAGCGAGCGGAGGAAAGGTGAGCCGCTTCGAGCTTGCCACTTTTGAATCAGCGATTTGTTGATCGTGCCGATGTCGTAGTGATAGATCAGAGCATCACGCAGAGAAATGTCCTCGCCCTTTGGATCTGGGACTGTTCCTGCTTTGAATGGCAGGGCTGCGATGATTTCGTCCACCACTTCAGGCGGGTTGGCTGGAATAACGCCAAGAGCATCTCCGACTTCGTATTCCAGTCCCGAACCTTCCAGGGAAAGGGCAACGTGATGAGTCTCTTTATCGCCGCCTTGATTCAGATTGAAATTGGTAAGGACAGGAGCAGGGAAGGGATTCTTCTTTGAGTAGCCTTCATCTTCACCACTTGCATCCACGAGACCGATCGGAGCCACGGTATCGACGGTGGGTGACAGCTTGGCGAGGACTCCCTTTGACCATTCAGCGTAGGGTTCATCCACCTCCACATCGCAATCCACACGCGGGAAAATCCGGGTGGCACCAAGGGCTTCGAGACGAGTGTCGAATTCGATGCCGCATTTGCAGAAGTCAGGGTAGCTGCTATCGCCTAAGGCCAGAACCGAGAACGAAACACCGGCCAACGAAGGCGCGGCGTCTGACATGAGCCAAGCGTGAAAGTCCGTGGCGCTGTCTGGCGGTTCACCGTCACCATAGGTAGAAGTGATCAGTAGAAGATTGCTTTCCTTGGTCAGCTTCTCCTTGTCGTAGGTGGCTATGTCCTGGAGTTCCGGCTCAAAATTTCCCTTTTTGAGGGTTTTCAGAAGCTTTTTCGCCAAGCCTTCGCTGGTCCCTGTTTGGGATGCGAAAAGAATGGTGACGGAGACAGCTGGACCAGACACGACTGTCGGCTCGCCAGCCGGAGTCGCGAGCATTTTTGCCAAGAATTCGCCTAGCCACGCCCGTTGTTCGGGGCTGAAAGGCGCGTCGTTCGGGATCTGAATCGGGGAAACCATCGTAGCATTGGAGGCGGTCATCGCCGGGCTGCGGAAAATGAAGGTTATGAGGAAACGATTCAAGCCCGGATCGTGCCAAAATCGTTGGATTCGGCTTTAAGCCCCTGAGAGTTGAGTGGGATTTACCTCAAGAGTATTTAAGCGGCTTGGTTGGATCCAATTCGTAGCTCTCAGATGCTTGGGTTGCAACATGGGGACGTATGAATTTTTGATGGAGTTTGAGGTAGTAAGGATCGTCGAGCACAATGCTGAGTTTTTCGAGCGACTCGACCTCAATGGAATAGAAAAATGACCAATCTGAGGAAGGGGAGACATTCCGACCGGAGCGCACATTCAGGACTTCCGGGATTTTCAGAAGTAAGCTGCGGCTGTTCCGGACCAGGGACTCGAGTGTTTCAGGAGTGGTGTTCAGCTTAAGTTCGCAGAGAACGATGTGGTGGATCATCGTGGTGATTCAAGACTTCCAGCTGAGTGCTCCTTTTTTGAGCGCGTAAAGATATGCAACTGCCAGAATTCCGGCAAATCCTGCCATGCTCGCCAAAGCAGTCGCTCCATACGGCAGTAGATCGCGGAACTGAATGGCCCATGGATACATGAAAACGACCTCAATGTCGAAAATCACGAACAGCATCGCCACCAGATAAAATTTCACCGAAAACCGGGGGGTGCCAGCGCCGACGGGAACCATGCCGCATTCGTAGGCACTATCTTTGGTCGCGTTTCGTTTCCCCTTTCTGCCAAATAGAATGCTCGAAGTCAGAGTGACGGTGGCGAATCCCATGACGATCAGGATCTGAAATAGGACTGGAAGGTAGTCTTCAGGCATGGCGGTAAGAGGAACAAGCTAGTTTTAGGCGAAAGCGTGGTAATTGGATAGGAAAAATGAGGCTACTGGACGGCAGGGCATTAAAAAACCCGCACCATCGGAATGGTGCGGGTCCTTTGCAAAATTGAGTTTGTTTTGCTCAGGCCTCCTCTTGGGCGGCCGCTTCCTGGGCGGCAGCATAGGCGCTGGATGCTTCATGTACGCGGGCAGTTCCCTTGTACTCCTTGCCGATTTTTTCGACCAAACCGCGGGTCACTAGATTTTGAAGCTTCTCGTAGGCGCGCAAACGCAGCATTTCTTCGCCTCCACTGACCGCATTGCGGAGTTTGAGGTTGTCAAATACGCGCTCGAACAAATCGTTGAAGCCGAACACCTTTTTCTCTGTAAGAACGTTTACAAGCTCATCGGTGACGTGGTCAGGTAGACGACGAGAGAATCTGGTGCGTTTCGTGGTGGTTGCCATAACGAGGTGATATTACCACCCCTTTTCCACAAAAGCGACTCAAAAAACAGATCCTTACTCGTAGGTCGCCCGGCGAGGATGTAAATCTCAACTTTGAGGAAATTTCGATCCAATCTTGCTGAGATGCACATGCCAGCTTGACAGATGTGGGTTTTTGCCCACTGTTCCGCACCCCGCCGCGTCGGAAACGTGGCACAGCCCCGCAATTCCATGAAAAAGGATCTTCACCCCAACTACAATCCGGTTGTCTTCGTTGACATGACCACCGGTACCCGATTCATCTCCCGCTCCACCAAGACTTCCGACAAGAAGGAAGTGATTGATGGTGTGGAATATAGCGTGATCTCTATCGGTATTACCTCCGATTCCCATCCTTTCTTCACCGGTCAGAAGCAATTCGTCGACACCGAAGGCCGCATCGACAAATTCCAAAAGCGCTTCGGCGCCGTGCGCCGCGTCGGGAAGCCGAAACTCAGCTAATTTCGATCGCTTTCTTTTCTCAAGCGCCCGTCCGTTTTTCAAGCGGCCGGGCGTTTTGCTTGGCGAGAACCCGCTACCACGCTTTGTTACCCCCGTGCTCGCGAAACGAATCATTCCCTGTCTTGATGTTACCGATGGCCGGGTGGTCAAAGGTGTGAATTTTGTGGATCTGATTGATGCCGGGGATCCGGTGGAATGCGCCCTCGCCTACAATGCGCAGCAGGCTGACGAGCTGGTGTTCCTGGACATCACCGCTTCTTCAGATAATCGGGGGACGATGGTAGATGTCGTTCGCCGTACTGCAGAGCATTGTTTCATCCCACTCACGGTGGGCGGCGGCATCCGGACCGTGGAAAATATGCGGGAAATGCTTTTGGCGGGTGCCGATAAAGTGGCCATCAATACCTCCGCAGTAAATCATCCGGATCTTGTCGATGCCGGGGCGAAAGCTTTTGGTAGTCAATGTGTCGTGGTGGCAATTGATGCGAAGCGCGAGGGTCCTGGGAAATGGGGCGTCTATACGCATGGCGGTCGCACCCCAGTCGGATTGGATGCAGTGGAATGGGCGCGGGAAATCTGGCGCCGCGGTGCCGGTGAGATTCTGCTTACCAGCATGGACGCGGACGGCACCCAGGCCGGTTATGATTTAGGGCTTACGGCCGCCGTATCATCTGCGGTTGGAATCCCTGTGATCGCCAGTGGTGGAGCCGGGAACTTAGATCACATGGTCGACGTGCTCGATGCCGGTAAGGCGGATGCCGTTTTGGCTGCAAGTATCTTCCATTTCGGCAAACACACGGTTGGCGAGGCGAAAGAGCATTTCGCAGCTCGTGGCATCCCCGTCAGGCCCATCACCCGAACTTTTCGGGCCACTCCAGAGTAATTGGGCATCTTGATGGCAGGTTTTGGCCACTTCAAGGTGGTAGGTGAAAAGCCTAGGTCTTTGATTTTGTAGGGCCTGCTGTGCCTTGGACACATTCGTCTCAGCGCATTGTATCAGATTCTGGTATGCTCTGAGGCGGGGTGAGAGCGGCACGGGTTGTGAACTGAGAAATTACCTGATGCGGGTTAGTGGAACCGCAGAGCAGTTGGAGTGATTTGATGACAGACCGACGAAAAATGAAAGTGAGGTTTTAATGATGTTGGAATCATAAAAATCATCAATGCGCAGGGGTTTTAACAGGCCAGGCGACCCTCTGCCTAGGAAAATTGTCACATAGCACTATAATCCACTCATGATGCTATCGCCTAAATGGACCGATACTAAGATGCTGCGGATTTGCGCTTGGGGAAATGCCTTGGCCATTGCCGAGCGATATTGCGTCATTTGCTCTGAATGACGGGCTTCAAGAGCTTTTAGATCGCTTACTTTATCAGTCTTGAAATCAATGATTTCGACGAGTGCCACACTGCCATCTGCATGGTAATGAAGGTGGAGGCGATCCATCACCCCACTCATCCAGCCGGATTCGAAAATGGCTTCGATGGGCTGTTCACTGAAACGCTCGACACTTTTTTCCCTACGACTGAGCAGAGTTTTTATAGAGTCATTCTGAAGTAGTTTTGCGATGGCGACCCCAGCTGCGGTATCGGGGAAAGTGGGTTTTTCTTCGTCAATCCAGCCCACACGCTCCATCAGTGAGTGAACTTCTTGGCCAAATCTCAGACCGCTGAAATTGCCGATGGAATCCGGCGCGGCACTTGGGCTGATTCTTTCACGCCGGGGAACAGCAGGCCCCAGCGATACTTGATCGTGAGTAGGTACTTTTACGGGGATTTCTGAGATGGATTGGACCCAGTCCGCTCGGCCGGACTCCCATGTGTGGTCATCTTTTCCTTCAAAGCCGATGGATCTGGCCAACCAATTTGCCAAGGAGGGTTTGTCAGCATTCGCGCTTTTCGCTGGTAACTCCAAGAGGACGTAAAGTCCGCGTTTTGCCCGCGTCAGAGCCACATATTGCAGACAGAATGCCTCGTATTGTTGATCAATTGCCCATTTTTCCTCTGCCTTGCGCAAATCCGGGAGGAGTTGCCTTGCCCATTTGGCCGGTGCTTGAGTCAACCAGCCATCGCCCTCTGCGACTTTGAACGATTGGGTGAGGGGAATGGAATCATTCGGAACATCGGGCAGCAGAACCACGTCGAAACCGAGGCCTTTCGATTTATGAATAGTCATCACCTGAACGGCGGCGATGCCGGGATTCTGGGAGACCTCCAATCGTTCGATCCAATCCGCCGCTTCGCCCGGCGTCGTTCCGCCTTGAGCATCAAAAATCGATAGCGCTGAAATCACATCGCCCGCGCGGCGTTTGCCGAAGTCCGACCAATCGTTCCAGACGGGTTCCACGATTTTTTCCATCATCGCGGCAAACCCGTGATTGGCGGAGATGGCTAAAAGCTCCTCCCAAGTGCGCTGCCAAACTGGGCCGAATTGTTCGGTGAGAACGGTTCCCAAAGGGGACATCGCGATGATTTCGCTGGCCATCCCGTCGGCAGGGTCTGCGAGCCACCGGAGTAAATTCGCCAGCGTGATGCCCACCGGATTGTCCTTCGAAGGTTCGCGTCTGCCTTCTTCAATCACATCAAAACCTGCATTCCGGAGTTCGTCGGCGATCTCCCGGACTTTCTGATTGCTGCGAACAAGAACGCCGCAACTCAGGGCCCGTTTGCCAATTCCCAGGTCTTCCAGAATCTCGATCATCCGCGAAATCCTGGCATCCTCGTCTGCGCAAAACTCGACTCGGGAGTGGCCACGGTTTTTCTCGGAAACCAATGGAGGCGCGGAGATGTGATCCTCCCAATGCCATTTTTCCGCAGCTTGGCCGAAGAGCGATTCCATCGTCTTCCAACCCCCACAAACCTGGTTCACCAATGCCAGAACCTCGGGGCAGGATCGCCAGGATTCAGTCATCGATGTGGGCTTGAGCTTGCCGGAATATCGATGCATCACATGGTCGAACAGGCCGACTTCTCCACCGCGCCAGCCGTAGATGGCCTGCTTGCGGTCACCTACGATGAACAACGTTGTTTCATCACCACTGACGGATTCATCAATCAGCGGCTCCAGCCCGGTCCAGTCTGCCGAACTGGTGTCCTGGAACTCATCTAGCAGCCAGTGGTCGTGCCGGGCATCCAGGCGGAAATCGATCGCTTCCCGGCGCAGGCGTGCTTCCTCGCTTTTCGCCCACTCACCCATGAGAATTTTAACG
This sequence comes from Luteolibacter pohnpeiensis, assembly GCF_016595435.1. Lineage (GTDB taxonomy): Bacteria > Verrucomicrobiota > Verrucomicrobiia > Verrucomicrobiales > Akkermansiaceae > Luteolibacter > Luteolibacter pohnpeiensis. Next base: position 6,868 of record NZ_JAENIJ010000034.1, read on the forward strand.
TCATCGAATCCTAACAACCCCCGTTTCCGAAGACGCTTTTCTGTTAGCTCGTCCACTTTTGCAACGGTCTCGTGCAAAGCACGGGTGCGAACCAGCGCGGCGGCCATTTCACAATTTGCTGCCAGCATCACCATTTCACGCAGCGCATCCCCGGCCATCCCGCTGATGAGAAACTCCTTGTTAGATTTTACCCACAAGGAGCCAGAGCCGTTGGCCATCGCTTCGAAAACATTCTGCAACAACGTGGGTCCCTTGCCGAGAATGCCGCTATTGATTGTGTGCGAGACCAAGACCTCGACCATCTTCTCCATCGCATTCCGTTGCGTTTTATAGGTGTAGTCGAGATGGTCCAGGCTGCGGAGAATGGTTGCTGCAAGCCTGTGCTTCTGTTGTTCCCACTCGTCCATGGCGGCGGCTGCCAGGGACTCCGGCCCCCACTCGAGATCGGCGGAGGTTCGGTAGCGTGTTTGCCAATCATCGACGAAATCACGTAGGTTTCTGAGAACGCCGACTCCTTCCTTGCCGATGGTTGCGCGGCGGAATCCGTGCAGAAATTCATCAGCTTCCCCGGCTTCCACCGGTTCTGCCAGAATCTCGGTGAGCAGTTCATCTTTCACCGCGTCTGCGCGTGGACCTTCCAGCAATTCAAATTTTCCGCCGGTGAGCCCCAGTTCATACTGGAAACCTCGTACTACCCGGGAGAAGAAACTGTCCATGGTTCCCAGTGTGAGCCTTGGCAGGGATTGGACGACTTGTTCCAGGGCTTTGCTGAAATCAGGATCCGGCAGGCCAAGTTCGGCTGACAGTCTGGCGGCAATTTTAGGATCCTCAGCAGCAGCTGCCAGCTTGAGCAGCACCGAGTCTGCAAATTCACCTGCGGCCTTGCGGGTAAAGGTGAGCGCGACGATTTTTTCCGGTTCAGCGCCACGAACCACCAAATCGATGATCCGGTTTCCCAATTGATAGGTTTTTCCGGAGCCGGCTGAGGCCAGGATCAGTAAATGGGATTCGAAATGACTCATGGCTTCTCCTCCGTTGTTGAACTTTTGCGCCATTCAGCGAGCGGAGCAATCATCTCTTCGAGCGGCTTGCCTGCCGATAAAATACTATAATCATCGTAGTCGACCTTCTCTGCGGCGGGCAGGAAGTTGGAATTGCGGATTTGTTCCGCCACCCAGCCGGCGCAATTGAGCGCGGCGTCCAGGTCCGCTGCTTCGAATGATTCCCACTCGTGAAGCCCCACGTCCGCTTCCGTGCCTCCCAGAGTGAAATAGCACGGAGTGGGAATGCCCTCGCCTGACTGGACTAATCCAGCTGCATACAATGGGAGCTGTAAATTGGTCCAGAAATAGCGGGCCGGTTTGCCGCGATCCATGCTTTCGATGAAGGCAGCTGAGTCGTCGCCAAAATGTACGGGAACTTTCGTAGATGCGGTGATTTTGGATCGATGCGATCGGTCTACCGACGAAACCCTGCCGGTTTTGTAGTCGATCACACGCAATCGCCCGGTGCTTTCGTGGCGGTCAATCCGGTCAATCTTTGCGCTAATCGGCATGCCGTCGATCTGCAGGTTCAGTGGGCGTTCAACGTCGATGATTTTCCAACCTTGCGCCCTCTGTTCGGCTTGGACCTGTGCCATCCAGGCAAGTCTTTGGCGCATGGCTTCGGTTTGAATTCTTACGGCCAACGGGATTTTTTTTCCAAACCATTCGGCGAGCACTCGATCCAGTTCGGCGGACAACCAGGCCTCGATTTCCGCCGCGTCCATGGAATCTCTTGCTTCCAAATCGCGTCCCCAGCGTTCCACGACATCGTGGGCGACGGTGCCGAAATCGCGCTGATGCCATTCCGTTCGATTCGGCTCCGGCCGTTGCATGCCCAGGACATGTTTGAGGTAAAACCGAAACGGACAACGTAGAAAATCGGAAATCGCGGTGACTCTCAGCCGTGTTGGCGGCGTGGCAATCCGAGGTGCCCATTGCCAGTCAGCCTGCCAGCGCAAGCCGGCTTCCGGCGGTTCGATTTCGCGGAAAAGGTGTCTCACGCGGCGTGGTAGATCGGTGGGGGGGGCTGCTAGCAAAAGCCGTGACGGCAGCAAGGTCTCTCCGCCGGAGCCGACTTTGCCGCAAATCAGATCCACTTTTCCGGTTTTCCGGCGCATCTGGATCATCGCAGTCAGCAGAAAGGCATCGCGCGCGGCGAAGTCCGCCTGGCCGGTTAGACCGATCCGTTTGCGAATAGTTTCGCTCAGCCAAGGTTCGCCGCCACTGTTGGCAGGAACCTTGCCTTCATTCAGACCACAGAGAATCAAATGTTGGCCGGGCTCATGGAACAGCTCCAGCCAACCTTGAACGTCAATGACCCGCCCATCTGGAGGTTGCGGAGTCGGGGTGGGTTGCTCGGAGATCATCAGATCGATCCAATAACCGGCATTGCGATCCAGTTGCTCAATGAATGGGCTCGCTGACGCCAGCCAGTCGATCATCGTAGCTGCCTGCTCGGCGGTGGCTGGCCCGCAGCGGCTCAAGATTTCCAGAAGTTTGCGCAAATTGGGAGCGATCGCTTTGCCCAAAAAGTCTGTGCGATAGCCCTCAAGTTTCCTTGCCGCCTGAAATACCTCATCGGCCAATTCCTTTTCTGCGTCTGACCGGAAGTGGTGATTTGCCAGTCGAAGAGCCAGCTCGTCGATGCGTTGCACCATCCAGCGATCGCGGAGTTTGGCCAATTGTTCCGCTTTTTGTGCGCGGCGGCCACCGACCAGAATGCCGGTTTCTGGCAAGGAGAGTAAATCTGCCATGACGGAAAGCGCCGGCTTTTCAATCCATTTGGTCCACACCTTCAGCCACCGTTCCAGCCCTGAGGCGATCGCCTGCTTTGCCGGATGAAAGGCGGTCCATCCGGCGCGGGTGAACGCGCGTTCCAGTTCTTCGCCTGGTTCGGTATCGGCTGAGCCCAAAGCAATCTGGTCGGATGGGAGGGCAAGTTTCGCGGCAGCCCGCACGGCTTCCTGGGCTTGCTGGCTGGGATCGGCGGCAAGGGTGACGGTCCCGGTCGCACTTTCCGGCCATGGGAAAGCCCGACCGCTCCAGCTTTGCAGCGGGATTCCCAAGTCGGAAAAATGCTCTGTATCCTCGGCGGGCGCACCGATGAGGGCGGTAACTCGAATTTCTGTGGATCGTAGAGCTGTCGCCAGAATCGGAGGGATGCTGGAAATTCCAGCTAAAATGATTCTGCTGACGTTTGGAAGCGCCAGGCCACTGGCAAGAACGCGGCTACGGCTCTGGAGACTCCATGAATTCAATTTCGCCTCTACCAAGTTCTCGAGGCGGGTTAGAGCATCCCAGCGTTCCTCTTCTACCGTGTCACGGAGACGATAGGCGGCCGTTTGAATGGTCAATCCGTTGTCTTGGAGCGATTTACGGAGTTTGGTGAATTCCGATGCGAGGCTGCCACCCCAATGTTTGCCTTCGCCTGGTGGTTCCGGGAAAAGGCCTGAGTATTCGGTCCAATCTTGAATTTGCTCCAGAGTTTCTGTCCAGGCAAGACGCTCAAGCCAAGGCGGGGCGATACTCAAGTCGTTGATTTGGAGTAGGGAGCCGGGAGTGGTGACTTGTGGCGAAAGAATCGCCCCTGAAAGTTCTGCCAGAGTTTCGCGCAGCCGCCTGCCACTTTGCGCGGTGGGCACCAGCACCAAGGCGCCGGGCAGCTCTGCCTGCTGCTGGATCAGCCAATTTGCTGCCGGGAAAAGAAAAGGTTCATCCCAGCCTAAAAATACGCGTTCGACCATTCGTGCTGAGCTTTCCTCGTCTGGGCAACAAAGGAAAGGAGAAGATGGAGAGGGTGGGATTTCGGTCGATGCGGAAATCGGGGCACAAAAAAACGGATGCTGCGATTAGCATCCGTTGATTTATCCCGACTGCGGAACCTTGAAAATCAATCCACAGACTCGGTTTTTTCGCCTGCAGGTGCGTTGGAGTAGCGCCAGCGGACTTTGTTCCGCTTGGAAGCTGAGCGGAGCTTGCGTTGCTTGCGCTCGGTAGGAGTTTCGAATGCGCGACGGCGGCGCATTTCTTCGAGGATACCCTCGGTATCGAGTTTGGTTTTGAGGCGTTTCAGAGCACGATCGACGGGCTCGCCTTTTTTAACAATCACTCCACGCATATATCAGTAGGTTGGTTGGTTTGGTTCCGCAGGATGGTCGGGGGCGCGGTTGATGCACCATTTGCAGGTGGATGTCAAGAAAGAACCCGCCCGTGATTTTGGTAAAAAGGCGGGCTTGCGCATCAAGAGGCGGCATCGTAGATAGGGACACTTTTGCGGCCCGTGCGAGTTTCGCCAAATTTCGGGCACCAACCCTGCGCGAGTCGCCCTACAAATCAATATCATGTATCGCATCCCATTTTCCCGGGTAAACTGGATCACCAGCAGCTTCCTTATCGGAACCGCTCTGATCGCCCTCATCGGCGTGCCAATTTACATCATCAAGCAAGGCTTCGACTGGTTCCAGTTCGCCATGTTTTTCGTCTTTTTGTGTGCCACGATGATGAGCATCACCGTGGGTTACCATCGACTGTTTTCGCATATCGCGTTCAAAGCGAAGATGCCGGTCCGTCTATTCACCCTTATTTTCGGCGCCTGGGCGTTTGAAAATTCCTGCCTCGACTGGGCATCGGATCACCGCCGCCACCACAAGCATGTCGATCACGACGACGATCCTTACGATATTTCCAAAGGCTTCTTCTGGGCACACATCGGCTGGTTGCTTTTCAAGCTTAACCCGGTGCCTCCAATGGACAACGTGAATGACCTGCGCAAAGACAAGCTGGTCATGTGGCAGCATCGCTGGGTGCACCTCATCGGACTGAGCGGCCTGATCATTCCTGCGATCATGTCATTCTGCTGGAATTCCTACATGGGCAAAGACGCATGGCAGGGTGCCCTTGGTGGCTTTTTGATTGCCGGAGTCCTGCGCGTCGTCGTCGCCCAACATTGTACCTTCTTCATCAATTCGCTTTGCCACACGGTGGGCCGCCAACCTTACTCCACCAAGCACAGTGCTCGTGACAGTGCGATCATGGCATTCCTGACCTTCGGCGAAGGTTATCACAATTATCACCACGAGTTCCAACACGACTACCGCAACGGGGTGAAGCCATGGCAGTGGGATCCTAGCAAGTGGACGATCTGGACGTTGTCCAAGTTTGGTTTGGCAGATAGTCTGCGCCGTGTGCCGGATGGTAAAATCCTGCTCGCTGAAATGCGTGAAGCCCGCCGCCGTGCCCAGCTGCGCTTGGAAGAAATTCACAGCTCCGGTCCATCGGTTTGCCAACTTGCCAGCGCTTCCGTTCACGAGGTGATCGAGAAACTCTCCAGCAACTACCACGAGCTGGAAAAAGCCGTCGCAGACCGCGTCCAGCTTTCCCGTGAGAAGATGAATGATTGGCAAACTGAAACCCGCCAACTCATCCGTGAATTGGGCCGGATCCGTCCGGTATCGACCACTCCTTGAGGATTGATTCTGTAGCCGTTCTGACTCGAACGGTGAACTCCACATTCCTCTGATTTCACGAGGGCGCTGATTTTGGCACATGGCCGAATCGGCGCCCTTTTTGTTGGTTTTGCAGGAAGCGACTTGCGGGAGCGGGCAGGTATGGCAAAACGACCCCGCAACCTTCTGGACAGAGGCCGCCGCCTGCGACAAAGTCCACCAACTTCATGCGCATTTCCGATCGGTACATCGGCAAACAGGTCCTCCTCGGAACCTTGTATGCCATCGTGATTCTGAGTCTGGTGCTCGTTCTCGGGAATATTTTCCAGAAAATCCGCGAGCTGCTGGTGGATCAAGTGGCGCCGCTTGGCTTGATTGTCCGCTTCATCCTAAGCGTGTTGCCGACTTCATTGATTTACACGATCCCGTGGGGATTTCTTTCAGCGGTGCTGCTGGTTTTTGGTCGGCTTTCTTCCGATCGGGAAATCGTCGGCTTCCGGGTAGCGGGCATGAGCTTGTTCCGACTGGCAGTGCCGGTATTTGTGATTGGCGGAATGCTTTCGCTGGCCAGCCTCTGGTTGAACATCAATGTCGTTCCAGCGGGGAAATCCTCCGTGCGTGAACTGGTGGAGCGCGAGCTTTACGAACAGGCGATTCGCGACCCGAAGTCCCTGCTCAAGCCGGGCGTGGTGAAAATCTTCAAGGATAACGATGATAAGCGGCAAATCCTGATTCAGAGTAAATCGAAGGACGGCGTGAACGGCTTCAACCTCTATCAGTTTGACTCCCAGACTGGCGCGCGGACCAATTACATTTACGCCCGATACGCGGCGATTGCCATTAACAAGGACAAGGGGCAGATGCGCCTGAAGCTGCAGGACACCTACTTTGAAGATGTTGGCGATGAAGGGCAGTTCGAGAACGCGCTGGCCGAGAATGCCGAGCCTTTGATGATCGATGTCGACAAGCCCAGAATCCGCAAGGATCGGACTTCGGCGATGACCAATCAGCAGATTTCCCAGTTCCTAAGTGATAATCCGGACTTGAAGCGCAAGAAGGTGATCGAGGCGCGGGCGGAGATCACCAAGCGCTATTCCTTTTCCATGGCTTGCCTGGCGTTTGCCTTCATTGCGGTGCCATTGGGAATCAACAGCCGCCGGAAGGACACTTCCTCCGGCATGATCATGAGTATCCTGTTAGGCGCTGGATATTTCCTATTTTCCGTTTTGGCATCTGAAGCGAAGTCTAGCATGTCCTCCACCGTCATCTTGTGGGCACCGAATGTGATTTGTGTGCTTCTTGGTTTGTTTCTTTTCCGCCGCGCCAGATTCCGATAAAAGAATCGGAACTGATGAAGTCATTCCCGCTCGTTCGAAAAGCGACCCGCAACCTGCGTGATTTTTTTTCAGCGGGGCACCTCAAGTTCGGCCTCTTCCAACAAACTCTCTCCACCTACCAAGGGGGGGATGCCTGGGCGGATGCGCGGGCGGCGGTGAGTGTCACCATGCTGGCAATTGCACAAGGCCTTGCGTTTGCGGCAATCGCGGGTTTGCCGGTCGTTTATGGCGTTTTGTGTGCCGCTGTTGCTCCGTTGGTCGCGCCATTTTTTTCTGGATCGCGGCACACGATTCTTGGTCCGACCAATGCCACGGCGTTCATGCTTTTTAGCTTTTTTTCGGTCAACCCGGCGTTGGCAGGCCGTTGGAATGAACTGATGCCACTGCTGGTATTCATGGTCGGGCTGTTTGCGACTCTCGGTGCGTTGTTCCGAGTCGCGGACTTGCTGCAATACATTTCGCGGAGCGTGCTCGTTGGCTACATCACCGGGGCAGCGGCATTGATTGTGGTAAACCAGCTTCGGTCATTTCTAGGAGTGGCGGCCTATATGGAGGGCGGTGATACTTCGACGTTTTTCGGCATGGTGCTCGTGCTGGTAAAAGCATTGCGGCACACCGATCCGGTTTCGGTCGCGATTGGTGGATCGACCCTTGCGGTTTACGTCGGCTTTCGAAAATGGCGTCCACAATGGCCTGCCTTTGCGCTGACACTCTTCCTCTCGTCCCTGACTTTCGGTTGGCTGATCCACTCAAAAATCGGGCCATTCGCCGGAGCTTCGACCTTCTCCACCTTTGCCCTCAGCGATTTGATGCCGGGGATGCCGCAGATTTTCCGTGAAGGCATCTTTCAGGACATTTCCGCGCTGCTTGGGGTTGGGTTTGCGATCGCCTTTCTGGCTTCGCTGGAAAATACCCTGATGGCGAAAAGCCTGGCATCGATGACCGGGGACAATGTCGATGTGAACCAGGACATGCTCGCCGTGGGAATTGCGAATCTTGCCAGCGCGATGACTGGTGGCATGCCTGCGTCCGGCTCGCTCACTCGTTCCATGTTGAACCACGACGCGGGAGCGAAAACCCGCTTTGCGTCGTTCTTTGCAGGCATTTACACGCTCATTTTTGCAGTTGTCATCGCCATGTCGGTGGACTGGGGCATGCCCTTGGTCGATCATGTGCCGAAGGCGGCTCTCGCAGCTCTCGTCATCGCGCTCTCGGTGGGGATGTTCAATGTGCGCAACATCCGGATTTGTCTGCGCTCCACGAGGGACGACGCCTGGGTTTTGGTGGCAACTTTTTTTGCGACATTGATCGCGCCGCTGCATGTGGCGATTTTTATCGGCGTCGCCGTTTCCATCACCCTGTTTTTGCGTAAGGCGAGCCGCCCTTCATTAATCGAGTACGAGTTCAGTGATGAAGGCCAACTGCGGGAGATTGGCGAAAAAAACAAGCGGCCCATACCGGCGATTTCGATCGTTCACGTCGAAGGCGACCTGTTTTTCGGCGCAGCAGAATTGTTTCGAACTCAAATTCAGCGAACGGTCTCTGATCCAGCGATCAAGGTGATCATTTTGCGGATGAAAAACGCCCATCATCTCGACGCGACGAGTGTCATGGCGTTGGAGGATTTGATTAAATTTCTTCGTAGCAAAAACTTGCATCTGTTGATCTCCGGCGCGACTCGTGAAGTCTACTGGGTTTTAAAGAAATCGGGTGTGTTGGAAACTCTCCAGCAGGGATGCAATCGCAAGGAAGGTGAGACAAATCTCTTTCTAAATTGGCCCAGCAACCCAAACCTCTCAACCCGTGACGCTCTCAAACGTGCACAGCAATTGCTGGGCACTGACGAAGCGGAAATCCGGATATTTTACGATGCAAACAAGAAAGACTGAGCCGAGGCCATGAAACGTGGGATTTATTTTATCATGGTCGTGGCGGTGATTGTGGGATTCATGGCGTGGTGGTTTTCACCGGTGCAGGTGTTGAAACGACGGACGTCAGGGCTGTTCGATACCCTGACCTTGGAACGCGATAGCGCCCCGGCATACCGGCATCTCAAGGAGCTGGCGATCGGCTCCAAATTGGCGGATTACGTTACGCTGGAAGCCCCCTCGATCGGAGATGTGAATGGACGCTTCGAACGTTCGCAGCTGGAGAGCGGCTTTTCTTTTCTCAGTTCGAATGCGATCGAAAGCGCCTTTGAAGACGAGAAATTCGTCTCAGTGACCTCGGACGGTGAGACCGGCACGGTAGTGGTTGAGCTGACCGGTCTGGTGGCGCTGAAGGAGTATCGGCCGGTGGATGGGCGATTCCATGTCGAGCTGAACTGGAAGAAGTCCGACGATGGCTGGCGACTGGAGAAGGCTTCTTGGAAAGAAATTCCCTAAACCAGTCCAATGCCTCAATCACTCGCCGAGAAAGATGAATTCCTCGGCGATCCGATTGAGTGATAATCGGGCTGTTGGCAAAATTTCCGATAAGGTTCCCAGCAGCTGCCGTGGGGTGTTTCCCGGGGCTTGGGGATTGTCCGCAGCACCGCGATATGCTTGGCGTGCGAAGGATTCGTAAAATGCCAAATCCGGCGCAGCCGTACGCTCGCAACGCCGCTTCAGAAATCCCGGATAAAGCCCTGTGAGGATCAAAAACTGGTTCCCCGCCGCGACTTGCAGGTGGAATCTCATGCGCCCATGGGAAGAGGAAATGATGGCGATGAAGTCCGCCGCATGGGTGTAACCACGTGCTACATCCTGTAGAAAATCCCCGGAGCTGCTTGCAACACGCCGTGCCATCACTCCGGCGACGTAATCCGCGAGGTCAGAATCGGTGAGACCAGCCTGCAGAAATCCATGCCGCACAAGGACATAAAAGTAGAAGGCCGGAGAAACCTGGATCACAGCGGGTGAATCGAGGACGCCTCTCAAGACCTCTTTAAGATCGAGCAATTCGCGCAGCGCGTCCGGATCTTCCCAAAGTTTCGCCAGATGGGAGCGCTTGTCGCCGACTGCCAGAATGGAGGTGAGGAAATCGAAATCCGCACGCGTAAAGCGGTCCCTGCTCGATGGCATCCAGTTACCCAGCATGAGGTGTAAAAATAGCAAGGTGCGGACCGATTTATGAAAAAATTATCTAAGATATCTAAAATAGATCCGTATTATCCCTTAACATTAGTAGTATTTCTGCGGAAACATAAATGACTGTTTCGGGTTGCGCGACGGTCCGATGTCGCGTATCGGGGCTGGCCCCTCAGGGGAATCCACTATGAACATGACCCGGAACCTCAAGTCCGTGGCCCTGGCTATAGCCGGTGTCCTTCTTTTGCCAAGTTGTGCTGCGAATGGGAATGGTACGACTACCGCCCCAGTCGTGCGGACTGAGCCGACGGTGAAGTCGGTCCAAACCGGGAAAGCTTCCTGGTATTCGATCCGCACCAACCACGGCACCAAAACCGCAAGCGGACAACGCTTGGACGAGCAGGCGGCAACCGCAGCTCACAAGACATTGCCGATGGGAACCAAAGTTCGCGTCACCAACATGTCGAATGGGAAGTCCGAGATCGTCACCATCAACGATCGTGGACCATTTGTTCAAGGTCGTGTCATTGACGTCACCGTCGGTGTTGCCGGCCGTCTTGGATTCGTGAAAAAGGGCGTGGTTCCTGTGAAAGTGGAAGTCCTTAAAACAGTGCAGTAACGGCGGCTCGTTTTGGTGCTCTGTTGGCAGCAGACTCGAAAATGGACGTGGAGATTTGCCAATTCCTGTTTTTGGACTCAATTTTCCCCGACTATTCGCTGCCTGAGCTGTGCCAAACGATAAAGTCCCATTTTTTTCGATTCATGACTACTTCGAATCTCCCAGTGGATTCGAAGGAATCTACATCAGCCGATTCGAAGACAATATCCGGCGCATGACCAATCGTGTCGGACTTCACCGGCATGGGTACTTTGAGGTGTTCTGGCTTGAGGGGAAAGGCTTCCACCTCAACGATTTCCACTCCTACCCAATCGATGGCACCACGCTGATTTTTGTGACACCCGGCCAGGTGCATGCCTGGAGCGAATACGATCAGCTCACCGGAGTGATGATGGCGTTCACTCAGGAATTTTTCGATGGCCGCTGCGGGCCACCCAGTGAGTTGCTGCAATTTCCATTTTGGTTTCCCGAAGATGGAATTCCGATGCTGAAGGTTTCGCCCGAATCAAAGAGTGCTCTCGAAGGATTGATCCGGGAAATGGAATCGGAATATGGGCATCAGCAGGACCATTTCGAAAGTGTCCTTCGTTGGCTGCTGCGGACGCTTTTCGTCCGTGCCGGGAGGATTCATCAAGGGCGCCCTACTTCCCACGCGAATGGCCGAGTTTCTCCGGTCGTCAGGGATTTTCACCTGTTGCTGGAAACTCGATTCAAGGCGCTTCAGAAAGTTAGCGATTATGCCAAACAACTCGGACTGTCTTCCGACCGGTTGAGCGAATTGACCAAATCCCACACCGGAAGTTCTGCCGGTGAATTGATCCGTGGCCGATTGCTTTTGGAGTCCCAGCGGCTGCTGGCTCACACTCACTTGACCATGTCCGAGATCGCGTATGAGCTGAATTTTCAGGATCCTTCCTATTTTAGCCGGTTTTTCCGCAAGCAAACCGGCCAGTCGCCCGGGGATTTCCGCAGTTCGGTGACCGCCACTTTCTCTGACTGACAGATCCCTCGGTGAAAACACCGGGTTTGCCGGGAATCGTCCCCAATCTGAGGCTTTCCGATGGGAGAAATTGAGTGATTCTTGGTCTTCGCATTCATCGGATCCTTGTGTGGAGGCCGATGTGCTTTTCTGCGAAATCGAATACGAGCATCATGAAAAACATCTCCGACTTTTCCTTGGCTTACGCTTTGGCCCGCTTGGGTCTTGGCATCAACATTGCGCTTCACGGACTGACCCGATTGCCGAAGTTGAATGCATTTGCGGCAGGGCTGCAGAAGGAATTTGCCAGCAGTATTCTGCCATCTGCTTTGGTTGGTTTGTCCGCTTATGGCATCGCCATTGCGGAGGCAATCATCGGCGTGTTGCTGATCCTTGGATTATTTCTCCGGCCAACATTGGTCGCGGGATCCTTGTTGATGAGCTTGTTGCTGTTCGGGACCTGCTTGATTCAAAACTGGAGCGGAGCGAGCATCCAGCTGGTGTATCTGGCATTCTACAGCGGCATGATCGCTGCCATCAAATTCGATGCATTATCGCTCGACCGCCTGCGCCGAAAGGGCAGCGAAAACTGACCCGTTACAGCCAGGCGGCCTTTGCCATGAAATGCCTTGTTAGGAATTCTCCGTTGCCCGGTGGACTGGATAATCCACATAGCCTTCCTTGCCGCCGCCATAGAAACGGGTCGGATCCAGTTCGGCTAACCGCCAGCCATTTTCCAACCGGGCTGGGAGGTCGGGATTGGAGATGAACGGTCTGCCAAAGGCAACGAGGTCGGCGAGGTTTTCCCGCAGGACCCAATCTGCTTTTTCCAGATCATATTTTCCGGCGACGATGATCGTGCGTGAAAATGCCTTGCGTGCTTCGACCCGGAACTCGAGCGGCACATCCGGTGCTGCGTCCCAATCGACTTCCGCAAAGTGGATGTAGCCAAGTCCGAGCGAGTCGAGCTTGCGAAGGGCAAGCAGTGCGGTTTCCGGAGTAGTTGGATCATCCATGCCGCGCGATTGATTGTGTGGCGAAAGGCGCAATCCGATGCAGCCAGCCGGGAAAATGTTGATGATTTTCTCGACGATCTCGATCAGGAAACGAGCGCGGTTTTCCGGAGATCCGCCATAGGAATCGGTCCGCTGGTTGGAGCTAGTGCGCAGGAATTCATCAATCAGGTAGCCATTCGCACCGTGAAGCTCGACTCCGTCGAATCCCGCCTCTTTGGCATTTTTCACAGCCCGGACATAGTCTTCCTGGATTGAATGAATTTCATCCAGAGTCAGTTCGCGCGGCGGGGTGCAGGGAGTTGATTTGCCGCCGTTGCCGTCCTCATTGGCGATCCAGATCGTGGTGTCATCTGGAACCGGGATGGCGGAAGGAGCAACCGGTTGGCCGCCATTCTGAAAGTGGGCGTGGGACATGCGGCCGACGTGCCACAGTTGCAGAAAAATCCTGCCACCTTTTTCATGCACTGAGCGGGTTACTTTTTTCCACCCCTCAACTTGTTCCTGACTGTGAATGCCGGGCGTAAACGAATAACCCTGGCCTTGAGGTGAAATCTGGGTGGCTTCTGCAATGATGAATCCGGCTGAACTACGTTGACCGTAGTATTCAGCCATCATTTCGTTGGGAATGTTTCCGGGTTGGGATGACCGGCAGCGGGTCATGGGAGCCATGATCACCCGATTCGGGAGATCCATTTTTCCGAGGCGATAGGGGCTGAACAAATTGGCCTGAGACATGGTTGAATTCATCGTAACGTTCTACAGAACGAACATGATGCCTGCAGATGATCGATGCGAATCGAACTTTAGGCATCGATCCGGTTGAAATTGGTGTTTTTCCCGGATGGAAAATCAAACGGGTTCATGCTTTGGCCGCTTTGGTGACATGCTCACCCACTTGCTGTGGGAGCTTGAAGGTATCGTACAGACCAATCAGCGAGGTGATGGCCAGAACGACAAAAGCACCGCGCATCTCAAGCCCTTCATGACCTGCTGTTGCTGGAAGTACAACGGATAGAAGCCGGACGCTGATGGCCCCGAAAGCCGCGCCCAAGCCCATGAACAATTGAAGGAATGTGGAGAATAGGGTATTGGCACCGCTCATTTCATCGGGTGGAACATCGGCGAATGCGATGGTGTTGTAGGCGGTGAATTGAATGGACCGGGTAATGCCACCGAGAAACAGAACGGACACGAGCATCCAGTACGGAGTATTCACCGTAAAAAATGCACACAGCAAAAGGCCCAGGCAATTGGTGAACCCATTCGCGAGCATGACCGTGCGGAATCCGTAGCGACGGAGTAGTGGAGTTGTCGCCGGTTTGATCAAAAGGTTTCCAGCAAACACCGCCATCAGTAGTGTGCCTGAGCGAACCGCCGACATGCCGAAGCCAACCTGAAATAACAGCGGCAGCAAAAACGGAACCGCACCCACAGCCAGGCGGTAGCAAGAGCCACCAAATACGGTTACCCGGAACGTTGGATATTTCAAAGCCGCCAAACTCACCAGCGGATGAGCCGAGTGTCTCAAGTGCCGGATTCCAACCCATAAAAGCCCGGCGCCTAACAAACCTGGTAGCATCGGGGTCAGGCGTAGATCATGAGCATGCCCCAGCCACTCCGCCGAGCCCATCAGGCCGATGAGCGCGAGACCTGTTAGCCAGAAACCACGCCAGTCGAACGGGACGTCCGACGCTTTACGATCAGAGGGAATCAGCCATAGAGCCGCCGCAAATGCCATCAATCCCAGCGGAAGATTCAGATAGAAGATCCATCTCCACGTCCAATGGGAGGTAATGAAACCACCGATGACCGGGCCGATGACGGGAGCAACCAAAGCCGGCCACGTGAGTGTCGCGATGGTCGTGATCAATTGATCTTTGGGGGTCTGGCGCAAAACGACCAATCGCCCCACAGGCACCATCATCGCTCCACCGAACCCTTGGAGAACACGTAGGCCGACGAATGACCAAAGATGATCGGTCATGCCACAGCACCAGGAAGAGAGGGTGAAGATCAGGATCGCTAGAGAGAATATGCGCCTGGCACCCAGTCGCTCTGCCAACCAGCCGCTTAAAGGGATGAAAAAGCCGAGCGCCAGGAGATAAGCACTCACACCGATGCCCAACGCCACCGATTCCACGCCAAATGATTCGGCCATCGATGGGACCGCCGTTGTGATCACCGTTCCATCCAGGTTCTCCATGAAAAACGTCCCTGCGACCAAAAGCGAAATGGCGGTTTGTTTGCTAAGCTGGATCATCTGCAGAGAATTCTTGCCCGGCGCTCAATCAATTCCTCCCGGGGCACCATATTAGTGCATGGGATTCGATGCTGCCACACCGCACCCGGGCACTTCTCCGGCGAAATTGGGCACTGTTCGGTAAAATCACCAGAAGCCGCTGGAAATGTCCCGGAATCACCATTCGCTTGAGTGAAGGAGCCGGTTCATGTTCGCGGTGAACGAATTCATTCTCTTTTTCACGAACTCATCAGCACTTATGCAAACGCGCACTCTCGGCAAATCAAATCTCCATGTCTATCCACTCGCACTTGGCGGCAATGTCTTTGGCTGGACGATCGATCAAAAAGCTTCGTTTCCCGTTCTGGATGCCTTTCTGGATCTTGGATTCAACTTCATCGACACCGCGAATATGTATTCCACTTGGGTTCCCGGGAACCGGGGTGGTGAGTCGGAGACCATCATTGGCGAGTGGTTCAAAACATCAGGGAAGCGTGACAAGGTCGTGCTCGCCACCAAGGTCGGTATGGAAATGGGGGACGGCTCCCAGGGACTGAAGAAATATTACATCATTCAATCCGTCGAGGACTCGCTGCGTCGTCTGCAGACCGATTACATCGATCTTTATCAATCTCACAAAGATGACGAGTCCACTCCGTTAGATGAAACCTTGTCAGCCTATGATCAACTCATCAAGCAAGGCAAAGTCCGGGTAATTGGCGCGTCCAACTATTCCGCTGCGCGTCTGAAGCAGGCGCTCGAAGTGAGTTCATCATCGGGCCTGCCTTCCTATGTGAGTCTTCAACCGGAATACAACCTCTACGATCGGGCGGTTTTCGAAGATGAATTGGAGCATGTCTGCCTGGATCACGGGATCGGAGTGATCGGTTACTATTCCTTGGCGAGTGGATTTCTAACCGGGAAATATCGCTCCCAGGACGATCTTGGCAAGAGTGCCCGTGGCGGCTCGATCGGGCAAAAATACCTCAACGAAAAAGGCTTCCGCATCTTGGCCGCGCTCGACGAGGTTTCCAAGGCGCACGGGGTTTCATTGGCCGCCGTTTCATTGGCTTGGCTGATCCAGCGCCCTGCGGTGACGGCTCCGATTGCCAGCGCGACCAGCGTGGAGCAATTAACCGAGCTGGCGAAAGCAGCGACGCTGCAACTCAGTGCTGACGAAGTGGCGAAGCTGGATCAAGCGAGTGCGTGAGCATTCCCAGTTTCACTCAGCGTCATCAAATCGGATGATATAGAAAAAGCCCGGAAGATCAGATCCTCCGGGCTATTTTTTGCGACTTATTCCGATTCTTTCGTGCGGTCGATTTCCTTTTGCAGGATGTCGATGAATTGCTTGAGCTCCTCGGTGTGGGAACCTTCGGGTGCCTCTTTGATCGCGGTTTCCAGAACCTTGATGGCTTCAGGTTTCCGGTTCGCGTAAGCGAGAGTTCCTGCTTTGTGACCGTAGATTTGCTGGCGCAGATCGCCTTTGATCGAGCTGTCTGCGAGTTTGCCATCGATGTATTTTAGAGTCGCTTCCATGTCGCCTTTTGAGCGGAGCTCGCCGAGGTTCATAAGGAAATCCTGCAATTGTTGCTGCGCTTTTGCCGCTGAAGCAAAACCGGTGACATCCTCTGGATCCGCAGCTTCGATGCTTGCCATCACCTCGGGATAGGCGGCGCTGACGATCGCTGGGGGCAGCTCAAGAAGCTCCAATCCGGCGATCAATTGTTTCGCTTTGGCCAGACCTTGCAGGTCCTCTGCTTTCGCAAATGCCTCGTTCCGCTCCTGTTTGTGTTTTTGAAGCTTGCTGAGATTCGGGAGATAAGCCTCCGGGCCGCCTTCCATATAACCGGTTGAGGCATAGGGTTTGCCGCTCGCATCGCAAAGCAACACCGTCGGATAGCCGGTAATCGGATAGGTTTCTAACAGGTCCTTATTTTGACTTTGCTCCTCGGCGGATTGCTTGGATTTATCATTCGGGTAATCCAGTTCGACCAAAACGTAGTTCTGCGGCGCGGCTTCGGTGAAACCAGGTTGATTGAAAACTTCTTTTCTCAGTTTGATGCACCAGGCGCACCAGTCACTTCCGGTGAAATCGAGCAGCATGTCTTTTTTCTCCTCTGCCGCGCGGGATTTTGCGGTGGCAAAATTGGTTTCCCAGAGGGATTCACCGGCGGATAGGCAGGATGCACTGGCAAACAGGACGATGGCAGTCAGTTGTTGAAGTCGATTCATATGAATGAGTTAGCTTTTTGTATCGATGGTCTGCGGAGCTGCCGCAGATCAAATACCATGGGGCGGCAGTGGTGCTGGGTGGGATGAAGGCGGGCTAGGATGGGATGGGCGAATGCGAATTTTACGTGGCTTGTGTCAGTTTCGTCGCTAAGTCCTGAAGTCATGCAAGCCACTCAGCCGGGCGGATGAGTTAGTAAATCCCATGTCACTCGAATCATCAGACAGTTCTAGAGAAACCTTGCTGAGGCGCGCGGTCATCGTGTCGCTTTTTCTCAGTTGGGCGCTGTTTGGAGCCTGGGTGGTGTGGTGGTTTTTGTTCCGGGAACTGACGAGTCGCGTTATTTTCGTCGATTTGAATCCATTGGAATCCGGCAGCTCGATGGATCACACTGCGTTTCGGGTCGCGCTGCAGCAGGAATTGTTGCCATGGGTTCCTGCGGTTCTATTGGCACCATTTGTGTTGTGGCTGGCCGATCGTTTCCCGTTGTTCGGCAAAAAACGCTACGCTCACTCCATCATTTTGCTTCTGGGTGGAACGAGCTTCGTGGTGTTTTGCTCGTTGTTTCAGGATCGCGCGGCGAGACGGCAACCGATTGTGGCACCCACGCCGGCAATCGAAACCTGGTTTCCGCCGGGATTGGATAAAACGCCGGGCGGCGAGTTTGGCATCCCTTTGACCAAAGCGATTGGCAGAGATCCCCAGGCGGATATTCCGGAAGCATTCGGGCTTCCGCCCGAGGTGGATCCGCGGCGCCTGCCCGGGGTGATTGTCGACCGCGAAGATATGAAAAAGCGGATCGAGCGAAACTGGGCGCAAATCGCCAGTCGATCCGAAGCCGCACTTGCAGGACTTCCCTCGGCGCCGAGTTCGTTCATCGGTTTTCTCGATGGATTTATCTTCGTCGCGCTGGTCGGATTTTCTCACGCGTGGACGTTTTTTCGAACGGCCCGTAAAGAAAATGAACGGTCGGCGTTACTCCTCTTGCGCAATGCTCAGGCAAGGGCGCTCGCGTTGCAGGCGCAGCTCCAGCCGCATTTCCTGTTCAACACCCTGAATGGGATTGCGATGCTGGTGCGTAAAAATCCAGATGCGGCGGAGGAGATGGTGACCTCCTTGAGCGAACTCCTGCGGATTGCTCTGGATGGCGAACGTAAATCGGAGATTCCGTTGCGAGAGGAGCTCCATTTTACCGACCGCTACCTCGGAATCCAACGCATGCGTTTCGGCAGCCGGTTGCGGGTCAAGCGATCCGTTGCTCCTGAAACCTTGGACATTTTGGTGCCAGCCTTGCTGATCCAGCCACTCATCGAAAATGCGATTCATCATGGGATCGAGCCGCGGCTTGAGGGCGGGGAGGTTCGGATTTTGGCCTCGCTGGAAGAGGAGATGCTGATGATCGCCATTGAGGATGATGGAGTTGGATTCGGGAAAAGCGGCGCTGGTTCCGGTTCAGGGATCGGCTTGAAAAGCGTGCGCGAACGACTCAGTGCTTTGCATCCAGGACGGCACGAATTCCGCATTGAAAAACCGTCTGGCGGCGGCGTGCGCATGATGATTAGGTTGCCCGCCAGGCTAGTTGCTCATACCGAATGAATCCGATCCGATGCCTCATCATAGACGACGAATCACTGGCCCGCGAAAGGGTGGCCAGTTTGTTAGAGTCGGAGCCGGACATCCAAGTGGTGGATGAAGCCGGCGACGGAGTGGCGGCCTTGGAAGCGATTGAACGCCATCGGCCAGATCTGCTTTTCCTGGATATCCAGATGCCGCGCTTGAATGGCTTTGAAGTGCTGGAGGCGATCACCTCCGCCCAGATGCCGGCAGTGATTTTCACCACGGCCTACGACAATCATGCGGTGCGTGCCTTTGAGGTGAGCGCGGTGGATTATCTGCTGAAGCCCTTCAGCGGAGCGCGGTTCAAAGATGCGGTGGCGCGTGCCCGTTCGCAGATCAGGAGCGGGCCTGACCCGGGATTGGCACGTCTCATGGCGCACCTGCGTCCGCCGGGAGAGGAGGCGCGGGTTTTGGTGAAAACTGCCGATCGCATTCTTTTTGTGCCGGCTACGGAAATTGATCACGTCGAATCGGCTGGCAATTACCTGGTCCTGCATTGCGGGGCGGATCGGCACATCGTCCGCGAGACGATGGTCTCGATGGCTGAAAAGTTGGCGGATTCGGGTTTCATGCGCATCAGTCGATCGGTGATTCTGAATCTTTCGCGGATTCGCGAACTGCGTGCCACGGGAGCTGGGAATTACCGGGTGATTTTAAAATCCGGCAGCCGCTTGGACATGACGATTCCGCTGCGTGAGCTGCAGGAGCGGATGACTGCGGGCTGATCGGCCGCTTTCGCGAAATGGCGGTTTCGTCACAAATCTTCCCAGCTTCGTCCCAGCGCGGTGGCTGGGTGCTGGCATTCTCTATAACCGGCGATTCTCAGGAATTCGTATTTTCCTTTCATTGCTATCATGAACTTTCCCTATTCTCCTTTTTCTTCATCACGCCATTCCACGATATGGGCGGTGATTTCCTTTTCCGCCCTGGCTAGCATGACCTTATCTGCTGCCGACATTACCTGGTCCGCTACGGATGGTGTCTTTGCGGATTCTGGCAATTGGGCCGGCGGTGTGGTCCCGGGAGCTGCCGACAACGCGATCCTGAACAATGCAGGAACTTTGCGACTTTCGTCTACCCAGACCATCAATGGCCTGCAGATCACTTCGGGCACCATGATCCACACGGCCGGGGGCGGTGGTTTGACGGTTAATACCGGATTTCGAATCGGAGCCATAACCGGCGATACCGGCGTGGGAGATGCGGTTTATCAATTGGATAACGCAATCATCACGGCTGGCACCGGGCTGAGTATCAGCTCCAAGGATTACTTGGCGAAACTTGATCTGGTAAATGGCATGATCACGATTCCCGCAGGGCAAGCACTTATCATAGGTGGCGCATCGGGAGAAACCGGCGAGGCGGTCGAGCAGGGTGGCTTCCTTAACGGATTGGGCGGTCTGAAAATTGGCACTGAAGGCTCAACGGGATCTTATCACCTCGGTTCGCTGAACTCGACTTCAGGAGCTGCAATGGTGGTCGGTGACGATGTGGTGATTGGTGCTTCGGGTGGTAGTGGCAGCTTTCTGATGGATAGCGGCAGCTTCACAAAAAACATCAACCAATTCCCAAACAGCACCATTTCGTTAGGCGTTGGCGTTGGATCAACCGGTGAGGTGATTCAAAACGGCGGCGTGTTCGTGAATAATAACTCCGCCACCCGAATGGGCGTCGGCGGTGACGCGACCTGGACGGTAAATGGCGGACAAGTGGTGTTCGGCGAACTCGTGCTTGGCTACTCTGGTGCCTCAAATGCCACGTTTACCCTGAACAATAGCACGATGACCACCACCGGGATTCATCGGGATTCGACTGGGGACGCGATCCTGAATCTCAACGGCGGAACTCTGATGGCAGGCGCGGATTCCTTGAGTTTCCTAACAGGCCTGGATCAAGCAACGATCGCAGGTGCAGTCACGATCAATACCCAGACCTACAACGTCGATATTGCCCAGAATCTGTTAGATGATAATGGCAGTATTTCCAAAACCGGTTCCGGGACATTGACCCTGACTGGGGAAAGCAGCCTCAGTGCCGGGGTCTCGGTTGATGAAGGGAGTCTGATTTTCAATGGCACGCTGGTGACTCCAGAACTTCATGTTTCGTCCGTTGGACTGTTGCAAGGGAATGGAACGATTGATGGAAATCTCAACGTCGAAGGCTTTGTCGGTCCTGGGCAATCGGTCGGAACGATGCAAGTGACAGGAAATGCCGTAATTTCAGGAGACCTTGAAATTGATATCAATGGCAGCCAGTCCAATTTGTTGGTAGTCGATGGCAACCTCGACATCAGTCAAACCACTCTGGATGCCATGGTGATTACCGGGACGGCTGATGCTCCGGCTTATGTCATTGCCACCTATGGATCATTGACGGGCGGACATTTCGTCGATCTTCTCCGCATCCCGGAAGGTTATACCGTGGATTATGCCTATGAAGGCAATCAGATCGCGCTGGTAGTGGCAGGGGAGGAAACTCCATTTGAATCCTGGGCTGCAGGTTATTCATTGGAAGGTGCGGATAGCGCCGCAGATGCAGACCCGGATCACGATGGTGTGATGAATGGTGTCGAGTTTCTGTTAGGCACGGATCCAACCGCTCCGACCTCGAATGAGGAGATGCCTCAACTCACGCTTGGAGATGAATCCTTAACCTATATCTTCAAACGGAGTGCCCAAGCAACCTCAGTGGAACCCACTGTTGAAGTCAGTGAGGATTTGCAAACCTGGACCACGATCGAAGATGATACGAACGGGGCCTCAATCGAAGTGGATACAGACTCATCCACCGGTGATGAGACTTGGACTGTGACAATCCCGATGGCAGGCACGAAGCAGTTCGTTCGCCTCCGCGCTGACGTTCCCTGAACGTCCTTGATTTTCCTCCCCGAACTGAGGAGTAAAAAGAACCGGCCCGGATCTCTGATGGATCCGGGCCGGTTTGATTTTTTAGCGGGATAGCAAAAGGGATTTGTTAGACTTTTTCGTCTTAGTCCTCAATGCCGAGTTTTTTTCGATTCTGCTCCTTCCACTCGTCACCGAGCTCCTGAAGGGTTTTGCCGGTCCACTCTTTCCACAGCTCTTCCTTATAACCTTCGTGCACGGCGAGGTTCAGCTTGCGCATCAAATCCTTCTCGTAGTTATCAATGACAAACTTGTAGAAGTTCGCGGTGATCCGGTAGCTGCTATCGTATTTGGCGTTGTTGAAGTTTCTCTTGGTGATTTCAGCCCCCATGGCTTGAGGTTCGTAAAGGAACCAGCGGATGTAGTCCGCAGCACCTTCGGTGACCCATGTTGGAGCGCCACGTCCGCGAGCATAACGGCCATTCTTGCTTCTGCCGCCGAATTGAACCACGTGGACCACTTCATGAATGCCGGCACCGATGGCTTCGCCCGACTTTTCCTTGCGCATGAAGCCAACGTTGAACGTCACTGAGTCACCATTTGCATACGCCGGGACGCCTTGAAGGTAGCCGGGAAGGTCGGTCGATTCTTTCAAGGTGAACGTGATATGCTTGGCGGGAGTCACGCCTTCGACTGGCAGCATTTCGATGATTTTTGGATACCATTCATCCATCACAGGAATCAAATGCTCAGCACACCACTCTTCCATGTCTGGCGCTTCGGTGGAATCCAGAGTATAAGTGTAATCTCCGTGCTTGGATTCGAAGTCCTTGGTGATGCGCTTCGGCGGTTCCACGCGGACGAGTTCCGGGCCATGTGCATCGACGACATCGATTTCACTGAAGAAAGTGTCGCTGAAACGATCCGCTGTGGAGGGTTCCTTGATGTTGAAAAGAACGTAACGGTAGTTGCCGAGCGGCTTGCTTTCCTCACCGGAAATATCAACAGCGTGTTGACCTGGGCGGCGCTTGGAAGTGTCGACGTTGGCGATCAAGGTCCAGCCGCTTTTTTCGAGATCCGCATCCTTGCCCGGCTCGGCGACGAATCCTTCGGCTTTACCGTCTGCTGCATAGACATCGTAGGTTTGCGCTGCGCGAGGACCGTTGTGCCATGAGTAAGTGTCGATGCTGGCGACATCGATTTCCTTGCCAAGGTCGATCAGTAGCCGTGCTTCCTTGGAGTCAGGAGCGAGGAAGAAATTCGATTTTGGATCATCGCCACTGCCGGGAATTTTTCCGTCATGCAGGACGTCCAATTTTGCTCCGTTCGGATCTGGTGTTCCGTAGAGCAATTTGAAAGTCGCATCAGTGGCCGCGTCGTTGCTGGCCGGTGGGGAAGTGTTACGTGTCTTGAAGGCGGAGTCCTCGCCGCTTTGGCCGACGGTGACTTTTGCGGGCGCTGCATGCAATGGGGAAAGGCCAACAGCGACCACTGGAATAAGGTGGCGGAATTTCATGTTTTATCAGTGTTTCGGGTCCGATACGCCGTGTTTCCGGAAAGTCTTTCCCGAAGCACGGTTGCGGCTTTAACGCCGTCGGCACGGTTTTTCGTTCGTAAATCGTTACGAAATTTACTCCCAAAACAGTGGTTCAAGCGAAGTGTGAGTCGCGCGCATGCGGCCCGTCCAAACAGGAAATATCAATCTTCCTCGCCGAGAAGCAATCGGTGCTCAATGTCTGTTAGGACCTTGTTAGAGCGCAGCATCATCGGGTGCATGCTCACCACGTAGTGACGGTTCTCCGCGCGCTCCCAGATCGAGCTTTTTGACGGCAGGATCATCAAATCAAGTGGAGTTCGATAAGAGACAACTGGCATTTCACCGAGCTTGGATTCCGTGGCCTGCAAATCGGCGAGAAACTGGCTTCCTGGCCGCATTTGCACCGCTCCTTTGCTCGGATAGAACCATGCCGCGTTACTGCCGTGGTGCGGCGATGAAATGGTGATGAGCGCCGCGCATCGATCCGCTCCGCCGAGGTTCTGCAGGTAATAGCGGCTGACCAATCCACCCATGCTGTAGGAGATGATGATGAACGGTTCCAGTGCGCCGAATTCCGAGTCGATATCTTCCTTCAATTGATCCGCCAATTGCTCGAGCCCGAGACGGCCATCGGATGGTTTGAGGCTGGGCGCGTAGCACTCAAATCCAAGTTTCTCCAACCGCTTTTTAACCGGGTTCATCTGAGATGATCTTCCCAGAAATCCATGAACCAGAACGATGCGATCCACCACGCGTTGACTTGCGAAGGTGGACTGCAGCGGCAGCACAGAGAGGAGGGAAACGGTTAGAAGCAGGGATTTCATCCTGGGTCGTATGTAAGAGGAGGATGGGATGAGCTAACCGGGTGGCCAATCAAGCTGCCTTCCCGCGAGCACATGCAGGTGAAGATGCGGAAAAGATTCGCCGCCATCTGGGCCGTTATTGATCACGATCCGATAGCCGGACTCGGCAAAGCCTTGACTCCGGGCAACCGATGCGGCGGTCAGCATCAGATGAGCGAGAAGCGCGCGATCTCCATCACTGGCCGCGTCAATTCGTGGGATGGGCTTTCTTGGAATCACCAGAATATGCACCGGCGCCTGTGGCGCGATATCGCGAATGGCGATGCAAAGATCATCCTCATGCAGGAATTCTGCAGGAAGTTCCTTGTCACAGATTTTTTCAAATAAAGTTTTTTCAGCCATGAAAGAGAGATCAGGAATGGTTATTCGGATACGACAATGCGGAGGAATGCGCGGCCTGTGGGTGACTCTTCTTTAATCCGAAACGCGCGGTAGCTCCAGCCTTCACTGAGTGTCGGGCCTTCGAACTCAGCAGGAAGAGCTTCGACTTCTTCTACCGGAGCCAGGGACCAATCCACAAGATCAAACGATCCTTGAATGAGGTAAGTGATTCCATCAATCACACTGCTCAGGTTTCCCGTTGTGGAAGTGGAGAAGGTTGCGCCGGTGCGAAATGCGGCAATCAGCACCGGCCCTTCGGAGGTGGAAATCAAAGTGAACGGCTCGCTTGTTTCAGCGACAGCGGGATTTTCGGCCAGAGCAAACTCCATGAGATTGATGGTGCCATCGCCATCGGGATCGCTTTCGGGAAGCGCCGCATCGCCTGAAAAGCCAGCCGCGCGAGCCCAGAATTGGAAAGCTGTTTCGCTGATACTCGGATCGGCATCGGCAAATCGCCATTGTTGGTTTTCCGCGCCACTATACGTCCAAAGCGAGACGGCTTCATCGGTATTTGAACCGCTTGCCTGCATGGCTGCCAGAGGCGCGCAATCCGGGGTAAAGCGCAGCCATTGGCCATCGACACTGCTGGTTAACCACCGTTGCGCGTTTGACTCGTTCCACTCCCATTCCTGGATGCGCGTGCCATCGGCACTAAGACCGCTACTTACATCCAGCGCCTTGTTGAGCGCGTGTGTTGGGCTCAGACGAAGTCGGCCGTTATCCAGGCTGCTTACTTGCCATTGCTGGTTGGAATAGCCAAGCCACTTGGTGCGGGAGGCGATACCACCGCTCTCCAACGTGGGCGGTGTCTGGAGTGCTTGGGTTTCCGCAGCGCGTGGAAGGATCCGATAGGTGCCCGGGCTGATGCCTGCCATTTCCGGATACCATTGCTGCCATTCGGTCCCGGTCATGTTCATCTGGTGAACGACTTTGGTGTTCACATCCATTTCCATGAGTCGTCCTTCGGTTCCGCTATGAAGCAGAAATACCGAATCATCCTCGGTTTGGAAAATGTTCCATCGCTGGGCATTGTCACCAGTCGAGCTGTAGTTGTATTGCCAGATTGTGGCGCTGTCGTCACCGGAGTCCGACTGGACATCAAGCCATTGATCGGTCCCTTGGTGATTGAAGCTGTAACTGCCGTCTGAATTTCTCCATGCTACCCATAATTGCGAATTGTTACCGGTATTCAGGCTGGAAGCTTGGACCTTGGTGCCACTTGATGAGCTGTTGTTAGGAACTGTTAGATAGCGGCCGTTGTAGCGGTTCCGGAAACGATAAACTCCGCCACTCACCAGAGGCCGGTAACCACCGCGATGAAGTGGGCCAAACGTGATCTGGATTTTGGCATAGCGGTTCGGATTGGAACCTCCGACTTCAACGGTTTTGAACGTAATGTCTGCCTCGGAATCGTAGAACGATTGGTTCAACGCCAGTGGAGTGTTGGAGCGATCTCCATCGTTCGGATTGTTGAGGTCCAACGTATGCGGGTTATCCCACGGTGTGACTGCGACGACCGATACCCCGCTGCTGAAGGCGCTTTGATCGTAAATACGATCTGTTAGAGTGATATCCCCCCGTATGGAGAGCCAATACATGATCTCATGATCTCGCCCGAGCTTGAGTGCCAGGGGCCGGTCAAAGCTGGTGCTGCCATCATCTTGCCAGACGGTGTAAATTCCATCTTCGGTGATGGTTTGCACGGAGGTGTCTGGCATCCATTGGAGCAGATTCTTGAAATACGCTTGGTAGGTATTGCGATAGGTTTTGCCGCCATTTCCCATCGGGTCGTTTTCGTCTCCATACTCAACATTTACCCGGTCTGGAGAAATCGGATTGCCGTCACTGCAGGTCCAGCTGCTGGCGTGTGGAAGGCCAAGCACGTGGCCAAATTCATGATTCATCAGCGCCGCGAAATTATCGTAGGCTCCATTGACCCAGATGCGCTTTCCCGAAGCCCAGGCGATGCCGCCGCCGTCGAAGTTCTGGGTGCCGACAACCACGCAGTAGTAATCATCAGGATTGTAGCCAGCGTCCCTAGCGGCAGCTTCTCCATCGTCCGCCCAACGGCCGCTTTCGTAAACCGTTTCACCATTACTCGTATAAACATAGTAACTGCTGGGGTGGGGAAGTGTGAGGATCGGAGTGACGTCCACGCTGTTCAACCAGGTCTTGCCATAAGTTGTCAGTTTCAACCGCGCGTTCCAGCCGGTGTTAGAGGTGACCCAGGTGTTAAATTTCTCATCGGTTTCATCGACTGGAAAGTTGCCGTCCGATCCCTGAAGCCGGAGAATGAGAACATCTTTGCCTCCACAAGTGTGGCTGACGGGGCGGCGTTTGGGGTAACCCGAAGCAGCAGATAGATCACTATCCCCCATGGCATAGATATAATCCCCGTAGGTTGCATCCAATCCTTTGGAAGCGAGTGCTTGCTGTAGATTGGTATCGGAGCCATCGATTGCCGCCAATGCCGACGCCATTTGGGCTACAGACGTATCCGTTTTCAAATTCGTTACTTCATTGCCGATCAAAAAGTGGCTTCCATCGGTTTGATTTGTCGCATTCAGGGCACCATCTAACACGGCGAGTTCGTTCCCTATGGCGATGCCGTGAATCGAGCTACCCAGATAATAATTCAGATTTTGGCGACTGCCGTAAACGTGGGCAGAATAGGTCGTGCCATCAACCGTTGCGATCCATCGGGAAGTTGCTTCATCCTGGCAGTGGTATTCGGTTTCAAGATCACCGAATTGATCGATACTGGTCTCGAGTTGCTGGGTGATGATGGTGGGCAATTCATCACGAACTTGAGTGGGAACTGCATTGGCTAATGCCCGCTTCGGGTCTTCCGAAATCATTATTGCCAATCGATCGAGACGTTCCTTGGCCAATGAGACACCCGATGGTAAAAGTGCCGCCCGGGCTTCGTCCGGCGTAGAGAGGTAATCGGTCGTCCAATTGGCAAACCGCATCATGGATGGATCTTCGTCTCGTTGCCATGCGGATGAAATCCAATACCACGAAGGAATTTCGTCGTTTGGGATCAAAATCGCATGCCGACCTTTTTCGGCTAAATCAAACCCTCGATTTGGCCCGGATGAATTCGTTGCTGCTGTGAACGTTGGTTGTCCAGATTCCCTGTTGTGCTTCTGTGATGATGCTTGTGGTAAGGGACGGGGGCTGTTGCTGATGATTAAAATCAGGAGAAAAGTCAGGAGTGCAACAGCTGCAACCATCTGGGCGCGGCTCTGCCTGGTTTTGGTGGGGGATTTTTGAGTCATTGGATCGCGGTTTCGACAATCGCTGCTTTAACCAAATGTTGGACACAGAGTCGGGCTGGTCCAATGCATTGGGCGATGAAAAAGCGGCAAAATACGGGTTTTCGGGAATAACGCGGGAAGCATGTGATGAGCCAGAACAGCATGGATTCGAATTTCCAATGATGTTTTTATGAGGCATTTAGGATCAGTTAATTTGGACATCCGGAAAAGGCTGTGGAAGAGTTCGCAGATGGACTTGGCAGAGGTCACATGCCCCACCTGTTTCGAAGTGTTCGAAGTTGCGATTCCTCATCCCGATGAAATGCCGACGGAAGTGGACTACGATTGTGAGATTTGCTGTCGCCCGATGGTGATCGTTTTTTCTGAGCAAGGGATCTGGGCGAAGGGTCTGGGAGAATGATTTATTAGCGTCTTTTAGACGGAAAAGCCAGCGTGAGCTGGTGATTTGGCCAAGACTATCTGAGCACATTTTCGCTATCTTGGTGATACATCAGATTATTGCATATCTGCTACTATTGCTTGTGGCATGTATCGATAGGTGTCGAACCCGAAAATGAGTTATCAATGAGTCCAAAGAATCGCTTTCTGCAATTAACTATCATCCCTGGATTAGTATTAACCTCAGCAATGAGCTATGCTCAAACTAGTCGGACCTGGTCAGTAGCGGAAGGGGATTATTCGGAGAGCATCAACTGGAGTCCTGCAGGCACTCCGGCAATCACGGATCCTATCACGATTGCAGAAGGGACTGCCACTGCTTCTGAGGTATTTACGCGCGCAGCTTCCACCACATTGTCCGGAGGCACATTGGATGTTACGGGTTTCGATTTTGCCAATGCCAGCACTGGCGCGGCGACACTTTCGATCAGTGCTGGTCAGTTGATCCATTCTGGAGCGGTATTTTCTCTGGCAATGGACAACGAAGGGACGTTCATCCAGACGGGTGGATCAGTAACGTCTAACACGACCGATGGCTGGTATCTATCCAACGCGACGGGCTCCAAAGGAGTTTATGAATTAACCGGTGGGGATTTGACCGTTTATACAACCTCGACTGCTGTCGCGAAACAAATTCATATCGGGCTGCAGAGCAATGGAGATTTATTTCACATTGATGGTGGGACTGCTAATTTTTCCGGCTCCTCAACTCGCAGGTTTTATACCTCCACCAACAGCATACTCCGAATTGATTCGGGGACGTTAAATGCTGATAATTTACTTTATTTTGTCGTCGGGCGAGTTGGTGCCACAAACGTAAATTCTTTGATGGAAGTGAATGGAGGCGCGGTCAACATGACCAATATTCCTGACAACGGCGCATTCATTGTAGGTGGCGCAGGGGATGGATTGCTTCAAATGAATGGTGGCACCATCGCGACGAATAATGGAGCATTGTGGATTTCGGATGGAGCCATCAACGGGACAGTGAATCAAACTGGTGGCGAGATCGACCTGGGCACCAGCAACCTGACCATCGCGCGTGCCAGCACTGGCCGTGGATGTTACCAGATGTCGGGTGGAAAACTGACTGCCGGCTCGATTGTGATCGGAAACGGTGCATCACCGCAGTTCGCCTTTCAAGGAGGACAAATCGTGCTTTCTGGCGATCAAACCGACTTGCTGGATGCATCGTGGTTTTACGCACTCTCTCCGGTCGAAACCGTTTATGATGCCGAATCTGACACCACCACTTTCACGGCAACTCCGGTTGAAGGCAAAGAATCCACGTATCAATACTACCGCTTTACTCCAACTCGTCTGAGAGATCGTTTCTCCCAGAGTGTTCAGATGTCTGAGTTCAACTTTTTGTTAGACGGAGTCCCGGTCAGTCTCGATGGCGTCACGGTCGATAATGGCGGTGCGGAAACGCCTGAGGCAGAAGGTCCTGATAATCTGGTGGATGGAGATGTCGCGACGAAGTGGTATCAGGCAGAGAGCGGGCCACTTGTCTTTACTTTCCCGACTCCTGTGACCATCGATGGCTATCGTTTCTACACGGCTAATGATGCAGTGGACCGAGATCCGCAGCGCTGGACTCTCGAAGGAAGCTCAGATGGTGAAACTTGGGAAGTGATTGACCGGGTTCAAACCAATTATCCGACCCCGGTCGGTCGTAAGATTGCAACACTTGATGTCCCATTGCCAACGGTGGTGCCTGAGGAAATGGCCATCACCTCGCTCGATTGGATCGGCGACAAGAGCTCGGTCTGGAATGACGGGTTGAAAAACTGGTATGCCGATGAAGCATCGGTCTGGATTGATGATGTCGATGCGATTTTTGGTGAACAAGGTGAGACGAAGGCAGTGACTATCGATGGCGCGGTTGCCGCCTCCCTTCTCGAATTTGATGCCGCAGGATATAGTCTCTCTGGCGGTTCAATTTCCGTCAGTTCCGGTGTGATCAATACCAATTACGATGCAACAATTGGCTCAGTCATCACCGGGACGCCGGAAATCCGCAAAGGTGGCGACGGAATTCTCGAACTCACCGGCCAGAATACTTTCACCGGTAAAACCAACGTCCGCGCTGGTTCACTGATCTTTTCAGGAACCGCCAGCAGCACAGGAAATGGAGGCTTGCTGATGTCTAACGAAACCGGCGCAAAAACGGTCTTCGAAATGAACAGCTCCGGATCGCTGACCTACACCGGCAGCGCTCTGATCGGTAACGCCACGGACTCCGTTTCGATCTTCCATCAAACCAGCGGTATGGTTACCAGTGGCAGCAACGGTGCCTACTTCACGGTTGGTAACGGCTCGAATGCCTATGCGGAATTCCGTTTGGATGGTGGAACATTCCAGGCCTATGAACCAAGCCCCGCAGGCATCCGCGTTGGTTTCGGCGGCAGCTACGGCAGTCTCGTTCAAACCGGCGGAACCCTCAACTGCCCACGCTACCTCGCTATCGGTTCGGCTACAGGAACCGGGATGGCTTCCTTCCTCTCTGGAAACGC
>NZ_JAENIJ010000035.1 GCF_016595435.1 Luteolibacter pohnpeiensis
GTAGGTCGTCGCCAGGTAAAAGCCCGGCTCCAAAGCAATTTGGAGCCGGGCTCCTTTTTATATACCCATCGCACGCGTAAAAATCATCCGAGCACGAGGAAAGAAAAACTCGAAAAGGGTTTGAGGTAGGGCAAAGAAAAGGGTGAGCGCCGCCGCCGCGATCAAGTCGCGATGTTGTCGCGCGATGCACTCCGGAATCGGTCAATCAGGGTGGAAGCCGCCGTCCGCGATGGGACGCCAAGTGTGACTTCCGCCGACAGCCTCACCAAATCAATCTCGGTGGACTCGACCAGGGCACGCGCGGTTGGCCATAGGGCGTTCGGGGAGTTGAGAACGGAAAGCACTTGGCCGGGAATCGGAACCAGTGGCGCGCGCGGGCCAAACGAGGCAGACCCCTTGAATGGCAGGAAATTTTGCGCCGCAAACAAATTGTCGGCCAAGTCGGCAGGCGGAAAGATGAAATCGAAGTCCTGCTTGCGGTAGAGAGTTTGCGCGACAGCATACTCCAGATTGATCACCTTGAACTGGGCAACGGCGGTGTAAAACCAGTATTTCCGATAAGGCGCGCCGGACGTGTTGTCCGAATATCCTTGAAGTAAGTAAATCAAGCCCTGGTCCTTCAGGTAGGCGACCATTGCGGACGGGTCCGCCGTCGTCCCGTCTTTCGTTTCGTAGAAGGTCCCGGAAATCAGCGCATCTTCGATCAATAGATCGTAGTCGGAAACCAACCAATCCGGGATTGATTCCGACAACAGGGGAAAAACCGGATAACCAAAAGCCGTGCCGTCCGGCCTGGAAAACTTATAAGGTGCGGGCGTGTAAACGGTCCCGGTTGCTCCGCTCGATGGCGTAGACCATACCGTGTAGCTGGTGCTGGCTGGCACGGGCGTCATGGCGAAATAGGACGTGGCCGCGACAGCACCCGCCACGTTGTTATCAGAAATCGCCACCTGAGAGAATCCTGCCGCGCCCGTCTGAATCACAAAATTCTCGTAAACGTCGGTGGGTAAAACGTCGTTATTCTCCGGGCCGCTCGCCACTAGGTTTTGCGTCGCTTTCGCTGCCGCGTCCTTATCACCTGCCACCTGAGTTACGAAAACGATCTCTTGCTTGTCGTTCCGCGTCGCGGATTGGACTTCCACCTTGGCCGGGCGATCGTCGGGCAGATCCTCCAATAAAATCTCCAAGGTGTCGTCCAGATCGGTTCCAAGTTCCACTTTGACGACTTCCGCTTGGGATCGCCTCCGGACATTCAGGCGTGGCAATCCCGTGCCCGAATAGTCCACTTGGGTCATGGCATCCGGTATCCATTGCATCATTTCTGCCAGCGCGCTTGCGCCGGTATATTTCGCAAAGGTCATCGGCAGCACATTGAAGGTTTCCGCGATTTCGCCTGGTTGCAGGCCAGCGCCTAAAGCCTGCAGGCGAGCGAGCAAATCCCGAATCGATTCCGATAGGTCGCCAGACTCGTATTTCACCAATGGCCGCACCGATTTCACCCCGTCCGCATCCGTCACGCTCCCCACCAGGTCAATCAATTCATAATCCTGCCATGCGTCGGAAATCGTCACCTGCCAGACTGCAGCCTCGCCCCGCTGCCAGCGCAAGCGACGTTTTGCCGTGCCGGTAAAAATCCGCCGTCCGGTGGCATCGAAGCAATGAACCTTTTGATTGGTATCCGGCACCGGCGCGGAACCGTCCGCCGGTTGTGTGAATGCGAGAGTGCCAACGCCAACACTTTGCAATGTCAAAACAGCGTCCTCGATTTGAGCTAGCTCAAAGGTCAACCGCTGATTGGCCAGCGCGAAACCGGACTCGCCGGAGACAGAAAACGGCGGGGTAAAAATCATCACTTGCGAAGTTTGAATGCCTCAAAATCTTTGCGGAGTTTTTCTGAGTCAGCTTGGAACTTCATCATGGTTGCCAAAACGGTCTGCAAATTTTCATTCGTGGTAGACACTCCTGATTGTAAGCCGCCGGTCAGAGTTACTAAAGCAGCTGATAATTGCTGAATCTCATTTGCTGCAATAATATGATCAGCAGTCGCTTTAGATATGCTGTCTTTTGCAGCACTTTGTTGATCTGTAGCACTGCTGATCTTCTCCAGTTCTTCCTTTAATTGAGACGCTAGTAATTTGCTGCGCTCCGTTACACTGTCAGCCTTCGCGTTGATTTCTTCTCCCTCGAAAATTTGCTGGATACTTTCAATGCGCAAGTTGGCAGCTTTAATTGTGTCAGCAGCTTTTGTCTCCGCTTGGTTAGTCGAATTTACTAATTGTCGAGCCTGCTCCGACAAGTCTTTGATATTATCCTGGATTACCGAAATTTTTTCCTCTTGGGCCTTAATCTCTGCCCTTAATGTTGGATCTTCTTGGGCCTTCGCCTTTTCCAGTGATTGTTCTACCGTAGGCAGCGGTCCGAGTTCAGGAAAACCCAACCCATCAGCTGCCGCTTGTAAAAGCTGCGAGCCAGGGTCATCGGTATTCCGATATTCAGCCGCCAACTTTTCCCGACTGGCTTTTTGCTGTTCTCGCAGCGTTTGTAGAATGGCGATCTGCTTTACCAGTTCAGCTTGTTCAAGATCGCGTTGGATCTCTTTTTCCGAAGTCTGATTGTTTAGCTCTGTCACCAACTCACGAGCTTTAGCAATAATTAAAAGTTGATCATCTATCTCTCGTTTAGCAAGAGTCTGGCGACGTTTAGAAGCTGCTTTTTCAAGCTCATCAATTTCACGATATTTATCAACTTGATTGCCTAGTAATATATTGATTTTGCGCTGAGCATCGGCACTTTTTTCAGCATTGGTAAGAAGAGATTCTGAGTATTCGGATTCTGCTTTCTTAGTTTCTTGCCAATCTTGCTTCAAGGCGGCAGCAGCCTCTTTACTGTCAGTCAGTGCTTTGCTGACAGCTGCGACACGATCCGCTTCGAGCTTTCCGGCATTGGAGATGATTTCATCCAATGAGTCAGTCAGAACTTTCGCCTCTTCTTTAGTTTTCTTGAATCGGTCAAACAGGATCGAAAAAGAGACCGCTGCAATAGAGATGGCACCGGCTAGGCCAGCCGTTCCCCCCATGGCCAGGACCAGTCCAGGAATGTTATTGAGCACGCCGCGAATGCCGTATTGCGCATCCTCGAACCCTTGAGAAAACAACAACAGCGAGCGCGATGCATCCGCCGATGATTTGCCGACTTTCGTTGCCCCTGTTGAGAACGTGGAAGAGGACGCCGTGGTGCGGGCCATTTCGGCATCCAGATCATAGAAAGCAACTTCGGTTTTCGTGGCTTCACGAGTTGTCCGCCGTAGAAAATCTTCGATCTGATTGCCGGACCGGGCAACGGCCTGATTTTCTTCCTTGAGTCGCTGCGCGCCTGCGACCAGCCGTTCCACTTCCGCGACTTCCGCCTCCGCTGCAGTCAGAAACCGCCCGCTGGCGTCGTTCGTGTCATTCTTCGCTTTTTCGATCTTCTGCAGCGCGGCCACAGCGGCGTCAGATCCTTTCGGATTCAGTGCCGTGTCGAAGACAAGTTGATATTTAAATTCGTCCGCCATCGGCTTAATTGATTTTCACAAACCGCAAGAGGCTACCGGCTTTGATGGTCACTTCACTGCCTCCCACTTCGCTTTTGATCGTTAGTGATACTGGCGATGCTGGCGTGCTCCCTGTTAGCTTCAGGACGCCACGAATCCGCATGGTGAACGGCAAGGTTGTTGCCGCGTTGTTCATCGCGACGGTCGTTGCAAAAGCGGTTATCAATTGAGTCGTGATGCCATCCGTCCCCGCCGCGGAATTGGTGAAATACTCGACTTCAGCAGACAGATAGGAAGTCTGCGCACTTGGCCCTTCCAGGGAGATTTGAACGCCGGTTGTGGCGAGGGCCGTTTGCAGAATCATCAAGGCATCGATCTCGTAAAGCGCCCCCGCTTCGACCGCCACGGAAAAGCTAGGCACGGCCTCCGCCGTTACGGTGTCGTTGCTATAATCCGTCGCCAGACTCGCAGACAATACCGGAAACAATTTTCCGCTGCCGTCCGCGTATTCGATCACACGATCCGCCGTGGCGAGCGTCCGCGTTTCCGTCGTGTATCCGCCGCCGTTCGTCACGCCCACCCCGTTTGCAGTCAGCCTCAGCGGCGTTGCCGTGCCGTCGCCCATTGTGACATTGAAGCCGACAGCAAGCGTAATTCCGCCGGAGTTCAGAACGAAGGGCGCGCCCTCGCTAAAGGGGGTATTTTGAAATGTGGTAAAAGCCATGGGATGTTAGATTTAAAGTGCGGACGGCGCTTGAGAAATTGCGGATGGAGCTTGATTGATCCAGTTCGGCGTGATGCCGGGGAATAGGGTGATTTCAGAAATGGGCCGGGTCACACCGCCGCGCGCCGAATAACTCATGCGCACCGCAAACGGGATCTTTTCCAGAATCTCCGGATTGCACCCTAACAAAACCGCATCCTTGATTTCCCAGGTATCGCCGCCCTGGATGGTAAAGCGTAATGTTCCGTCTTGTTCATAAGGCAGAATCGCCGGGTGGGAAAATTGCAGCGCACGCGCCGCGTTGTTATCATCACAGATCAACCAACGGCTCCAGGTTAGCGACCGCTGCGCGCCGCCGCTGGCACGGTTCCGCCCCCACCGCGCGCCGATGGGAGAACGGGAAACCGCATCCGCCTGGGTGGGAAATGTCGGTTCCTTGTCCATTAGCTCGCCATAATTCAAAAGCACGATGGACGCGCCATCGTCCGGCACGAATTCGACTAACCAAATGGAACAAATTGGCATATCTCGTCAGGGAAGAACCGCGCCCGGCGCGCCGGGTGTGATAGTTACGGAATCGGCCAAAACCGCATCCGGCGCGGACGCATCGCCCCGAATCGCAGTGAGAACCGGGACGCCGGATGAGCCAACAGCCGGTGCCCAAGTTTCCACGTCTAGCGGGTTGATCGCAGATGAACCTACGGAAACCCATTCGCCCCCCCCGACATATCTTGCGGACCAGTGGTCCTCCACCCATTCGAGAATATAATCCTCGCCGGGATCGTCGCTTGTGAAGATTTCCCGGCCCTCGAAAATATCCGTGACGTAAAGGTGCGGAAAGTAGACGGCCACCGCGCCCGCCAGCAGCGGTCCGGTGATGGTGATACCTTTGCGGGCGGATGCCGTGATGCCACTTGGCGGAGCTGGGGAAATCACAATGGAATTCGACAGCTCCGCAGACGGCGCGTCCGGAGCGAGCACGCTAGAGGGTGGCAAGATGGCATCAGTAGACATAAGGGCGAGTTTCTTAGGGTTATTGATTAAGCCGCTGCCGGAAGTTCGACAGAATTCAAGGTGCTTTTCACTACATAGAGTTCGAAGACAGGAATCGTGACTTTCTTCTCCATTGCTGGATCTTCCTTGAGTCGAATCTCACAGAAAATATCCAGGCGTGAACGGTCATTGCCGGTCGCTTGGCGATGTTGAATTTTGATCCATCCGCGGACCATTCGTTCCGCGCTGGTAAATGGAGTCTGTGCGACGCCCTCCGCCATCGCGGCACCTACACCAAAGGACAGCCGGTGATAAAGTTCAGATACTTCCTCCGTGGTTAGATCGAAGGTGTCGCCGGTATGGAAAACCTGTTTCTTGTCGCTCCATCCGCGATCCGCATCCGGACAGGAAAAAGCCTGTTCGAAGGTGAGCATGTTATGCTTCAAAATGCTGACACACCCGATTTCCAGCCATAAGGGGCTTGCGGCAGCAGGCTTGGTGTCAGTATCGGAAGTGGCGGCGGCTTCGATGGCGAAGTAAACAAAAGCGCCTGCGAAGATTCGTTGAGATAAGGCTAGTTTGGCCATGGGATTCGTTAATTGAGGTTATTAGGTTCCGGCGCTTATACGCCGACGATTTTTGCAGCGGGTGGATTCATTGCGAGAAGCACGTCAGCGCGTGATTTTTCAATCTGCATGACTTTGCCTTTCGCGTGGTGCGCGTTGTCGATGACTGCGTTTTGGTCCAGGATCTCAATCGAGACCATGGGGTCGTTTTTGGTTGGCGCGTCCTTTTTGGTCGCTTTGGTTTCGGTCTTTTCAGCGTTCATGATTTGTGGAGGTAGATGCAGCGTTGCAGGCGAATCCGCCACGCCGTGTAGTCAGGATCGGCGATGGGGCGGAAGCCCTTCACTTTTGTGTGATAGAAAGCGTGTTGTTCGTTCCGCAGAGATTGATTCATGTGCAGCGTTTGCATGATGTCGTCACGGATCTGGCCACCCAGGCGAAGCTGGGAATCCACCCGGCGCGGACGCTGCGTCGTGTCGATAAAGAGTTCGATAAAAAGGTCCGTCAGGATGACCGGCGCGTCCGCATCTTCCGGATCATTATCGCCGCCGTCTTCCAGAATGATAACGTGAACCCCCTTGCATTCGCGGATGCCACGCTCGATGTCTTCGGTTGGGTCGGATTCTCCATGATGGAAAACCATGGTGTTCTTGTCCGTCAGTTCCGGCACGCCGCCTTCAGTCTCCGGAGCGATCAAAACCGCGCGGACCTTATCTAAAAATTCGTCGATGCCGAGAGCCATGATTTAGGATTTCTTTCTACTGGCGAGAGTCCGGAATGCCTTGTCGATCGCTGCGCCGATAATGCGGGACGAATGTTGTTCAATCGCGGTGCGAAGTGGTCGCCGTTCCGGAATGTTTACTTTGCGCGTGTGAGCGCGGACGCTTTGTTCCAGTCGGCTTTGCGGAGCACGTCCGCGAATGCCCTTTTTCTTGTTGGCGCGGATACCTCGCAAGGTGTGCGCAGCTCGCACATGAGCGCGGACGGAAACCTCGCCACTGAAGCCGAGTTCGTGAGCTTTGAAGTATTCAACCGCCGTGCCGATGCGGCCACGATAGCCCGTGCCGGTCATCTCCACAGGTTCCGCGTGAAGGTCGCGCCGTAAGCGACCGGTGACGACTCCTAACCGATGATCGGATACCGGGAATGGCCCCTTCCCGGTGAAGTTTTGTTTCTGCGCCTCGAAAACGAGCTTTTGCAATGCCAGCGTCAAAGCGTCCTGCATCGTCCTCGATGCCTTGCCGACGCCTTCCACGATGTCGCGAATCTCACCGCCATCGGGCGAGGGTTTCGCAAAGCTAACGCGGAGCGAGAATGATGGAAAGTTCGATGCCATATTGTCAGCCCATGCGGATATAAAGTTGCAGCGTTTTCAAAACGCCCGGCATCAGCTCAATCGTTGTCAGATCCAGCGCCTTGTCGTCCTTGTTGCGGCCCGCCGCTTTCGATCGAAAGATTTGCTCTGCTTCACAGATAGCGCGCACTTGGTGATACCATGCGTGGAGTAAATCATCCGGCAGCGGAGTTGCACCGGCTGGCGGCGTGGCGTCGTCGCCCTCGTCATCTTGGCACCAAAAACCGCCCGTGTTCACGATGCGCAGGGTTCGCGTGGAATCGGATGGCGCGCCGCCGAAATGGATAATTCCGGAGCGCCGTTGAATCCCCACGATCAATTCAGAAATCACGCTTTCAGAAAGCCCGTCCTGAATGGAAACAACCGGGTTCCCTTCGATCGGGTAGCAACTCACGACCACGGATGCCAGATCCGCCGCGCATTCGAATTCCGCGTCCACAGTGCGGCGCAGTGTCCGCCCCGTGAATTGATCGAACATTGCCGCCACTCCCAGGCCGATCGTTCGCAAATCTTCGCCATACTCCCACCCGTCGCCCATGGCTCCAGGTAGGAGTCGGGCTTTGAGCGTTGGCAAGTCTCTGTAACCGGCAAGCATGGCTAGAAGTGGCGGGTTGTTAGGTTCGATCGATGGCAGCTTATTTCACCAGCTCGCCGAGCGCTTCCCGGCGTTCTTCGGTGACTTCGAATGAATCGCCGGGCTTGTAATACACGCCACCTTCGGAAAGGTGCGCAGTAGCGACTACGGAAACCATTTCCGGTTCGTTCGATGCGGTGGAAAGATCAATGCCGTTGTCGGCAGCGAGCTTTTCCAGTTCGTCCACCTTTGCATTGGCCGGAAAGGTGATTCCGGCAGTGGCGAGGACTTTTTGAATGTCAGCTTTTTTCACGATGATTTTGAGGGATGCGGCGGCGAGGGATCGGACCTCGCCGCGCGGGTTGTTAGGGATTAGGCGGCGGCGTTGGTGAGCACGCCGAATGCGTCTGCGGCCTTGGTTTTCGTGGCAGCACGAGCACGCGCACGGAACACGACTTGGTCCTCGGTAAACTTCGCATCGGCAGACGTCGCGAAATCGAAGTCCTTGCGCAGACAGACCGCTTGCCCCTTCGGATCGCCGAACGTGGCGATTTTGGATGAAGTGGTGTTTGCGTTCGGTGCAGCGTGCGACAGCCTGACCGGTGAACCAAGAATGGAACCGATGCCGCCGGGCGACGGCGCGTCAATAGCTGGCAGGAAGATCGAGCGGCCATTGCCATCTTTAATAGCCAGCATGCGGATCAAGTTCTGCGGATGAGTCCACCACATGGACGGGCGGCTCAATACAGCAGGATTCACCGCAAGCATGGTCTTTGTGAAGTCCTCTTGATCCAGAGTTTCCACGCTGACATTTCCAGTCGCGGCTACGGACGCTGTGCCAGAATAGAAGATGCCGGTATAACCTCCATCCGTTACGTCTGCAGTGCCATCGGCAGACAAGCAAGACCAGTCCAGGCGATAGGCGCATGCATTCGCAAATTTAGGCAAGAGATATGGAACCAAGTTGACTTCAGAGTCCTCCAAAAGTTCAGAGGAAACACCGATCCAACCCAGCATCTTGCCGATAGTGGCGGAAACCGGACCGCCCGCATAGGACGATTCAGCAGGCGCAATTCCTTCGGTTGCCCAACCCATATTCGGGTCCGTTGTATCTACGATCATGCGAATTGATTTCGTCGATACAGGGATCACGTCGAAATCGCCCCAAATGCCATAACTTGCAATCAGGCTGTAAACTTCTGTGTTGAGTTCCTCGACGAGATAGGCACTTCCAGGAGTCGCGCCGGTGGACATGGCGCGTTGATAGTTTTCAACCGCCTTGCGTTGATCTTCGTTCGTTTTGACGCGCTGCCCGGTCGGGTCGATACCCATCCGGAAAAGGCCGTTGATGATATTGCGTTTCTCGTCATCCGCGCTGATGCGTTCGACGATGCTGCCACCGATTGCGCGGCGTTCGTTGTTCTGTTTGAGTTGGATCTGTTGAATGGTCCGCGTCATATCCTGGATCTGGCCAGGAAGACCCTCGAAGTTTTTAATGTGATTGGAAAAATCCTCACTCAGTTTCTTTGCTTCCTGGTCCGTCGTGGCGAATCGGGATTCCATTTCGCCCACCTGCTTTTTAATAGCGCCGACGCCAGCCAAGACTTTCTTTTCAAAGTCCCCGCCGCCGTTGTTGTCCGGGTCATCGTCCATCTTGCGTTGCGGGATTCCCATGCACGCCAGCGTTGCAAGAGAAGTGGTTCCAGTGCGGTCATGGCAGAAGCCAAGCCCGGCAAGCCCTGCGAAGATAGCAACGGTCAGCCATGGAGTTTTGAATCGATTGGATCGGTTTAGTTTCACAATATCTAATTGGTTAATTTTTGGTTTTCTGATGCGTGCCCGCCTTTTCATCCTTCGATGAGCGCGGAGAGCTGGCGCAAGAAGTCCGCACGCGCCGCCGCCTGACGACTGGCCGTCTCGCCGCCGTCAGGCTTGCCGGGCGATTGGCTGTTAGGGGTGCGTTTGGTCCTCTGAAGTTGTGTTTGGCGCTTGCCAGTGATGCGGCCCATTTCACGGGAAATCAGCGCGCGGGAAATATCGTCCAAGTCGTCGCGTTCGGTTGCCTTTCCGGCGATGGTGAGGAACTGCAAATCATCGTCATCGAATCCCACGGCGGACAGGTCCGCATCTGTGATGCATTGCTCCGAATAGGCTTTGGCGACGGCGGAAGGATTCGCCCCCAGGATGCACGCGGAGAGTTCGAGTTGTTGTTGCTTGGTGAAGATCCGGCGGCATTGCTGCGCGTGCTCTGCGGACAGGGCGGCGGCAGTCACCGCACCATTCCACCCGGTGTCACCAGGGCGGCAGCTTTCGACCGATCGGAAGCCTACGGAGACGGCTTTCAGGAAACCGCCAACTGTCATCTTCCATCCCAGGACTGCCAGCTTGTTTTCCGCAATGTCCTTCGCCCATTGAACTCGTTCGATGAGTTGTCCATTCTCGACGCGCGCGGCCTGGACTCGTCCAAGCAAATCTTCGATGCTCCAATAGTTGTGCGAGTTGACGAATGGTGCGTTTTTCTCGAAGTGGTCGAATAGCCAGCCGGACGGCAAGACGACTTCGTTGTATGAATCCAGCGTCGCATCGCTGGCGATATATTCGACCGTCCCGTCCGCTTCCGAAAGGATGCGCGCGGTCACATGAAAAGAGCGGCGGAGTTGTGACATAATCTAATAAATTAAGAGTTAAGCTAAGACCACAGTCGGATCACTAAAGGTATCGTCCGCAAACCGGCCACCCACACCGAAGTCTGCGGTGAACTTGGCCAGATCCAGAGCAGCCACTTCCTCCACGGTCCGGCCAGAGGTTGTTAGATCCTCGATGTAAACCCGGTAAAGAACCCAGCTCGCCAGCGCGGCAGCGTATCCCGTAGACCATGGGCCATGAAGTCCCCAGGCGAGCCGGTAATACGTCGGCACGCTAGGCTTCGTCCCACGCCAGGTATTGAATGACGCTGCAGCCTGACTTGGCAGCAAGGCGTCCAGCGCGGAACCATCCGGCAGCATCGAAATCCGCCGCGTGCCCGGCTGTATGTAAATGTTGCTGATTTCATCAGGCCAGCCTTGGCGAAAAATGAATCCGGCAGTCACGGTAGTTCCCCCCATCAAGACCAGGTTCCCCACGTCTCTTGGTGGCGTTCCGCCGCTGGTTCCCGGCGCACGGGTGAGCCGTCGTGTCATCGAAACGTAAAACTCACGCCCCGGCAAATTCGCGTGGAGATAATCCTTGATCGCTGTCGGCAGCTCAAAACCAAACCAAGCATTCGATGCGGTGACAGGGTTTGCCTGACTCACAATCCCGTGAATGCCGCCCTTGGTAGTGCGCTCAATCAGGTGCTTCGCAGATGATTGCCCCGCCATCTGACCATTTGTTTTCCACAAGGGAGAGAGCGAGTCCTCATCGCCGCCGCCCAGAATGTTAGACGCCGTTTGCCACGCGATATTCTGCAGCCAGGTGCCATCGGACGGCACGCCATCCAGTGCGGATTTTTCTGGATCGATTAGAAGCAAACTCCCATCGCTCATCATCCCGTCAGGATAGGCTTTAGGAAAGGTGCTTGGGAACTGCGCGCCGGGGCACGTTAAACTCATTGCTTGGTCTGGAGGCATCATGATTTACCAATTTTTAGAATTGAGGAATTCGGCAACTGCGGCAGCGATCGGGTCTAATCCAGCGGTCAGCGGGTGGGTGGAATCATAAGAGTATTCCGCCCAAGTCCCCGCCAGGTTCACAATCAGGTTGCCCACCGTGCCGCCATCGCTGCGGAGATAGTAGTCGTTTGGATTCCCGCCAGTTGGCAGGCCCGCATCTGAGCGGTAGCCGACGAAATTCAAGTCGCTCGGATTCAGGCCAAGGCTGGATTGAGAATTGAAGAAATGAGAGAATGGAATCACCCCATACGCGGCAGCAGATTCCGCCTCCGTCATACCAGGGAACTGCAGGTCCGGGGTGTCATCGGCAGCGGCCACCATCACGGCACGGGTGTCGATATAGTTGTTAGGCCATGACGTGAGGAAATACTCCCGCGCCTTTGCGTAGGCATTGCTAGATCCGGGAATGAGTTGCTGTTCCT
The DNA here is from genome assembly GCF_016595435.1 of Luteolibacter pohnpeiensis. GTDB lineage: Bacteria > Verrucomicrobiota > Verrucomicrobiia > Verrucomicrobiales > Akkermansiaceae > Luteolibacter > Luteolibacter pohnpeiensis. The sequence goes on from NZ_JAENIJ010000035.1 coordinate 11,816, forward strand.
GATTGTCACAAACCAGCCTTTCACCGTTCCACGTCATGTTCCGACGGCCCGGCATTCCAAGGTGAAGAATCCGCCCGTCACCGCTGCCGGTCGCGACAGCAAGACGCTCCGCCGTGATAGAGATTTGAGATAGGCTGGATGCGTTGTTTTCGCCTTGCCAGAAAATCCAGGTGCTTCCGGCGTATGGATCACCCGTGGCAGCGGAATACTCCAGCATGGCCTCCACTTCGATCGATAGCCCGCCGCCGTAGCTGCGCGTTGTTAGATCACGCTCGCCCAGCGCATCCGCTAGACTTGCCGCCAGCTTGCCCGGCATCGAATCGCCTAGATCCACAACCGGATTTTCGCTGCGGGACGGGACAGGTTGACCACGGCCATCGAACACCATGGCGCTTGCGCTGCTGCTCTTATCCGTCCGCCGCACTTCCCATTCATCCGCACGGGTTACACACGACAGAGCGACGGCTCCGCCAGCTGGCACCGTGATGATTTCCCGCTTCGTCACCGGTCCCCATGCGCCACCGGTTTTGATCACTTCATCCCCGGTTGTTAGAGCTAGTCCGCCGACTTCGCCATCGGCAGTCGCTTCCCACAGGTCGCCGTCGATCGCATCTACAGGAAAGCCATCAGCAGGATCAAAGAAACCACGGCGGAACCATTCGCCAGCCGTGCCGCCTTTGATCCATCTGGCGGGCATGTTGCCACCGCCTGCCGGTTGATAGGCCATGAACACAAGGCGATCTCCCGCGCTGAATTGCAATTCCCGGAACCATCCGTCCGCACTGGCCACCCAAAAATCACGCCAGCTATTCGGGAAGCCGCCCGGTGCCTGTAGGTAAACCCAGCTGCCGCTTACCATGACCATCTGGTCGCCGCGCTGCAGTGTGTCACTGCCAATGGTTAGCGTGCCGCTGTAGCCTTGGAACTCGTAAAAGTCGCCATCATCGAATGTTCCGGCGGGCGGCCAGCTTGATCCAGACGTGAGCGCACCCTTGTAGGTGATCGATGGAGCGATCGACGGATCGAAGGTTCCGCGATAGCGCTGGCCACGAATGAAAAGGCCGGAGCTTTTGCGGAAATCCAGTGATTGGCCGGAGGAATTCAGACCACTTAAAATCGGGGTTCGCCGTGGTGGCAGCGGCAACCATCCAGCACCCGTGCGCGCATAGAGCGTAGACCGCTGCGGACGATACGGGTCCGGCTGGTAGTCGTTCCGATCCGCCGCCGTTTCGCGGACGATCTCAGAATCCAGCTTAGGCTTCGTCACCGCCTCATCAGCCAGTTGCAGCGTGGTGATGCTTCCGGGGTCCGCGCCGGGAATGGCAAGGCCCGGAATGATGGTTTTCCCGTTCTTCATAATGCCAAATCCGATGCGTTGAAACGGGAACGATTCATCTTCGATCGTGAAGAAATAGTCCGGACGATCGGTGCGGATCTTCAATTGATTCGCTAACGGGGAAACCGCTGCGGACAGATCCGTTAAATCTGACTGGCTCGCCTTGCCAGCCAAGGCCGTCACCAGATCCGGAGAGAAAGGAGCAATCACCGCCGCGAAGAATCGAAACGTTCCCGCTTTGGTCATCCCTGCCGCGCACCGCTGGAATGGATCGAAGAAACCGAACGTGTATTCCTCGCCCTCAATCTCGAAATTTTCACGGATGGAGAAGAACGCGGTCTTGTTCTCCACTCTTAAAAGACGGCCCAGCCCATCGCCATCGGACTGCTCCCAAACCGATGCGCCCACCTCACGGATATACGTTCCGTTGTTCGCCTTCACCGGATCGGCCCAGACGAGCGCTCTCTCCGGCTTTGCATTCCCATTGGTCCCGACAGGCAAATCTGCCTTGGTGCGGACAATGTAATCATGCCCTTCTTCGACCGCCAATTGAGCATTTGCCGCTGCCGCCTCCGCGCTGGCAACCTGTATGGCTGAAACCGCAATCAAACCCTGAGTGGAATTAGAAATAGCCACGGCTTCCTGTGCGATTTCCTCCGCCGCGCTTGTGTCGCCCGGCTCGCCTTGGTCGCCCTTTGGGCCACGGGTTGATTCCACATAATCCTCATACGAACCCACGTTCCCTTTAGCTAACCAAAGGTCGTATGCATCTTGTCCATTAGTAGCTTCCCGGATCTCCAGGACTACGCTTTCAACTGGTAGTTGTGTGCTCATCGGTTCGTGTCCTCGGAAATTTCGATAGTTCCTTCCAAATAGGTTTTTGGCAGTCCGTCCGCATCAGCGGCCACGGTTTGGAATTGATAACACCAGACACCCTCGTCTAGTGGCAGTGCTTGCGGCGGAATGCGGAAGACCCATGCGTCAGCGTCCACAATTTCAATACCGGAACCGCTCGCGATTGAATGGCCCAGATTTCGATTCCCAGCGGTGCGCCGAAACTGCATGGACGCCGCCACGCATGGAGACTTTGGGGCGACGCCTGCAAAGGTTAGCGGGCCGATTTGATCGATGCCGCGCCACTGGTCGCCACGGACCATCGGTTCAAGATTGTAGATTGCCGGAAGCATGACCTGTTAGAATGGAATTTCCGCGTCTGGATTGTTGCCCTCGATGTCGCTTTCATCGGGGCCGGTTGGCTCATCAGCGGGGCCGTGAATGCAACGGCAGCGAATGATTTCTTGCGGAGGTCCGGACGGGTCGCACGGATACATCATTGGGAATCCGCCCACATCGAACGGCTCATCAATCGGAATCACCTTATTGTGCAACCGTTGGTGCGTGTCGCGCACTTGACCATCGTCGGAAGTATACCAACCTTTAAAACCTGCGCCCGCTTGCTGCATCGCCTCAAACCTCCCGGTTCCAAAAGCAATACCAATTTCAGTAACGGCAACACGCATGCCGCGTTCCTTCGAAAAACCGTTAAACTGTTCACGCACTCGCCGCGAAAGTTTCTCGAAACTCTCGCCAGCGTTCACACCCTCTTCTAACGAATCGCGGACTTCCTCCCATACTTTTTGCCCTGCGTCCTGGATATGATTTTTGCGCTCCTGAAGCCATTGCAAGCCGAGTGGATCGGCCCCAATGAAAGGCGTGTCCAATCCCATCTCATCGGCGATCAACTCCGCGCCTGCCGCTTCATAAGCTGCGTGATCGGCTTTAAAAATTGGTTCGATGAGAAGTTCCAGGAAGTTCGCCAGGTCAAAGATGAAATCGAACGCCCCGGCGCGGATGGCTTTTTCCGCATCGGCAGCTTGTGAAATGTTCGCCAGCGTTTCCTTGCGTGCCTCGAAAAGCGCACGGTCAACGATTCCGCGAATTCTCTTCACATGCGGAGCACGGGAATTCATTTGCTTGATCCACAGCGGCGATGGCTCCGCTTTCTTCTCTGGCGTCCGGCTTGTTAGATGCGCGCGCGGGTGCGCTGGACATCCTTTCAACAGCTCTTCCAGTTCCTCAAAAGCGGTCACGGCGCTTGATGCCTTACCCGTCGCCGATGTCGGCTCAGGTGTGCCCGGTTTATTGTCCGTGATCCGCTGAACTGCGTATGGAAGCCATGAATCTTTCGAGCCGGGAAAAGCTGGCAAGCCAAGGTCCAGGTGATTTGAAATTACCTCCCATGGGATACCGCGTTCGTGAAGCTTGCGGCCAGATTCCAAGCGTTCCGCCCGGACTTGCTGCATGGTCGAATGGTTATCGAAATTAAATGATGCGGTGATCGACCGGCCACCTAACAAGCGGGAAGAAACTTCCTCGACCGCTTCCGCAATCTTGGTTGCGATCGGCATGCACGTTTCCTCAATCAGCTTAAACCTGTCACTTGCCGACCCGATGGAATAACTTGCGGTCGTTTCCGCGAACGATGGAGGAACACCAAGAGCAATGTAAACCTCTTGCCGATTTTGCAGGCGCTGCGCCGCCGCCGCGCTGTCCGGGGATTTGATATGCGGTTCAGTGACTTTAATATCGCCGACATAAAACGCGGGCAGGAACTTGCCCTTTTTCGCGGCCTCGCGCTTCCGCTTCAGCATCAACTTGATTTGCTCTTGTTGGGGTTCAGTAACCCCATTCGGTGCAATCACGTTTTCGCCAAGGTCGCCGTTCGTCTCCGCAAGACTCTTCCAGGTCCGGCTGGCGGCATAGTCGGCGCTTGCTGCCATCATCGCAGATTCAAGAGGGGCTGCACCCCGGAAATCATTATACGGATTCCACCGCCGGGAAGTGATAACTTGGTCCGGGATGAGGTCGTGTTCTCGTTTGGCACCATCACGGAATCTCCAGCCGATCAATTCACCATCATCAACGATTGGCGTCATGGAATCGGGCCGCGCGACGATGAACGGGCTTTTCACCGGACCACGCGTCAACCAGGTATCGTCCAAGATCCAGAAAAACTCCCCGTTCAGACACAGCCAGCCGACAGTCGCCTCGATGGTATCAAAACGTGATGCGCGCGAATTCCGCGCCATGCCGCGCATTGGACGGTTCCAGAATGCGGCCAAGGTGGAATCCGTGATTTCCTTCTCCCCCTCGAAGAACTTCAGTCCAACCTGGGCGATCGGCCCGGTGATGATCTGAACCGCGCTGGATACCCAGGGAGATTTCAAATAAGGGTCTTTCAACCCATCCGTGCCTGAGTCGCCCGCCCAATTATTCAGGAAGGCCAGCAACTGAGCCGTGGTGCGTTTGACCACACCGTCGCCCATACCGTCGCCCCCATCGCGCGACGTGGCCGCGGATGGCAGAAACCGGCTGGTAATGCGGGACAAAAGGGTCATGAGGGGCGGTTTTCGCGATTGGTTAAGTTTTCCGTATCATCTGGCCGATTTTTCAGGCCGTCGCAGCGCGTCGCGGGCGTCTCTGAGTCGTCGCCCCCCGTTTTCGCGGGCGAGTAGTCGCCGGGCCCGGCTTTCCGGCCTTCTGAGGCGGTTTCCCGCGTTTCGGTGTGCCGGATCATCCGGTCACGTCTGGATTTTGGGTTAATCATCGCCAATGAGGATTGCTTTGCACTCGACCACGGCTTGCGAATCCGCGTGCGAAGCAAGGGCACCGGCCCATGCGATGTCGCCGTGCGAATCCGGGTTGAGGTTGTTTCGTCCGGACGTGAACACCCACCGTTTCCCGGCGTAAGTCTTGTGGATGGAATAGTAGTCCTGGGCGATGTCGTCGTGCTCGATGTTCTCGGACGGGAAAAGCTTCTCAGCGGTGGAAAGCTGATTCATCAGTGCAAAGCCCATGTCGTGTTTCTTGGACGAGAAATTCACGCCCTCGAATTGATTCGGAAAGTTCTGCGCAGTCCGCCAGCACACTTGCCGCCCCAATCCGGTTTCATCCCCGGCACCCTGGACAGCGGAAAGCCCGCGAAGGAAAGTCCACAGAACCGTCTCGATAAAATCCCAATCATCCGTCCGACAGGTGAACAAGGCATCGAGCTTGAGCTGTTGCGTTTCCTTGCGGTCGATATACATGCAGCAAAGGTCACCCTCTCCGGACGCGGCCACGTCGAAGCCGAGACGGTAGCGTTGCGGGTTGTTAAGCACTTTGGGGAAGGTGCTTTTCGTGAACTCGGCAATCTTGTTCTGTCTGGCGGCTTCCGTTTCCTTTTTGAACGGGCCGAACAAGTCCAGGATCTGAAGTTTCTCCATGTGGATTCGTTCAATCGGGCGATCGACCCGGCATTGTTGAATCGCGGTCCAGGGCACAATCGCCGATGCCGATCCGGTCGGATTGCAATTGTAGGCTTGTTCGTAAATCTCCGGGAGCCGCGCCCGGTTCTTACAATCCTGGATGAATTGTTCCTTGGTGAGATTCTTGCCGCTGCGCTCGTTGATCTTATCCAACAAGCCCATATCAACCGCATCTTCCATCGTCACCTTGTAGTGACTCCATCCGCCTTTCCCGGCGTGAGCTTCGCGGGTGAATTGATAGAACAAAGTATCGGTCCCGTCGTGCGCAGACCATACCCCAATATCATATCCCCAAGTAATCCGACCTTGCGCGGTTTCCCACAGCTTTTCCGCCGCGCCGTGCTTGGCGAACTCATCCAATCCAACATCACCGCCGAAGACGGCCATGGCGTAAGGGTTCGCGGAAAAGGCAATGATGCGTGAGCCGTTATCAAACTTGATATAACCAAACTTTACTTCCTCCACGAATTTCTTCCCGGCGTCGTCCCTACCCTCGACGCGCATGGAATCCATACCGCTCGAAATGATAGAGCGCGTGAAGTCGAACAGCTCTGCGAACTTGCGGCACTGGTCTAAATACTCGATGGCGGATTGCTGGTCCTTCGTCGCGAATAGATAGTCGCGGTTTTTATGCCGTAGCCGCTTGCGCACGTTCTTGAAACCGTCGCAATACGTCCAGCCGATCCGGACCGACTTCTCCGCAAGTCGCATCGTCGAATCGTCTGCGATCCACTCAAGTTGATACGGCAGAAAATACCGCGCCAACTGAGCGTCGCTGTCGATCTTGATACCTGGGAGAATCGCCGTCATCCGTTCGATTTCTTGAGTCCGAAAAATTCGTCCATCTTCTCCAGGACTTTTGCGCGCTGCGCTTCCGGCGAGAGGGTTTCGTCGGAGTTGATCTTGCGGATCGCTTCCTCCGCGTCGCGCTGCCGTTTCTCTGCAGCTTCCAGCACGGCCATGCGCCGTTCGTCGATTTCGATCTTGCGATCGTTTTGGCGAGTTCTGCGCAGTTGCACAAAAGCCTTCGTATCCTTGCTGGCAATCGCTTCGTTCGTAAACACGAACTGTCCCAGATTCTCCAGTTCCTCCAGCGAGGTTTCCGGATTCTCGGCAAGCCGTTGTTGTTTCGCTTGATCCGCTGCCGCCGCCGCTGCCTCCCAGCGATACTTGCGATCCAACCAAGGATAGAAATCCGACAAGGCACCCAAGGACGAGGCAATGCCATAATCGCGCTGCAGCGCCACAAGGATTTCCTCGAAGGGAATCTGTTCGCCGCCGTCCTCCGGATTCCGCATCCGCCAAAGATCCTCCGCGAATTGCGGATCCTCGTAGGCGCGCTTTTTCAGCTTCGCGTCGTTCCTGGGCCTCTTGAAGTCGTCCATTCACTTGATGTTTTCGCGTGCAATTCCTTCCTTCGTGATGAACCAAAGCCGTTGCTCGGTTTCCTCATCGTCCTTGCTCCGGATGAAGGTTTCCCCGTGGTTGTATTCGATGCCGTCGCGGAGCATTTGAAGATCCACGCCACCGCCAACCAATTCATTCACGGCTTCTAACAACATGGATTCGGTTTTACCGTATCCAGGTGCGATCATCAGAGCTTCGCGGACCTTTTGCCGGACCCGGCCAATGGAAACTTTACTCATGGGGTGGGGTTGGTGTGCGTGGGTTGAACTTTGGTTTGCTGTGATGAGGTAAGCGCCTCAGCGACTTTCTCTAACTGCGCCGCAACATCTGAATTCACCTGCAATGCTGCGACCGCTTGACGGGTCTCATTAAGGGGAGTCCACATTTTCGTCCGCCCGTCGTAAGACGACTTTGCGACTTCCTCGATTTTCCTGATGAGTCGCACGTTCAGGTTTTCGACGCGCCGGTTGCTCTGCTTGTCCTGCTCACGCAGCAATGCCTGCGTTTCGCGGAATAAGCCTTCCATGCGAAGGAAGCTTGTGGCGGTCGATGTCTCCAGCGCGGTGAAGCGGATCTCTGCTTCCTTGCGCGGCATGAACTGTTCTTTCATCTCCACGCTGACATTCCGGGATTTCCCGGCTTGATAAGAAAGCGTGCCCACGCCAACGGAAAGGAACGTGCCAAGCGCGCCGATGATGATTGCCACGCCGCCCGGCGTAATGGATTCGGTCACCGCCAAATACGGCATCGCTAGTAGGATAAAGAAATGGAAAATCATGGGTTGGCTTTTCGTGCTTTGGGTTTAGCGGAATCACTGATGCGGGCGGCGACCATTCCGGAGACCTGGGCAGGCACTCCACCGCGCGGCTTGAGTTTTGAGATGTATTCGGCGAGCTCCGCGAGTTCGTCGCGGTTGAGTTGCGACACTGCCGCGTCCAGGTTGCTAGCCTCGCAAACCTGCTTATAAAGCGAGCGGCCACTCATAATACGGACCCCTTTTCCTTGTAGAGTTTTCGCAGCTGCGCCGTGGTCTTTCCGCCCATGTCGATTTGATAGTGCGGCTGGTCCACAATCGTTTTCCAGTTGCCGCCCCACTCCAGACCGCATTCTGCCGCGTTCATGGAGACAGCGCGGTGAACCTTGCTGGCCAGCTCTTGCTGCGCCGTGCTCCCATCGTCCAGGTAAGTTCCGCCAATGAACACGCCAGCATCCGCAGCGATTCCGAAGTTGTGCATGGAATAACCGCCGCGCGCTTTGGTAACGATTTCGCCGGGAGCGGTTCGGCCCTTTGCGAAAAGCGCGTCCTGCTCTTCCCATGTCCGGTTGCCACCGATGAAAATATAATCGCATCCCAGCGTCGCCGCAGTCGCCTTGGCCAAGCGAAGGAAGCGCATAAAGTCGGATTGCGCTTTTGGATCCAAAGTTTGAATGACAGACAATGAGCGATCATCGATTCCATCGACGCCTTTGATGGAAAGCTCCGGGTCAATATCTAAGCCCTTATTGAGGGCGCGCCACACGGCGTTTGCGGTCCTGGGTCCGAACTTACCGTCGTCATCCTCGCCGACAGCGCGTTGGATCTTGCGGGTTAGATCGATGAGGTCACTCATGATACGATCGTTGTTTGATTAAGGGCGGGACTTCTGCAGCCGGACCTAGTCTCTAGCCGCTCATCCCGAAATTTCCGGGGCTGATTATTTTCCGCTGTCCGCATCCACGACTTCGGCCTCAATTACGGCGTTTGCCGTAATCCCGCTTTTCGAACTGTAGCCAATGCTACCGTTAGGCGTGGTCAGTGTCGCGTCGATTGGGACGCTTTGGGAGCATGACGACAGGGCAACGCCAATCAACCCTGCCGCCACGCAAACCAACAGCGCAACAAGGGCGGACCCACCAGCCCCCGTCGTTGTTTCTCCCGAGTCGTCCGAATCATCATTCGAACTAGCCGGAAAAAGTTGCACTCGGTCACTCGTCATAAACCGAACGAGGATATTGAGCGCGCCTAGCGCGCCGACTGCCGTTTCCGGATTTGCCGCCAGCCATTCACGGACGCCGGGGACAAAAGCGCTCGTAATGGCGAGGACCTGGAGCCAAAAGGTTTTCGATTTAAGAATCGGCTTTGCCGTAGATGTTAAAACGGCGGTCGTAGTAGTTGAGGAATTTTGCATGGGTGCGTTTCTTGAACGCCCGCACCCTAACCATTCAAAACCCCGCTTGTCCTTCCGGCGGGGCTTAGATGCAGCAAATGCAGCTTTTTCCTCTCATGTCGCAGATGCAGCTATTTGACCCTTTTCTAAAATCTGCCTTTCTCGCATCGATTCACGCCAAAATCCCCGTAATTCCGGGGAAAATGCTATTCCGTGTCCACAGTGGACACGATTTGAAAAGGGTATCGCCTGACAGTGTCCACAGTGGACACACGCAGAAATCGACCGATTAAAAGCCTTCTGTAAAAGGGTATAAATGTGGATTTTCTCCGCAGTTAAACGCGTTTACCGATTTTCCGCACCCTTTCCGCAGCGTGTCCACTCTGGACACTTTATTCGAAATTGAATGATTGATAGTCGCCTCTTGAAATATCCTCTAGCTGCAAATCATAGATCAGTTTCATTAATTCTCCATGGAGACGAGAGTCGTAATGCGTCACGACATAATAGACGAGTCTGTCACCGTAGGAACGAAAGTCCCGAAGATCCTTTGTGTAGTTGTCATCGTGATCATAACTATATAGAGCATCTAAAGCAGATTCTTCAGCGGATGAGGCATTTGCAAATTTCTCTTTCGACTCGATAAAATCAATTTCAGCAGCAGCGGCCATTCCAGCCGTTACTTGCCTCTTTAGCTTTTCCTCTGCTTGCCTCATTTCCAGATCCGCGAGAAACCGCTCCTGCGTTTTTTTGAAGCACAATGTTGCGGCCCGGTATGCCAGCTCCCTAGGGTCTTGCTTTATAGTTTGTGCTAACTTAGATGATTCATTTTTCACCCTAGTTGTATCTGCTTTTTTGGGCTTGCGATCACTATTTGCAATAGTCGCGATAATCCAAAATAGCAATAAACTCGAAATAGATACAAGCAAGACAATAGGCAAGTTATTGGATTCTGATTTGGTTTTACTCACGATTCTATTCTGAAATGGCTGCACGAGTTCTAATCAGCTAAAAATGCTTTAGCGACACGCTCTAGGATACTTTCAAGTTTTTCGACGGTTTTTTCCAGCCGTTCTATTCTCTCCGATTCCGTCAGGTTCGCACTTTTCGCACTTTTGGTAGTGCGATATTCAACAAGTTGATCTTTGAGGGTAATGATCGGATTTTCCGTTTCCGCTTTGGATAGTTTTTCCCATGCCTTCTTAGAAATTGGGTATTGGCCAGAGCGGTAGCCGAAAAACATGCGTCTCGATATGCCGAGTTTCTCCGGCAAGTCCTCCAAGTTGCAGCCAAGCGCCAGTGCCAAAGAATCAGTTCTTTGGGAAAAGTGCGAGAAAGTGCGATTTTCTGGTTGCGTCAAAGTGCGAAAAGTGCGAACTAAGCGCATGTTCTCGGGCGACATGCTCCGCGACAAGCCCTGATTTGATCCTTCGCTTTTCTTAACTACCCACCCGAACCCATGCCTTTTGCCCCTTCGCCACACCGCAAGCTGCCACCCAGAGTAGCAGCCGCTCGGAAGCACTTTTTCTCTATGGGTTGGTCGTATCGATCTGCCGCCCCTCGTCTGGGGGTTTCATACCAGCATCTTTGTCATGTGCTTAACGGCGAGCGCGAATCGCGCCGGTTAGTTGCAGCGGTTCTCAACCTTCAATCCCGACCCAACTAATGAACGCCTTAGTGTTCCATCAATCGCTTGACGATCGCTTTGGTTTTTTGGGTTTCGAGCCTGAAAATCCTGAATCAAGCAACCTCGAATTACTTCAAGGCAAGGGCTACTCGACAAGGAGTGCCGCTAAATTGCTCGGAGTAGATCACACTCACTTGTTCCGCGTCCTGACTGGCAAACGCAGCAGCCATTCACTTTTAGCACGCATCGACACTCTGCCGGACCTTTCCCGCAAACCCTAACCCCCAAACCCACCATGGCCACCAAATCCAAAAACACGCCTTGCGCTTGCTGTGGCAGGCCGCTCCTGCCCGGAAAATCCAACCGCTTTTTCGATGCGGATCTCCAGGGCGAAGTCTGCGCCCGCACCTGCGGCGCTGCTCTGCGCTTTGCTGAGTTCGTGCTGTCCGCCGCGAATCTTCACGAATGCACCAAAGATCCAAAATTGAACCGCTGATCTACGATGCCCGCCATAGTTCCAAACCCCAAGCAAACCACGCTCTTCCTGCCGATTTCGAGCGACGCTGAATTCGTCGTCACCGTCCAGGTAAAAACCGCCGGGCTTGGAATGATTGATCCGCCAACCCGCCGCGCACCCAGCGCGGAAGAGTTACACCTAGCCGCCGAGCTGCTCCAGCGCCGCGTCTATCAGTTCCACCCGTCCACCGATTGAACGTGTCCACTGTGGACACACCTTCACCCGCTGAAAACTGAACACTGAAACCCCGCAAACTTTATGACCCCACCCAGCCAATGCGACTTGATCTTGGAAGCCTTGCAAAACGCGGACGGCGAGTGGGTTTCCATGCCAACCCTCGCCGCCGCCAGCCGCTCCCTAAATATCCATTCACGAATCGCAAATCTTCGCGATCGCGGATTCCAAATCGAGAACCGCACCGAACAGGAAAACCGGGCCGTGCATTCCTTTTACCGCCTCATCACACCCGCCACTCCATCAAACGCCACCCCATGAAAATCAACCAGCTCGTCAATCAATTGGTCGTTGCCCGCCGCCTGAAACTTAGCATCACAAGTTTAGCCATTCTGTCCTATCTCTATGAGAACAACGAACAGAAAGTCGGCGTCATTGCCGCCCATCTTGGGATTCACACCGCCGCTCTAACAGGCATGGCGGAGTCATTGGAAAATCTCGGTTTCGCCGTGCGGAAACACGGCAAGAGCGATCGCCGGACCGTGTGGCTTTCCATCACTTATTCCGGTTTCGCCGCCATGGAGGAAATCACCGAAGCAGGGAAAGCACAACTCGCGACCGCCTAAGTTATGGATGCCACAGAAACCACCGCCGTCTGGCAAGCTCTCACTCTGGCATCTCACAGCGTAGCGAATGCGATCTCACACGAATTCAAAAACCAACCCACCCAGGAAGACTTACGCAAAGCCCTTCAATTAGCCGATCAAGCCCGCGCTGGCCTTATCGCCATTCTCACCAAACCAACCGCCAACAATGAATTCTAATCCGCTCTGCATACATTGCCAGCACCACGCACTTGATCTGTTTGGCTATCACTTGTGTGTCCGGAGAAGTATCGAAAAGCTAGATTTAGTTAGCGGTCAGGTCCGCGTCATGGGCGTGCTCAATTGTAAGTCTGAGCGCTCTCGGTGGGATTTCGAGGTCCGCAGAAAATGCGGAAGGAAAGGCAAATTCTTTGTGCCGAAAACCAAACCAACCGCCAACAATGAATTTTAAGCGTCTTATCTCTAAAACGATCGGCTGGGCCATGCTCTACACAATGGGAGGCGGGATGCTTTGGCTGTATTTTAAAGACGGCATTCTGAAGGGGTTCGCTTTGCTCATTTTCGCTCTGATCCTTTTCGTTGTCGTCTTCGGCGCTGTAGCTCTCGCCGTCCGCCTCATCCTCGGCCCGTTCCGTTCATCAAAGGATAAATCTTCGCCTGAAAACTAAACTCGAAAAATCACCAAGTAACTAAAACGCCATGATCAAAACACGTAAAATCCGCCCTGAAGATAAACCGCCATTCCTTGCAGTGTGCGAATCATCCAATGGTCACTTATTGACCTTAGCCGTCACCGAACACAACAACGGAATCGAGCTAGTTGGAACCATCATCCATGGTTACAATTACGATGATCTAAAAGCCGGGGTAACTCGGTCATTCTTCCCTTATGGTGAGTGGGAAGTTTTAGTGTCAACGATAAGTCCTGGAGAAGCTGAGCCGGAAGAAAGGCGGTTCAACGCCTACCGCATCAACGACGACGTGATCGCCGCGCAAAACCGGGCAGAAGCGATCGAAGTTTGGAAGACAGGATACGGTGAAGAATGGGACAAAGACGAAGAAATCATCGTCCTGAGTTCAGAGGATAAATTGGTCGGACCGGATGGTGACGAATTGACCGTGGAGTTTGTTTTACCACGGACCACCGCTGCGGGCTTCCTCGGAACTTTCATTGAAGAGCTATTCGCCTGCTACGACGCACCCCTTGTAACGCCTGAAAACTGAACACTGAAAACCAGCAAACTAATACCAAAATGCAACCCATCAACCACCCCCTTTGCAACACCACGCTTGAACGTCCGGAAGGCTGGACGGAAGAGCAATGCAATCCGTTACCCGTCCGCCGTGGCGACGGGATCATGACGAGCTACTGGAAACCTAGTGAATACGAAATCGCCCTTCTGTCGTCGGGCGGGAGTATCGCACTTGCTGTCACAGGCGGGCATCCTCCGGTTATTCTCACAGCTGTTCCTGGTGGAGTCCGCGCCACTACAAAGGAAGCTGATTCCGCCGACCGAATCAACACGGTCACCGTGGCATGTGCGGACCAAATCGAGCTTGGCGGCATCAAAAGCCACGAACTGCCAATCGTCCTCGGCAAGCTCGCAGCGGTGCTTTCATCCCACACCGGCACCCCTTTGAAGGTCGTTTTGCACATGGTCGAAACTGCCGCCCGAAGATTATCAAATGCCATTCGCGAAGGTGCGAAAAAGTAACCCAATCCAAAACCAGCAAACAACTAAAACGCCATGTCATGCAACCCACCACAGACCGCGAGCTTATCGACTTCACACCAAGCGACTGGACCGTCGTTTGGCACCCCAAGAAAAACCTTTGGGAGCTTCATTTCCACAATCGCTGCCAGGATCGCAAAGCGGGGGAGGAAGGACGCAAAAACCTGCAAGCCAAGTGCGATCTATTCAATCGAACCGCTGCCAAACCACGCCGCCCTGTCGAGTGCGGAGCTGATGCCGTTGACCCGCACCGCTGGGTTTCCACCCTCCGCCCTGAAGGGCCGGAGCTTCCGGGAATCAACAGTCCTGCCGAGTGATTTGAAGTATCATGTTTCGGCGCGGTTAGATCGCCTCATTGACGCCGCCTCAGAATTCACCGGATTTTCGCGTGAGGATCTTTTATCCACTCGCCGCCCGGACCGGTTAGCGCGCACCCGCTGGGCCATCTGGTCCATTCTGCGCGCCGATGATTGGACGCTTCGAGAAATCGGGAACGCATTCAACCGGGACCACGGCGCGGTCATCCACGGCCTGCGCCGGGCCGCATTCATCGCCGGGCGGGAACCTCAGTTTGCCGCGCTCATGCGTCATTTAAAAATGACGATTCGCCAACCCCTCCGCGAAGCTCAAACCGCCACCCTTTGACCTATGCCACCCAAAGCAAATTCTGAAGAGCTGCAAGGGCAAACGCACCTCGTTCGCGCCGTCGCTGCAACGCTGGAAATCAAAGTCCCTAATGCGAAGGAAATTCGCTTCCGGGCGGCATTGCTGCGCAAGGCAGTTTCCGAACTCTCCCAGGTAAAGCCTAGCCTGCTGATCCGGCTCTATGAATCGGCATGCAAGGTCGATTTCCCGGACCCTGAAATCATCGCGTTCCGTGAAGCCTGCCAAACTCATCTTGGCCGTCACCTGGAACTTTCCGCACACCGCCAAACACAAAGCCAACCATGAGTGAAATTCTCGATAATCTAACATTCTGGCTCATCGCCGCCGTCGCATTGGGCACGGGTTCATTCATCACCATGATTGTATTCCGCTTCCACATCATCCCGGAACGCTACGTCGCACGTCATGCAGGCGACGCACCCACCATCGCGCTACCCATCGCCGTAGAGTCGCCCCTGGATCAACAGCCCATCCGCCGCCGCAATGACGCACCAGTCATCACTCTATCAATCGCCGCCGCACCGCCGCTGCCGGACAACGGCCTCCGCCGCGTTCACAGCTCAAACCAATCAAGTCACGATGCCAACCACTGAAAAAGAAATCGCCTCCAAAGTGGCGGAAGTTATCAAGCACGTTTCCGCTAGTTATGGCGTGGATCCAAAGGACGTTTTTCAGGGTGGCAGGAAAGGCCAGCTAGTCCGTCATGCGCGGATCGCCACTTGGCATTGTCTTGTCGTTGCTGGCGTCCCCACATGGCAAATCTCCCTCGCATTCCGATGCAGCAATCAGGGGAATGTTTCCAGCTCAATTAGCATCGGGAGGCAACTTTTGAAGTGTAACCCACAATATCAAATTGCCACGGCACGTTATATCAAACCGGCGGCGACTTCACCCGCTCATTGACCCATTGTTTTCCTTCCATTCATTCCATGTCAAAGACTCTAACCAAACCCAAATCTGCAACCACGCGGAAGGTAAAACAGCCGCCGGTGATTCAAGAAATCATCACAATTTCCCATGACCTACGCGAACACCTCCGCAAGTCATGTTTCGATGCGGTCCGCATCGGCGCGCGCTTGCTCGTTCTTCACAAACTAACCGGTGAAAATGAGACGCCCGGCGGATTCCGCGCAGCACTGGACGCACTGGAAGGTGAAGCGATACCGCGCAGCACCGCTTACCGTTGGATCAATGCTGCCGCCGCGTTGCTAGGTAAACATTTCGAGGCGGATGAGTTAGCAGAAATTGAACTTCCCGAACCCGGAAGCCCGGCCTGGATCAAATTAGAATCCTCCATGGAAATCGCGTGCCGTGGAATGTCCGTTCGCAGGCTCACCATTGGTAGCGCAACCAACGGCGACGAAGCGCGGCTGGATAAACTTATTACCAGCGCCGAAGACGGCGACAGCGACGCCGAAGCTATGTTGGAAAAAGTCGCCAGCGGAGAACTAACACTTGTGCAAGCAATCCGCGCCAACGCGGGCCGCAAAACAACCAAGGGGAAGAACCGCAAAGATCCGATCTATTTAGATATAGATGGCAGAACGGGCGAGCCGCGCGGCCTGTTCTGCAAATCGCTTATCACACTGAGCAACACATTCAACCGGTGGGACAGCATCGACGAAATCGCCCGCGAAAAAGCCCGATCCGCCTGGAAGTCCCTGGTCGCTCAATTGCCGAAAGATTTGAGATAATAAAACTGAAAATATCATGGACCCTATATCACCAAATCAAGAATCAACCGACGCCCCACAATGGGCAGTTATCGAACTGATGGGCCACGTTCGTTACGGCGGACTTGTCAGCAAAGATAATCAATTCGGAACCGCTTTACTTAGAGTCGAGGTTCCTCAGCACGACGGGAGTTTTGTTTCTCAACTCGTCAATCCGTCAAGCCTCTATCGGGTGACGATCTGTTCTGAAGACATTGCACGTCAAGCGGCATTGGCTGGCAACTTTACCCCTTTGAATGCCTGGGACGTCCGGCACCTGCTGCCGAAATCCATGCAGCCAGACTTAGGCTACTAAAAGTCAAAATCTACCAATCATGAAGAGACGCACCGTCAAAATTACCCGCCAGCTCACGATGGCGAAATCAATCGTTGTCGAAATCCCCGAAGGCATCAGCAACGACGAGCTAAAATCCTGCCTCTACGACCGATGCCAAACCTACGACGAGCTGGAAACGGAAACAAGTGTCCACGACATGAACGAAGAGAATGAACAAATCGAAGTCGAGGACACAAAGGAACCGGCTTCCGTCGGCTTTCGGGTGACAGATCCCGATTGGTTCGAAGCTATGAGGGAGGACGAAATCGTCAGTTAAACGCAATGAATTCCATTCCAACCCGCATCGTCACGATTACCGCTGCCCGCACTTATGTTGCGCAGCACACCATCGAGATTCCGGATTTCTGCCGAAACGATCGGTTGCGCGGTATCGTCGCGAACGGGGGAGCGACCGCCCGCTTGCTTTCGGAGCGGATGGTTTTTGGCCGCATCATCGGCACCGGCCTTGCGCAATGTTTGGTTTCCGACTCCGACGCCAGTCCCGCCGATTTCCCCCTCTCTGATCTCGCCGCCCATCTCCGCAAGGACGGCTTCAAGTTCTGACTGACCGAATTAACCCTGCCAATCCAATGAAGCTGACACTCGAAGCACCAATCAAACCCGCTATCCGATACCGGAAAATCTACGTCGCCAGTTCGTGGCGCAATCCACACCAAGCAGCCGTCGTCGAAGCCCTTCAAAAGGCTGGCCACTTGGTCTATGATTTCAAGAACCCCCGACCGGGCAATACTGGATTCTCATGGTCGGAGATTGATCCGAACTGGCTCAACTGGACCGCTGACGAATACGTCGCCGCTCTCGATCATCCGATCGCCAAGGCGGGTTTCGCTTCGGATATGAACGCCATGAAGTGGGCGGACACGTTCCTCTTGGTTCTGCCGTGCGGTCGATCCGCGCACCTTGAACTCGGCTGGGCGGCGGGAGCGGGCAAGCAAACGCTGGTGCTCACCTGCGACGGACAGGAGCCGGAACTGATGGCGAAGATGTGCGACCACATCTGCACCTCTCTCCAGCAAGCCATGGACATTCTCGCCGGATGAGGAAATCGAACCACTGATTCAACAACGCCTTTCGTTTATGTCGCCCATGCCGAAAAAAATCAAAACGTCGCCGCAAAAGTTCTTTCACGCTGTCATGCCGCGATGAGTCCCGAACCTGCTTCGTAATCAATGGTAAGATTTTGGACGAGTTCGCCGACCAAATCGCAAAGCCGTTCCTTGAGTTGCGGAAGGATGAAGCACGCGCCGAAAAGACAAAGCCGCATCAACTCATTATCCGGATCAACTTTCCTTAAATCCTCCACTCATGACCAACTTTCTTGATGGCCCCGCCGCCGGGCAAGTTCTGATGCTCTCACGCGCGCCG
This sequence comes from Luteolibacter pohnpeiensis, assembly GCF_016595435.1. Classification (GTDB taxonomy): domain Bacteria; phylum Verrucomicrobiota; class Verrucomicrobiia; order Verrucomicrobiales; family Akkermansiaceae; genus Luteolibacter; species Luteolibacter pohnpeiensis. Next base: position 29,770 of record NZ_JAENIJ010000035.1, read on the forward strand.
CGCTTCCTGCGCGTGGTCCAGTGCGGCTTGAAGTTTGATGCGTTGGATAGCGTCCACGACACACCGCGCGAAAACGAAAAAATCCATGTCTATCAACTCGTCGGCCAACCTGGAGGAATATTCATTTCCGCACGGGGCGGACGCGGCGGCGCCGCCACGGTGGCGACCTATAAATTGACCAGCCATCAACCGGAGGATGAGGAAGTGCGGGGGACCGATGATTGGAGAGACTGGACCGAATTAAACATCCACCTGTTGGAAGAATGAGCCATTACTTGCATTTTGGGAAACGGACCACGGGACGCCCACCCGTGGCGGATCTAACGGCGGAGGATCTACGCCAAATCCAGGCCGAGTATCTGCAGACGAACCACTCGAAAAAGGAAGGTTCCGTTCAGCTCGCTTGGGTTCGGTTTTGCGAGGCAAACGCGGAGCGCTTCGGCCATCTGGTCGCGGACCACATGCCAGCCACTACGATTCCAACTGCAGTTCGCGAAGCATGCCGGAAGCGCAAAGCGATCATCGGCGCGGCCCGTGGCGGCGCGGCCCGCCAACGCCACGAAGGCGCATACGTTCCCGGCACGATGCGGAGGCATTCTGAAATGTCCCGCCGCCTTTGGGCAGGGGAACGCGCCAGCGTCGACGATGCCACGCGGAACGTCGCTTGCTGGATTCCGTGGCCATGGGGCGGTTGCCCTTGTTCCGATAAATTCGGCGTGCGCCTGGGCCGCTGGCAAACGCTCATCGTTCACGACGATGCCACGTCCTTTGTTCCGTTCGTGTCGTCCGTGTTCCGCTGGCATCAATCCTACCGGGCCACGGACGCCGCGTCCGTGATTTATCGCGCCGAACGCGACGTGGTCCAGTTCGACCATTGGGCAATCGAGGGCGGCGTCTGGCAGGCCAAACGAACCTTGGCCGTCCTGGGCGGTCGCTTCATCTCCGCGAAAGGACGCCCGAACCAAAAGCTGGTCGAAAACTACATTGGCCGGTTGTGGGGCATCATGGCCGGGCAGGCGGGCGACGTGGGACGCCACCAAGCCGAAATAAAACGCAATTCCGATCTCTACGTCCAGGCGCGCAAAGGCAGCGTGGATCCACGAAAACATTTCCTCAGTCTCACCCAGGGTCAAGAAGCTCTCTATGCTGCTATGGATTACTTGGCGGAGAAGCGGATCAAATCCGCGACGTATGGCACATGGGTTCCAAAAGAGCGGTGGGAAATGGACTTGTTGGAAGCCCCACGCCAGCCCCGTTCCGCTGAAGATGATTTCCTGATTCTCCCGGTCGCAAAAACTCACGTCGTCCGGCGGGGCATGGTGAAAACGACGGAGGAAGGCCCGCTGTCGATGCCGATGGAGTGGAGTTTTGCTGCGGATTGGCTCTGGGAATACGAAGGCCGAAAAGTGACGATCTATTTTGACCCGCTGGCCGAATGGCCGGTGAAAGCAACTCTCACACTGAAGGATTCCCGGAAGCCGATCGGGCAGATTGAATGCATCAACTCATGGGGCGAGTCGAAAGACCGCGCGGCGGAAATGGTGCGCAGTATCCGCCAAACCATGATGACGGAAACGCGAGTCCTCGCCACCAAGGCGACCGAACGGACACTCCGCCACGGAACCGGCGTGATTGTTTCCACCTCGAACGGACAGCCCGCCAGCCCTGCCGTTGCTGATGCTTCGCAACCCGCCATCGAGCGCCCCGCGTCGATCGAAATTCCTCTTCGCGATGCCGTCGCGACGCCAGCGCGTGCCACGGATCGAGACCTTGCGAAATCCCTTTCCCGCCGCGCCGCGTTGGCGCGTGAAAGCTCCCTTCATTCCTAACCCACCACCAAAAAGACCATGACAGCAGACCAACTATTGAACCACCCGACCGTCCAAACGCTGATCGCGATTCAAAACGAACTCGCCTTGAAGGATATTCCCTTCGGAAATCATCTGAGATTCGACATGCACGGGAAGAATTGGGGAAAGATCCTCAAGAAAACCTACACAGGCAATTTCTCGAACGCACTGGCCGTGCTTTCCGCCGCGCTGGATCAATACCAGAACCCAGGAACCGGCGAAGTGGACAACGGGTGCGTGGTCCTGGATCAAGTGCGGCAGGCGCTCGATGCGGTCGATATTGCGCGCGCGTCCGAAGACGAGCACCGGCTTGTCGTGATTTCCGGGGTGCGTGGCAGCGGGAAGTCAAAAACGCTGTCGCTGATCCACGCGAAGCACAAGGGGCACATGGTGAACGCGATGCCGTCCTGGGCGGGCGGATACCTGAACTTTCTCAACCGATTTGCCGAAGGCATCGGCCTTGAAGCGTCGCGGTCCGCTGGCGAAGCGGAAAAGGTCATTATTTCGCACCTTTCCATTGGTTCCGGCGTCATCTGCATTGACGAGTTCAACCACTTCAGCGCCGCCGCCATCAACTTCCTCAAGTCCGTGATGAACCAGACTCGGTGGGTCATCGTGACGGCTACGGTTCCGCATCACTTGTCGCGTATGGCGAGCGATCGCTCGACCGCGCAAGAATCGGTGCAATTCCTTCGCCGCGCCGTCGCCATCATCCACATTCCCACGGTTTCCGCGCGCGCCGTGGAGCTGCTTCAGCGCGCCTTTTATCCGGATTTGATTGTCGCCTCTCATTCGGCAGCGATCGCACAATCCGCGAATCGATTTCATCGGCTCGATTCCGCCTGCCAGATTTTGGCGGACGCGGAGAACGCCGAAGATATTCCCGCCGCGATCGCTCGTCATGAGCGATCCGCAAAAACCAACCTCAAACACGGCGAACAATAAGCGATGAGCAGTGACGACGAAAAAGCGACCTGGGTTGTTCCGGCTAAGACGGTGGCCCTTGGTGACGGAACATTCCTAATCAAGCCAGGCAAGCCCGTGCTGCGCGCGCGCGCAACCGTCGTTGCGAATATGACGGGGATTTCGCTGCGCACGCTCTGCGCTCTCGCAGACTGCGGTCTGATCCGCCGCGTCAGTCCCTCGCCTCGCAATCCTCTGTATTACCCAGGCGAGGTAGAGGCCCTTTTGGCTCGTACTGAGGCGGAGCCGGATTTCTGGAATGATGTTAGGTCAAAAGCGTTCCTGACCGGAACCCGCCTTGATGAAGCCGAACCGGAAGAGCATTGACGTTGACCCGTTTCTCCCCGTTCAAGACAACCCTTTTCCGGAGCACTCACGGAAAGGGGTTTCTTTTTACCCTGAATGCCCGCCGTTTCAGGGATTTTCAGGCTTTCCACCCTTTTTCAGGCTTTCCTTTCCTCGTGCGAGCACAGATGATCAGCGAGGAGGCAGACGGGACCATGATGGATGACTTTACTTGCTCTTAACCATCAAGCAGAGGTCCCAAAAAACTATGGCT
>NZ_JAENIJ010000036.1 GCF_016595435.1 Luteolibacter pohnpeiensis
GGTGGCATGCCACCGGCGCGGAGATTCAGGATTCATGGAGAGTGATCTTAGAAACCCAAAGTATCGCCGGTCCCATCAAAGATGACTTTGACAAGAGCAACACTTAATCCAAGAATACCTGCAGCAATAATGCCCCATAAAGAGGCCTCGACACGCCCCGTTGCAAACGTTACACCCGCATAGATGAGAGCAGCTACAGCCAGCAACGCCGCGAATGCTCGAAGCAAGGTCATAATACTCTTAAAACCTTCGGGGATGCTGATTTGCGCAAGTGCGCTGAATTCGACGATAGTATGAATAGCGTGCATAATAGTTAATTCGAATGGATGGGCCGGATTTACCGGCCACATCCATGAATACGATGATCGACCCGGAGCGGCCCTAACTGGATTGCACGATTCGTTCGATTTCCTTCAGAATCTCCGAGAAAGTTCGCGAAACCTGCTTTACAAATCGGCGATCTGCTTTCAATCCGGATTCTGTTTCATTTTTCATAAACTGTCGCCGCTCCTCTGAAGTGAACCCTTCCGTCCAGCTATCCACGCAAGCCCCCGCTAGAATCGACCGCTTCATCACCGTTGCAAGAATCCTCTTGCGTTCATTTGAATTTGAGACAAACCGCTCAATCATCGGTATAGCGGCTTCCCTCCGGTCATCCGGATACATAAACGCATCCGTAGGACCCTCACCTTCGAGACAATCAAGAGACACCAGCTCCTGATCACCTCCACGAATTCGGGCCTTGGATTTCTTGAGAAAGTCAACCTTGACCTGCCGCAAGCTGTGACGGAGAAAACCCCAATGAATAGCCTTCGGCAACTGGCCCTTTTCATCCTGGATCACCCAACGATGCGAGAGTTCCGAATAGATCTCGGAACTGTCACTCCAACTCAATCCCCATTTCATAGTCTCGTGAATGCAACGTTCCTTCTCGCTCAACAGCCACGCCCATCTTTCTTTATTTGGATCTGAATTCATAACGACCCTGTGCTACCACAGCAGGGACCCAACGGCTTCATGACCGCCCGACAAGAATCCCGACGGTTTCCAGACAGTTCTGCGACTGCCCACTCCACATACTAAATCCAACCTATTTTTTACAATGCCCTCGATCGAGATCCGCTTGTCCCACGAAAACGTCAGGGAGCATGGACCTACTACTCCGGTGGATGTTTCCGAATCTTTAATCGTCGAGGAAATCATCATCAATAATTCGAAAAGCACGAGAATGAGCGGTGAGAGCGATCTCGATAAAAGATCGAAACCGCCGGCCATTCGTTTCTGTCTTCTGGCGCTGAACACCTACCTCGTCCGGTTAAATCGCCGGAAACTTGGAGCGTCCAATGGAATTATCGTTGTCCCTGAAAAATACCGAAATTCCCTCAAGCAACTTTGGGAAACAAAATCCGACAAGAACGCGACCTGGAAAGATCAATTATTCGATTCCGACCCATTTGTAGGAACACCCCCGTTTTTGATGAATTCCGGAAGCAGGACCAATTTCAATGTCTATATTGCTCCCGATATAGATATAGAGATTAACGCGGCCACGGATCAAACGAAGATTAGCCCCGAGGGGATCAGGCGCCTCATGGACAAACTCAACTCAGGAGCCAACACCCCTGACAAGATATCAATCAAAATCAAAAGTCGGTCATTTGAACTTTCGAGTGATGATGAAAGTGGATATCTCTACAAGGGAGCCCGCGTTCAGGTGGTTGTAGAAAGAACATTTGATACTCATTTGGTCGTCTTCTGGATCAATAGCAACAACCAGCTGAGCCTCCTCTATTCGGACGCGGCAGATTTTCGAAGCAAATATCAGGCGGGCTTTCTGACGTCGAAAGACCAAACAATTCTGACAATCCCGAAGAATGAAGAATTTGAGGTAAAGACACCGAAAGGAAGTGAGACCTGCATCGTACTGGAATCCCGAGCTACATTCAGAAAGGGAGCCATGGCTGGGATCGCAAAAAAAATTGAAAGTTCACTGATAGACCGGGACAAAACCCTCCAACTCAAAAAAACGAGTTTCAGGCGATTCCCGATCGAACACAAAATCGAAGGCAACCCGCTCCGCCTTCGACTTGAATTACCAGAACAACCCGATACCTGGCAGCAAAAGATACTGGAAGCGTGCTCCGGCATACGGGGATCGTTATGCATCTATGATATTCCAAATCGTTGATATGGATACCGGTCCCTTGCGTAGGACGACCAACTATCTTAATAGACGGGTCCAGTTGAAGATGGGGGTTTCGGTATAACTGCTCCATCCCCCCGGCCTCGGATTCTGATATGATTCAAATCCCGCATCATTAATAGCCAATCAGAACAAATGCCCCCCAATCAACCGGAGACGTGTATGGCATGACACCCCGCAATTCCGGGTCCAGTCGGGCTGGACCGCGCCTTCCAGATTTCAGAATTTTTCCGACTCTTTTGCTTTTATATCCGGTTCTCAGCCGGATCTGCCCGAACCTTGACTCCACCAACCCAACCGCCTCTTCGGGGGTGAGCAGCCTGAGATCGACGAGTTCTCCCAGCGTCACCTGCCGTAGCCATGAGGCTGCCTTGGCCAACGCATGGGAAGGCGGGCACTTTTCCCGCCCCTTTTCGTCGAGAAACTCGTGGTAGAAGCGATAACTCGTAAGCATCGCGGCGTCATCATAGACGGCCCAGAGGGAACCGATAGCAGCCCGCACCCCGCAATGGAGGAAAGCCGGAAGAATTCCTTCGAACTCATCAGGGGGAACCGAGACTCCCGATATACCTGTCTCACAACAAGACAGCATCACCAAGCGGGTATTAAACAGGGAATCGATGGTTGGCCGCAGAGCACCCAGCGAAAGGTCGGTCCCATCAGGAAGGTGGACGCAGGAATTTTGGACATTGTCCCAGTTGTAATTCCCATGACAGGCGAAATGAACAATGGAGCTTCTGGGAATCGAGTCGAGCACGCTCTCGACACCTGCCTGACCTTTCAACGTGACAAGATGATCTCCGCTGAACTGGCGTGATATCACCTCCCTTTCCCTCATGGCGAAATGGAGGACGCTGTCCGTGACTTCCTCATCCGGGCAATGGGGGCCAACGACAAGGATCTTCAAATCTGTCTGCTGTGACGAAGATGATCTCAGCAAGTCGAGACATGGAATTGAGGAAGTCGGCCACAGGTCTGCAAAACAGCGGTTTCCCCGCACCTCGGCATTCGAAAGCGGGAGGGCAGCCAGCTCACCGGGAGGTAACAAGACCACGGGACTCCCCTCTTTGATCCCGATTTTCATCAACTCGTTCCGGATCGGTTCCATGAGACAACCACCTAGCGTCACGCGCGCGGCATTCACAACTTTCGTCCAGTTTTCAAAGCAGGCCAAAGCATCAGGGTCATATGGCCCGTTCGCATTTGAACTTCCTACGAAGTGATGATAACTATCAGCCCAACCCAAGCAATCATCCAACGGGGTTCCGTGGATTAAAGTTCCAATTTTAGCGGCAGCGTCCTCGGCGAGTGGCACTTCATGGAAAACAGGAGCCCCGCCGGATACAATCACCGCTTTGACCCATTTGTCAGCACTGAATATGAGGATCAATACTCCTCCGGAGGAAAGTATTCCTTCCAAATCCCGCACCGTCTTCGGTCTTGATAGCTCGTCCAATCCCGCTTCCCTAAGAATATCAAGATACAGCCTCAAGCGATACCTGCACTCTTCGGCGTCCCCCGACCGCTGGGCCTGTTGCCAATCGATCTGTCTCTCCTTGAGCCTTTTACGGACCTCGTCATCCAGTTGGCTGAAATCCGTTCCCGCAAACGCATTCGCGGCACGCAATGATTGCCCCCTTCCGTGATCAATCAGAAAAAACGCCTCTGAGATGAATCCGAGTTGAAGAAGACAGTAAGCGGCCCGGGAATAGGATCCGGCCATGTCACGAGCTCTTTGGGCATGGATCTCGGAGGTAACCTTCTTGTCCGCCATGACGATGGACCAAGCATATTCTAACCGAGCGAAGGTTTCGACCGCGGCCTCCCATTTCTTTTGATGATATCTGACGAGAAACAACCCGGTCGCTAATTGAGAGTAAAGCGCCGGTGCGGATTCTGCCAAAACCCTCGAAAGTCCATTGATATATTGCGCTTCCGCTTCTTCCAATAGGATTGGATTACCTTCCATCATGCCAATCGTATGTTTCGCTGAAGCGATGCTGGTGAGAGTCCTTGGGATCATGGTGTTCCGATCACCTTCCGCGCTTCCAATTATTTTCAGAATTCCATCAAGGTAACCGATTGACTTCTCCAAGTGCGACTTTGATACCAACGCCTTCCCAAGCCGGAAGAATGCCTGTGAAATAACCTGCATCCCCGAGAGCCTGGAGTTAAGGCCCAAATCAGGAATTGCAAAGATCGCTTCGATATCTTTGATACCTGATTTCAAAAGATCCGCATCACCTCCCAAATCGTACAACTCAACTTTAATCGCTCCTCTGTAGTAAAAATAGAAGTGCTGATCGGGCAAGTCTTCTCCAATGTAAATGGACGACATTTCCAAGAGTGATTCGAAGACTCCTTTCTTGTCTTTCAACTTGGCATATTCGAACAGCGCCATGATAACACTCTTGCTGATCATATCCTGCGCCAAAGGCTCAAGATCATCCCTGCTTAAAAAATTTCGCAATTGCCGGGCGGTTTTCTCCACGAGCCCCCGATCGCTCGTGTAGGTTCCAATTCTAAGGTTCGCGAGACAATGCGCGTTGAACATGCGATATTTTGATGACTTCAGGTCGACCGCCGAATTGCATTCCATGCGATTGAGGGCTCGTCTGGAAGCCTCCCGGAGTGGAGCGCAGTCCGAGTAGTGCTCTCCCTGGCTCAGAAGGGCTATTATGAGGTATTCTTCGAACCGGGCTCGAAGAACGGGATCATCGTCAGCCCCTATGGGTTTGTTCGCCTCCCTCAAATCCTCAACCGCTTGATCGAGAGATGACGAAGTCGCATGAATCTGGAATTCAAGGAGCCTGGCCCGACCTCTGACACACCAAAGGAAACGCCGTATCGCCTCCACCTGAGGGGTCGGTGGCGAGGATAACTTTTGCAAGATCTCCAAACCGCGATCGGCAAAATCAAGACTCTGGGCCAGAGGTTTCGGGTTATTCGTTTGCTCAGCGGCATCCAGCCGATCTTCGGCTTTCTGTTGTAAAATCAATCCTGCTTTAATCCTTTCGTCCTCAGTCATGGCAGCTTGGCAAATCCTCACTACTGCCCCGAGGGCTGTCGACCAATAAGGACTCCCCTCTCATCCAGCCGCTGTCAAACAGCTAATGTAAGCCCACGTTCCACACTGGACCAATTCCCAGCCTCCCTGCAAATTCTCCTACAGAAGGCTATGGTCGCGTTCCTCACGTCACGCGATCGGACCGCCTGCCAGCTCCTCAAGGCCTAGCGATTCTCTATGGCTTCCACCACATCCGGCTCCTTGAACCCGATCAGATTCCCAATTCGATGGCCGGAATGTGTTTCCTTTCAATTCAATTCCACAGGGTTCGGCTTGGAACCCGGTAGCCATTGGCAACGTATTGCATCGTATAGTGCCTGCGCAGTATTGAAATTGCACGGAAGATCAGCCCAAAACCTAAAGTTGCTGTAAAGGACCGCATGTTCTTCAAATCTGCGCGCTTAGTATCTGCTCGAGAAAACCTTTCTATCGCACAAAGACAGGGCCACCCGGTGAATTCTAAAGTATTTAGAAGTTATGCTACCTTTACCCAGCCAAATCCCTGGAGATAAGCTTTTAACCAAAAAGGCAGCCGCGGAGAGACTCTCGATCTCAACGCGGACCTTGGATAGAATGGTAGCGGCCGGAAAAATCGACAAAATATTTGTAGGATCCTCACCTCGATTCAGAAAGAGCGAAATCGATCAAATCGTGGCTAGGGGAATTTGACCCAGCAAATCGCTATTGAACGAGCCGCTCCAAAGAGTTTGGGCTGGACAAGTATACCCCATTTATTCCTTCCGAGCACGAGATCGACATCTCGCTCAGCGAGCTTCATGCCTTCAGCAGTTGGAGGGGTGAATAGATTTCGCGGAGCCCAATCCTACTCGCAATGAAGTCCCCACAAATTCCAGCGAAATAACCTCTTCTCCGGTTGTCACCTCTCCGGATGGTGAATTCCCCTAATTTATTTCACCCGGAAAAACCGAGTTCAGGCAAGTCAGAACGCGTCATTTATGACTGCCCAATTTTTGCACAGTCAAGCGTTCAACGGACCCGTTCCGGGGAGGATAGCCCCCTTAACCCCTAAAAATTAGTGGTGCGCCTTGGCGGAGAAAGTTTGAACTCTCTTTTCCGCGAACTCGCCGATTGGGAGTATCAACTCCGACACCTTCGAACACCTGAGTTCGAACAGGAGGACGCGGCATGATACGTTGAGTAAACTCCTCTTCGGATAAATTCATGGCCGTGATTTTTTTCAGAAAATACCGATGGAGCAAAAACCACCGATGCCGTACTTGTGCAAGCAATTAACCGCATCACAAATCAGTGATTCAATGCATTTGCTCGATCGCCAATAGACCTTTTTGTATCAGGTCTAAAAACGCCGCGCTTGCCTTTTTGGAGGATTTACTATATTCAAACACACGAATCGCCTCCTCGCGTGCCGTATTCACGGTAAGAACGATCATTCCAGCTGTTAACCGGGCCATCCCGTCTGGTTTTGGCCCTCCTAACTCGATTGCCAGCGCTTCGGCGGCTTCCTCCGCGAGTTCGCGGAGACGTGATCGTAGAGCTGGGCTGGCAGATACAAAACGCCACCATGTGGCCGTCCGGCTATTGATGTAACAGAGCGGGTGCTTCTCATCAAACATCTCTTGTAAGAGTGTGCGGATCGTATCGAAAGGAGATTGAGCATCCGGCCTATTGGATAGTGCCTGGAGAAAAGGAAGTAACTTCAAATCACCTTCTCGATCGAGGATGAGCTCTTCCTTACGCGAGAAATAGTTGAAGACCGTCATTTTTGAGACATTTGCAGCAATGGCAATTTCGTCGACCGTTACAGCATCGAAGCCGTGCTCAAAAAAAAGTCGAGTTGCTACGTCCGAAATCCGTTGCCGAGTCTCCTGCTTTTTACGCTCACGTAGCTGTCCCATGAGTCACATGCTAGCTGGTAAGGAACAAGATCACAAGTCAGTGGCAGGATAATTTATTTTACCCGGTATAATATTTGTTGCGTGATTTTTTTTACCAGGTATAAGATTTACCACGACGCAAAAACGCAACCGCTCCACCAGAGCACAAGCAACTAGACCCACAAGCGAAGGAATCGTATGCAAACAACGAATCAGACAGTTTTAATTTCAGGAGCAAGTTTTGCAGGACTTTCTTCTGCCTTCTGGATGAGCCAGCTTGGCTACAAGGTGAAAGTGGTGGAAATCGCACCCAAGATCCGCAGCGGCGGCACTGCAGTAAACATTCGAGGCAACACCATTGATGTCGTCAAGCGCATGGGTATTTTTGATAAAATTCGATCAAACCGCCTGAGTCTTCGGCAATGGGAGTTCAAAAACGTAGACGACCACACCGAAAGAAAACTAGTGGTGAGGACTGAGAACGAGCCGCCCTCAGACCTTGATTACGAGATCGAACGGGATGCACTGATGCAAATCCTACTGGAAGCAGTCCGAGATCGGTGTGAGATTGTTCTCGGAGACAAAATCGTAGGATTAAATGAGACGGATCGCGTTGAAGTCACTTTCAAGAACGGAAAAACAGAATCTTTTGATTTAGTCCTTGGGTGTGACGGCGTGCATTCAGGGGTTCGAAAAATTCAGTTCGGTGAAGAATCAAACTATATCCACTTTCTGCAGCAATACTTCTCCATCACGATTGTAGATAAGCTACTTATTGAGCGGGATACCGCGCAGCTGTTCAATGTCCCCGGCAAAGTGGTGATGCTGAACGCTTATAAGAACAAAACAGACATCATCTTCGGATTTGTTTCCGAGAAGGAAATCGCTTACGACTACCGCGATGAGGCACAGCAGCGAAGATTTATCGCTGAGGAGTTCAACGGAGTTGGCTGGAGAACTGAAGAATTACTGAAAGAAATTCAATCTTCGGAGAGCTTCTACTTTGATAAAATGTGCCAGATCCGCATGCCCTCATGGTCCAGCGGTAGAATTGCATTGGTTGGTGACGCAGCCTATTGCGCATCGCCTGCAGCTGGAATGGGTGGATCTCTCGCGATAGATGGCGCAGCTGCCCTTGGCGATGCGATGCGTACTGCTGGAAAAGATTACCGCTTAGCTTTTGAAACTTACGAAAAGAAATTTCGACCGTTCATAAGCAAAGTGCAAGCAGAGGCCGTTCAAGTTGGCCTTGAGATCCTGGTCCCGCGGACCGAGGAAGCGATCCGCATACGAAACTCAGCAGTTGGAAATGAGTTTTTCTAACAGGTGTGATGGTCTTCATGAATGTAGTAGTAGCTTTTCGCTCGATATCATGAAGCAAGTAAGAAGTTAAGCTGCACTTAGCCTCCATGTGGCAGAGACAATCTATTTCACCAAACCGCTCACGAAACTTCTCGGCATCCAAGAAGTCGAGACCCGCAACATTGGTGCCAGATGGAAGCCAACCACATGACTCAATAGGATGACTTCCCGAAAAGAAAATATTTAGAACTCCTCTTCAGGCATCTAGCCCATTGGGACTATCAACTCCGACACCTTCGAACACCTGAGTTCGAACAGGAGGACGCGGCATGAACGGCATGCCGTTCTACATCCCCTCTTCCCTAACCTAACAGTCACAGCCCCTCTTCGGAGGGGTTTTTCTTTTTCACCCACCTCTATCGAAAGGATACTCTATGCTCTTTGACCCACCACAGGACATCTTGGGCCGACATATGCGCCGAAACGGTCGCCACCACTCGCCGAACTCGATTTGCAGGATAGCAAGATGGACTGACCGTCCCCCCGTTGCATCCCCCGTATTATAGGTGAACCACGTGAATAAAAAATGGTCGCTGAACGGCTCTAGGTTTCCAAAAAAACCCTTGATCGGATGGTGGCCGACGGAAAGATCGAAAAAATCTTCATTGGAACATCCCCTCGCTTCCGGGAAAGCGACGTAAACCGGATCATTATCGAAGGCCTATAGCGCTGCGCTATCAGCTTCGTTCGGACTGTGGCAGTTGCCTCATCCATGAGCAGGATCTTGAGATGATATGGCCGGGCATAATCAACAAAATGCGCCAAATCAGGACAGGAAACGCCATTTCGATCTGCCCAGTTTCTGCCCAGTTGGCAAAATCTGCCATGCACAAAAAACGAAAAAGGCCACCTTTTCAGGTGGCCTAATTCATTCACTACCAACGGATGGTGCTCGAAAGAGGACTCGAACCTCCACGGGTCTCCCCACTAGATCCTTAGTCTAGCGCGTCTACCAATTCCGCCATCCGAGCGTTTCCGGTTGGGTGGGCGCACTTGTTATGGGAGCGGGCCGAGCTTTGCAAGCGAATCTTTGAAAAAAATCTGAGCCGCTTTTGGCACCGTTACCGCTTGCTTCTCTCCGCTGCCACTGAAGCATGGACGCATCACTGCCATGGAACCCATCCGAGCTGAATCCATCACTAAATCCTTCGGAAGCATCCAAGCTTTGGACGGGATTTCCGTCGAAATCGCCGCTGGAGAACTTTTTTTCCTGCTAGGCGCTTCCGGATGCGGAAAAACCACGCTGCTGCGCTGCATTGCCGGCCTGGAAACTCCCACCAGCGGCAGTATTTTCTTCGGCGACAAAGAAGTGACCCGCATGCCACCGCACAAACGCGAGGCGGCGATGGTGTTCCAATCCTACGCGCTTTGGCCGCATTTGAGCGTCGGCCAGAACATCGCCTTCGGTTTGCAGGAGCGAAAAGTTCCGAAAGCGGAAATCAAGCGCCGGGTCGCGGAAGCGCTGGAAATGGTCAAACTTCCGGGATTTGAGGATCGCTCAATTGATCAGATGTCGGGCGGTCAACAGCAGCGTGTTTCGCTGGCGCGGGCCTTGGTGGTGCGTCCCCGCTGCCTGTTGCTGGATGAACCGCTCTCGAACCTCGACGCGCAACTGCGGGTCGAAATGCGCCGGGAAATCCGCCGGATCGTTAAAGAAAACGGCCTCACCGGGATTTACGTGACCCATGATCAGGAGGAGGCGCTCGCGATGGCGGATCGGATGGCGATCCTGAGCCATGGCAAAATCGGCCAGGTTGGGACTCCAGAAGAAATCTACCGTTCGCCGCTGAACGCCTACGTTGCCAATTTCATTGGAGAAACGAACATCCTGACTGGCGATTTGCTCGAAATCCGCGATCGGTTTGCGGTCGTCAGCACCGCAGCTGGGCCGGTGGTCGGGAAAATCAGCGATCCGTCCTGGCACCCGGTTTCCGGCGAGCCAGTCCGAGTTTCCATCCGCCCCGAGGCGTTGCGGCTGAAGCAGCTGGAAAACGACAACCAGCTTTCAGGGAACATCGTCGACCGCACCTATCTCGGCCAACGCATTCAATACTGGATCGAAAGTCCGGCTGGCCGCATCCAAACGGTGGAATTGAATCCCCACCAGTTGCTGGAACCCGGCGGACCGCCCGTGCCGATCTTTTGCCGACATGAAGATGTGGTGATCTTGAAACCATGACCCGTTTCCCATGAAACTCCGTGCTACGATCATCATCGTACTGCTCGCGATCATCGTCGCGCTGCCCGTTCTTCTACGCCGTGAAACTTCCACCGTTTCGCCGCAGGCTGCCGATGACCGCCTGGTGATCATTTCGCCCCACATCGAATCGATCCGGCATGAGTTCGGCGAGGCATTTGCCAGGTATTGGAAAACGTCCACCGGTCGCACCCTCTACGTCGATTGGCGTACTCCGGGTGGAACCTCTGAGATCCGGATGGTTCTGGATGCCGGCTATGAAGCTGCGGAAGATACCGGCCGCGATGGGATCGGCATCGATATTTTCTTTGGCGGAGGCGCTCCGGATTTCTCCGGCCAGGCCAAGAAAGGAAGATTCGTCCCGCTCCAGGTTTTTACCGAGCATCCCGATTGGTTTGGCGAGGCGGGACAAATTCCGGAAACTTTCACCGGGGAACGCTACTACGCCGCAGATCATACCTGGGTCTCGACCTGCATGTCCCAATTCGGCATTTGCTACAATCCGGATGTGTTAGAGCGCTTGCACCTCCCTGCCCCGAAGATTTGGGACGACCTTGGCGATCCCGGATATACTGGCTCGCTCGCACTCGCGGACCCGACCAAGAGCGGATCGGTCGCACGCACCTTCGAGCTTTTGATTCAGGATCAGATCCAGCGGGAACTGAAAAAACCTGGCATCGATCGCCAAACCGCCCTGGATACCGGGTGGAAAAATGGCCTTCAGCTGATCCAGCGGATGGCGGCAAATTCCCGATACTTCACCGACAGCGCATCGAAGCCACCGCTCGATGTTGGCCAAGGCAATGCGGCAGCCGGCATGTGCATCGACTTCTACGGCCGGTCCTTCTCGGAAGCTCTAACAACACGCGACGGATCACCCCGCTTGATCTGGATTGCACCAAAAGGCGGCACCACACTTAGCGGCGATCCCGTCGCGGTGTTGAAAGGCGCCCCCCACCCTGAAATCGCGCAGGCATTCGTCACATTTTGCCTCACCCCGGAAGCTCAAAAACTGTGGTTCGCACGGCCAGGGACTCCAGGTGGCACCGAAACCCGGGCCCTGCACCGCGCGCCGATTCGCAAAGACGTCTACACTGCAGAAAATCTGGCCAACTCGACCATGCCGAATGCCCATCCCTACACCGATGAGGGAAATTTCATCTATCAAGGTGATCTAACAGGATCGGCATTCAACACCATCCGCCAGTTGGTGAAGATCATGTGCATCGATTCCCACGAAGAAATGACCTCTGCCTGGAAAGCGATCATTGATGCCGGCATGCCGCCCGATGCGGTCGCCGCTTTTTCCGATGTTTCGATCACGCCCTACGAATCATACGGCAAAGGAAATCCAGAACTCGATACCAAGGATTCACTCAAGGCCGCTGAATTTGCTTCAAAATTGGGGGCCCAATTCCGGGCCAATTATCGCCGGGCTGAAGAAATCGCCCGCAAGTCAGCAACCGCATCGCACGCCACCGCCCAATGAAACGCGCACCTGCCATTCTGATCACGCTTGCGATCACCATCCTGTTCGCCGTGTTTTTCGTCTATCCGGCCGGGATGGTCGTCAAGCAGGCATTCGAAGGCACCCGGGCGGATGGGTCGAAATTCTTCACCCTCGAATTTCTAACAACCGTCTTCAAGGACCCGATTTACCGCGAAGGCTTGTGGAATGCCTTCGCTCTCGGCATCACCAGCACGCTGGCCACATTGGCCATCGCTTTTCCGCTGGCACTCATCGGCCATCGTTACGATTTCCCCTGGAAAAAAGCGCTCGGAGTGCTGGTGCTCGCGCCATTGATCCTTCCTCCGTTTGTCGGCGCGGTCGGGGTAAAGCAAATGCTCGGCGTGAATGGCGCGTTCAACGCGTTTTTCATCAAACTGGGCCTCATGCAGGCCGCTCATCCCTTTGACTGGCTGGCCAATGGACGATTCGCGGGGATCGTCATCATGAACGCGCTGCATCTTTATCCGATCCTCTACATGAACATCGCCGCCGCTCTGGCGAATCTGGATCCGGCGATGGAGCAAGCCGCGGAAAACCTCGGTTGCCCGCCGTGGAAACGGTTTCTCCGCATCACTTTCCCTCTCTCCATGCCGGGCGTGTTTGCCGGGTCTTCCATCGTGTTCATCTGGGCCTTCACGGAACTGGGCGTTCCGCTGGTTTTCGACTACGCGCGGGTCGCCCCGGTGCAGATTTTTGATGGCCTCAAAGGACTCGATAACAACCCGATTCCCTACGCGCTAACCGCCATCCTGTTGATCGTCGCCGCAATCGTCTTCACCCTATCCAAATTGGTTCTGGGCAAATCGCCGCTCGGCACCGCGCCTCGCCCGAAAGGCCGCGCCAACTCCTACCGGTTGAGCGGCGGAAAAGCGATTGCCTGCACCGCCCTCTATCTAACCGTTTTCCTGCTGGCATCGATCCCTCACATCGGCGTGTTCCTGCTATCAACTGCTGGTCGTTGGTATGGAACCATCATCCCGGATGAGTTCACCATCCATCACTACACCGAAGCGCTCGGCAACGAACTGGTCGTTCCTTCCATCCAAAACAGCCTGCTCTATGCGGGAACTGCGACCTTGATTGCCCTCGTCATCGGCTTGGGAGTCGCCTGGGTGGTGGTTCGCTCCAAGCTGAAATCCAGAGGTCTGTTAGATGCCATGGTGATGATGCCGCTGGCAGTTCCCGGTCTGGTCATGGCATTCGGCTATCTCGCGCTTTCGCAGGAAGGAAAACCATTTCACTTTCTGGTGGGAGCCACCGGCAGTCCATTTTTTCTGTTAGTCATTGCTTATGCCATCCGGCGCTTGCCGTATATTGTGCGGTCAGCTGTCGCAGGGCTACAGCAGAGCAATCCGGCGCTTGAGGAAGCTGCGCGCTCGCTTGGCGCCTCTCCCGCCCGGATGCTGCGCCGCGTTGCCATCCCGCTGATTGGGGCCAACCTCGCTGCCGGCTCGATTCTGGCATTCGCCTTCGCAATGTTGGAAGTCAGCGACTCCTTGATCCTCGCTCAACAGACCCAGCATTATCCGATCACCAAAGCCATCTACACCCTGCTCTCCACTCTGGGCAATGGAACAGAACTCGCGGCGGCGTTGGGTGTGTGGTCGATGGTGTTTCTCTCGGTTGCCATCATGGGCGCTGCCATTCTCGGTGGAAAACGTGGCGGACTGTTCCGGGTTTGAGCTTTTGCCGGACCGGAATTGACAGAAGAAACCAAAAAGCTCGTAGAGAATGGGATCTCATTCAACCTGTAGGCAAAATCCACAAAATCCATGTATCGCTCCCTATTATTCGCCGCCGCTTCGATTCTAACATTTTCAGGTGCCGCATCCGCCAAGGAAGAATCCACCGACACCTGCTACGAACTTCGTACTTACTACGCTTCAGAAGGCAAATTGGAGGCACTTCATGCGCGTTTCCGCAACGACACCTTGCGGTTGTTTGCAAAGCACCACATGAAATCGATCGGCTATTGGGTGCCGATCGATAACAAAGAGCAAAAGCTGGTCTATCTCTTGTCGTTCCCGGATCGGGAAACGCGCGACAAAGCGTGGGATGCCTTTCATGCCGATCAGGAATGGATCGATGCCAAGGCGAAGTCAGAAGAAAACGGCGTGTTGATTGATCATTTGACCGACCAGTTTCTCACTCCGACCGATTTTTCGACCGTCACCTACAAACCGGCAGACAAGCCACATACGTTCGAGTTGCGAACCTACACCGCGACCGAAGGGAATTTGCCGAATCTGCTGACTCGTTTTCGCGATCACACGGTATCCATTTTCACCCGTTGCGGCATGGAGCATTTCCATTATTTCACCCCCATGAAAGGCGAACCGGGAGCGGATCAAACGCTGGTCTACTTCCTCGCCCACGCCTCGCCAGAAGCCCGTAACGCGTCCTGGCAAAAGTTCGGTTCGGACCCGGAATGGGTGAAAGCCTTGAAGGAATCCGAAGCGAATGCCGGCGGTTCGCTCACGGTGCCAAATGGTGTAAAATCCGAGCTTTTGACCCCAACTGACTATTCGCCAGTGCAGTAACACTGCCACCTCGAAACAAGCTGCCCACATGAGTTTCGGCTCGTAGAGAATTCCGGATTGACGAAGCGCGCGCCCGCATTATGGGCAGCATGCATTGCCGCAACACCGGCGATCGCGCCCCTCCCGCATGAAAATCCTCATCCTCTCCCGTAACCCGAAACTCTACAGCACCTCAGCTCTCGTCCGTGCTGCCGAATCGCGTGGCCACGAGGTCCGGGTCGTGGATTACCTGCGATGCTACATGAACATCACCTCGCGAAAGCCGCGGATCTACGTGGATGGTGAGGAGTTGGTGGCCGATGCGGTGATTCCGCGAATTTCGGCGCGCCACAGTTTTTACGGCAATGCCGTCGTGCGGCAGTTCGAGATGATGAACGTTTTCACACTCAACGATTCCGTCGCCATCGCCCGCTCACGCGATAAACTGCGCTCCCTCCAAATGCTGGCCAAACGCGGCGTCGGGCTGCCAGTCACCGGCTTCGCCCACCACACCGAAGCCACCGGCGAGTTGATCAAAATGTGCGGCGGTGCTCCGCTGGTGATCAAGCTGCTGGAAGGAACCCAAGGCGTGGGCGTCGTCCTTGCGGAAACGAGCAAAGCAGCGGAATCGGTCATCGAAGCGTTCAAAGGCCTCAACGCCAACATTCTGGTGCAGGAGTTCATTCAGGAAGCAAAGGGTGCCGATATCCGCTGTGTCGTGATCGGCGGCAAGGTGGTCGCCTCAATGAAACGCCAAGCTGCGGAGGGTGAATTCCGCTCCAATCTTCACCGCGGCGGCTCGGCGGAAAAAGTGAAAATCACCCCGGAAGAACGCGCCACGGCCATTCGCGCCGCAAAAGCCATGGGCTTGAATCTCGCCGGGGTAGATCTGCTCCGTTCGAATCACGGCGCCGTCGTGATGGAGGTCAATTCATCACCGGGACTGGAGGGAATCGAGGCTTCGTCGAAAAAAGACGTCGCTGGCAGCATCATCGAATTCATCGAAAAAGCCGCGGTGAAAAAGCCGAAGTCCATCCAGTCCGGCACCGATAAGTAAACCGCGATCAACGCGCCGCTTTCAAAAGCAGCACGGGGATATCAACAATGTGGCGCACCTTGTCGGCGGTGCTTCCATAGAGCAAATCGCTGATGAATCGATGCCCGTGCGTGGACATCGCGATCAAATCAACTTCGTAAAGTGCCGCTGCTTTGATGATTTCATCCGAGGGTTCGCCCAAAGCCAGAATGGTTTCCACTTCGAAGCCTTCACCGCGAAGCTCCACCGCCAGCCGGTCCAAATAAACGCGGTCTTCCAGCATTTCCTCGCTTTCCGCCAGGTTGAAGCGTTCGTAATTGCGGGCGACCCAGCCATCGGCAACGTGCATCAAAACGAGGCTCGCTCCGGTCATTCGCGCAAGCGGTCGGATGTGCCCGAGGATGGTCTCATCGGCACCGCTGTTTTCCACTGGGATGAGGATTTTTTGATACATGGCGATGACTTGGTTTTAAACCGATGCCATGAACGTATCATAGAGAAGTTTGAGATTCAAAATGATGATGATGGAAACGGTCAGCCAGCCGAGGATTTTGATCCAGGTCGGGTTGATGAATTCCCCCATCTTCGCACGTTCACCG
The DNA here is from genome assembly GCF_016595435.1 of Luteolibacter pohnpeiensis. Lineage (GTDB taxonomy): Bacteria > Verrucomicrobiota > Verrucomicrobiia > Verrucomicrobiales > Akkermansiaceae > Luteolibacter > Luteolibacter pohnpeiensis. Next base: position 16,350 of record NZ_JAENIJ010000036.1, read on the forward strand.
GTGAATCGCATCAAGGGCCAAACCGCGAATCCGAGCTGCATGCTGAGCACAACTTGGCTGGCGACCAGAAGATCGGTCGTGGCGCCTTCCCCATAGATGCCGATGACCAGAACCGCCGGGACGATGGCGATCGCCCGGGTGATGAGGCGCCGGAGCCACGGACGGAGTCGGAAATTCAGGAAACCCTCCATCACAATTTGGCCCGCGAGCGTTCCGGTCAGGGTGGAATTTTGGCCAGATGCCAAGAGCGCCACCGCAAAAAGGGTGCTGGCAATGCCGACACCGAGCGTGGGACTGAGCAGTTGATAGGCTTGCTGAATTTCGGCGACTTCGTGGTGGCCGCTCCAGTGGAACGCGGCGGCAGCGAGCACCAGAATCCCGCCATTGATGAAAAGCGCGAACATCAGCGCCGTGCTGGAATCGATGGTGGCGAACTTGATGGCCTCGCGTTTGCCCTTCGGAGTTTGTTCGAACTTCCGCGTCTGGACGATGGATGAGTGCAGATACAAATTGTGCGGCATCACCGTGGCCCCCAGAATCCCGATGCTGACATAGAGCATTTCGCGGTTTTTCAGAATTTCAGCCGATGGCACGAAACCGAGCAGCACCCCGGTCAAGCTGGGTCCGGCGAAAAACAATTCGGTGGCGAAGCACACTCCAATGGTGCCGATCAGGGCCACGACGACGGCCTCGATCAAACGGAAACCCTTGTGCTGCAAATACAGCACGGCGAGTACGTCCAGACTGGTGATTACGCATCCCCAAACAATTGGAATGCCAAACAAAAGCTGCAGGCCAATTGCCGATCCCACCACTTCCGCCAGGTCGCACGCGGCGATCGCGACTTCGCAAATGATCCACAGGAACCAGACCACCGGTTTCGAATAGTGATCGCGGCAAGCCTGTGCGAGATCCCTGCCGGTTGCGATACCCAGCTTCACACAAAGATGCTGAAGCAGGATCGCCATCAGATTGGAAATCAGGATGACCGACAACAAGGTGTAGCCAAACTTGGCTCCTCCGGCCAGATCCGTCGCCCAGTTTCCCGGGTCCATGTAGCCGACCGCAACCAGAAATCCGGGCCCGGTGAATGCGGCCAGTTTTTTCCAAAACGACCCCGTCCCGGGAACGACAATGCTTCGGTGAACTTCCGGCAACGACAACTCACCCGCCGTACGTCGCCATGCACGATCGTTCTCGGATTCGGTCGACTCGGGTGACATCGACCGAATTAGGCATGCCTAATTTAACAAGGCAAGACTGAACCCCGGGAACCGAAACAATATTTTGCAGAAAGGGAGAAATGCAGACCGAGATCAGCCCTGTGCCTTCAAGCGGCCCAGGACTTCTTCGTAAGCCTCCATGACCCCACCCAAATCGCGGCGGAACCGATCTTTATCCATTTTCTCGCCAGTTTTGAGATCCCACAGACGGCAACCGTCCGGGCTGATCTCATCGGCCAGAACGATCACGGATGGATCTTCCGCCAGGCGGCCGAACTCCAACTTGAAGTCGACGAGTTTCAGTCCTGCTTTGGCGAAAAAATCACCGAGGATGCGGTTCACTTTCAGCGCGGACTCGCGCAGGAACGCGAGGTCTTCCGGAGTCGCCAATTTCATCTCGCGGATGTAATCGTCGTTGATCAACGGATCGCCCAGTTCATCGCTTTTGTAGGAAAACTCGATGATGGGAGCCGAAAACACGGTGCCCTCCGCCATGCCGGTGCGCTTGCAGAAACTGCCTGCCGCCAGGTTGCGGATGATGACCTCCACCATCAGGATTTCGACTTTTTTGACTTCGACGTTGGTTTCGTCGATCTGACGGACGAAGTGGGTTGGAACACCTTCGTTTTCGAGGAAGCCGTAAATCAGCGTGCTGATCGCGTTGTTGAGCTTGCCCTTGTTTTCGAAGCTGGCCTTTTTCTCGCCATTGAAGGCGGTCGCGTCGTTTTTGAATTCCATCCGCAGCGTGTTGGAATTCTCAGTTGCCCAAAGACGCTTCGCCTTTCCTTCGTAAAGTGGTTCCATGTCAAAGTCGTAGAAGCCGCCCCGCAGCTGGTCAATACCCACTCGCAATCCAGCGTGGAAAATCACTTGCTGACTCGCATGCTCAGAATCTTTCGTCGATCAATCCAGTGCTCAACTTTACCATCCTCCAACACCACCCAATCGGAGTCCAGACGCACGAATTCTCCGAAAATCGTGAATCGCTGAGGAGGCCCGTTCACTTGGGTAGTGGATTCTGCGACCGATTCACTACTCGGATCGAGGGTAACGAGGCACCGCGCTCCGATAGACGGTGTGACACTTGCGGATGAGAACGCATTCTTAGATTGGGCATCGGCGGGTTTGATGGTCGTCCATGCAATGGCAGCAATTGCGACCACCGTAGTGAAAATCGAGATCGAGTATTTGTTCATGATCCATTAACTCTAGTGCGCGGGTCTCGCTTTTGAAACTAGATTTCCAGCAAATTCCTCAACTCCGAATCCGACCAGCCGGATGCATCGCCGCCGCCGGTTTCATCCACTGCGGCTGCCAGCTCTTTTTTCTTCGCTTGGAGACGAACCACTTTTTCTTCGACGGTGCCACGAGTCAGCATGCGATACACCGTGACAGGGCGGGTTTGGCCGATCCGATGGGCACGGTCCGTTGCCTGGGCCTCCGCCGCCGGATTCCACCAGGGATCAAAGTGCACCACGATATCCGCCGCGGTCAGGTTGAGCCCGTAGCCCCCTGCTTTCAAACTGATCAGGAAAACCGGCGGACCATCGGCCGATTGGAATCGATCGACCAGCTGCTGACGATTCCGAGTCTGCCCATCAAGCCTCAGACAGCCGATATCGCGCTCGATCAGGCATTTCTCGATTTCCAGTAATTGTTTCTGGAATTGACTAAAGATGAGAACTTTATGATTTCCCGAGACAGCCTCATCCAGCAATTCCATCAAACGCTCCAATTTTGCGGATCGCTTGCCCAAATTCAAACGATCGAATCGCTCATTCTGCAGCAGCGAAAGATCGCAACACGTCTGCCTCAGGCGCAGCAACGCGGTTAGCACCTGCATTCGCGCGGCCCCGGCATTTCCGGAATCGCGCGTCACCTCGACCCGCTTGCGCCCTTCGACCAGAAGGTCGCGATAAACCGCCTGTTGCTCGGAACTGAGGTCGCAGAATTCATCGACGAAAATCTTCGATGGCAATTCAGGCGCCACCTCCTCCTTGGTGCGGCGCAGCATGAACGGGGCGGTTTTGACCTTGAGCCGATTCATCACCGCCGCGCCTTCCCCGGCAGCAAGGGGTTGCTCGTAGCGCTCCTTGAATTGTTCCCGCGTTCCCAACCACCCCGGTTGAACAAAGCGGAAAATCGACCACAGGTCGCGAATGCCGTTTTCGATCGGCGTTCCCGTCAGAGCGACCCGACCTTTCGCATCGAGTTTGAACAATGCCTTGGCGTGATCAGTATCGGGATTTCGCATCAAGCTGGCCTCATCAACAATCACTGCTTCGTAGGATCGCTTGAGATGCCAGGCAAGATCGCGAGAAAGAGTGCCAAAGCTGGTCAGGATCACCTCGCCATCTGCAACCTGCTTTTGCACCGATTCGCGACCCTGGCCGTGCAGAACCCGCACCACCCGATTCGGAGCAAATTTCCCAAACTCCGCCTTCCAGTTGCCGAGCAACGATGCTGTCGCCACCACCATCACGACGCCAGTCGATTGGTTATTCTGGAACAATTTCTCGATCACCGCGATCGATTGCATGGTCTTTCCAAGGCCCATGTCATCGGCCAAAAGCCCACCGCCAAACCGGTTTAGCCGGTCCATCAACCAGCCGGAGCCAAGCGATTGATACGAGCGCATGCTGGCTACAAGAGATCGCGGCGATTCAAATTGTGAATAACTTTCTAAATCGATGTTATTTTTCGATTTATCAATATTTTTACGCAATTCCAGGATCAGCTCACCGGTCCTTGCAGGTGCCACGAAATGGCCCCCTTCCTGCCGCAAATCACTTTCTTCGATCAACGGATTGATCAGCTCTTCGACCTCGCTGGAAAGCACGACGCGTTTTCCCGATCCCGAATTTCCACCGCGCAGCAATCGTTTGATTTCACCCATCGAAATCACCGACCTGTCGTTCGTTTCGAATCGCAAATCGAAGCTCAGCCAATCTTCCCCCGAACCGAGCACCTCGATGTTTGGCTCGACGAAAACGATCTGTTTTTTCGCCGCCTGGAATCGGTCGCCCAGCACCAGCTTCCAGTCATTTTCCAGCACGCCGAGATGCTTGAACAGGAAGTCCTGAATCGATGCTTCGCCGATCAGAATCCCCCTCGCCCCCGCCATCGCAAATCCGATTTTTTCCAGACGTTCGACCGCTTTCCGCTCGCTCTGCCAATTTCGGATTTCACAGCGATCGGCCTCCAGGACAGGCAAGCCGGGATAACTCGGCAGCAAGATTTCCTGCAACGCAGCGCCACGATAGCTGACCCGCAGCTCGACCTCCACGCGCTTGAGATTGCCTTCAATCGCCAGCTCGAATTGCGGGGCAGCAGGAATGAAGTGCAGTTGCTCGACCCATGAGCCGGTTGGCAATTGCAACCATTCCTGCCAGTCGTTCAAACGATCCAAAAATCGTTCGATCGGAATTTGCACACCACGCCCTGCACCAAGAGCGGCCATCACTTTCGACATTTCTTCAGCTGGCTCACCGTTGCCGATTTGGGCAAATCCATTCGGCTCCATGCGCCACCACTGCTCTCCGACCTGGAAAAGCTCCGCTCCGCTTGCCTGAATTCTGACTTTCTCCGCCTCTCGCTCGACTTTCCCGAGTGGGATCAAGGCGCCTGATCGGCAATCCAGATTCGTCTGCTCCTTGCCTCCGACGATGCGGGGATGCTCGGGCAGCAATTCCAGAAATCGGGCGGCCTCGTTTCCAGCCAGGTTGAAGTGCAAGGGTGGTTTTCCGGTTTGCCCGTTTGCGAATAACCACTCGCTCAGTTTTTCATCGGCGGTGCTCAGCTCGCCCTCTGCAGCATGGAGCGATCCGGCACAGCGCCCTCGGCGCAGCATTTCCCTCCAGGTCGGCGGCAAAACCACCTGCCACGCACTGCCAGCTCCGCCGGGAAGTTTTTGTCTGATCGCGGGATCGACAGACTTCGATTGCGGAGCAGCGCTTTCGTTTGGCTTTGACTCCTTGGCAGGAATCCCGGCAATCGCTGCCAATCCGGCTGCCACTCCATGAGCGCAGAGGGCTCCGGTCGCGCGATTCTCCGGGCAACCGCACAGCGTCTCAATGTTCGTCGCCGAGCTCGCTTTTACCCTGACGCGAAAGGTGCGTTTGCCGACGCGAACATTGGCTTGCCAACCCGAGCTGCCTTTTTTGGCATCCGTAACTGCGCCCGCATCGACGAGCATTTTGCCCTCTTTAAACGCTTTCCAAGATGCTGCCCCGCGCAGCCATTGCTCCGTCCAATCGCTCATGGCCGCCACCCTGTACGCCCTGCGCTTTTGAAGCAACTGCACTTCCTGCCTTACAATCAGCGCGCGGGTTTTTCCTTGAATCAACAGGGTGATTTTAGACGTATCGAAGCAATCCGATATACCTCATGTTACGAATTCTCAAAAAACGTCCGTCGCGGCTGGCCCGGACATTACTCGCCTTCAGTTGCATTTTTCTAACAGCATCTGCCAAGGATAAGCCCAATGTCATTTTCATTCTATCCGATGATTTGGGCGCGGCGGATCTAGGCTGCTACGGGACCAAGGACGTCCACACGCCTGCCGCTGACTCAATCGCGGAGCATGGGGTGCGATTCACCCAATTTTACTCCGGAGCGCCGATCTGCTCGCCATCGCGTGCCTGCTTGCTGACGGGTCGCTACCCATTTCGTGCAGGCGTCACCGGCAACATCGGTTTTGGCCGCGGAGTGGTTGGAATGCCCGCCAAGGAAATCACCATGGCAAAGGTTTTCAAAGATGCGGGCTACCAAACCGCACACATCGGCAAGTGGCACCTCGGCTTCACCGATCAAACTTCTCCGAATGCCAAGGGCTTCGATTACTCGTTCGGTCACATGGGTGGCTGCATCGATAACTACTCGCACTTTTTCTATTGGAGCGGTCCAAACGTTCACGACCTCTATCGCAATGGCACCGAAGTCTATGAAAGCGGCGAATACTTCCCTGATCTCATGCTGAAGGAGGCAGACCATTTCATCACCGAGAATCGCAACAAACCGTTTTTCATCTACTACGCCATGAACACTCCCCACTACCCCTATCAAGGTGAGAAAAAGTGGCTGGATTACTTCAAGGACCTCAAGTACCCGCGCAATCTCTATTCCGCATTCCTCGCATCCCAAGATGACCGGATCGCCAAACTCCTCGCGAGAATTGATGAATTGGGTCTAACCAAAGACACCATCATCATCTTCCAAAGTGATAACGGTTACTCGACCGAAGAACGCGCCCACCATGGCGGTGGTAACTCAGGCCCTTACCGCGGCGCGAAATACAGCTTGTTCGAAGGTGGCATCCGCCTGCCCGCGATCATTTCCTATCCCGGCCATCTTCCACAGGGCGAGGTAAGAGATCAAATGGTGCACGCCGCCGACTGGATGCCGACTCTGGCGGAATTATGCGGACTTAAATTGCCTAAAGTAAAACTGGATGGAACCAGCATCCTTCCCGTGATCAAGTCTGCCTCCGCACCGAGCCCCCACACCAGTCTACAGTGGAAAATCGGACAAGGCAAAAGCACTTCTTGGGCTGTGCGCGAAGGCGACTGGAAGCTCATGTCCAACGTCTTTGATCCAGTCTCCGGGAAACACATCCCGATGTTCCTCGCCAACATAAAAGAAGATATCGGGGAACAGAACAACTTGTTCGAGAAACATCCTGACGTGGTCCTCAAACTCACCCAAGAGCACGAGGAGCTTATGAAAGAAATCCACGATTAAACTCCGGGGCAGCCAGCGCCCCAATACCTCTAACGAATCCATGACCCGTTCGCTGCTCTGCCTGTTTGCTCTAACATCCGCTCTCATCGCCAAAGAACATCCCAATGTTCTGATGATTTGTGTGGACGATTTGAAACCGCTTCTTGGCTGCTACGGCGACAAGCAGGCGATCACTCCAAATATCGACAAACTGGCAGCGCGCGGCATGCGGTTCGACGCCGCCTATTGCAATCAAGCCGTCTGCGCTCCGTCCCGGAACACGCTCATGCTTGGTTCCCGGTCGACCTCGCTCGGCATTTACGACCTGGGAACCAACTTCCGGCGCGCGGTCCCGAATGGCGTTACGATTCCACAGTATTTCCGCAAGTATGGTTATCTAACCGAAGCGATCGGCAAGATCCTCCACAGCGGTCACGGCAACACCGATGAAGATCCAGCGTCATGGAGTGTTCCGATTTTCCACGAACCCGTGGTGGAATATCACGATCCAGCGAGCACGGAAGGTGGCAAGCTGACCCGTGAAGAAGCCTACTTCGCCAATGAACACCTCGGCAACATCAACAGTCTTCCGAAGGGAATGGCGTGGGAAATGATTGATGTCCCGGATGAAACCTATGCGGACGGACGGATCGCCGCGGAGAGCGTCAAACGCCTCCAGCAAGCCAAAGAACATCCCGATACTCCGTTCTTCCTGGCAGTGGGTTTTGTCAAACCCCACCTCCCTTTCACCGCGCCGAAGAAATATTGGGATCTCTATGATCCTGAAAAATTCGAACTCGCGAAAATCACCACTCTCCCCGAAGGCTCACCTGCATACGCTGGAAAGCGCGGCGGCGAAATCGCCAACTTCAAGCCGGTGCCACCAAGTGGCTTACCGGATGACGAAACGGCCCGCCACCTGATCCACGGCTACTACGCATCCGCCAGTTATACCGACACTCAAATCGGTAAAGTCATCGATGAGCTGGATCGCCTCGATCTGGCAAAAGACACGATCATCATTCTCTGGGGCGATCACGGTTGGCACCTCGGCGATCTCGGGATTTGGACCAAACACACGAATTACGAGCAGGCCAACCGCATCCCATTTTTGGTGATCGCTCCGGGAGTGACCAAGCCAAATTCTTCAACCGGTGAGCTGGCGGAAACCGTCGATATCTATCCGACGCTGGTTTCACTGGCCGGACTCCCCGCCCCTGAGGTTCCGCAACCCATCGATGGAATCGATTTAACTCCCGCCCTCAAAGATCCATCGGTGCGTCTTCAAGATCACGTTTACGCCTGTTTCCCACGTGGCAACCGGATGGGACGCTCCATCCGCACCGATCGCTATCGCATGGTGGAATGGAAAGTTCCAGGCGCTCCCGCTGACACCGCGGATTACGAACTCTTCGACTACAACGACGGCCCGATCGAAACCGTTAACATCGCGGACAAACGCAAATCCGTCCTGAATGAGTTGAAGGCCATGCTCGATCAATACCCGGAAGCCCTGGTTTATCCGCGTGCAGAACCGGACGTGAGAAATTCCGAGCTTACCATCAGTTGCGATTGCGAAATTGCGTCCGACAAATCCACTGGCGTCCTGATCGCCCAAGGTGGAGATCGCCAGGGTTATGTGTTGCATTTGGAAAACGGGGTGCCCGCCTTTGACGTCAGGCTCGATGGCAAATTGACCAAGCTCCGCGCCAAAGAGCCACTTTCTGGAAAAGTATCTCTGGTGGCGACGCTAACAGCTGACGAAATGAGCATCTCCGCAGATGGTAAAATCATTGCGACCGCCAAATCACCTGGCCTGCTGACTCATCAGCCATCAGACCATCTGAGCACGGGTGAAGACGACCAATCACCGGTCGGTGACTATGAGTCTCCTCACGCTTTTAGTGGCAAACTCACGAACACCTCGGTAAAGACTAAACCCGTTAAGTAATTCGCCCGCCAAAGCCATCTTCTCCTATGCATCCAAAATCCACACTAAGTCTGGCAGTTGTTGGAATCTGCCTTTCTTTAAACGCATGCAAATCGGGGAATGATGAAAAACCGGCCACCGCGGCGAGCGAGTCAAAATCCGCCAACGTGGCCGCGCCGGAAGATTTAACCCCCATGGTGAAAATCCCTGGGGGCACTTTCACCATGGGATCTCGGGGTGAGTTCGACACCCCTGCGGGACCAAAGTATTTCCCGGAGGAAACCCCAGCCCACCACGAAACGGTCGCTCCATTCCTGATGGATGAGACCACCGTGACGAACGGGCAATTCGCCAAATTCATCGAAGCGACCCACTACGTCACTTTCGCGGAACAGGAACTCGATCCAAATTCCCTGCCGCCGGAAGCTAGAGCCAATTTGCCAGCTGGGCCATTGACCCAAGGAGGGATTGTCTTTGTCCAGCCACGAGCTGGAATCGATCATCCTGAAACCTATCACGATTGGTGGATCTGGGATCCTACCGCCAACTGGAAGCACCCGTTTGGCAAGGATTCCAACATCGACGGCAAAGACAACTACCCCGTCGTCCTGGTTACCTATCAGGATGCGGCCGCTTACGCAAAATGGGCTGGCAAACGTCTTCCTACCGAAGCGGAATGGGAATTCGCCGCTCGCGGCGGATTGGATCAGGCAACCTTCTCGTGGGGCAATGATTCCTTACCGGAAAATCAACACGTCGCCAATATCTGGCAGGGCCAGTTCCCAATCGAAAACACCGAAGGCGACGGCTTTCTATTCAGTGCGCCAGTCCGCACCTTCCCGGCCAATCCTTATGGCCTTTATGAAATCACCGGCAACGTTTGGGAAATCTGCGCGGACCTGTATCGGAAGGATTATCATAGCCAACCAGCGACTGATGGCACGCACGTGATCCGTGGTGGATCTTACCTTTGTCATTACTCCTACTGCCTTCGCTACCGGCCAGCAGCCCGCCAATCACAGGCTGCCGACTCGCCGACCTGCCACACAGGTTTCCGCTGCGCGAAGGACATCGAGTAAACAGTGAGACTGATTGCCATCGACGAAGCCTGAAATACTCGATCTCAGGCTTCGAGTTAGTGATTCATCCGATCACTCGCCAGCTTTGGACTTCTGATTCTCCTGATCCTTTTTCAGGAAGGGCGCAGCTTCTTCCTGAATGGTTTTGATCGCCTCCTTCATCGGATCGGTTTGAAGTAATTTATCGATCACATCCTTGGCCAACAGACGGCCCGCTTCCGTGTCACTTGGGTAGTGGACTCCACCAATAACACGTCCCCACATGACCCGGTGGATCATTTCATCGAATTGCTCCGCATGTTCAGGGAAGGCAGCTGTTAGAACAAATTCCGGAATGGCAATGCCATAACTGTGTCCGCTGGGATAACAACCCGCATCACCTGGCTTGCCGACAACTGGATGAACCAGGCTGGAGCGAACGTATGGGCGCGGACGCTTCCACTCGTTCTTTGCATCGTTTTTCACTTTGTCGGTGACTTGAGAAACTTCGCGCAAAATGGCTGCGGTTTTGGGCAGGTTCTCACGAGTGAACCATGGGCCAAAAATTTCACGTCCCATTGCAAAAACTGACGGACTGGCCATTTCCTTGGCCAATTTCTCCTGCTCCGGAGTCCGGTCACGTTGCACGTAAAGCAAGACACTCAAATCGGCCATCCCTGCGGGAGAATCATCCGCTGGAGGAGGTGGAAGAATCGAAAAATCAACGCCAGGCGGGAGAACAATCGGTTCAGCAGCGAAACTTACGCCGCTGAAGGTCAGCATCGCGGTGGCCAATGCCAGGCATTTTGCGGACCGGGACAAATCAGTGAGAAATCGAGGAATCATCGTGAGTAATTGGTGTGGGATAGATACGTCCGAACGGCGGAATTCATACGCCCGCGCCCGATTTTCATGCAATCCCCCATCCCGCCAAACTGCATTGGAAACTATCGCAACTGGATGCCGAATCGGCAGAACCTGGATTTAATTTCGTGCCATCGTGAAGCCAGTTGCATTACCATCGTTCCATGCCGTTCCGCCACTTCGGACTCGAAACTCCAATCTTCCGCGCCATTCAAAAAGCGGGGTATGAAAAGCCAACTCCCGTCCAGACAGCGGCCATTCCGAAGATTCTTCAGGGGCATGATGTGACGGGCATTGCGCAGACCGGCACTGGCAAGACGGCTGCCTTCGTTCTGCCGATTCTCAATCAACTGGCGATCACCCAGGAACAGGGCCGACTGAACGGCACCAAGGTTTTGATCTTGGCACCGACGCGTGAACTTGCCGTCCAGATTACCGACAACATTCGTGACTACGGAAGGTATCTAACATTTCGCATCGCAACCGTTTACGGTGGAGTTGATGAAGCCGCGCAAATCCGGGCTCTCCGCAAAGGGGCGCACATCGTGGTGGCGACTCCAGGTCGATTGATGGATTTGACGGAACGCCACCGGATCGACTTTTCAACTCTGGCAGTGCTGGTCCTCGACGAAGCGGACCGCATGCTGCACATGGGATTTTTACCTGACATCGAAACGATCATCGGTCAGTTGCCGAAACGGCGGCAGACCTTGATGTTCTCGGCGACACTCTCCAAGGAAATCGAATCGCTGGCTCGCCGCTTCCAATATCAACCCAAGACCGTTCAAATTGGCAATCGCACCAATCCTGCGAACACAGTCTCCCAGTTTGTCTATGAAGTTCCAGCTCACTTGAAAGGCCCGATGTTGGTGGAGCTTTTGAAGGACCCGAAGCTGCAACGCGTGCTAGTTTTCGCGAAAATGAAGGACGGTGCAAACCGGCTTACCGATTTCCTGAAATCCGCCGGTGTCAAAGTCACCAAACTTCATTCAAGCCGCTCTCAAGAACAGCGCCTCGCTGCCTTGCAGGAATTCAAGGATGGCAAAGTCCAGGTCCTCGTCGCCACCGACATCGTTGCGCGTGGCATCGATATCGAAGGGATCACTCACGTGGTGAACTATGATTTCCCGGTCAATCCGGAAGACTACATTCATCGTATCGGACGAACCGGTCGGGCCGAGGCAGAAGGCACCGCCATCAGTTTTGTCCCTGAGGAAGATTTGAATCTACTACAAATCCTTGAGTTCACCATTCGTGAACGCATCCCTCGGAAGCGCCTTCGAAACTTCAACTATCGAGCCCCTATTCCACCACGCCACGCCGATGAAAAACCGGCAAAGCGCGATTGGCGCAAGCGAACCCGTGAAATGACGGCAAAGAAATCGGTCCGACCGAAGGCAACCAAAAAGGCCTTCAAGCAAGCCTCGAAATCCATCCCCCGCAAGAACAGCAAAGGCTGAACCGCAAGTGGGGATTCAATGGATCAATCCACCAGCTTCCCGTCTATCGCCCAGATTCCGTGTTTTCCTCCGATCGTGGTTTGCGTGACGGCCGTGACCGTTTTTTCATCTTTGATGAAGAGTGAATTCCACAGTTGAGCCACGCCGGAATCCGAGGTGAAAGGAAAACTTGGCTCACCGAAACGTTTTGCTTTGTCGTTTCCGATCGATACAGCCATGCGTGAATCATCCATATTTCCGGAAGGTGCCAATTGATAGGAGAGCACGAATCGACCATCGACAAGCTGCCTCAAATAAGGAGCACCGGCATAGGTTTCAGCAGGAAGTGGATCGGCAAGCGCTGACCAGCGATTGCGACTTTCGCCGCCAACCACACCATCGTGCCAGCCGTTTTTTGAGATCCTGCTCGATACAATCACAGGCTTGAATCTGCCGCTAAGACCATTGTCTTCGATAGCGACATAAATCGATTTGCCATCTTTCGGGACCACTGGAACCGGCATTCCATCACGGGACTTTTTCCGGAACGATATGGTCTCCATTTCTCCCCAGGTCTTGCCATAATCTGTCGATCGAAGCATGCTGATTTGCTGCTCATTACTGGTTCGGTAAGGATTCTCATTCGCGAAGTAAACTTGTAGCTCACCATCCGGCAATTGAATGCAGGCAGGTTCCCAGCATCCGTCTTTAAATTCCTCTGCGGCGGTATATAAAATGGTTGGGGATGACCAAGTCCGTCCTCGGTTCGAGCTTTTGCACATGCCGATGGTGTAGGCTTTACCCGACCCTTCGGCGGGCCGGAAATTGAAAAAACATAAAATCTGGCGACCATCCAACACACAGAGCTCGGTATTGGTGCAATTCCCTCCTGGCATCTCCACGACCTGAATCGGTTCCTCCCACGACTTCCCGTCATCATCGCTCAAACGGACATAAATACCCCGGCGAAAGCCAAACCCCGCGATCAGATGGCGCTGACTAACACGATAAATCCGGCCATAGTTACCACCTTGCTGAATCAACACGGGTTTACTATCACTCCAATCGATTTGGGCAACTTCAGCAACGCTGCGATGAGTGAGAACACCTAGCAATGCTACCAGCCAGACTGCGCACCGTTTACATGTCGAATTCAACGAAAACATCCTGAGCCGTTGTTATCGACCGCTTCCCCACGCATCAAGGTCGAAACCGGCGGACATGATGATTGGCAATCTAACATCCATCATTTCGTCCGCAATTCCGGGACCAGTTTGACCAAACGTTCGAGACTCAAGCCCTGAATCAGAATTGAAAACACCACGATGATATAAGTGATGGCCAAGACGATTTCACGCTCACGACTCGGCGGAAGTGCAAGTGCGAGGGCAACGGAAATCCCCCCGCGCAAACCACCCCACGTCATGATTCGGATTGTTCCCGCAGGCAAATTACGGAAACGCCGGATCACACTCACTGGCAAAGCCACACTGACCCAGCGGGCGAATAGGATCGCAGGAATGGCGAGCAAACCTGCAAAGAAGAGGCTCTTCGTGAAAGCCAACACCAGGATTTCCAATCCGATCAGAACGAACAACACCGCGTTCAGAATTTCATCAATCAACTCCCAAAACGAATCGACGTTTTTCCGGGTATTCTCACTCATGCCAAACTGGCGCCCGTGATTTCCGGTAAACAAACCGGCGACGACAATCGCGATCGGCCCGCTCACATGAATCGCCGATGCCAAAGCATATCCACCCATCACCAAAGCCAGGGTCAGCATCACTTCGACCCGATAATTATCCACACTTTTCAGCAAACGGTAGGCGAGCCAGCCGATCGCAAACCCGAATGCAGCGCCCCCGACTGCTTCCTCCAGGAAAAGTTTACCAATATGAGCTACGGATGCTTCTTCGCCGCCAATTGCAATCTGGCTCATGACAATGAACGCAACCACGCCAATGCCATCATTGAACAATGATTCGCCGGAAATCTGCACCTCCAACGATTTCGGCACCCGGGTTTCTTTCAAAATCCCGACTACCGCCACTGGATCAGTTGGTGATATCAGAGCGCCAAACAATAAGCACCAAGCATAACTCAACTCAAATCCAAGCCAGCCCATTGCATAGTAAATCAGTGTCCCGAAGACAAACATCGATAGGACCACGCCCAGCATCGCCAGGGTGCCGATGACTCCTTTTTGATTGCGCAAATCATTCAAGTCGATGTGCAAGGCACCCGCAAATAACAGAAAACACAGCATGCCCTGCATCAACGCATCGTTAAAATCAACCTGACGTGTTAGATCAGCCGCCATCTGCCTCACGCCTGGTGCAAAAAATCCCAATCCAATCAGCCCAAGGGACACCAGCAAAGCAATCAGCATGACGCCGATGGTTGCAGGCATTTTAAAGAGCTTAAAATTCACGTAACTGAAAATGGCTGCCAGCGAAACCAGCATGGCAACGATTTGAAAAACTGTCATCAGGTGGATAGATAGCCGAAATGCCGGTCGCGGTCAGCCATAACTTGTGCATTACCTGAGAAGTGCGAAACGCAATGCCAGCTCAGGCAATTTGCCCAGAAATCACAGCTCGCCACAGGATAAAACGATCACACGAAAGAAAGATTGGCCGGGACTCATTGGCTTTCTGAGCGGGGCAATCGGTTCAATCCGGATGGCATGATTGCTGCCAAGAAGAGCACGTTCTTTCACATCGATGTCTACGATACCCTTCGAACTATTCGCGCCTTATAACAACGAGGCATTTCTCGTTGCCGATTTCAATCATTGGGAACCGATCGCCATGACAAAAGGCGAAGATGGTTACTTCCGAATCGAAGTGGATCTGGACGACGGACGATATCTTTATCGGTTCGAAATCACTTCAAAAAGCTGGTTTTACGAACCGGATCAACGAGTCCAGATCGCGGATCCATACGCAACTGAAATCGACGACACCGAAGATCAAAATGCCATTCTTGAGATCAAGAACGGAAAACGAGTGATCGGTCCTTACGAATGGAAGAACGACATGACTCCACTTCCCCAGGACCACGAGCTCATCATTTACGAACTTTTAGTGCACGATTTCCTGGGTCATAATCCCGGCGACTTAACCAGGGGTAAGTTCACGGACATCATTCCGAAGCTGGATTATCTAACAGACCTCGGCGTGAATGCGATCGAGTTGCTACCGGTGGAGGAATACCCTGGAGAAAATGGTTGGGGGTATAACCCGAGGCACTTTTTCGCGGTCGAATCCAGCTATGGAACGCCGACCGAGTATAAGCAGATGATCGACGCCTGTCATGGCCATGGCATGCGCGTCTTCAAGGACGGCGTCTACAATCATGCCGAGACTTCGACTCCCTTGGCTCAGATCGATCATGACTATTGGTTTCACCATGATCCAGTCGATGCGGAAAACAACTGGGGGCCGGAATTCAATTATGTGAAATACGATGAAAATCTCGACCTGATGCCCGCACGAAAATTCATCGGCGATGTCATCGGCCACTGGGTGCATGAATATCATATCGATGGCATTCGCTTCGATGCCGTGGCTCAGCTCAATAATTTCGATGCTTTGCGATATTTCTGTGAGAAAGGAAAAGAGATTAGCGGCGAAAAGCCTTTCACGCTGATTGCCGAATACATCCCGGACGATCCTGAAGTGGTTCTCCCCGACGGTCCGACGGACGCCTGCTGGAACGAATCGTTTTACTTTGCCATCAAGGACATCGTGACCGGTGCAGAAATCGATATCGACACTCTGTGCGATTGCATCGATCCGCGCAGACGAGGCTATGAGAGTGGCGTGCGCATCGTGAATTACCTGTGCACTCATGATCACAATCAGATCATGGCAGACATCGGCCACGCAGGCATACAGGGCGAAGCCGCATTCAAGCGCGCTGCAATGGGCGCAGTGATCCTTCTGACTGCGATCGGGATTCCCATGATTTGGGCGGGTCAGGAATTTGGCCACTATAAGGACAAAAGCACGGAGCCCGCGCCGATCGACTGGGGATTGTTAGATGGTGAGGACAACCAGCAATTGCTGCAGCTCTACAAAGCGCTCATCTATCTACGAAAAACCAATTCGGCGCTGCATGGCAACGACATCGATTTCTTCCACATTGATCCCGGCCTGCCCTTGATCGCCTACAACCGGTGGAATGGCGAAGGTGCGCGCGTGGTGACCGTTCTCAATCTTTCTGATCAGTATCTAGGAGGCTATCAAATCCCCGGAATGCCCGTCGACGGCACGTGGAAAGACTGGACTCACGACTGCGAGGTCCAAGTCTCCGATGGAACCCTACAGATCGACTTAGGCGAGTGGGAAGCCAAGGTCTTCGTAATCTGACAAGCGGAAAATAGAAAAGGCCTGCAACATGCGGCTCATCCTCAAAGATTGGGGACATGAGGCACGGATGCCATCATGTCCCCGATGTTTGTTAACCTAAATTTAGGTCTGAAGGGTTACGACCCCC
>NZ_JAENIJ010000037.1 GCF_016595435.1 Luteolibacter pohnpeiensis
AGATCCGGCGCAGCCGCGATCAATTGGGCATTCGCCTTCGCGGTTCCCGCCAGATAACCCATATCAGGAGCAAGCCCCATGTGAGCCACGGTTTGTCGCCCGTATCCATTGGAAGCCATCACTTCCAAAACGCCCGCGCTGTTACGATGGACCGCCCAAGGAGCAGGAGTTACCCCACCCGCCAAACTTATATTATCAGTATCTATATTTGCATTCATTTTAATATATCTTGAGATCTGGGCACAGCTCACGCAGGGAGTGCCGATTAGTTATTTTTAACCCCTATATTTCGGGATTATTTCTGAATGGTTCGCTCTTTGATAAATGCTTTATAAGCGGCTACAGTCACACGACGGCTTCTCGGGCCGACTTCCACAATGGGTAAGACTTTCGCTGCATGCGTCGCTGACAAGCCAAGCAGTTGCGCAGCTGTTGAAAGTTCGATTAGATTAAGTTCATCTATATCGACACTTGCTCTCAGCTCCGCAGTTAGTTGCTTGGCAGCCAGCTCTATAGTTTCTTTTCTTTCTTTAGGTGAAAGGATCATTTGCTAGGCCTTTCTAATGTTGGCGTTTTGCTTTTTGGCTTGGATCGCGAGATAGATCTTCGTTGCCTCCTTCGGGGTGATCGCGAGGATGTCCGCGATTTGGAAGATCTTAATCAGCACCGCGCTACCAAGATCTGGATACTGTAAGCTGATTGAGTTCATAATTGGCTCGGTTTGTCGTATGACGTAAATAGGAATACATACCTCATGTTCCTGAGTCAATGCTTGATTTGATTTTTATTTACTCTCGTAAATAAGCCTGTAAATTCCAGGCATGGACATCAATCGCGACAGCGTGAACAAATGGCTGGCAGACATGCACCGGAGCCAAGTTTGGCTGGCAGACCAATGTGGCGTTTCAAAGCAAGCGGTCAGTAACTGGCTCAGGGAAAAGAATCCTCAGCAAATATCAGCCTCTGCTCAGATCACGATTAGAAGTCTAATGGAGGAAGACGCCGTCGCCCAACAAGCCAAACCCCCTCACAATCTCGTATTGGAGTTCAGTGACTCTGAATACGCCCCCATCGAAAGAGCTGCTCTAAAAGCGGGGATGACCATTCGGGAATGGGTGAAAACTACCTTAAACGATATTGTCGATATGGATGTCGAACGATTCATTGAAGGTCTCCACACAGTTTCCGATTCATTACTAACTTTCCCTGAAATTCCTCTGCACCACGCAGCAGCCGGGCTTCCTGCATCGTCTGATGTGGAGTATTTCGCGCCAACGAAAGATCTCGGAAAGGGCCGCTTCGCATGCAAGCTCCATGGCGAGTCCATGTCCCCTAAATTCCCTGATGGCTCTACGGTGATTCTGCGCGAGCGCGGAAGCCTGAAGAATCCGACACTCAAAAAAGGTGAGATTTACCTCTTCGTAGTGAACGGAGAAAAAACCCTGAAAGTCTACAACACTCGAGTCGCGAAAAAAGCAGAGATCGAAGCTGGAATCTCTTATGTTTCAGTCATCGACGGCAAAACTAAGGTCAAAGTCCTGCAATCCATTAACCCGGATTTCCCGGAAATCGTCGCCAAAGAGCCGATCGAATGGCTTGGCTGGCTAGACAAGGACGACCAATGAGCGCCAAGCGTAAAAGCTTTAAGGTAGGCCGTGGAAACAGTTTTCTAACCGTTTACCCATGGACTCACCCCCGAACAGGCGCTGATCGTTGGCGCTATGCTTGGAGGGAAAATGAGAACTCGTCTTGGCGATATGTCACATGCAGGTCCAAGAAGGAAGCCGAGCAATCGGCTTGGGATAAGCTGGGAGAAATCGACAGCGGCGACATCCAATGGTCGACACTCTCCCGAGAAGCCCAGCGATTCCTCGAAGAGGTTCACAGGCTGACTGAACCTTCAGACTGGCCAGCTGTTCTCACCTTTCTGGAAAGCCGCAAGCGGAGCTCTGAAATCGTTTCCAGTGTTCAGCGGTTCATGAACTGGAAAGTCGAGTCTGCAGGCGAGGAAACTCGTAGTCTGGCCAATCTCCGGAGAGTTCTGGAACCCATGGCCAGGAATTTCGCAGGAAGCAGTATCATCGACATCTCCCCTGCCGAACTGAAAACCTGGTGGGACGGCCGCGTTGCGGGTTTAGCAAAAAAAACCCGGAACGATGTCCGGGGCGCATTAGTCAGTTTTTGGAATTGGGCAGTCCTTGAGGGAATTCACCCGAAGGAGTCCACACCTGCAGATCGCCTCCCACGTGTAGAAGTCGGCCACGGTGAACGGCGTGTTCTGACGCCTAGGGAGTTCATGCAGCTTGCGGAGGCGATTGTAGAGGAATGGCGTCCCTGGCTGGTATTGGGAGCTTTCTGCGGCCTCAGGCCTGAGGAAATCGCCCCAACACGACGCAAAGGATTTTCAAAATCGGGCAAACGGGGACTTCTCCGTGAGGAAATCGATTTCCGGTTCAAAGTCATCCATCTACCCGCAGAAGTCTCAAAGGTGGCCACTCCGAGGAAAGTCCCCCTCTGCGATGCAGCGCTCGCATGGCTCGAATGGGCAGGGGTCGAGGAAGGCCAAACTGGACCGGTTTGCATGCGGAATCCATCCGAAGAAGAGGAGACGAAAAGACTCGGAAAAGTGGTCTTCAAAACCGGCTGGCCGCAGGACGTTTTACGACACTCCTACGGAAGCTTCAGGAATTCGCTCATTCGGAACCTTCCACAGGTAGCGGAAGAGATGGGCACTTCGGAGACCATGTTGCGCCGTCATTACCATAATCCACGGACAAAAGAGGAGGGTGAGGCTTGGTTCGAAATGCGCCCAAAAGTGATCCGATATGATCCGATGGAAAGCACCTTGGATAGCGAAAACAAGAAATCGGGCGTTCGCTGAATCGTTGAAAACTCAACAAAACCACCCTTATTTCCCTTGAAGGAAAGTGCCGGGAACAGGACTCGAACCTGCACACCTTGCGATACCAGATCCTAAGTCTGGCGCGTCTACCAATTCCGCCATCCCGGCTGGGTTCGGCTTGCGATGGTGTAGAACATGGCCTGCCCGACGGGAAAGCAAAATCGCGTTCCATTCACGGAATCCTCATCGTATTTGCCCCATCGCCATTCCGGCAATTGATTCCACAGCCATGAAACAAGTGCATTGCAACGCAGATCTCACTCGCGTCGGCTACTTTCAGACAATTTAGGAAGAAGTCGGGACTGTCAGACTGATCCGATATTTGCTGATCAGCCAGGATTCCCATCGCCTTGTTTCAACTGATGGTTAGCATCCGGCATGGAGGAACTGCCGAGGAGGAAAAGTAAGAGTGCCATCGTGCTGGCCTGGATACTCGGTTGTGCACTTCTGGGTGGTTTTGCATATGTTTTGATCGCGATGCTTGCAACGCCGGGAGCAAAGAGTTCGCACAAACCGTTGCAGGTATTTCATTTTTCGGATGGGCAGAAAATCGAAGTGTGGGGTGTTTCCACGGGGCGGCATGTTGTGCAGCTCATTCCCGAGAATCAGCTCCCATTCAGTTTGGTGGATCGGGAAGAATCCAGTAGGTCTTTGATGTTAGGCATGGAAGTCATCACCGATGAGAAAAATAAAATCCCGGTCCGCATCAAATTTAAGCCGAATACGAGTCATGCCGCCATGCTCATCGATCTTCAGCTCTCGGGGCCAAGTCACACGCTGTTGAAATCCCCCTATTTCTGGACTGAGGCTTATGGAGGAATAGTGTGTGACGATCCGCGGTTTTCCTCAAACTCCCAAACTGGAGAGATCAATCGACTCAACCAAAAAGATGAAACGGAAGAGATGTTGCAATCGGCGATGGCCAAAGCAGGTTTGGGGATTTTACTGCAGCATCAGGATCCAGATTCGGGATGGATCAATCTGTATGGCCCTTTTCTCATTCAGAAAAAATGGCCGAACCGCTTTATCTCCGTGCTGCCTGCATGGCGCCGTGATTTGAAGAATCTGAAATTCAGAGTCGTGTTGCAGCATGGAGAACCATTGGAGTTCACCTTGCCAAATCCCGATATCCACACGGCTCCGGCCCATTTTTCTCCAACGCCGCTGCCCTACAGCCACGATGGAAATGATTTTATCCTGACAGCGAAACATCTCACCAAAATCGAGCGACCGGGCAGTCATCCATTTTCCGCCGTAGACCTCAAATTTGCTTATACAAAAACCATCCACCCCGGAGTTGAAAACCCTGAGCCATTTTTCCCGAATTCCCTAGTCTATGCGACCGATGAATGGGGCAACTCTCTGCAGCTGACTTCTGTGGGTCCCGACTCAGGGCTCGGTGCGGCATTTCCCGCATCATCCAAATGGTTCACGCTCCACTTCGACTATCAACGAAATGAAGATTTCCAGCAGGATCGCTCGCGTGGTTTGGCGATTTTCGAAGGAACCGTTTCGGCAGATGGAAAAGAAATCCAGTTCTCCACGCTCAAGGATGCGAAACTCTTTGGCATTACCCATCCTCCGACGGTTCAGATCGGATACTACCACGACACCGTATTTATTGACGGGGCGACCAAGGATTGGGAGTGCTTTAAAATGGAATATGAAGGCGAATTCGATCAGACTTCGATCCAGAACTATTTTGCCAATTTCCAAGTGGCTCAAACCCGCATCTTCATTGGGGACGAATCGAGGTCGAGCGGCCTGACGTTAGAGCTGGGTAGTAACTATTCCCATTTCAACGATCATTATGATTTCAGGAGAGAGAGGATGTGGGCGTTTCCGCCCGGTGTTCTTACTCCAGGAACGAAAGTCACGATTGCCATCCACCCGCCGTTGCCGGATGAGCCTATCGAAATGAATTTGCCGATTCCGGATTGAAATGCCCCGCTCAGCATCCGAGCCGATGAGCATCCGGTGCGGAAAGCGGTGCCGCGGTTGCATCATTCCACGCCAGCTCAATCACCTGAAACCGGCTACCCAGATGACCGGGATGCGTGAGTGACTGGAATTGCCTCAATCCGCTCACATCCGGATTGCCTTCCTGCGCCAGCAACCAATCCCATGCAAGCTGGGTAAGCCAATGTCCTTGCGACTGAAATGCCGACGCGCGATACCCAAGTGCATGGGCTTGCTCAGCAAAGGTGGTAAAGTCAACGTGCGCGGTGATGTCGATTTCGCCGGGGCGTTCGAGAGGATTTTCCACAGCTTGATGTTTCGAAAAAGTGCGCAAGGTCCCGGTGGTGCGATCGGGATGATAATACTCGGGCCGGGCGTAGCCGTAATCGGGAAAGATCAACAATCCCGCATCGATCAGCTCCCGGAATGGCGCGAGAAAGCCCCGATAGTCCCTGATTTCTGTCCGGTATCCCTGCGGAAATGTGTCGATCTCTGTGTTCAGAATTTTCGGTAACAACTCCGGGTCTATTTGAGCTGCCCGCCATTCGAATTGCTCATCTCCGCTCAACCCGACTTTTAGCTCGGCCCAATGATCCCCGGTTTTTTCAACGATCTGAAACGGCAAGGCATCCAAAACCTCGTTGCCAAAAACAATTCCCGGGAGCTTTATCGCATCATCTGAACCGGAAGTCACTTTCACGGTTGCCCCGAAGCCCGCGAGCTTTGCCATCTGCGCCTCACGCAGCTGCTCCAGTGGCTCAATGATCCGATATTCCACCGCCGAAAATGCAGTCGGGTTCAGAACGGACAGCTCGCTCAGAATGTCGTGCGCGAGGGTTCCATCGTGGGCGCCTACCTCCACCATCCGCCACAAATTCGGCGATCCCGCATTTTCCCACCAATTCAGAAAGCGCCGCGCCAGCAATCGACCAAACAGCGGCCCAACGCTCACACTGGTGTAAAAATCTCCATCGCGCCCGGTCTGGCCCAAGCCCCGTGCGTAATAGCCCAGGCCCGGTTCATACAATGCCATGGCCATGAAATCTGAGAAAGCAAGTGGCCCCGAATGCTTGATCCGCTCCTGAATCATCCGGTGCAACGCAGGGGTTGCGGCGGCCCCCGGCGTCGAGTAGAGATGGACGGTCTCCGTCGTATCCAGCGGGGAAATTTTGGAATCTGCCATGTCGGAAAACCTCAATAGTTCCCGGAACAAGAAGCGCAAAAAGCCATTCTACAAGCGCAAACGTCTGTGGCTGGGATTGCTCTTGCTCATGCTCATCGGCGGTGTCGCAGGTGGGATTTTTGCGGAAAACTACACCCGGAAGTATCGGGAACGCGCTGAGTCCTACGATCTGGATCGCATCAATGATCTGGAAATCCCGAGTTTGATGCTCGACCGCAATGGCAAAGAGATCGGGCGGATCTTCGTGCAAAACCGAAGCGTGATCCCGATCGATAAAGTGCCCCAAAATTTCATCGATGCACTCTGCGCAGGAGAGGACTCGCGATTTTTCCAACACGGCGGGGTCGATTACATGGGCGTCATCCGCGCGGGTTGGCTCAACTACAAAGGCAGCACCCAGGGAGCCAGCACCATCACCCAGCAGCTCGCTCGAAATGCTTATGGTCTGAAGGCCGAAGCCAAAAAGCGCCATGAGAGCACCATCCAACGAAAACTGGTGGAAGCATTTCTCTCCATGCGCATCGAGAAGCGCTACTCCAAGCGGCAGATTCTCGAATTTTATCTCAACCGGATCTACTTCGGCAGCGGATTTTACGGCATCCGTTCGGCCTCACTGGGCTACTTTGGCAAAGAGCCGATGGAACTGGGAACCGAGGAATGCGCCTCCATGGTGACCTTGATCAAAAACCCGACCGATCGCTCACCGCTCAACAACCCGGATAAAAACCGCGCAGGCCGGAACTATGTTCTGGGTCGGATGGAAGACGAAGGATTCATCTCCAAGCAGGAAATGTTTCGGCTCCAGGCACTGCCTCTGAAGGTCAACTCCCACCCGCTCCAGCGCAGCACTTCCCACCTCTATGAACTGATCGCCAAGAACGTGGCCGAAGCGCTCGGCGAAGACGCCTTGGAATCCGGCGGATTTAAAATTCATACCACCATCCTGGCTGAGGCGCAGGAAGCCGCGGAAAAATCACTCCGTGAAACCTTGGCGAAAGCCGAGCAAAACCCGGGCTATACCCGGCAGAAATACGGCGACTACGACAGCGATTCCAATAAGCCCCCCAGCTACCTGCAAGGCGCGGTTCTGATGGTTGATCATGAAACCGGCGAGGTTCTGGCCCACGTCGGCGGCAGGGACTACGCGCAGGCTCCGTATGATTTCATCGAAATGGGCAAACGCCCGCTAGGCACCGCATTTTTCCCGTTTCTCTACGCAGCGGGTCTGAGCAGTGGTCGCACACCCGCCACCATGGTGGAAGATACCGAGCTGGATAACCGCAGTGTCATGATCGGCGGCCTTGAGGGCATCCCCGGAGAATTCGGAATGGAGGTCCAGTCCCCGGTTTATGAACGGCGCCCGATCACCGTCCGGCAGGCGTTTGAGGATTCAAAAATTGCCGCCACCATTCGGTTCGGCAATGACGTCGGCTTGCAGAATATTGTGGATGCCGGTGTCGCATTTGGCTTCCCGATGCAGAAAGCCGAACTTTTGCCACGTCTGTGCGTCGGCTGGGAACCTGTCTCCATGAAACAGGCCGTGCGGGCCATTTCTACCTTTGCCCGCGCTGGCAAAGCCGGCCCCTCAAAGCTGGTCTACATTGACCGGGTCGAAGATCCGGATGGCAAAGTCATTTACCGCCGCCCGCGAACCGCTGTTTCCGAACCGCAGATCATTGATGACGCCACCGCTTGGCAAATCCACAGCATGATGGCTGGCTCTCTGGACCACGGCAGCTCATCGGGTGCGCTGAATGGACTGATCGAAAAGCCATTCGAGGGTGCTGGCAAGGGCGGCACCACCCATGACTTCAGCGACACCTGGTTCCTCGGTTACAACAAACGAGTCACCTGTGGCGTCTGGACCGGTTTCCTGCAGGGAGGTGACTCGATTTACCCCGGTGCTTTCAGCCGGGATCTGGCCATGCCCATCTGGCAGGCAACGATGAACGCAGCGGCCCCATCCTTCAGTGGCGGGAAATTCCTGCCGCCAACGAGCACCGTTTCTCTCCAAATCTGCTCGGTTTCCGGTCAGCGGGCCACCCAGTTCTGCCAGCAACTCGAAGAAGACCCGGCCGCTGGAACCATGCACACCCGCTCCACCGCCATCACCGAGTTTTTCCGCAAAGGCACCGAAAACATCCCGTTCTGCACCATTCACTCAGGAGTCATTGACCAAGCCATTTCTCCGGAAACCGCCTTGAATCACATGCCAGCCCTGGATGTGGTGCCGATCCGACCCAAGGAGCCGATCCTCATCGGTGACGATCCCTACCACACCGATGTCCCGAGCTTCACCCCCACCTCTGCCACCAGCGGGCTGATCCGCCACCGGACCAACGTGCTCGACAGCTTCGACATTGATGGCGAAACGGAGGAAATTCACCTCAAACGCCCGCCCCGCCTGCACATCATTCCGGACTGAGCTCCGGCCGGGCGAGGTTTTCCCTTGCCAAATGCGTTTGATTTGCCCAGTTTCCCCGCCCCTTCTCGTGCCGCCCGGAAACAACGAAGATCGTAGGGAATCCCAAGCGGCTGATCTTCAAGAATCGCCTGTCCTGAATCAAGGCAGGAATCCCAAAAATATATGATCAACGATCTCATTTCGGAAATGGTGGACGCAGGCGTTCACTACGGACACCAAACCAAAAAGTGGAACCCACGCATGAAGCCCTTCCTCATGAAGGACAAAGGCGGGATCTACATCATCAACCTCGAGAAGACCGTCCAACAATTGGACAAAGCTTCCGATTTCCTCGCCGATCTCGTCGGCAAAGGCAAAAAAGTTCTTTTCGTCGGCTGCAAGCGCCAGGCTCAGGACGCCATCCGCGAAGCGGCTGAGGCGACCGGCCAACACTACGTCAACCATCGCTGGCTCGGTGGCATGCTCACCAACAGCACCACCGTTCGCAAGAGCGTGGAGCGCCTCAAGTATCTCGAAAACCTCGAGAAGCAACCTGAGTTCAAGTCGATGTCCAAGAAGGAGCTCGCCGCCCTCGGCCGTGAGCGTGAGAAGCTTCTCCGCAACCTTCGCGGGGTTCGCAATCTCGACAAGAAGCCAGACGCCGTGGTCATCGTCGACTCCGCTCGCGAAACCATCGCCGTTGCTGAAGCTCGCCGCTTGAACATCCCAATCGTCGCCATCGTCGACACCAACGCGGACCCAGCCCTCATCGATTACCCGATCCCTGGCAACGACGACGCCATCCGCTCGATCCGCATCATCCTCCAGAACCTGGTCGATGGCATGGTCGCATCCCGCAAAAACTAACCCTTTTGTCACGCGGGCGGCCTGTCTTTCCGGCGGGTCGCCCGTTTTCATCCGAACCTTTCACTTCTTTTCACCATGACAATCACCGCTGCCACCGTCAAAGAACTCCGCGACAAAACCAACGCCGGCATGATGGACTGCAAACGCGTCCTTGCCGAAACCAACGGCGACATCGAAGCCTCCATCAAGCTCCTCCGCGAGCGCGGCATCATGAAGGCCGGCACCAAGACCGACCGCGCCGCCACCGAAGGCATCATCACCGCACGCGTTGCTGACGATGCATCTTCCGGCATCCTTCTCGAAATCAACTGCGAAACCGACTTCGTTTCCCGTAACGAGAACTTCCAGGCGTTCGTTTCTGAAATCGCTGATTTCCTCGTCGAAACCAAAGCCGCTGATCTCGACGCTGCCCTGGCCGCACAAAAAGGCGAGCTGACCGTCGCGGACACCGTGAAGTCGAAGGTCGTGGAAGTGGGTGAGAACCTGCAACTCCGCAAATACGTTCGCTTCGACGCAGCAGCAGGCGGCGTGGTAGCTTCCTACATCCACCTCGGTGGCAAGGTCGGCGTTCTCCTCGAAGTCGGCACCACCAAACCAGAAACCGCAGGCAAGCCTGAGTTCCAAGAGCTGATCAAGGACCTCACCCTGCACATTGCAGCTTGCGCACCTAAAGGTCTTTCCCGCGAAGACATCCCACAAGATGTCGTTGATGCAGAGCTCGAAATCTATCGCGCCCGCCTCGCAGAAAGCGGCAAGCCAGCCAACATCATCGAGAACATCCTCAAGGGTCAAATCGGCAAGTTCTTCGCAGAAAGCTGCTTCCTTGAGCAAGGTTTCGTGAAAGACGACAAAGTCACCGTCACCGCCCTCCTCGAAGCCAAAGGCAAGGAAGTCGGCGACACCCTGACTGTGACCCGCTTCGTCCGCTTCGGCCTCGGCGAGTAATCGCGAGAGCGCCAATCGCGCCAATCCCAGATCCAAATTCTAACACTAACACCCGATGGCAAATGCGATCGGGTGTTTTTTGGGCTTTAGGGTTTATTGAAAAAAAGATTGTCAAAAGGTAATGAGAGTAGTAGCAAAGTTCGAGTTGATAACTCAACCAATATTATTATGAATTCTTCAAATGATTTGAACCGTCGGAATTTTATTAAAAAACAGCTTTAACAGCAGGAGCTGTCACACTATTAACCCGAGGGACAGGATTGGGTACGGAAGCATCTGTAACTGCTACCGAAACCGCTACTGGCAGTATAGCTGCAACTGGAACTTCGAAGCCTCGTCATAGATTATATACGTCACCATTTGGGTAAGCGGTTGGGATAGCAACACAGGAAATGCTACGTTTACCGCTAGTGAATCTTCAGCATACGAATATACAGACCTCACCGAACCTTCTTATAACACTCCATTAATTACTGGATCACCAAACGTGACCACTGGAGGAGCTGGAACTCTCAAGGCTGGGGGAATACCAATGGCGGTGACAACATCGGATGATATTGTCACTAATGAAACGGCAACTGTTGTTGACGACCCCGCTCTAACGAAAAACCCAAAAATAACCTTCGGTTATAAAGAACTAACTACCGAGACTAACGATGGCACCATCACGCGCTACAAGAAAAAATTTACGGTAGAATACGGCGCAAAATGGGGATATTTTTCAAATCCTTGATACGATCCACATAAAAACCCATTACAACACAAATAAGATCTTATCATCCAAGAGTCCATGAAAAGAAAGCGAAATATATTAATTATAGCAGCCTTTTTAATACTCTTATTAAGCATATTAATCCTTGTCACGAAATTAACTCATTCAGATAAAAAGGAATATGCTGCAAATCGACGAAGCGATCGATTGCGCACACAAGATTACCGTCATCCAAAAAGCTCTTCCATTAAAATAACAAGACAATCTATAAAAAACGCAAATTCTCAGACATACATAGAACAATGGCTATCCATTTCGAGTAATTTAAAAGGCCTCGAATTAGCAGACAAACATAGTCAACTAATTCAAGATGCTAGCAACCGACTACAAGGACATGAACTAGCAGAATTTCTGGCGTATATCATTAATTCAAAAGAATACTCCTCAAACCGAATGGCTATCACGGTTGCAAGTTTGCAATTATTCGAAGAATTACCTAGAAATTTCGAGTATCCAGATATGGCTCGCTGGATTGCACAATTCGATGACCAAAAAGCCAAAGCTGAACTCAGCTATAATCTCGGCATTAAGTTTTCCAAAGTGGCGGGCCATGACGCGGCTATCCGAAATGTTATGGAGCAGCTAGTAGATACTCACTCGCAGCAGCAATTTCTAACGGGACAATGCACTGTTCTAGCATTAAGTAACCCCGTTCGCGCCTTTGAAGAATACCAATTCTTTTTGCCTGCAGAAGGAGATCTATCGGGAATGAAAGTAATTGCTGCCAACATCCATCAGGATTTCCAAAAGATATTTGACATCGTTTCATCTAACGAAATTTCAAACACAAATGGCGCGAGACAGGCAGTGATAAGCAGATGGGCGGAAGAAGATCCCGAAAATGCAGCTAATTATGTCGTAAGAAATACTGAGAGCACTACCCCTGAAGATTTAGGAACCGCAGTCGCCACATGGTTAACAGTCGATCCCAACGCCACCTTATTGTGGGCACAAGATCTCCCGAACGGCGATTACCGGCAAGCTGCCATGAGTCGCATCGTGATCAATATGGCTGATAGCGATCCCGAAAATGCTTGGAATCTCGCAATGCATGAAAAAATGGATGAAGGCAAAGAGCAATTATTAAGAAGCATTTATACCAAATGGGCAAAGACAGACTCAAGCGCCAGTGAAATTGCCAAAAAGGTGTTGGATAACTGGGAGAAAAAATAGGCAAGCTTCCTTGTATAACGCACTCTGCTAGAGCTTTTCACGACTGGATCGTTATATCTTCACTGAAAATCAAATAGATAGGCCATCAAATCAATATTTATGGAAAAAGATAAGATTTCTGTGTAGAAAAGCCCTACAGATTCCGTATCTATTTATAGATAGACTCATGAATCGCCTTCACACTCCGCTCCTATTTCTCGCCACTTGTGGAACTCTTTTCGCCACCGAAAACTGGACTCCCTTATTCAACGGAAAAAACCTGGATGGCTGGGTACAACGCGGAGGCAAGGCTAGTTACAAAGTAGAAGACGGCTGCATCGTTGGCACCTCGACCTTGAACACGGCCAATTCCTTTCTCTGCACCGATCGGGACTACGCCGACTTCATTCTTGAGTATGATTTCAAGGTGGATCCCCGCCTCAACTCCGGAGTCCAGATCCGCAGCCAATCATTCGCAACTCCATCCGAAATCCGCTGGAACGGCAAAGTCATCAACATCAGCGCAAATCGCGTCCACGGCTATCAGATCGAGATCGATCCGAATCCGATTCAAAACCGCTGGTGGAGTGCAGGCATTTACGACGAAGGCCGCCGCGGCTGGCTCTACCCCGGCATACTCGGTGGCAATGCCAAGGAATTCACCGAACAAGGTCGCAAGATCTTCAAACAGGAAGGGTGGAATCATGTGCGTGTCGAAGCCATCGGCCACCACCTTAAAACCACACTGAACGGCGCGCCATGCGCATCGATTGACGACAGCGCCACGGCCTCCGGATTCATCGCGCTCCAGGTTCATTCGATTGATGATCACAAGGAAATCGACGGCTCGCAGGTAAGTTGGAAGAACATCCGCATTCAGGAAATCCCAGAACCTGAGCAAAACACGCTGACAGCAGAGGAAAAAGCCGCAGGCTGGAAAATGCTCTGGGACGGCAAAACGAGCAATGGCTGGCGCAGTGCCAAATCTTCGACCTTCCCGAAGGATGGCTGGACCATGAAAGATGGGGTCCTGACGGTGAAAGAAACCGGCGGAGCCGAATCGGAGGCCGGTGGCGACATCATCACCGAAGATCCGTATTCCGATTTCGAATTGAGCGTCGATTTCAAGATCACTCCCGGTGCGAACAGCGGCATCAAATTTTTTGTCGATCCCGACATGAATCAAGGCAAGGGCTCTGCCATCGGCCCGGAATTCCAAATTCTGGACGACGTCCGCCACCCGGACGCCAAGCTCGGCCACAATGGCGATCGCACGATTGGCTCGCTCTACGATCTCATTCCCGCCCCTGCTTCCAAAAAAGTGAATCCGGTCGGTGAATGGAACAACGCCCGCATTCTATCCGATGGCAAGCATTTGACCTATTGGCTGAATGGAGAAAAAACGATAGAGATCGACCGAGGCTCGAAGGAGTGGCGCGATCTGGTTGCAGCCAGCAAATACAAAGTTTGGGACCATTTCGGCGAACTTCCAGAAGGACACATTCTACTACAGGACCACGGCAATACCGTTCATTTCCGGAATATCAAAATTCGCGATTTCTCGAAGCATTGACCATGCCTTCGCTCCCGTCTGCGCCCGGCTCCTCCCCAGGATGCCGGGCGTTTTTTTTGATCATTTCTCTTCACCATGAAGTCCGCAATGCATGCGAAATGAAGATGAAGTTCAGGAGTGATCTCCCCTTTAGACGGAATGGATCCATCACCATTCCGCCAAGTCGGCGCGGGATTTTTGGATATGCCGCGCCTCCACAAACATACTTGTCCCCGGATTGGCGTGGGCGGACACTTTAGATTGAATATGGACGAGAACCTACAAACGGATTCCGAATTGTTAGCAGATTGGCTGATGCACCGACGCGAGCGTGCGTTCCATGCCTTGGTCAACCGCTACGCAGGATTGGTTCACTCAACGGCGAGGCGCACTTGCGGAGACGAAAGCATGGCAGCAGAAGCGGCTCAACTCACGTTCATCACATTGGCCAAACGGGCAAAATCGCTGGCGGCATGTCACACCCTCGGTGGTTGGTTACACCGCACCTCCCTGCTCCAGGCGAAAAATGTTCTGCGCCAACATATCCGTGAAAAACGAAAACTCGAAGCTCTCGAAAACAAGATGCAAACCCGCTCGATGGATGAAGCCACTTCCGCTTGGGCAGATATGCAGCCGATTCTTGATGACTCTCTAGCTGCACTTTCCGAGACGGATCGCGAGGTTTTGTTGCTGCGTTATTACCGCTCTCACAGCATTTCAGAGATTGCTGGATCACTTGGGATCGGGACGGAAGCAGCTAAAAAACGTGTCACTCGCGCAACCGATCGCCTGCGGGACAAACTCGCCAAGCGGGGTTATCAAGCCGGCTCCAGCCTTTCCGCAAGCATCGCGGCTGGCTTCAGCGCTGATGCACAAGCTGCCGTCCCCACAATATCGACTATGGCTGCGAAAGCAATCGCAGCAGCAGGAGTGAATGGCGGCATTGGAGTAGCAGTCACCGCTTGGTTTGCTGCGAATGCAATGAGAACTACCCCGGTAGCTGTTCCTATCGGTGCCATTCTATTGGTTTCGGCGGGCCTGGGATTACAGCATCAATCAATCGCAAAAGCAGAACAACAACTTGCCTCTCCCACGGTCGCGTCGATTCCAATCAAAACTCGCGCCTCCCGTCCGGTAGTTTCTGCCAAATCGCCGACATCAGAGATCGGGGAGTCTTCCATCAATTGGCCCAAAGTTGTTGAGCACTATAGGACTCTTGACCAACAGAATAGAGATTCAGGTATCCGGTTTGCTTACGACTTCCAACAAAGCCTGGCCAAATTAAGTGATGAGCGACTGGCTCAAGAGCTGGATGCGATCGAAAGTACAGGATTAAACGATGAAGACAAAGCCACCGCTGATAGGTTGATCACGGAAGTGGCTACCACCAACATTCCCGGAGTTTTTTTGAATAAGTTCTCCGATCGGATAAATCCGGATTCGCAAGGGTTTCACCAAGAGGCCTTCGAAACGGCATTGGCCAATTTCGCATCCAAGAAACCCGGTGATGCGATCGACTGGTTGGATAGGCAAATCGCCGAAGGAGGATTTGAGAGCAAGAGCTTGGATGAGCAAGTCTCGCCATATTGGAGATTTGAAGGCCACATGATCTGGGGTCTGCTTTCCAGTAATCCGCAGGCAGCCGCCAATCGAATCCGTAACTTCCCGGAAAACATGAAACAGGAGGTGCTCACTCCATATAAAATGGGTAGATCCATACGGCCGGAGGATCGGGTGACTTATGTAAATCTCGTGCGCGAAGTATTGCCTGAACAAGAAGCGATACAATCCATTGCAGACCTGATCGAGCAGTTCCAAATCAGCGACGATTTCTCCCCGCTCCCCCAATTCACTGACGAAATCCATGCTACGAGCGCTGAAATGATCCCAATCATCCAAAGAGCTGCTCAGACCAAGTTCAGGAAACTCAGTGAAAATCGGAAAGTAAAACTGAAGGATATTGAAGCCTTCAGAAAGTGGGTAGGCAATAAACTTCCAGACCAAGTCGATCAACTAACCGGCAAGATCATTCCACTCGCGCTTTTCACCCAATATCATGCCCTTGATTTCGAGGAAGCTGCGGCAATCGCTATCAGTATTCACCAGACAGACGGAAATGACGACCTTCTCATTCCTCTAATTAAAGCTTCACAACATGATTCCGTCTTCCAACCAATCGTCAACAAACTGATCGATAGCCTAACAAATCCAGAAACTCGGGAGCAAATGTCTCAGCTTATTGATAAAAAGAAGTGAACCACTATTTTTCCCTGAATAGATCCATGAAAATTCCAGCATATTTCACGGCTTTGATCCTGATCACAGGAAGCGGATTCGCCTGGTTCCAACATTCTCATTTGAGGCATCTGAAATCTGAACTGGCGGTGCAGACGAATCTAACCAAACAGCACGCCAATGCATCGAATCGATCCAGCCAATCCCGAGCCAATTTGCGAAAAGAAGCGGAAGAGTTGGCAGACATTTTCATCGGCATTGCCAGAAAAGGGCCTGATTCTGAAATGGACATCGCTTACAAACAGCGCGTCTTGGATATCACCACTCAAGTAGGAGCAATGGGCTCCGCATCAAAGTTTTTCATCCGAAAAATCTACGCCGCACAAGACATTGATCCGGCTTTACGAATGGACGTCATCCGATTCCCCATCAACGAACTAACAAGGAAGTATCCATCCGTTTATTTGCAGATGGTCCATCAAGAAATTGAAACCATGGGAATAGGACCTTTCACAGAATACAACATTCGGCTCTCCGTCCAGAATTTAGCGGTTGATGATTTGGAAGGTGCTAAAAAATGGCTTACCCAGCATATGGATGAATTGCCTGAACAGGTCACCGGCAATGCCAAACTCGGCTTGATATTCACGGCGGCCAAAAGCAATCCATCCTTGGCATTCAAGTGGATGGATGAACTTGAAATTGATGCATCTGATTGCATGCAATCCATCGCGTTAACTGATCAAAGTCCAGAACAACGTTCGAACCTTCTGGCAAGTTTTCGCAACTACACCCAGGACATTCAAAATTCGGAAAAACGTTCAGAAGTGATGAAATCGGCATTCCCACTCTTTGCTCAAAGTGCCACCAAAGACGGATTCGAGAAAGGGAGCCGATGGTTGGAAGCCTCAAATTTCTCCGAAGGAGAAATGGAGCTGGCCATCTATGGCATCGCCGATGGTATCAACTCAAATCGGTTGAAATCAGAGGAGATTGCACAATGGGTGACATGGTTTGGAGCACACGTCACCCAACTGAAAGATGAAAACGGGATTCGGCAGATGATGCGCAAGTGGCTGATCAAAGACTATGAAGCTGCTGGCAACTGGCTCTCGAATTGCCCAGCGGAATTCTCACTAAAGGCACCCATGGTCCAAACCTATGCAACCTCCATGGCGAAGATCGATCCCGAAACTGCATTCGAATGGGTAGCAACTCTTCCTGCGCAGCGAGCCAAAGAGTGCGTTTGGGAAATATTTCAGGATTGGCAAAAGCGGGACAAAACATCTGCCGACCACTGGCGTGAATCGCTCGCAGACGGCTCGCATCTGGCAAAGGTTTTGCGCGCAGCTGAAGAGGCCGATCGCAATGGTAATGGGAAAACACCACTTCGAGTGGAGGTCGGCTTCTAACAAATCATGGTTTGATGTGGTACCTTGTGAAGCACTGCTTGGGGATATCTGCCAGACCGGAGACGCCGCTCAG
Organism: Luteolibacter pohnpeiensis; assembly: GCF_016595435.1. Taxonomy (GTDB): domain Bacteria; phylum Verrucomicrobiota; class Verrucomicrobiia; order Verrucomicrobiales; family Akkermansiaceae; genus Luteolibacter; species Luteolibacter pohnpeiensis. The sequence continues at coordinate 17,457 of NZ_JAENIJ010000037.1, forward strand.
GATCTTGATTTCGGTTTCACCCAAAATGGCAGATATGCCAGCATCGCCACTGCACATATTCCATAAAACACGATCCGGTACGTCGGCATTAAAAAGATGCCATAAAAGATGATCTGCTGACTAAAAAATACACCGATCCCAAAAAGGACCATTTGAAGCCATGGATTAGCAATTTTCGGTAAGAGCAAAAACCTCCAAGCCATCCAGACACAAAACGGAATGATCATCATTCCCAGCCCAAAAACATCAGAGGAACCTGATAAGGAGTTCGTCTTTGCGTCATTTGTGGCCAGGAAGACATGAATCGGCAAGCAGCCCCAGGCGAGAAAGCCCCACCAAGTCCACATCAATACTTTCGCAATCAATCGTGAGGTCTGATTTTCTCTCATCTGCCCGAAATGATTGAATGATCTGATCTGGAGGGAAGGAAAAAATGCCTGCTCGCATCGAATCACCCTCGGCTTTGCGAATTGCGAATCCATGATGAATCCAACTCGATCGACCGATTCATCAGAAGCTTGCTGCCGCCCACGGCACGGGTGCTATTGTTCAGCCCATCGAGTCGCCAACAGGCTGTTCACAAACAATTGCAATGGATGGAACATCATCAGGGGAAGCAAGATGAGCGATAGCTCACCGCCCGGGCCAAAGATGACAGCGGCAAGTGGCACTCCCATGACTAAAGTTTTCTTCACCGCACAAAAATAGGCGGCGATGGAATCCTCTCGTGGCATCCTCAACACGATGCAGACCAGCCGGATCAACAAGGACATGCCGGTAAATAACAACAGCACGAACAAGGCAGTCAACAGCGTGTCTCCCGCGCCGTAACGGCTCCAAACCCGTTCCACGACCGACTCGCAAAAAGCACAGTAAACCATGAAAATGATCACCGTGTTACTGATTCGGGTGACCCAGATTTTCCTGCGATCGACCACGTTTTTCAACCAGGGTCGGAGTATCATTCCGAGTGCAAATGGAACCAAGGTCAGGGCAACGATTTTCAGTAACAGCGGGCCGAATTCAGTTTGCGCCGTACCCGCACCAGTCATCAGCCAGTGAACCAGTAGCGGAGTAAAAACGACACCAAGAACATTGGATAGCGCGGCGTTGAATAAGGCTCCCGGGGTATTGCCGCGTGCGACTGCCGTTAGCACAACCGAGGTCGAGACGGTCGACGGCAAAACACATAAAAATAGAAAGCCATCACGAATCGCCTGAGGTTCGCTCTTCCAAAGCCACGGCACCAAGGCGTTAAGCCCTGATCCCACCAGCGGGAATATCACAAAGGTGAAAATCTGGATCACCAAATGAAGACGCCAATTCCCCGCCCCGCTGCGAATTTTTTCGAACGCGAGCGAGAGGCCCTGCAAAAACAGAATCAAGGCAATGCCGCCATTGTTGATCAGGTCCGGATTCAAAACCCCATCGCGCGCGCCTCCTTGCGGAAAGACGAATGCCGCCGCCACACAACTGAACAGCGCAACCAGAAACCCGTTCTTTCTTATCCAGGAAATCTGATGGGGTGATGATGGCGATCCGTCACTCATGAATGCTGTGCGCGGCCAAATAAGCCCTTCTCGCATCAGCACGCAACAGCCATATCCAGCAAAACAAAGGTTTGTTCGCCTTGGATCATCTCAGTCGATTCCATCATTCATTCCAACCATAGTTACGATTTGATCCCATAGCGCTGCCTAGTAGCCTATAATCTGAGCATTACTAATGGTTCCCTACTTGTTGAATCCACGCCGCTGATTTCAGCTGGACGTGTTGCCGATATCTTGGCTTCTCTTCAACATGAATCGGCATCTGAAAGTGAGTTTCACGGTCATGGGTCTGTTGGCGCATGCGCTTTCACCTGCTTCCGCAAATGCACTGGATGATGTCGAAGGCTATTACGCCGTGATGCCTCAGCCCGGAGAATCCGCCATGCGAGCTCTGACTCCGGAGCTTCTGGAACTCATCCGCATCAACAGCGAGCCCCAAGGGGGAACACCGGACTCATGGGATTTTGTCGATTCGTCCGGGAGCTTCGTCGCCCCCACCAACTTTTCCGTTACCGTAAACGGCCAAGCGGTCACAGCATCGGTTTATAGTTTCCGGCGTCGACCACTTTATGCCCCGCTGGCCGTGCGCGACTTGCGCATCGATAACCGCGTATTCCTCGAACTCTCCACACCTCTGAACACGGGTGATGAAATCGTCGTAACGACCACAGGTTGGGACGGCGATTCGACCACAGCGCGCACCTATTCCACGACGATGGAACCGCTGCGCAGAAGCTCGGCGATTCATGTCAATCAGGAGGGCTATGAAACCACCTCGCCCAAAAAAGCGATGGTCGGCTACTATTTAGGAAGTGCGGGAGAACTGACCTTGCCATCCACCTCGTTTTCCCTGGTGGATGATGCGACGGGAGTTTCGGTTTTCACCGGCACCTTGCAATCCCGACCGGATGTCGGTTTCACCTATACCCCCACGCCATACCAAAAAACTTATTCGGCGGATTTCTCCAGCTTCCAAACCCAGGGCACTTACCGACTGGTCGTCGACGGCTTGGGAGCCTCATTGCCTTTCCGAATCGATAATGGCATGATGATGAATTTCGCGCGCAGCTATGCGATCGGAATTTACAATCAACGTTGCGGACACGCGGTCGAACTTCCGTTCAGTCGCCACGTTCATGCAGCTTGCCATACCGCCCCCGCATTGATCCCAACACCGGAGGCAAATTTCGCCAACACCTGGGGATTCATCGCCTCCGCCAGCAGCGACTACGCGAACAATTCACGCCATACCGCGCCGCAGCTGAAGGATGTGGCATCGCAACTTTATCCCATCATCAAGACCGGCTCGATCGATGTTTCGGGCGGTCACCACGATGCCGGAGATTATAGCAAATACACCATCAATTCCGCCCAGCTGGTTCATCACCTCGCCTTCGGCGCTGACGCCTTCCCGGGTGTCGGAGCATTGGACAACCTAGGCATTCCGGAAAGCGGCGATGGCAAAAGTGATTTGCTGCAAATGGCAAAGGTGGAGGCGGATTTCCTCGCAAAGATGCAAGACGACGATGGCGGGTTCTTCTTTCTCGTCTACCCAAGGGATCGGAAATACGAAAATGACGTCTTGCCCGATGCGGGAGACCAACAAGTCGTCTGGCCGAAGAATACTTCCGCCACTGCGGCCGCCACTGCCGCACTCGCGGAGATGGCTTCGTCGCCTTTGTTCAAACAACAATTCCCAACGGAAGCCGCAGCCTACATGGTGAAAGCACAAGCGGGCTGGGATTTCCTGATGAATGCCATCAACCTCTACGGCAAAGATGGTAGTTACCAAAAACTCACTCACTACGGTGACATCTTCATGCATGATGATGAGCTGGCTTGGGCCGCGGCCGCGATGTTTGCGGCGACCGGCGATCCGATCTATCAGCAGAAGCTTGACCAATGGTATGATCCATCGGCTTCCAGCACCAGACGCTGGGGCTGGTGGCATTTGTTCGAGAGCTACGGTTGCGCAGCCAGAACGTATGCGTTTGCCGCGCGCTCCGGTCGGCTCACGGCTTCGCAATTGGACTCGACTTATTTGGCGAAGTGCGAGGCGGAAATCATCGCTGCAGCGGATGATGCACGCGACCGGTCCGATGACTGCGCGTATGGCAGCTCCTACGAGATCGAGTCCAAATTGCAACGAACCGCCGGCTGGTATTTTTCAAGCGACCGGGCATTCGATCTAACAACCGGCTACCAACTCACGCTCGATTCAAGCTACCACGATGCCGTAATCGCGAATGTAAACTTCGAGCTCGGTTGCAATCCGGTGAATGTTTCCTATCTGACCGGCTCCGGACTGAAACAGCAGCGTGAGATCGTGCATCAATACGCCCAGAATGACCAACGGGTGCTTCCACCATCCGGCATTCCCATTGGCAACATTCAACCCGGCTTCGCTTACATCGGCAGCTATGGCTATGAACTCGGCGATCTAACATTTCCGCCGGACGGAGCCACCACCGCACCGTATCCGATGTATGATCGTTGGGGAGATTCTTATAACACGATGACCGAGTTCGTCGTTCCCCAACAAGGTCGCATCCTTGCGAGCCTGGCTTATTGGGCAGCCATTTCACCCGCTGGTTCACAGTCCTGGACCTCAGCCACTCCGGTCATTTCAGCACCTACCGATTACGTGCCAGTCGGCCAGCCGATCACGGTGAGCTTGTCCTGCCCGGGACTGGATTTGAGCAATGCGCGGATCACTTGGGAATGCAGCGACCAGCAACCTTGGATGGGCGGAACCAGCTGGACCTTTACCCCAGTGGCCGTCGGAGCTCAATGGGTCGAAGCTGAAGCCGTTCTCCCAGACGGGCGGCGGGTCAGCGCGGCTGCGAGTTATTCCACCAAATTCGCCAATGGCTCCTACGCCTATCTATCGGATTCCGATACCATCGCCCTCTATCATTTCGACGGAAATTTCCAGGACTCAGGACCCAATGGATATCATCTAACATCCGCCGGAAATGTTCAGCTCGTGGCTGGCAACTCGGGCTGGATGAAGCAACCGGTTGGCGAGGTCGCACGATTTTCCAATCTTGGCGACACCCTTACCGTCACCCTTCCTGACTCGCTGATCGCCCCCGGCAGCACGGCAACCGAGCTCTCGCTGGAAGCGTGGATTTTCCCGCGAGCCTACAAAGCCTATTCCTACGACAACTACCCCGTCATCGCGCTCACCCAGCACTGGGACAGCTCCCTCGCGATCACCGACGGGAAATGGAACAGCCCGGCGGTGCCGAGTATCGCTGCAGGCAGCCAGAGCCTGCTGTCCTCAAGCGATTGGCAATCGGCGATCGCGCTCGGAACCTGGCAGCGATTGAAAATCACGCGAGATAGCAACTCGGAATTCAAGGTTTGGATCAATGACGTCTGTGTCTCCACGGTTTCGGCCGCGCCAAACTATGGCCGAACCACCGATTGGCTGCTGACCTTGGGAAATATCGACGCCGACATCGACGAGGTCCGTATCAGTAGCATCGTCCGCTATCCACCGCCACCGGATGAATTTGTGGCCGACGCCAACACCCTCGCGCTCTATCACTTCAATGGCGACTTCAACGATGCTTCCGGCAACGGCCACCACCTCACCGCCAACGGCAGCGCCACACGATCTAATAGCAACCTCGGATGGATGACGCTCCCATCGGGTGAAACCGCCTCATTCGCAAATCTCGGCGATACGCTGACGGCAAGTTTTGCCGACAGTCTGATATCTCCGGGCAACTCGGCAACTCCGCTGACCATTGAGGGCTGGATTTATCCTCGCTCCTACAAAGCTTACGGTGTCGCCGGTTACCCCCTGCTCTCCCTTTATCAACATTGGGACAGCGCCCTTGAAGTGTTTCAGGACAAGTGGGATAGCCCGAGTGTGCCTAAAGTTCGCAGCGGAGCAAACGGCCTGGTCATGCCAACCGCCTGGCAAAGTGCCGTCGCGATCAACACCTGGAATTTCGTCAAAATCACCCGGGACGCCAATTCAGTGGTTGAAGTCTGGATCAACGACCAATGCCTCTACACCGGCACCCAACAATCCAACTACGGCCGGACACCGGATTGGTTGTTCACCCTCGGAAACTTCGATGGTGAAATCGACGAAGTCCGGATCAGTGACATCGTGCGCTGAGTCCGACCCGAGGTCGTTTTGCCGAGTGGAAACGCCAAGCTCGACAAGTGCTGTGGAAATCGAAATATCCGCGCTTTCTTCACCGAAGATCTTATCGATTCCGCATTACCGTCCTCATTTATGGAACGTCGCGAATTCCTCAAAACCACCTCTTTGGGCCTTGGAGCATTTCCATTGGCTCAATTGTTCGGCGCAACAGCCGTTGCCGCCACCACTCCTGCGAAAGCCTCGGGTTTGAAGTTCACCGGAACTGCCCAGGCCTTCGATTACGCCTGGCTGAAAGGTCAGGCCCGTGCGCTTTCAGGACAAGCTTACAAAGCCCCTGAAGATCGTCTCCCGGCATCCGTAAAGGCGCTGGATTGGGATCAATATCAAGCCATCCAGTATCGCAATGATCATGCGCTCTGGGGCGGTCAGGACACCGAGTTCAAGGCCAAGTTTTTCCACCTCGGGCTATACACACTGCATGGAGTGACCATGCATGAGATCGCCGATGGGACAGCCCGCGAGATTGCCTATGATCCGGCGATGTTTGATTACGGCAAGAGCGGGATTGATGGAAAGGCCTTGCCTGCCGATCTCGGCTTTGCCGGATTCCGGCTCAATTTCCACACCGACCCGACGCGCGATGTCGCTGCGTTTTTGGGTGCCAGCTATTTCCGCGCGGTCGGGGCAGATATGCAATATGGACTCTCCGCCCGTGGCCTGGCCGTGGACTGCGGGATGGAACGTGCGGAAGAGTTCCCACGCTTCACGCAGTTCTGGTTTCAACGCCCGGAACCGAATTCCCCGATCATCACGCTGTATGCGTTGTTAGATTCACCCAGCGTTACCGGCGCTTATCGATTCGATATCACCCCTGGAGGAAATCTTTTGATGGATATCGATGCCGCGATTTATCCGCGGAAGGAAATCGAGCGATTGGGCATCTCACCTCTAACCAGCATGTTCCAATGCGGCACCAACGATCGACGGAAGGCAAACGATTGGCGTCCGAACATTCACGATTCGGATGGGCTGGCCATGTGGACCGGAGGCGGCGAGTGGATCTGGCGGCCTCTAACCAATCCTGCAGGGCTCCGGTTCAATGCTTACATTGATGATAATCCGAAAGGCTTCGGCCTGCTGCAGCGCGATCGGGATTTTGATCACTACCAGGACGACGGGGTTTTCTATGAAAAACGCCCGAGCCTCTGGGTCGAACCGAAAAACAACTGGGGCAAAGGCTCGGTCCAATTGATCGAAATTCCCACCGAAGACGAAACCTTCGACAACATCGTCGCTTTCTGGAACCCGGAACAAAAACCGAAGCCTGGCGAGGAATTGCTCTACAGCTACCGCCTGCACTGGGGGCGCATCATGCCGTTCGGGAGTCCACTGGCCACAGTCGTTGCGACCCGCACCGGAATCGGCGGCGTCGTCGGCAAGAAACGGACTTACGAATCACGGCGCTTTGCCATCGATTTCGCCGGTGGATCAATTCCGATGCTCGGCCGTGAAGTCAAAGTCGAGCCACAGATCTCAGCATCACGCGGTGAAATCGAAATCCCATCCGCACGGCCGCTGGCCTCGATCAATGGCTACCGGGTCATTTTTGACCTCAAACCCACCGACAACAGTCGCGAGCCGATCAACCTCCGCGTCCTGCTTCACGCAGATGGCTTGCCACTGAGTGAAACCTGGGTCTACCAGTGGACGCCTCCGGCTTGATCGGATTCGGGAGCGTGGACAGGTGGCCACGCTCCCTGAAGAAACATCAGGAAACCTTGAGACCGAGCTTCTCTGAAGTCCAGTTGCGGGTGGTCTGATAGAGTTCTGGATTTTTCTCCAGCGATTGACCGTAGCTTGGGATCAGCTGCTTGATTTTTTCCTGCCACACCGGCGTTTTCATCTCTTCCGGGAAGCAGCGGTCCAGAATGCGGAGCATGATTTCCACTGCAGTCGAAGCTCCAGGAGACGCTCCTAACAAGGCGGCAATGCTGCCGTCTGCGGATGCCACGACTTCGGTGCCGAACTGCAGGATGCCGCCTTTTTTCTTGTCCTTCTTGATCACCTGCACGCGTTGACCGGCGATGGCGAGATCCCAGTCTTCCATCTTCGCGGAAGGCATGAATTCCTTCAGTGCCTCTAACCGATCTTCCGGAGATTGGATGACCTGGCCGATCAGGTATTTGGTCAGGTCGATGTTTTGCAAACCAGCCGCGACCATTGGGATGATGTTGCCGGGGCGGATCGACATCGGCAAATCAAGCGGCGAGCCGTCCTTGAGATACTTGGTGGTGAACCCGGCGTAGGGGCCGAAAAGCAGCGATTTTTTGCCGTCGATGACGCGCGTATCGAGGTGGGGTACTGACATCGGGGGAGCACCGACGGATGCCTTGCCGTAAACTTTCGCGAAATGCTGCTCGACGATTTCCGGCTTGTCGCAACGCAGCCACTGGCCGCTGACCGGGAATCCACCGAAGCCGCGGCCTTCGCGGATGTCGGATTTTTGCAACAGCGGCAAGGCGCCACCGCCAGCACCGAGGAAGACAAACTTTGCCTTCAAATCGTAGATATCTTCGAAATCCGGCTCAACACTGAGAATCCAGCCATCCGGCTGACGGACAACATCGGTCACTTGATGGCCGAGGCGCACATTCACGCCAGGCTGGGCTTGCAGCCACTCGATCATGCTGCGGGTGAGTGCGCCGAAATCGACATCGGTTCCGGACTCCACGCGGGTCGCAGCCAGCGGCTCGGCCTCATCGCGATCTTCCATCACGAGCGGCATCCATTCCTGCAGCTGCTTGCGATCCTCACTGTAAACCATTTCCGCGAAGAAAGGATGATCCTTCATCGCTTCGTAGCGCTTGCGCAGGTAGGAGACGTTTTCCTCGCCGTGGACGAAGCTCATGTGCGGCACCCGGCGGAGGAACTGGCCGGAAATCGAGCCACGCTCGATCAGGCTGGCCCAGAGTTGTTTCGAAAGCTCGAAAGCCTCGTTGATTTTGACCGCTTTGGAAATGTCGATCGAGCCATCCTTTGCCTCCGGCGTGTAGTTCAGCTCGCAAAGCGCCGCGTGGCCGGTGCCCGCGTTGTTCCATGCATTCGAGCTTTCTTCGGCAATGGCTGCCGCTGCTTCCAGAATTTCAATGGTGATGTCAGGGCGGAGCTCCTTGAGCAACACACCCAGGGTGGCACTCATGATTCCGGCTCCCACTAAAACGACGTCGGGGGTGGCCTTGATATTGTTGTGACTCATACGCGCGGCCGAACCGCGCCATTTTCCAGCCGGAAAATACAGGGAAAAAACTTGCCCCAGCGAAAAACTCCGATCCGCCGATCCGCCGTCATTCTCCTGACTCCTTCAAAATCAATCCAAGGGGAGATTTTGACAACATCTCATCCCCGGCATTGCGGAGTTTCGCCACCGTTCCCATCGGGTCCAAACGGTTGAGCGGATACATCGCATAGCCCGCGCCGATGTCGACGCCATCGCTGGCTCTCATTTCAAAATGGAGATGCGCTGGATAGTAGCCATTCGCCGTGCCCACCGTGCCGATTTTTTCGCCGCGCGCCACGAGCGCCCCTCGCTGAACATCGATGCGTTCCAAATGCGCATACATCGAATGAACCACCTCACCCGTCGTGGTGCGGTGGGCGATCACGATGATGTTCCCCCACCCTGGCGATGATTCCGCAGCAAAAACCACCAATCCATCCGCTACCGAGAAAACCGGATCGCCCAAATCCGTGTTCATGCCGCCGATGCCATTCAGATCGTCACCGGTGTGATGCCCGCCGCGCTTTTCGTTCATTTCCCAAAATTTCTGGGCATTGTAAATCAGCGCCGCATGTTCAGATCCGAGTGGTGGATCAAATCGCACCGCCGTCGGAATCTGATTTTCTTCCCATGGCGAAAGGAAATTGAAACGCGGATCATATTTTTCATGGAGCGGCATCGCGAGCGGCGCAGTCGGATCGACCACCATTTGCGCCTTTTTTTCCCGTGCCCGCTCAGTTTCCGAGAACCACACGAACCATCCGACCACTCCGGCGAGCACCAATAAAGTGAGGATCAGGCTGATTTTTGAATAGATCTTCCGCATCTGGAGGCAATGTTGACAGGCCGATTCGCACGAATCCAGCGTGTTCCATCTGCATCCTCTTGCAGCTATCCCTTTACAAGCGTTGAAATCCCTGCCACACCCCGTCCAATTTAGCCGCCTTCTCACGCCCGTAACTGCTCCGCACCATGCCTAAAGATACCTCGATCCGGAAAATCCTCGTCATCGGCTCCGGCCCCATTGTCATTGGCCAAGGCTGTGAATTTGACTACTCAGGCGTCCAAGCCTGCAAAGCCCTGAAGGAAGAAGGATACGAGGTCATCTTGGTGAACTCGAATCCGGCCACCATCATGACCGACCCGGAATTCGCTCACCGCACCTACATTGAGCCGATCACTCCGGAAGTTGTCGAAAAGATCATCATCCGCGAAAAACCGGACGCGCTGCTGCCAACCCTCGGTGGTCAAACCGCGCTCAACACCTCCATGTCGCTGTTCAAATCCGGCACGCTGGAAAAACACGGCGTTAAAATGATCGGCGCCAACGCTGACGCGATCGACAAAGGGGAAGATCGCCACCTTTTCAAAGAAGCGATGACCAAGATCGGGCTCGATATGCCACGCTCCGGCATCGCCCACACGTTGGAAGAAGCCCGCAAGGTCGCCGAAGAAATCGGCACTTTCCCATTGATCATCCGCCCGGCATTCACGCTCGGCGGTCAAGGCGGCGGCATCGCCTACAACCGCGAGGAATACGAAGAAATCGTCACCCGCGGCCTTGATCTTTCCCCGGTTTCCGAAGTCCTGATCGATGAATCATTGCTCGGTTGGAAGGAATTCGAAATGGAGGTCATGCGCGACCGCAACGACAACTGCGTCGTGATTTGCTCGATCGAAAACCTCGACCCGATGGGCGTTCACACCGGGGACTCGATCACCGTCGCGCCGATCCAGACACTTTCCGATCGCGAATATCAGATCATGCGCGATGCATCATTCGCGGTGATTCGCGAAATTGGCGTGGAAACCGGCGGCTCGAACATTCAGTTCGCCACCGATCCGAAAACCGGCCGGATGATCGTGATCGAGATGAACCCACGCGTTTCCCGCTCGTCGGCGCTCGCTTCCAAGGCCACCGGATTCCCGATCGCAAAAATCGCAGCGAAACTCGCTGTCGGCTACACGCTGGATGAGCTTCCAAACGACATCACCCGCGAAACTCCGGCCTCGTTTGAGCCGACGATCGACTACGTGGTGACCAAGATTCCGCGTTTCACTTTCGAAAAATTCCCGACTGCCAATGCGGTCCTCACCACCTCGATGAAATCGGTGGGCGAGGCCATGTCGATCGGCCGCACGTTCAAAGAGAGCATGCAGAAGTGCCTGCGCTCGCTCGAGACCGGCCGCTGGGGATTTGGTTTCGATAGCAAAGAGCCACAAGCGCCGACCAAGGACGAGATCACCCGCAAGTTGCAGATTCCGAATGCAGAGCGGATTTTCTGGCTGCAAACCGCCTTCATCAACGGCTGGACCATCGATGAGGTTTTCGCCGCCACTTCGATCGATCCTTGGTTCCTCGGCCACCTCAAGCAGATCGCCGATGAAGGCGCGGATTTGGCCAATCTGGATCTGAAACGCGCGAAGAAGCTCGGCTTTTCCGATCGCCAAATCGCCAAGGCCCGTGCCGCATCGAGTGCAGTTCACGATGCCTCGATTCATGGTGAAAAAGATCAGCCAGCCGGAGCACCACCGCGTGCCGAGCCGGAAGGAGCCGTGGTCGATGTCGCCACCGAAGACACCGTCCGCGCGGAACGCAAAGCCAAGGGCATTATTCCGACTTACCGCCTGGTCGATACCTGCGCCGCCGAATTCGAAGCTTACACGCCGTATTTCTACTCCACCTACGGCGACGAAAACGAAGCCCGCAGCTCCGAGAAGAAAAAGATCATCATCCTCGGCGGCGGTCCGAACCGGATCGGCCAAGGGATCGAGTTCGACTACTGCTGCGTCCACGCGGCGTTCGCGCTAAAAGAACTGGGCTACGAAACGCTGATGGTGAACTCCAACCCGGAAACCGTTTCCACCGACTACGATACGTCCGACAAGCTGTTCTTCGAGCCGCTCACCCTGGAAGACGTGCTGAACATTTGCGATCAGGAGCAACCGCACGGCGTCATCGTCCAATTCGGCGGTCAAACTCCGCTCAACCTCGCAGCCGATCTTGAGCGTCACGGCGTGCCAATCATCGGAACTTCGCCGAAATCGATCGAACTCGCCGAGGACCGGAAATTCTTCTCCGCGCTTCTCGACAAACTCAACCTCAAGCAAGCCGAAGCCGGCACCGCGATCAACGAGGACGAAGCCATCGTCATTGCCAACCGCATCGGCTACCCGGTGCTGGTCCGTCCATCATTCGTTCTCGGTGGTCGCGGCATGATGATCGTCTACAGCGACAGCGAGCTTTCCCGCTACATGCGCGAGGCGGTCATCGCTTCGCCGGAACGTCCGGTGTTGGTCGACCGTTTCCTCGACAACGCGACCGAAGTCGACGTCGACTGCATTTCCGATGGCGAAACTTCCGTAGTTGGCGCGATCATGCAGCACATTGAGCAAGCCGGGATTCACTCCGGTGACTCCGCCTGTGTGATCCCCGCGTTCTCGCTTTCGGATGCAATCAAAGCCGAGATCACCCGTGCGGCGAAGGACCTTGCCCGCGAGCTGCAGGTCAAAGGCTTGATGAATATCCAGTTCGCGGTGAAAGACGAGCAACTCTACGTCATCGAGGTCAACCCTCGTGCTTCGCGGACCGTGCCATTCGTTTCCAAAGCAACCGGCGTTTCACTCGCGAAGCTCGCGGCTAAAGTCATGGTCGGCGAAAAACTCGCGGATCTCGGCTACACCGAAACCATCGTGCCACCGCATTTCTCAGTGAAGGAAGCGGTGTTCCCATGGAACCGATTCCCAGGCATCGACATCGTGCTCGGCCCGGAAATGAAATCGACCGGTGAGGTCATGGGCATCGACGCCGATTGGGGCATGGCCTACGCCAAATCCCAGATGGCCGCCTTCAACGCCCTGCCAACTTCCGGAAACGTGTTCCTCTCCGTATCGGATCGCGACAAGCCGCGTGCGGTTGCAGTCGCCCGCGACCTCGTTGAGCTCGGATTCCAAATCTACTCCACCGGCGGCACTCTGGCGCAGCTGGCAGCGGAAAACATCCCTTGCCACCGGGTTTACAAAGTCGCCGAGCAAGCACGGCCGAACGTGATCGACATGATGAAGAACCGGGAAATCCAGTTCGTCATCAACACCCCGAGCACGCACGAATCCCGCGCCGACGAAGTGCAAATCCGCTCCACGGCGATCATTCAGAAGATTTCCCACGCGACCAACCTCGCCGCCGCCGAAGCCTCGGTGAAAGCGATCCGCTCGCTGAAGGAAAAAGAGCTCGAGGTGAAGAGCATCCAGGAATTTCACGCGTGACCTCTTCTCCGAATTTGCTCCTAATATCTCCAAAATTAGGAGTTCGGTATTGAAATATCTGCGGATATTCCTAAGTTGCTCCTAGTTTCTACAAGATTAGGAGCAATGAAATTCCCGAAGATCCCACCGGACTGGCAAAAGTTACTGAAAGAAGTAGCTAATTTGAACAAAGTCGATGTTTTCATCCGATCCGGACAGGAGGAAAGTGCTAGGACCGACCGCTATCTTCATTGGGATGAATTCAGCCACCGCGCTTCGCCGGGTGAATTGAGCCTGGAACAACAATGGGCAGCCATTCGGATGAGGAGAAATCTCCGTTCCCAGAGCATTCCCCTAACCGACAGCAAAGGGAGGCCGTTTACCTTTTTCCTCACCCAGCGCGCTTTCGAAATTTTACACGAAATCGACCTCAATTGCGGCGGCCGGATCGGTGTGCACGAGGACGGCATCCTTCAAGAAAATACTCGCGACCGCTACTACGTCGATTCAATCGTGGAAGAGGCACTCACTTCCAGCCAATTGGAAGGTGCGGTCGTCACTCGTTCCGAGGCCCGTGAGATGATCCGCAGTCACCGCGCGCCAGCAACAAGCCATGAACGTATGGTAATCAACAACTACCATACGATGCGGTTGATATCCGGGCTAAAAGGTAAACCGCTCACTCCTGAATTGATCCTACTCATCCATCAGAATGTCACTGCTAATACTTTAGAGAGAAAGGAAGATGAAGGAAGTTTTCGCCCTGCTGGTAGCAATGTGAGGGTCGAGGATGATGAAAGTGGCGAGGTGTTCCACATACCGCCACCAGCGGAAGAGCTCGAAGAGCGAATCGAGCGGATGTGTGCCTTTGCGAACGAAACAGGAATGAACGGATTTCTACACCCAGTAATCAGGTCCATCATATTGCATTTCTGGGTGGCATTCGATCATCCGTTCATTGATGGCAACGGGCGGACAGCTCGTGCACTTTTTTACTGGTCGATGCTCCGTCACGGCTTTTGGCTTGCCGAATTTTTCTCGATCTCGCATGAGATTTTGAAAGCTCCCAAAAAATACTATCGCGCCTTCCTTCATACTGAAACCGACGCAAACGATCTCAATTACTTCATCTTACACCAATTGGAAGTGATTCTGTCTTCCATAAAATCACTGCAAAGCTACATTCGCCGAAAGCAGGAAGAGGTCGAAAATCTCAGAAAGCATCTGTCCGCAGGTGGAGATTTCAATCACCGCCAACTCGCATTATTGCGGCACGCCCTCAAACATCCTTTTGCCTCATACACCGTCGTCAGTCACCAAACCTCCCACGCCATATCCAATCAAACCGCCAAAAACGATCTGGTCGCGTTGGAAATAAAAAACCTGCTGACAAAACGTAAATCCGGAAAGGCATTTGTCTATAGCCCTGCATCTGATTTGGCTGCAAAATTGACCGGCTAAAATTAAAATCAATCTCCGCTGCCACAGCCGCCGCAGCCACCACAACCACTGGAGCAGCCGCTACTTCCACAACCACTGGAATCGCTGGAGCAGCCGCTTGAGCCAACACTCCAAATGGAAGATTTCGATGCCAGCGCGTGGGCTCGATCCATCTCGATCAATGAAACGTAATCCGTCCCGGGGAACCCGGTCGGCCCGAGCATTGCCATGGCAAAACTCATGTGGATAAGATCTTCGGATCCGTCTTTCAGGCGCGGCGATTGCTCTGATTTCATTCGCTGCAGCAAGCGTTCCCCCTCAACGGTTAGAGGTTTGAACGATTTGGCAATTTTGATCGCAATCACGAGGGTAACCCCCAGAGCGATAACTAGACCGATTGCCAGAACTCATTTCCGATTGAGATTGGGAAGTGAGCATACGGAGCTCACGGTTCGCGGTTGATCGAGAAGCGTTTGGAGTGAAG
>NZ_JAENIJ010000038.1 GCF_016595435.1 Luteolibacter pohnpeiensis
AGAAAGACCAGAAAGACCAGAAAGACCAGAAAGACCAGAAAGACCAGAAAGACCAGAAAGACCAGAAAGACCAGAAAGACCAGAAAGACCAGAAACAGGGCGATTCCAAAGACGGCCAACCCAAGGACGGCGATGACAACGGCAAGCCGAAGCCTGATGAACCTGGCAAGGATCAGAAACCGAAGCAGGGACAACAAGGTGACGAGGATTCAAAGAAAAAGGACGAGCCTGCCGACCAGAAGCCCGCTGGAGACGATAAAGGCAAAGACAAGGAAACGCCGAAACCCGACGACCAAAAACCTGAGAAGAAGCCCGATGCCATGAAAGGGCAGGAGGACATGAAATCTCAAGACAAGGGCCAACAGGAGCAAGGTCAGACTGGCCAGTCCGCGGCGAAACCTGCTGGAGATCCTCAAAAAGGCGGAGCACAAGCCGCGGCAGCTGGCGAGCGCAAGCAGGGCGAAATGTCCCGCGAAGAAGCCATGCGATTGCTCGATACGCTCGGTGGCGATGAACGCGTGGTCATTCCCGTTCCCCTTGAAGAGCAAAAAGGAAAAGCCGCAAACAACAGCACCAAAGGAAAAACCTGGTAGCCCCTCATGAAGAAAATCATTTCCATCATTTGGCTCCTGTTTGCCGTCGCCCTCCATGCGACGCAGGTCAGCGCGAGCCTATCCAAAAACACCGTTCCAGCCGGTCAGGGCGTTCTCCTGACCTTGAACGTAGAAGGCGGAGCGCCGGAGAGCCAACCCGCGATTCCCCAGGTTGAAAATCTCATCGTGAATCCACACGGCACCTCCCAGCAGATGCAAATCATCAATGGCGACGTGACCCGCTCGATCACCTATACGTATGTGGTGGGATCGAATCAGACCGGAGATTATGAAATTCCCGCGATCACCGTGCGGGTGGCTGGCAGAGACTATACCACCCAGCCGCTGAGCTTGAAAGTCGGGCCGAATGCGGACAAGGCGCCTGAGGGAATGGCAGATGATCAAGCGCCGGAGGAACCCGGTAAATACGGGCACCTCAGCTTCCAAATGATGGAAAGCGACAGGAAATACGTTTATCCCGGTGAGATTGCCCCGGTTAAGATCCGCGCCTACTTCCCCGCGAACACCCAGGTCACCCTCTCAAGCGCTCCACACCCGGAAGGATCGGCATTTACCCTGCATCACCTGACCAAGGAACCCGACCAGAGTTCCGAGATCGTGAACGGTCGGCGCTACATGGTCGTCACTTGGTTTGGGGGGCTTTCCGCGACCAAAGCGGGCAAGTATCCGGCGAGTTTTGTCATCACTGGCACGGTGACCATGCGGGATGAATCCGCTGCCGGTTCAGGTGGCCGTGACCCTTTCTTCGGCGGGTTCTTTGCGCCGATGGTGCAAAAGGATATCGAGCTGACGACCAAGGAAGCTCCGCTACTCGAAGTGAAGGAACTTCCACTAGAAGGAAGGCCGGATGATTTCACCGGCGCGATCGGGCAGTTCGAGATGAAGTCTTTTCAGATTCCCAATTCCTTGCACACCGGCGAGCCGTTTCAGGTCGAGGCGGTGGTGAAAGGCTCGGGCAACTTTGCGCTTCTTTCCGCGCCTCACCCCTTCCCTGTGGACGATTGGAAAACCTACGAAGGCACGGAAGATTTTGTCCCTGAGGACGTCGCGTCATTTGGAGGATCGAAGTCATTCCACTACAACGCCGTGCCACTCAAGCCGGGCGAGCCGGAGGTGGGTCTCCGCTTCAGCTATTTCGATCCGGAGAAGGGAGAATACCGCATCGTAAAATCCGATACACGGAAGATCGCGATCAGCGGAAAAAAAGTGCAGACTCCCGAAGTCGCCGCTACTCCCCAGCAGGAACCGCCAAAACCTAAAACTCCCCAGATTGCCCCACTTGCGACCGAGTTGGGTGCGGTGCAAAGCTACCACCCGCTTTCGGATTCGATCTGGTTCACCCCCGTCCTCGGCAGTTGCGGTTTTCTCAGTCTCGCCATCATCGGTTTTGGCATTTGGAAAGAACGCGGTTCAGATCCAGTCAAGGAAGCGGCGCGGGCCAATCTGGCAGCGACCCAGGAAGCCCGTGAAAAAGCAGCACTCGCCGCAGCGAATGGCGATGCCGTGGCATTTTTTGCCGCAGCGAAAATGGCGGTGAGACTTTGCATCGCCCAGCGCGATGGCCTGCGCCCCGAAGCAATCACCCTGGCGGATCTCGGCGAACATGAAGATGAGACGATTACTGAGATACTAGTAGAAGCGGATCGCGTGGATTTCTCGGCAGAAAAAGTGTCGGTGGAGAATCTGAAAGCATGGAATGAGAAGCTCGGCACCTGTCTGGAACGCCTTGCGGGAACACGAAAGGAACTGGCGGTATGAAAAGTTTAACTCGGATGGTATTGGGTCTTTTGGCGATGGGTGTTTTGGCACACGCCGGCACGGTCGATGCATTCAAGAAAGCGAATGCGGACTACGAAGCCGGCCGTTTCGCAGAGGCGGCACAAGCCTATGAAGGAATTCTGAAATCCGATGGACCTCGTGCTTCCGTGTTAAAGAATTTGGGCAGCGCTTATTTCAAAGCCGGTGATAATGGTCGTGCCATTCTTGCCTTTGAACGGGCGCTGGTTTTGAGCCCGCGCGATCCCGATTTATTGGCCAACCTGGAACTCGCCCAAAAACAAGCCGCCGTATTTCCCGAGGAAAATCCAAAAGGCTGGCAAACCGTTCTAACAAGATATTCCGCGCGGCGCTGGTCAGAGCTGGTACTCATCGCCGGGATCATCCTGCCACTCCTTGCCATGGGGTGGATTTTCCTGCCGGGAAATCGCCGCATCGGCTTGGCCGCACTCGCGGTGTTGGATTTAGCGATGCTCGGCATCGCCATCCCCGGTCTGAAAGCGAAAACCGGTGAATCCACCCGCGCCATCGTTCTGGCGAAACCCGCTACCGTCAGAATTTCACCGTTCGAAACCGCAGGTGATCGCGGCACCATTGCCGAAGGCCGCGAAGTCGCCCTCGGCAAGCAAAGCCACGGATACTACTGGGTTTCCGTCGATCAAGGCTCACTCCAAGGCTGGGTGGCCAATCAGGAGATCGCCCCGGTCATTCCTCGGGAAAATTGAATCGGCAAGGCTGTGATCTCAATTCCTTCGGGCGAGATTGAAAAGGCGTGGAAGTGTCACCACGCCAACCACCTGCCGGTCTTCGAGTTGGTCAGCACCACAGCATACAATATCAGAAAACATCTGTCAGACTCACTGATCCCGTAAGCTAGAGCGCTGTCTGACGAGCCTTTGGATTCAATTAGAACACTCCTGAATGAATCCAGAGTAGTTGCGCGACTGCATCACCCATCCTTCGTATTTTCAAGAATTGGACAGCAGATAAACTTGTCAAAAGTAGACTCACGCGAGTAGAAGCTCAAATCGTAATTGGTTTCGATAGTAGACAAGGATTCAAACATGAAGAGAGCGCTAAGTATTGGGCTTTTCAGAAAGTATGTTCGGACACTCAGTGCAAGAGGCCTGCAAGCAGGTGCTATTAGTTTGATTGCACTATCATGTAGTGAAAAGCATCAATCAAATGAAAAAGCTGGTGCCGACAAATCGAAAGATAGCAACCACGAATTGAGGGTAGGCCATTCATCCGCCGAACGACTTACTACAGAAACAGATAGGACCCCCCATCTGCCGGAAACAAAAGAAGAGCAGTCAGATGAATCTGAGTGGCATCGTATGTCTGGTGAATTAAGCAATTCCTCAGAAGAATGGAAGTTTGTGTTAGGTAGACTTGAGAGTCAGGAGCAGTGGATAATGGCATCTTCTAGACTAAGAGCATATTTTCTTGAAATGAAGTTTAACTCAAATTCTGAGGAAGGGAAAAATTTAATTAAAATTGAGGAATATCTTACAGCTGCTACTGTTGAGGATATAGATAAAGGGTCATTTAAAGAGAGATATCCATCACTCTCTAGTTTATCGAGAGAGAAATTACAAGTTATATTAGGCAATTGGGCAACCTCTGCAGCTCTATCTGATAAATTTCAAAAGATAGTTAGCGATCAAGTTTTTGAAGAAACGAATCACCTGTCTCCGGTAGAAGGATATTCAGAGTTGCTATCTAGAACTCATCCATTTGTAGATAGTTATATTTCTGATGCTATTGCTAACGTGCTGGATATTGTTGAGTTGGAATCTTATATTAGAATTCATGGAACTGAGAGTCAGATTAAAGCCCGAGAAAAATACTCTAAATTATTTTTTGATAGGGCTAAAGCTAAAGCTGAATCAGAAGAAGTGAATTAATATTGAATTTAACGGAGTTGAAGTCCGAATGAAAAATTTCCCAAAAAGTTTTAAAAATAGATATTTAATTGCAGCAGTAACGGCGTTCGTGATTGTAATACTTTATGCGGTAATGAGCATGAAATACGTCGATCATAAATATAAATCTCCAACGACTGGGATATCAAAAAATTATAGTAAAAAAAGTAACATAAAGACCAATAAATCAAATTGTGAAGAATTAGAGCAGCGTCTTAGAAGCGCTATGATAGCCACAGAAGAAGCAGAGAATAAGTGGAGAGGCGAACTAAAAAACGTTTTGGAAGAGCGTGCCGACCTTGCACTCGCATATAGGAATGCCAATTTGTCTGATACAATTATCAGAACCGGAGATCTAAGTAGTAAAATAAGAACTTGGTGGGGTAGAAGCCGCGGTTTTGAGGCAAATAAACCGCTGATTATTAAAGCGAGGAATAAGATTATTTATCAGGAGCTTTACGAAGCATGGCAAGATCCTACTTCTAAAATTTGGGCTGAGCATGCTCTGGATAGTGGTGCATATCGTGAAAAATTAAAGCTTTATTCAGATATGGAATGGGGTAAAGATGATATGGATCTTCCGGTTATGCCGCCTTATGAAATTATCGAGAATGTTATATCCAAAAAAGATGATCAAATAACTGACCTCGATTTAACTGAAGATGAATCAGCCGTCATTCCTGTGGAAATTCAGAATGCCATCAGGAACTATTCGAGTTCTCTCATAACTAGGGATTTTGCAGGAAATTATTTTGATGAGAATCAACCACCTGAACTTGCGGCTCTTCACGAACTCTTGCTCAAAAATGGACAATTAGTAAAAAAAATTAGTGATGAATTACAGAAAATTAGAAATGAAAACAAATAATAATATCGAAGAAGGTGTAATTAAGTTGAGCTAGACTTCTGGACCAGTGGTTACCTTAATCCTCTCCTAGGAAATCCAAATAACGGCGACGCTGCACCGCCGAATTCAAAGCCCAGGGCGTTGCATCTCAGAGCTGGTTTCCGTGGTATGGGAGACGCTCAATAAGAGCCCCTAAAAATTCAAAATCACGTTCATTGATTCGCCTTCTCCTGCATGATTTTTTTTCCCCTTTCGGCGCGTGCAGCCAGTTCCTTTGCCTCCTTCTCCGAAATCTTCATTAGCAGGTCTTCCTTGGATTTGGGATCTTGCACGCGTTCGGCCCAAGCCCTCGCTACTTCAAACTCATATGATTTCAAGGCAGTGGAGGCGAACGCCGAACTGACCACGTTGTTCTGAGTGGGGGTAAGCTGTCCTGAATTGCCCTGATACCAATTGGTGGCTCCGCTCGGATCGCTATAAGTCCACTGCATGATGGCGTGATCGACAGCTTTATAATCTCCGACGCTTAGAAGATTGCTCAAGGCTCGGGGTCCGTCACTCATTACCATTCGGGATACCAAGGATTGCCCCGGGTTCAGTGAAGAGGCTGTACTGCCGCTTATCAACGTCCCGGGCGGTATCACTTCTTGAATTTCTTCCCAGCGTTCGAATTCATTGCCGGGAGGCCCTTCGGATGCCACTTTCACGAAATCGGAAGGCTGGAGATATCCCTGATTGACCAATTCCTTCGACGCTTTCAAAAGCTGCGGATCGGTTGCAGCACCCGCAACTTTTGATGCTGCAAACATGGAACGCAAGGCCACCGCCAAGTTATCGCTCAATATGGCTGGACTGAGCGAGGGACCTCTCGAAAGAGCCGCTTGGAACTGGGGGTCTGAGACAGACTCGACCAAGTTATTCAACTTAAGTCTCCCTATATATCCTCTCAGGGCCCCCACCTTATCCTCTTTGTAGACAGATATCTCATCGATGCGTCGAATTAGTTGATCATTGGGGAGATCGGCGAATGTGAAGAGGGCCTCAATCTGATTGCTTCTCATTGTTCCATGATTCGGATCAAGTAGCTGGAATGCCTCCTCTGAAAAGCCGTTCTGACACAACTCCTGAATCAAGTGACTCGCAAACTCAGATCGTTTCAGCAGATTGGGCTCCTTTGAACTAAATTTGGCGAGCCTGGATTTGGCGAGTTCGGGGGTGAGCTTCGAATCGTTCTTTTTGCCTTTGGCTTTTACGACTGTGAAGGTTTGCGAGGATTCGTGAGGATTCCTTGGGCGGGCTGTTTTTTGGATAACTACTTCCTTATCGGGAGTCGCATGCTTGCTGGGTTGGGTCACCCTTGTGAAAACCAAGGCGGCCGCTGCAATCGCAATAGTCATAACTCCAGCGAACAAGCGCTTGTTAATTCCTAGGTATACCTTACTTCCCGGTTTCATCCTGCTTCCCCTTTCCCATTGCAGCCCCATCGGCGAGCTTGTTTTGTTCTGCCACGGCAATTTTTCTCAGCAGATCATCCTTGGATTCAGGATCCTGAATTTTCTCGGCCCAAGCTCTCGCCACATCAAATTCAGCCGAGCGTAGAGCAGTGGAAGCAAATGCCGAACTTACGGCATTGTTCTGATTAAGGGTAAGCTGGCCCGCGTTGCTTTCATACCATTCGCTTGCTCCGGTAGGATCGCTCTTGGTCCATTGCGCGATCGCATAATCTACACTCCGATAATCTGCAATACTGAGCAAGTTGCTAAGCGCCTTGGGGCCGTCACTCGCTACCATTTGCGTAATCAAGGTCTCCCCTAAGTTATCTCCTTCGTCGTCGTCAATGATCAGCGATCCCGAGGGGATTGCTTTTTGAATCAACTCCCAGCGCTCAATGGGGTAATCGCTAAGATAATCGCCAGTGCTAGCAAGCAAATCGGCAGGCTTGAGAAATCCCTTTTCGATCAGCTCTTTCGAGGTTTCTACAAACTGTGTCTCGTTTGCGCCCCCCTGCTTGAGGGAGGGCAGATGCAAAGCATTCGACAGAATTAAACTCAATGAGTATGAACTCAGCTTAGTCCCACGCGAAAACATTTCCTGGAAGTCCGGATCGGAAACAATATCTGCCAGCTCATTTCGTTTGAATCGGTGCAAATACCCCTCCAACGCAGTGTACTTATCGCCTTGATAGGTATCAACCTCATTGATGCGAGCGAGCAGGTCGGCATTGGATAGATTGGCGTAAATAAAAAGCGTCGTCAGCTCGTCACTTCGCACCGTTCCATAGTTTTGGTCCAAGAGCTGAAATGCTTCGTCGGAGAAGCCATTCTCGCACAACTGGATGAGTAATAAACAGGCAAGCCCGCTGCGTTCTACCAAATCTGGTGTTTTCGCAAAATGCTCCTCAATTCTCGTCTTTGCGAGTTCGGGAGTGAGATCTGGGTCCATCCATTTGCTCCTCTCGCCCTTGGAAGGTCTTGCAGTTGCCCGCGAGGATTCGCGCGGCGAGTTTTTCGAAGAGGAGGCCGAGGGGGACACTGCCTCTCCCATGGAACTTCGTTCGTCATGAAATAGGCAAACACAGACCCCAACAATCACGACAGCAAGCCCCCCCAGAATCAAACCAAGGTTCCGCTTGTTCATTATTCTTTCCATAAAGAAGGATTTCTCCGTCTTTATGAAGGTAAGGTGGACTTGTCACCATTTAAATGGGTGTTGGTGAGTTGGGATGCTTTTGGTTTCGCAAACGCCGTTTGGTGGAATGCACTCGGTTTGAGAGGGCACTCTACGCGACCGATCTGAGATCGGACCTCATCAAGGAGTCGTACGTAACATTCCTATCCCGTCATGCTATGAACGCTATGCGATACAACGGAGGCAGAATCGAATGCGATATGGGCCACTACATATTTTTCCAAGGCGGCTCACGACAAGGCGCTGAGCAGCTTTTCGTGGATGCCGCCGAAGCCGCCGTTGCTTAGGACGGCGATGACATCGCCAGCTTGTGCGGTGATGGCGACGTGGCCGACGATGGTTTCCACATCCGGCAAATAGGCACAGTGGCCACCGAGGCGTTCGACATCGGCGGCGAGTTTGACCGGATCAAGCCGATCGTTTTCCGGAATCTTGTGGAGGTCGGGAATGGCGGCTACGACGGCGAAATCAGCGGCCGCCAGTGATTCGGCGAGCTCGGTTTGGAATACCGCGCGGCGCGTGGTGTTGGAGCGAGGCTCGAACAATACCCACAGCCGTCCGCCGGGGTGGCGTTGGCGCAGGCTGTCGATCGCCAGACGGATTGCCGTCGGATGGTGGGCGAAGTCGTCGATGACTTTGATCCCATTGACCTCGCCGCGCAATTCCTGGCGCCGGGCAATGCCTTCAAACGAAGCGAGACCGGCACGGATTTCTTCCGCCGTCAGACCGGCAAAGCCTGCGGCGGACGCGGCCATGGCGGCGTTGCGAACGTTGAACTCGCCGGTCATCGGGACGAAATAGGATTCGCCGCACAGAGTGAATGAGCTGCCGGTTTCGCCGTAGCTGACGTTTTCAATCCGGCGATCCGCCTTTTCCGCGAAACCGATGGTGATGACAGGGGCGGGTGCGCCTTTGGCGACATCGAGTGAATTGGTATCGTCCGCATTGACGAAGGCGCAGCCGCTGCGCGGGACGATGTTCAGAAGACGGCGGAAGGTGAGCTTGATCTCGTCGAGATGGTTGTAGATGTCGGCGTGATCGAACTCGATGTTGTTGATGATCACGCAGTCCGGCAGGTAGTGGAGAAATTTCGAACGCTTGTCGAAAAAGGCGGTGTCGTATTCGTCGCCTTCCAGAACGTTGAATTCCGAATCGGTGAACACCGCGCCGCGACCGAGATTTTTCGGCAGGCCGCCGATCATGTAGCCAGGATTTTTGCCCGCTTGTTGCAATAACCAGGCGAGCATCGACGAAGTCGTGGTCTTGCCGTGGGTTCCGGTGACGACCAGGTTGCGTTTGCCGCGCAGGAAGAATTCTTTCATCACCTCCGGCAGGGAATGGTAGAGCAGTTTGCGGTCGAGCGCGGCTTCGGCTTCCGGATTTCCGCGTGAAATGGCGTTGCCGATGATGACGACATCGGTGTCCGCCGGGATGTTTTCTTCGCGGTAACCTTCCGTGATTTCAATGCCTTGCCCGCGCAGGAAATCCGACATGGGCGGGTAAACGTTGGCGTCCGAGCCGGTGACGGTGAAGCCACGTTGTTTCATGGCGGAGGCGACGGCTCCCATGGCGGTGCCACAGATGCCGGTGAAGTGGAAACGGGATTTTTCGGACATGGATCGGACGGACGCGGAAGACAGGTGGTGGACCGCGATGCTGGCAGCAAATCAACCTCCGTCAATGCACCGATACAGGTCAGATTTCGATCGTTGAACCCTGCGCGATGTGCCTAGCCTGCGGTGATGACGAATGAAAACCCGTACACCACACCATTTGCCGCGGCAGAGGTGCAAAAAGATGACATCGCGCGTCAGCTCGAAGGCATCACCTATCCCTTGACCCTTTCCTTTAAAATTCTCGCGCTCGCCAGTCAGGCGACCGTGACGGACGCGTCGGGCAGGACCGTGCTTTTCACCAAGCAGAAAATGTTCAAGTTCCGCGAACATGTGGAGATTTTCACCGACAAGTCGAAGACGACGCTGCTCGCTGAAATCAAGGCGAACAAGGTGATCGATTGGTCGGCGCGCTATCGCTTTACCGATGCGCATGGGGGAGAAATCGGCAGCGTCGGTCGGCGTGGCTGGCGATCAATCTGGAAGGCGCACTATGAAAGCTTCAATCCGGGGGACAATCAGCCGGATTTTGCCATCCAGGAGGAAAATCCGTGGTCCAAGGTGGCGGATGGTTTGCTCGGAGAAATCCCGATTGTCGGCATGCTCTCCGGTTATTTTTTCCACCCGAGCTATCTGGCTGCCAAAACCGATGGAACTCCGGCGATGC
Organism: Luteolibacter pohnpeiensis; assembly: GCF_016595435.1. Lineage (GTDB taxonomy): Bacteria > Verrucomicrobiota > Verrucomicrobiia > Verrucomicrobiales > Akkermansiaceae > Luteolibacter > Luteolibacter pohnpeiensis. The sequence goes on from NZ_JAENIJ010000038.1 coordinate 10,131, forward strand.
GCCTGACCAAGCGTCCCGCATTTTGGGAAGGGCGATTCAAAATCGAAAAACTTGCGGAACTTCCGCCACGTGAAGAACTGAATCTGTTTCTCTCATTTTTGATGCTGGTGCTTTTGGAAAGAAAGCGTGGCTAAGCGAGTTGCAGCGATCGTTGTGCCAGAATGGCATGTGTTAGAGGCGAAAACGTCGCGTTATTGAGCGGGGAAACATTCACTTGGTGGGCGAGTCAGGTATGGATTTTGCTAAGCCGCCGGGGCAACCTGCGTAGGTTGTCCAAACTGAAATGAAATTCTTTCCCCGGGATGTCCCAGCAGCGCCGTTTTCACTTCTACAACCTCCGAAAGCCCTATTCCGCCGTGCGTTAGACCGCTGCATGCGGCGTGTCGCCCCATGGGCATTGATGGCCGCGATGGTTCCCCACGCGTCCGCGTTCGAAGCGGGGGATGCGGACACCATATACAATGCTTACGTTTCCGCCTTTCTCGGGGGGAGCACGCGCAACGGCTATTTCAAAGAAAACACGGATGGTGGCCATGCCTGGTTCTGGGGGCAGGCCAATATGATGGAAATGGTGTCCGATGCCTACGATCGGACCGGGAGCACCGCGCAGAAAAACCTGCTGAGCGGGCTTTGCGCGGGCTTCAACAGTTACCACGGCACGGATTGGTCGTGGAACGAATACAACGACGACATCATGTGGGCGTGCATCGTTTTCTCCAAAGCCTACCTGGCATCCGGGAACACGTCCTACAAGCAGCAGGTGATTTCGAATTTCGACAAAGTCTGGCAACGCGGGTGGTCAGATGATCTGGGCGGCGGAATGTGGTGGCGCACCGACAATCAGTCAAAGAACGCATGTGATAACTGCCCGGCGGCAATCGTCGCATGCCTGCTTTACGAGATCACAGGCGATGAATCCTACCTCGACAAGGCGAAGATGTTGATGGCGTGGATGAATGCGAATCTGGTGACGAGCGAAGGTGCTGTGAATGATCACATGAACCTGAGTGGTGAGGTAGTCGGCTGGCTTTTTAGCTACAATCAAGGCACCTACGTCGGAGCGTCGAACTACCTCTACAAGCTGACGGGCGATCAAACGTATTTGAATGATGCGCTCAAGGCGACGCGGTTCATGCGTGATCATTTGTGCGATGCGAATGGGATTTTTCCGAATCATGGAACCGGTGGCGGTGATGGCTCGGGTTTTAACGGAGTCGGGATTCGCTGGATCACGAAGTTCGTGCACGACCAGGGCTTATGGTCTGAGTTTTATCCATGGCTGAAGGCCAATGCCGATGCCGCCTGGAACATTCGACGTTCCGATAACCTTTCCTGGAGTGACTGGAGAAACTCCACACCATCGGGAGTTTTGGCGGCGTTTGAGTGCTATGGTTCGGCCACGGCTTTACAGGTCGTGCCTGCGGAAGATCCGAGCCGACTCAGTTTGGATGCCAACGTGCCAGAGGCATCAGCCGATAACTATCAGATCTTATATTCGCTGAATTTGCCAACAGATGGGGCATACGTAGGTTCTACCCCGGTTCCTTATTCAGTGGATAACAGCGCCAGCGTTTCAGATTTCGATCGCGTCGCATACTACCTGGAACTGACAACGAGCGAGGGCGTGTCTCAATGGGTTTACGCCTCGATGGATGCGTTCACAGAAGATCCGGTGAAGCTTGGTCTGCCGCATAACATCAACAATCCGGTGCTTTTTCAGCAACCGGTCCGCAATCTCAATGTGCTGTCGAATGTCGCCGGTGTGGTGACCGGGGACTTCATGGAAGGCGGAAACATCGAGATGTGGCCTAGCAATTATGACATGGGAAATGGCGCTGGCATTTATGCCGCGAGCGGCTCGTCCTATGATTGGGGAGATACGAATGGAAATACCGGCAGCGGTTATGGTTCGTTCCAGGTTCACAATGCCTTCGCTCGCCAAACGGTATTTGCCTACAACCATTGGGGCGCGGGTGGTCAAAATGACGACCTTGGAATCGGCAGCCAGAGCACGGGGCATCCGGATTGGACCTTTGCCGCAAACGCAGGTGGCTACACTGCGAGGAAGATGCTCATTTTGGTCCGGCCGAAAGTTGCACGGGTCACCTTGGCAGAGTTTCCAAAAAATCGATCCCTGTATCCGCGTGATGTTCTCACCAACCAGGCGACGGTGCCGGTTTCCGGAACCGTCGATGCCACTGGCTCGAGTAAGGCAATCCTGCGCATCTATCGTGATGGCGAGTTGACCTCCACGTTGCAACAGATGCTTTTCTATCCAGCCGAAGGCGGTGCGCCATTTTCCTTTTCACCGACCATCCCAGCTGAAGCTGCGAATTACACATTTGAACTTAGCACCAGCAATGCTTCCGGCGAAACGCTGATCCATCGGGCCACCGAGGTAGTCGCGGGCGATGTGCTGATGTTTTACGGGCAGTCGAACATGGAGGCCGGTCGCTCGTTTACGGCGAACAATCAAAGCTCGGAGGCCTACTACAGCCCGTTCGTCCGGACCTTTGGTCAAAACGCGGATTCGGGAACCGCAACCCGCAACAATACGTTCTGGGTGCCGGCGGAAGGTGACGGCGCTGGAAGTTATTATGTCGATCCCGGGGCCGTCGGCCAGTGGGCGATAGTGGTCGGGCGGAAGATTTTCGATGATTATGGAATCCCGGTTGCCTTGATGAATGGGGCTCGTGGTGGATACAGCATGGCTCAGCTGCAGAAGGATGATGCCAACCCGGATGCGCTGGATGACTCCGGCCAGACCCGGACTTACAACAGATTGCGTTTCCGTGCAATTCAGGCCGGCGTTGCCGCCAAGGCGCGGGCGATGTTCTACTACCAGGGAGAAGCACAGAATGACGATGCCGCATCCTATGCCGAGGGTTGGCAAGGGTTGTGGGATGACTGGAAAGTCGATTATCCAGCCTTGGAACATATCTATCAAGTTCAGGTCCGTCCGGGCTGCGGAGTCACGGTAGGAGATGTTTCATTAAGGCAACTGCAGCGAACCCTTGGCGATGTGTATCCAAACACCTCAGTGACCACCGGGAATGGACTTTCCGCTCATGATGGGTGTCACTACAATTTCATCGGCGGTTACGAGCAAATTGGTTTGCAGCACTACCACCAGCTGGCGCGCGATCTTTACGGTGCGGCGGATGAGCCGAATTTGGATCCGTTGAATCCGGCAAAAGTTGAGTTTGCCGATGCGTCTCGGAAGTTGATTCGCATCGAAATGCGCGATCCAGAGGCGACGATAGATTGCCCGCTAGGTGCATTGATCGATTTCACGCTGGTTGGGTCGCCAGGTAAAATCGTGGATCGTACGGTTTCCGGGAATACGCTCATTCTTGAGTTGGATCAACCTGCGGATAGCAGCGCGGTGCTCGGGTATCGAGGCCATCTTGGTGAGGGCGAATGGATCACCAACGGAATGGGCTTGGGAATGCTGGCCTTTTCAGAACCGGTCACTTCGCCGGGGCCGCTGGTCACTTTTGTCACTCCAGCGACCACCATGGAAACCGGGGTTGGAACTCCGATTACCATCGAGGCCACCGCTTCGGCAGGAACTGGCGGCGAGGCGGTGAAAATGATTTTCTATGCGAACGGTGTGCCGCAGTTCGAAACTGCAGGCAGCAGTCTGAATACCACTTGGACCGCCGCCGCGCCTGGAGCCTATCGGCTTTCGGTGGTTGCTCTGGATGCGGAAGGTGAAAGCGGTTCAGCCTCTGTTGCTGCACTTGCTGGCTCAGACGCCACTCCGGGCGGGGTGGGGAGTGGGTTGACCGCCTGGTTCCGAGCAGATGCCGGTGTTGTCCGCGATGCGAATGGTGCGGTTTCCCAATGGTTGGATCAGAGTGGTAATGGCCACAACGCCACCCAAGTTCAGGGTTATTACCAGCCTCACTTTTCCGAAGGAGTCTTCGGAACCGCGCCTGGAATAACCTTCGATGGAAGCGATTTTCTCGGGGCAAGTTCCGGCATGCCAACTGGCAGTTACACGAAAGTCGTCCGCTTCAAGGCGACGAGCGCGGCCTTCAATAATAACCTGATCTCGAGTGATATTTCCAACAACAGCTCTGGAGACCATGCTTTGTATGTTCCTGCACTTGTGCCATCATTTTATCATGCGGGACAGCGGGTGAATGCGACAGCTGCTTTGGCTCCCAATGCGGATACGGTGTTGATGGCAACCTACGAGTCTTCCCGTAATACCGCGAAGTTATACGTAAATGGGGTGCTGGCTGCCACAGGGACCATGGCATTGGATAATACCATTTCCTCATTCCAGATCGGAGCGTTTGCCAATTCGAATTTCCTGTATGGGGCGATCTCTGAAGCGATGATTTATGATCGAGTGCTCAGTGATGTGGAGCTTGGCGCGCTGACGACGTATCTCAGTGATCGCTTGGAAACTCCTTTCAGGATCTGGCAATCGAAAGCATCGATCAGCCGTGGCACCTCTCCAGCTGCGGATTCGGATGGGGATGGTTATTCGGATTTGATGGAGTATGCATTCGGCATGGACCCATCAATGGCGGAATCGGGTGCGGCCGAGCTACCGCATTTCGAAGTCATCGGCGATGAGGCAGTCGTCACCTACTATCGCCCGACTGATCGGCCGGACGTCATGATTCAGCTGGAAGGCTCGACTGACCTCATCCACTGGTCGCCGCTCACTGACGATTCGATGGGAATCACTGCCGGATTTGACATGCGCCAACTTCGCGAATCCGTGACTTCGGGTAATGATCGTTCGAAGTATTACCGCATCCAAGTTAGCCAGCCGTAAGTCGGTGGTGTGACGAATCCGTAACGTCACAATTTCGTCACCAAGCACCACTTCTGATGGGCAGTGGCGGCGCATACGACGCATGGGTCCTGTGTGGGAAATCCACCACGCGGGACTCAGCACGCCATGGCCCGCCGCGATAAATGCCCGATCAATCACGATTCACCTCCAAGTGAAATCGTACCTCCAGTTAGCCATCGACTGGTTGCAGGATTTTGGATCTGCACCCTTTTGCTCCCACCGAGCCTGGCAGGTGCGCCTACGGCTGAGGAACCGGATCTGCCATTTCTTTTAGCTCAGAATGAAGCCGAGAATGTTGAGAATCCGGGAGTTCTAGCACCGCCCGATAACGTAGAAACCGTGGCACCCCCATTGGAAAACAATGGAGGTGCCTTGCCTGGAATCGAGAACGCAGTCGGAAATAGTATTATTGCAGGCGAGGTTTCGGATGCGACCACCTTGGATCCCCTGGAAGGGGTGATCATCGATGTCATCGGCACCGGACGGACTGCCGTGTCCGATGCGAAAGGCCGCTTCAAGCTAGAAGGTTTCGCTCCCGGAACTTATAATTTAGAGGCGTCACAGCTCGGATATTTCGTCGCTTCTGCAACAGTTACGACACTTGAGGGTCAAACTGCAGAAGCGCGATTCGGCATGCGTATTAAGCCGATCGGCGATGCCGTGCAGGAATACATGCTGGAGGAAGAGACGGTGGTCGGCGAGTACCGCGAGGACGATGCCGCAGGTGCGCTGGATCTGGACTTGGCCTCAACCACCAGCATTGCCTCGGGAGTCAGCAAGGATGACTTCACCAAATCGGGAATCAGCGATGCGGGCGATGCGGTTTCCAAAATCAGCGGAGCCAACATCGTAGGCGGCAAATACGCCGTAGTTCGTGGTCTGGGGGACCGCTATTCCAATACGCTGGTCAACGGCGCTTTGATTTCCTCGGCAGATCCATCGAAGAAAGCGGTGCAGCTCGACTTGTTCCCGAGTGATTTGCTGGAATCGATTTCGATTTATAAAACCTTTAGCCCGGAATTTCCGGCGGAGTTCGCTGGCGGAACGGTTTTCATCAAGACGCTGCAATTTCCGGATCATCCGATTGTGGAGTTTGAATACGGGCAAAAATTTAATTCGCAACTCAAGGGTGACTTTTACGGCAGCGGCGACGATCTCGGGCTGTTCGGATTAACCGATGATAGTCTGCCGTCTGCCGTGCCAAGTTTGGCCAGCAAACAATTCACTCCCGGCGTAACGAGTGGTCGTCCTCCATCCGAGACCAATGCCACCGCCCAGAAGGCGATCGAACAAGCCACCGCGCTGCACCTGAGCTCTGCATTGCGCCCAGAGAAACGCGATTCACACGTGCCGGAGTCGTTTGGTGTCACTCTCGGAAACACATTTGATCTTGGTAATAATTTAGAGCTTGGTGTTGTCCTCGCCGGAACATCTTCAAATGGTGATGAGGCCATTAGAGGTGTCACAGTTGGGCGGAGCCTGAATCCTGGGGATGATGGACTTTCAGGAACCGGTGACGATTACCTTAACCGTACTCAGGAGGAGGATCGATATACGGCATATGCTGGGTATGGAATATTAGGATCGATCGGACTGCGTGCAGGAAAACGGCATAGTATTAACTTCACGGCTTTTCAAAATCACCGGGCTGAAGATGAGGTGATTCAGGCACGTAAAATCCATGACGACACTTCGGGTAGTGGACAGTTCCAGGAGTTTGCCGGGCCAGGGAGTATCAATGGTCAAGCCCTCCAATCCACTCCTTACGGAGCTACTGCTGCAACTTATCAGGCGTTGGATAGCACAATTCCTCTCCGGAGGACTTTGACTTTGATTCAAGGAAGCGGGCATCACGAGATCGGCAATGAGGAAATGCCGATTGAACTCGATTGGTTGTACTCTCGCAGTCGAGCAGTTGAGGAGAGGCCATCCACTCGGACTGTGTTCTTCTCTCAATTGGATTTCACCGATCCAAGGATTCAAAATATTGATGGTGCGGTTTATGATCCTTCATTAGGAGAGGTTTATACATTATCGGATATTTATAGTATCAACCCGGCTCTGAATAAAACTTATCGTGAGATGCTCAGCACCCGTGAGGACTCGGCGAATAGTCGATTGGATCTCACTGTTCCGGTTTGGTCAGAAAATGACGATTTCTTCAAGCTAAAGCTAGGTGGTAACTTGTTTGATCGTAATCGTGAATCTCGCGGTCGTTTGTTTACCTATACCATCGGGCAGGCTTTAAATGAAGAGTTGGCGAACGCTGATGGAGGGCAGTATGGTCAGGATTATTTGGATATGATCAATGGTACGGTCGATCCTAATGGAGATCCCATTTTCAATGGTCACGCCAATAATAATTTGTCAGACGGTATTTATATCACCGAAAATACAACAACCGGCAACACTGTCCGAAATGTTGATGCGGATACCTCTTTGGAAGCTGCTTACTTACAGGGGAATCTCGAACTAGGCAGGTGGATTTTAACCGGGGGTGTCCGTTATGAAGCGGAAGCCCGCTCGTACGAAGTATTGGCAGGTTTGAATCCAGCAGGATCAGTGGTGCCTAAGACAACAGTCAGCAACGATTATTTCCTGCCAGGAATTACGCTTCAGCGGGATTTTGGTTTGAAGGATCAGTTCACTGGAACCTTTGCGTGGTCGCGCACCGTCGCCCGCCCCACCTTTTTTGAATTCGCCCCCATCCGAACTGTGGATCAGGCATCCGGTGATACTTTTCAAGGTAATCCTGATCTGACTGATACTCTGATCGATAACTACGATCTCCGGTTGGATTGGAGACCTGATGGCGAGACTTCACTGGGTGTCAGTCTATTCCATAAAAACTTGGATTCTCCGATTGCTCAAGCCTATCGATACGGTGACCGGACATTCATCAACGGTAATACCGGAACGATTCAAGGAATCGAACTGGAGATGCAGAAGCGCTTTTTGGAGCACTGGACGATTACCTCGAACTACACCTACATCAAATCGCTGTTGGAATTCGATCAGCAGACGGTGCTCGGATCTCAAACGATTCGGACGACATTCGACGGTCAGCCGAACCATATTTTTAACCTTGCGTTCGGCTGGGATGATGTCGACTTGGGGATGTCTGCAACTCTTAACTATAATCTAACGGGTTCATACCTCACCGCCGTCCCACTTGGGGCCGATGAACCTCCTGTTCGACGTGATACGTATCATCAGCTTGATTTGATTTTGCAGAAACGAATCGCCATTGGTGAAAGTGTCGGAATCGTCAAATTAAACTTCGGGAATATCCTGAATTCGACTGATAGGCAGACCTTTGACGGGACTGATCTGGTTTACAGCTCTTACCGCAGAGGCAGGACTTACGGTCTTGAATTCGAATACCAGTTCTGATGGTAGGCCAACTCTTCTCTTTCCCAAAGACCAACCACCATAATTAACCAATGAAAAGAAAAGCATTATGCATCCTCTTCGGTCTCGCTCCGGCATCGTTGATGGCTGCGGACGTATCGGTGACATCAGATATCACCGTTAATACAACTTGGACGGCTAGTAATACTTATCTGCTCGATAAGCCGATCTTTATTACCAATGGAGCCACTCTCACCATCGAGCCGGGAACCCTCATCCTTGGTGAAGAGAATACCACCAATGAGACATTCGGCTCATTAATTGCCACCCGCGGTTCCAAACTGGTTGCGGATGGAACCAAGGAAGCTCCGATTGTTTTCACTGCACGAGCCGAGCGTGATGGAATTGACGGTGATCCGGAAGTTAAACCTGATCCAGCTTTTGGTGATGCTTCTTTCTGGGGTGGCGTTATTCTATTGGGCAATGCGCCGATCAACAACTATGTCGGCTCTGTTAATACCGGTGAAGCGGTGATCGAAGGGTTCCCTACCAATGGTGACACTTCTTCAACCAGCTTCGGTGGTAGTGATCCAACGGACAACAGTGGTATCCTGCGCTACGTTTCGATCCGCTTCGGTGGCTTTGAATTCCAACCGGATGAGGAAATCAACGGTTTGACTTTGGGTGGTGTCGGCAATGGCACCACGATCGACTATGTTGAGATCGTTTCCAACTCGGATGACGGAGTTGAATTCTTTGGCGGCACGGTTAACACGAAACACATCGCAGTGGCATTCTGTCAGGACGAGTGCTTCGATATTGATCAGGGCCAGCAGGGTTATCACCAATTTTGGTTTGGAATTCAAAATGCAGACCCACTTCTTGGCGACTTCGGTGGTGAGTGGGATGGTGGTAAGGGTGATACCGTTACCGGAACTCCATACACCACGGCGACGATTTATAACATGACTCTCATCGGCACGGGAGCTACCACCACGGGTAGCGTTGACGATGGTATCAATCTAAGCGACAACTTCGCTGGAACTTTGGCAAACTCGCTGGTTCACGACTTTAACGGTGCAGCACTTACAACCCAGTCTGACGGTGTTCAAAGTCCAAAACCGACTTTCAATAACAACACTTGGGGAGTCTTCGGTAATGGTTCTGGAATTGTGCCGAACATCGGTGGCACTGGCTCATTAGATCCTGCTGGCTCCGGCAACAGCGCTGTAGGAACCGATCCCGACCTGGGTGGAATCAGCCGCATCCCGGATGGCGGTCTTGATCCTCGTCCAAATGCTTCGAGCCCATTGTATAGCTCGGCTCTGGCAGATTTCCCTGCCAGTGCTCCCTCCGGTTTCTTTGATACCGTCAATTATCGTGGTGCTTTCGGTTCCGATAACTGGCTCGATGGCTGGACCTACCTTTCCCAGAATGGATACCTCGGTGATCTTGCCGACGTCCCATCAGACACGGAAATTCCGGAATTTGTGGATACCGATAGCGATGGCATGAGTGACTTCTTGGAAGACCAGCTCTCCGCCTACGGATTTGACAAAAATGTTTCTCAAACCGCGATGGTTTCATCGTTCCTTTCCGGTCAGGGATTCTACACCACGGATTCGATTCAGGAACTCGCCACTGGAAATCAAATGATCATCGAGGCTTCCGGTTCTGAGGTGAACCTTACGCTTCCGGTCTACAAGTCCAGTGATCTCGAGGAATTCACGCCAGCAGGAGATCTGGAACTCACCCTTCCAAAGGATGCTGCCAAGCAGTTCTACCGCATCCAGGTCGGTGGTGCTGAGTAATCGAGCAAACTCTAACTGACGAAATTGTCACATCGGGGTCGTCGGCAAAAGTCGGCGGCCCCTTTTCTATTTCGGCGGTTTCCAACCCCGCAATCCATGCGATTTCACGTCCCATTGTTCAGCCTGTTTTTCGTTGCTTCCTGTGTTGCACAGGAGGTGAAGGTCACACCCACAGAGGAACTCCGTACCACGGTTCACGAGTGGGTGGAGACCATGCAGAAAATTCAAACCGAAGAGAACGACTGGGGGCGCGATCAGGAGGTGCTGCAGAATTACCGTGAAGGACTTGAAAAAGAAATCACGGACCTGAAAGAGCAGATTGCTGCCGCGAAAACCCGTAAAGACGGTGCGGATCAGGAGTCACTCGATAAGAGCAAGGAGCGCGATCGTTATGCCAAGGCGAAGGATGATTTGGCGACAATCGTCCGCGGCCTGGAAGAGAAGCTGGCGCCGAAGCTGAGGACTTTCCCGAAGCCTCTTCTTGAGGAACCGAAGGTTGCCCAAGGAATCGAGGATTTTCAGCGTGATTACGCACTACCTGCTGACAAACGTGGCGAAAACGTTTCAAAGCGCCTGCTCAACGTCATCAACCTTCTCACCGAAGCAGAGAAATTCCAGCAAGCGGTCCATTTGCGTGCAGAGCTTCATCAAGACACGCAGGGCAGGGAGTTTAACATGCAGGTGATTTATTTCGGCCTCGCCCAGGCTTACGCGGTCAACGACGATGGCAGCTTTGCCCTGGTGGGTCGCCCGACTTCCGATGGGTGGAAGTTTGAAGAACACAAGGAATTGGCTGCCGACATTCAGCAGCTCGTTGCTTCAACCACCGGTGACCAGGATGCCGCATTTGTGAACCTCCCATTTTCCAAACCATGATCTCCCGTTATTTTCTAACAGCACTGCTTGGTGTTTGTTCCACATCGGTTTTTGCCCAGAGTCCGATCGATCAGGCGCGCACGGATTTACAAAAGTCCGTGCAGGAGCTTGGTGATACTCAGCGCGAATATTCGGATCTGCGCCGTTCGCTCTACCGTGACATCAACCGATTGGATGATGAGGCATTGTCCCTCGGAAAGGAACTGCGGACCTTGGATCGTGAAGAGGAGCAGCGGACCTCAAAGATTCGTAGTCTTGAACGCGAGGTCGAAGCGCGAAAAACGGATTTCAACTATGCCTCAGGGATTCTGAATCAATACTCCAAGGCTTTGGTCACCCGTCTGCACCCAGCGGAAAACCAGAGCTATGTTTCGGAAATCGAAGCGCTCGATCAAAAGGCCGCATCTTTGTTAGATAGTCCTGAGGAAGAACTCGCCGAGCGGGCTAAGGTTTTGGAAATCGGAATCGATCGCATCGGATCTCTCACCGGTGGCTATGAATTCGATGGCAAGGCGCTCCGAAATGGCAGTGAAGCGGTCGAAGGCAAGCTTCTGGTTGTAGGTCCCTCGGTTTTCTTCGCCAGCAAAGATAAGGAATTCGAAGGAGTAGCCACCTTTGCGGAAACCGGAACAGCTCTGCCTACCGTCGTAGGCGTTGAAGGATCCGATGGAATGATTCGTGATGCGTTGGCAAAAGGTTCGGGAACCTTGCCCCTGGACGGTTCCATGGGGAAAGCGATCGAAGTCGCAGCCGCAGACGAGTCGTTGATGGAGACGATTGAAAAAGGTGGCGTCGTCGGACATGCCATCCTCGTTTTGGGCTCGATCTCGCTACTGATCGCCTTGTTCAAGATCTACGAGGTCTCCCGTTTCCACGTTCCATCGCGCTCGATGATGAATGCGATTCTGGACGATCTGCTTTCCGGTAATCAGGCCCAAGCGCTGCAAAAAGCATCCGCGATCCCCGGGCAATGCGGCGAGCTGGTGGTCGCAGGCGTGGAACGTTTCCACGAGAAGCGTCGGGTTCTGGAAGAAGCGCTTTTTGAAAAGCTGGTGACCATCAAACCCATCCTGGAGCGCTTCCTGCCCTTCTTGGCGCTTACCGCTGCAGCCGCTCCTTTGATGGGACTGCTCGGCACCGTGCTCGGGATTATCAAAACGTTCAAGGCCATGGCGCTTTACGGAACAGGAAATGCCAAGAGTTTCTCATCCGGAATTTCGGAAGCGCTCATCACCACCGCAGAAGGACTGGTGGTTGCGATCCCGGTGCTGGTGATTCACGGCATGTTGAAGAGCTACGTGAAAGGCAAGTTTTCCGATGTGGAAGGAGTTGGAATCACGTTGGTCAACGGCACCACCGAGAAGCCATCTGAGAAAAAGAAATCGGAGGAACCTGAAGAGGGTGACGACGATGTCGAGTTGTCCCCAACCTTGGTCTAACCGGATTCTTTCATGGACTTTACCCGCATCTTTCAGGATGGCTGGCAGTTGTTTCTGTCTGGTGGGGCAATCATGTACATGCTCGGCGCGGTAGCCTGCTTGCTATATGCCACTGCCTTCGCTGCTCTGGCCTATGTCAATAAAGGCAATCTCAATGAAAAAGATGTCGAACAGTGGGCGGCATGGATTGAGCAACCGGATCAAGCAAAAGGCAGGCTCGGCGAAGCCCTCCGCTATGTGCTGCACGGACCGCGTCTTACCTTGAAAACGGTAGCGCGCCGGTTTGATGAAATCCGGCTCACCGTTTTATCTGCCATTGATCGTCGATTGCTGGTCCTGAACACCCTCATCGCAGCCGCGCCGCTGGCGGGGTTGTTAGGAACTGTCATGGGAATGCTCGCGATGTTTGCGGGACTTTCCCAAGGAAAAGGGCCTGCAGGCATGCAGCGGGTCGCAGACGGAATGCAGCAGGCACTCATCACAACGCAAACCGGTCTGACCATTGCGCTACCGGGACTTTTCATCGCGCTCATCATCCGGGCCAAACGGAACCGCATCGATGCGGCTCTGGTCCGACTTGAGAGCTTGATCCTCACCACACGATTTCACCGCGACCACTAACTCACCTCCGTTTCCATGTTCGGACGTAATCTCAACGATAGCTCGGACGAAGAAGTCCACGTCGATCTCTCATCGATGATCGACTGTATCTTCATTCTCCTCATTTTCTTCATCGTCTCGACAGTCTTTGTCGAGGAAACCGGAGTCACCGTGAATAAACCGGACGTCGGTGGGGCGAGTGCGCTTGAAAAGAACTCGATCCTGCTCGCTGTGACCGCGGAAGATAAAGTTTACTACGGCGGAGAAAGCATCGGTGTTCAGGGGGTGGTTGGAAAAATCAAACCACTACTCGCCGAAACGCCGGACATGCCGGTGATCATCCAGGGTGATAAGGACGCCAGTCACGGCGTCGTCCAACAAGTGCACGGTCAGGCGATTTTGGCCGGTGCCATGAAGGATCACATTTCCATCTCCACCAAGTAATCCGCTTTTCAGGCTCTACGATGTCTCGTCACGTTTACCGACCACCCCGGGGAAAATATTCCGGCATGTTCGCCATCTTGGGCGGATTGCTGGCGACCATCGGCGTGTTCATTGCGATCCCGCTGACTCAAAAACTGAGTGACGCGTTCGAGTCGACATCGCCTCCGCCCCCGGAATTCACCGTGGACCCGCCGGATGAGCAGAGCTTCGATACCGAGGAGCCTCCACCAGAGACCGAAGATGAACCGGAACCGGAGGAAATGCCGGAAGAACCCAGCGAGATCGATCTGGGCATCGATCTGGGCGATCTGACATTGGGAACCGGTGGCGGCTTTGTCATGGAAGTCCCGGATTTCGCCATGAAAGGCGGGGATGATCCATTTGGTGGTGGAGATCTGGATTCCGCTCCGGTCCCCGTGACCAAAATGCCACCGGTCTACCCGGCATCGTTGCTTAGCAAAGGCGTCGGAGGTCGGGTCCTGATCACTTGTGTGGTCAGTGAAGAAGGGACCATCGCCTCCACCTCTATCAAGCAGTCGTCCGGACAATCGGAACTCGATAAGGCCGCACTCGCTGCGGTCAACAAATGGAAATTCAAGCCAGGCACCAAGGGCGGCAAGAAGGTGAAGTCCACCTGCATCGTCCCGTTCAACTTTGAAGTGAAAAAGAACTAATCCCCATGTCACGCTCTCTCACATTGCTGCTTTCGCTGCTCGCCACCGCATCGGTCGGGTCGGCACGCATCATCCCGCCGTCGAATCTTTTTCGTGATCCATCCTTCGTGAAGGAGTTCGTCGGGAGTTATGGATTTCTATCCGACGTCGAGCCCAAGGTCAGCTCGGACGAGCAGGCACTGCTGATCAAAGTCCGTGAAATGTTCGAGGCCTCACGCTTCAAAGAGGCTGAGGACGAAATCGTCCGTTTCATCAAGGAAACCGAGGCTCCTACGGAAAAAGACAAGCAGCCTGGCGAGATCAGCCCGGCGATGATCTTTGTGTTGGGAAACCTCTACTTTCAGGCAGACCGGACCGATGAAGCCCGTCGGGCGTTCCTTGAGGCGATTCGTCGCTTCCCGCGATTCCGCCGCGCTTACACCAATTTGGGATTCCTCTACATTTCAAAGAACCAGACCGATGAGGCATTGCCCATGCTGCAGAAATCGATCGAACTCGGTGAGAATTCGAGCCGCGTATACGGTCTGCTTGGGTATTGCCATTTGTTGAAGAAAAACGCGCTGGCTGCGGAAAATGCCTACCGTCAGGCGTATTTGTTAGATCCGAATTCACGCGATTGGAAATTGGGTCTGGCCCAGGCATTGATGGCGCAAGACAAGTTCGCGGAATCCGCAGATCTGATTGGAACCTTGATTGAGGAAAATCCCAACGATAAGCAACTCTGGCTCCAGCAGACCAACGCGTATCTAGCCATGGATCGCAAAGAGGAGGCTGCCGTGAATCTCGAAATCCTGCGACACAAGGGGCTCGCTGATGAGAGCAATCTGAACTTGCTGGGGAATCTCTATTTGGATCAGAGCGAACCCCAGCTCGCCCTTTATGCTTATCTGGCGGCGATCGATAAAGCGCCAACCTTGAATGTCGCCAATGCCCTCAAGTCATCAAAAATTTTGAGTGACTACGGGTTCCCGGACAAAGCCGATGCCTTGCTGGCGAAGGCTAAAGCAAAAGGTGGTGACAGCCTCAGCGACGAGGACCAGCGTGAAATGTTGTTGGTTGGAGTGAAGATCGCCCGCGCCAAAGGCGAGCAAACCCGGCTGAATGGTTTGCTGAATCAATTGATGGAATTGGACCCGACCAATGGTGAGGTGTTGTTAGAAATTGCCCGCAACGATGATCTCCAATCGCGTGACGAAGCGGATGAAGAAAAACACGGCAAACTGGTTCAGGAAGCTCGGACGCACTACCAACTTGCCATTCGCTCGTCCGCGGTTGCTTACGAAGCGAATCTCGGTCTCGGCCAAATGCTGGTGAGGGAGCGCCGTTATCCTGATGCGTTGCCCTATCTTCAAGCGGCGCTCGATTTGAAGAAAAGCGATAGCCTCGACCAATATGTCAGCCGGGTGCGGCGCGCCTCGGACCGTCAGACAGACCGTGCCAAACAAAAGGAAGAAAGCTGATGAAACTTACCAAATACCCACTCGTCTTACCGATTCTGGTTTTATCCGTTGGATCATTGGCGCATGCGAATGAAGCGCTCGATGTGTTAGAGGGTAAAAAGAAGGCGGAGGATATCAATCTGCCTGCAGCCCCGGAAGGCTCGGCGGTTTCTGCCCCGGAGCCAAGCTACACTCCACCTGCCTGGTCGCCGAGTCCGATGGATTCACTTTGGGCCAAGTCGGTGTTGTTTCAGGATGATGCCAATCCATACATTCAACAACTCGCGATCACCGGCTTCTTCGATTTCCAGGCGGCATTTGGAGAGGTGAACGTGGATCGATCCGGTTCCACCCCTAAAAACTCAGTCGATGCGGACGGCACTCGCACACGTCGTGCTCGCCTGGGAGCTCGCATCCGGGCGTTTGGCAATACCGACATCGAAGCGAATGCGGAATTCGCCGGTGATTCCGATTACTCAGGAATCGAGCGCCTTAGCGCGCGGACCGAGCTGAATGAGAACGCATCTCTCACCTACGGAAAATTTCGTCCGACCTTCACCACGGAATACAGCACGGAGGATGAGTTCCTGCTAACTCCGGATCGTTCGATGCTCACCAATATGATCGCCCCATCACAAACATTGGGGATCCGATACAATCAGAAGTGGAAAGATTGGGAGTATGGTGCGGGTTGGTTTTCCGGCGATCGTGATCCGAACATCCCCGGGATTCAGGGGAATGGATTCATCTCCTTGAACGCACGCCGCACGTTCATCGAGTCGTCCGATGAAACGAAACTTCGTGGAGTTTGGCATGTGGATTACATCAACAACATGGATGGAAATACCTCGGACTCCATCACCAGATATAACGTCAAAGGCCGTCGTTCGGCGAATGGCAATCAGCTCGTGAACGAGAATCCATCGTTCCGTCATTTGTTTTCGACAGGGGTGACGTTGGAACAGGATCGCTACAGTTTCGCGGCCGATTTTATGTATGCCAAAGGAAATTCGGACGTGTGGGGTATTTCGCTTACCCCGAGCTATTGGGCGATTCCAGGTACGGTGAAAATCGTAGCTCGTTACCATTATGCGGATAGTAACGATCCGGGTGCGTTGGTTACCACGATGGGCACATCAAGCGATCCGGCCTTTGATGACTCACCGTTCTACGTCGGCGATGAATTCCATTCCTTTTATCTTGGAGCGAACCTTCATCTCTATCAGGACCGCATGCTGTTGATGAGTGGATTGGAATATGACATTTTGAAAGATGAGACCGGCGGTGGATTCAATGCCGATGCCTGGATTTGGCATACCGGTGCGAGATTGTCCTTCTAACGGAAATGACCCATGAAAGCGTGCTGGATTTCTTTGATCGTCTCTTGTTTGTGCCTGCTGCCAAGTGGTGCGGTGACATTTGATATGAAGTCGCTTGGCGCCAGCCTAAATGGTTGGGACAACCATCAAACCGCCCATTATTCGTTCTCGGATACCCATTATCAGACACATCAGCCCACGCTCACACGCACGCCCTCAGGGGGCATGTTTCTGAGCGCGCAAGTGGACCTGATTTCCAAAGGCAGTGCCGCTGCGGTTTGCCACCTTGGTTTGACCTTTAGCTCAGCCGGTGTTCTGGAGAGTGCCCAAGTGAAAGGAACCATTTCTGGGAAATCGATTGATACCGGATTGATACGGCGCCCGGATGCACCACAGGTTTCAGCGGCTGAAGAAAGCGCAGAACCTCCACGACCATTTCACGCGACCGATGAACTGATCAATGAGGTGTTCGTCGCCTTCGATGGTGAAATGGAAAAAGCACTGGGTGAGCGGAAAAAGGACCGTAAGGACCTGATCAGCAGAATTTTCACCCACGGTGCTTACAAGGCTGATCTATCCGCAGGCTTGAGGCATAACCTCAACCTGATCCTTCAGAGCGTCCACGATTGATCGACGGAGACTGTTTGCCACTGCACTTGCGTTATTGGTTCGCAGCCGCTTAGCCTGCGCGCATGTCAGCCAACATCCAGACCCGCTTCTTCACCACCGGTAGCGCCGATGAGCCGGTGATGTTGCGGGAAGGCGGCGTTTTACCCGGCGTCACACTCGCCTACGAGGTCTGGGGCGAACTTAATGAAGATTGCTCAAACGGCATCCTGCTTTTCCACGCGCTATCCGGTTCTCACCATGCGGTGGGTTACAATCCATCGATCGAAGGCACCGGCGATTTATGGCAACCTGAGCTTCATCACGGCTGGTGGGAAGAGATGATTGGTCCTGGTAAAGCCATTGATACCAATCAGTTCTGTGTCATCTGCGCAAACTACCTTGGTGGATGCTACGGCAGCACCAGCCCCGCATCGATCAACCCTGACACTGGAAAGCCCTGGGGCTCTGCATTCCCTGCGATCTCAGCGGCCGATCAGGCGGATCTGATGGCCCGTTTGTTGGATGAACTGGGTATCGATGTCCTGAACGCGGTCGTTGGCCCTTCGGTCGGGGGCTTATTGGCTCTCACGTTTGCAACCCGTTTCCCGACTCGGGTCAAAAATGTCATTTCTATGGCATCCGGGTTCAAAACCACGGTGCTGAACCGGCTGATTCTGTTCGAGCAAATCCTGGCGATCGAGAATGACCCGCACTTCAAAGTCGGCGATTACTACGGAGGAGAGCCTCCGCTCTACGGTCTCGCCCTGGCGCGGATGATTTCCCAGAAAACCTTTGTTCATCTCGATTCGATCGAACGCCGTGCGCGCCGGGACGTGGTGCAATCCGGTGACGTTCTCGCCTGGTATCGGGTGAGAGATCAGGTTCAGAGCTACATGCTGCATCAGGGGAAGAAATTCGTCGGCCGTTTTGATGCCAATACCTACCTGCGGATCATCGATATGTGGTCGCGCTACGATGGCGCATCCGAAGGCGATGCGGAGAACGCCGCGGAGCTGTTCGCCCGGTCACGGGAAAACGGCCAACGCTGGCTTGTCTTTTCCATCGATTCCGATTTCTGCTTCTACCCGGAAGAACAGGCGGAATTGGTCAAGCACCTGGAAGAGGCAAAAGTCGACGTCATGCACATCACCGTGCATTCGGAAAAAGGCCATGATTCGTTCCTGCTGGAGCCAGACCTTTACACGCCGCACGTTTCCTGGCTGCTGAGCCGCTGATTGGATTGGGAATTCGCAGGAGTGCGGATCGCATTTCAGCTGATTTCCAACGATGGTGCGTTTTAGTTTGAAGCGTATCCGCCGGTGGCTATCCTGTTTTTAAACTTTGGCTGCACAAGCGTTGCGATTAACAACGCTTTAAAATGCAGCTGGTTAAGATTTCAAATCATGGACGCTCTTGTTCCCATCGCCTTTGGTGCAGTTCTGATCATAGGGGCTTTGCTCATTCGTCTTTTCGCAAAAAAGCGCAGGCGTTGAACGCGCTCCTGGTGCTGCGGGGAAATTGCGGGAAATTCGTGACCTGCGCTCGACTCCGGGCCTTTCATCATCGCAAATTCACGCCATGAAGCCGCGCATCCACGGGAATTTCAACAAACAGGCACGGGAAAATCGCCATGTGAAACCGATGGAGCAGGAAACCACCACTCCATCGCTGGATGAGGATGATCTCATGCGCATCGTCGCCGAGCAGGCTGTCCCGTTCGTGCTGATTCTCGACTGTGTGCAGGACCCGCACAATCTCGGGGCGATCCTCCGCACGGCCGATGGTGCGGGCATTCACGCCGTGGTCGCCCCCAAGGACAAAGCGGTCGGCATCACGGAAACCGTGCGCCGGATTTCTGTGGGAGCGGCAGATCATGTGCCGTTTGCTCAGGTGACTAATCTCGCCCGGACGATGGAAAAGCTGCAGGCGGCGGGACTCTGGCTCGTCGGCACATCGGATCGCGCGGAAAAGTCGATCTACGATCTGGATTTAAAAGGCCCGCTCGGACTCGTTCTCGGCGCTGAGGAAAAGGGAATGCGCCGTTTGACCGAGGAAAACTGCGATTTTCTGGCATCCATCCCGATGGCCGGAAAAGTTGAGTGCCTCAATGTATCGGTAGCGACCGGGATTTGTCTGTTCGAGGCGGTGCGCCAGCGTCGGATCGCGCCATGAAGGAGCCGATCCTGATGATTTCCGATCTTCATCTGGCTCATCGCGTGTCGCGAATCACCGACGTCGCGGCATTGCGGCCGTTGCTGGAAGGAGCTGGCACCGTCATTTTCAATGGCGACACTTGGCAAGAGTTGGCGACCTCGCTCGAAAAGGAATCCGCCGCCATGCTTCAGGAATTGAAGGAGTTATGTGCCGATCTTGGCTGTGAACCGATCTTTCTTTCCGGGAATCACGACCCTGGCTGGGAAGGAAAAGGCTGGGTGGAACTGGCGGGCGGCAAGATCATCGTCACCCACGGCGATGCGATCCTTTACGGCGGCTCGCCCTGGAAACGGGAAGTGCTGACCGGCGGCGGCGCGGTGGAGCAAGCTTGGGCGAAATACCCGGGAGCCTGGGAAAATCCGGAAATCCGGATCAAAGTTGCCCGTGAGATTGCCAGTAAATTGCCTTCGGTGAAACACCCGGGCGGCAGGCACTTGTTTCAACGGGCGTGGGATGCGGTGGTTCCGCCCCAACGCGGGCTCGAAATGGTCATGGCCTGGCTAAGCCAGGGAGTCGAAGGTGGAAAATTCTGTGACCGATACTTCCCCGAAGCGGAAATTCTCATCATCGGGCACTTTCATTGGCAAGGTTGCTGGAGAGTCGGTCATCGCATCGTGATCAATACCGGCTCATTTCTCCCGCCGAGCCGCGCCCACTGGGTCGAGTGGAAAGATGGTCTGCTATCACGCGGCGTCATCGCCGAACCCAAGGGCGCCTACCGAAAAGGCACCATCCTCGATGTCTGGCGGGTTTGAGATAGGAGAATTAGAGCTGATAGCGGAGCATCAGGGCGGTTGTGAAACCATCCACATCGTAACTCACCTTGCTGGGGCCGATATCTTCAGAGAACGATTGGCCGAGGTCGCCACGGAAAAGCCCTTGGATCGACCAAGGTTGCCCTTTCGGCGTCCATTCGGCACCTAGTTGCAAATAGACCCCACCCAAAATGCGATCGCCGGATGAGGAATCTTTCCAACGAGCCAGTTCGCTCGTTCCGGAAGATTGCGTGGCGGTCAACGTTTCTTTTTGCAAAGCACGCCAGTGAAGCCAATGAACGGAAACTCCCATCCCGGCACGAAGCTGGACCGTGTCTGTGATCCGGCATCCTAAAGTGGGGCCAAATGAAAACGTGGTTTGATCGGCACTGAATCGGGTGCTGACCTGATTCCGAATCAGGGCTTCTTCAGACCCAAGGTCAATGGTTGTGGACTCTCTGGAATCAGGAATATTGCCAATCATGAAACCAGGGCTCCCCGAACTTCCTGCGTAGGGGGCGTCAGGGATATAGGCGCCGGTTCCGTCCAAATCATAGCGATCGGTCCAAGTGATCTGGCTGTCCTGTCTTGTTTGTACAAGTGTGAGGTCACTCCAATGCTGGTTCAGTCGAATCGGCATCCAGGACAGGGACGCAGAAATTCCCGGCTGAAATCCATAGAAGTCTTTCTGATTGACGGCCTCGAACTGAAGAAACGGTGCAAGTCCCCGCTCATTACGGCGCGAGTGCGGGGCAAAGCTCTGGGTGAGAGAATCACTTCTCACACTTTCGATCCCGGTGGCGTGGAGGTAGAGGCTGTCGCCGCTGACCTGGCTCGAATCGTTGTAACCCCAGTTTGAGGTCAGACCATCCGTGGCAGTTCCGGTGTCTGTATTGACATAGCCGTCGTCGTAAAGGCGGTCGCCAGTTTCATCGGCAGCACCAATTGAAGGGTTGAATTGCACATCGCCGCCGACCAGGGAGGGGATGCTGTATCCGCCGGAGCGGGAGCCACCGTGGAATCCGAATGTCCCGGCTTGGCGCCA
>NZ_JAENIJ010000039.1 GCF_016595435.1 Luteolibacter pohnpeiensis
GGCTTGGGCTTCTTTGGCGGTGTGGCTGCTGGCCCAGGATTTGGTTTCCGCCATTTTGTTTTTGAATTGGTCGAAAACTTTTTCGATATCCCATCGATGTTTGTAACCTAATGCGATGGCCCAGGCGGGAAGTTGCATTTCGTTTGTTAGATAGTTGTAAATTTTTTCATCACTAGGATCGTAGTAGATGATGCGGCGCAATGCTTCACCATTGGGGTTGCCGACGAGGGTGTCGCTGAGGATGCCTTCGTAGCGCGGATCTTTGCGGTTATGCCTTTCAATCGAAAGGGTCTTCATGGCGCTGTTGGATTTTTCCCGGGTGACGAAGTAGATGCCTCGCGGCTTGAGGCGGGCCCAGGAAAATACCTGCCATCATAGGCAATTCGCAAATCCTCAGTTGGTGACGAGGTAGGTGTATTGGTGAAGACCTGCTTGTGCACCCGACGGCCCTTTCAGTCGCAGCTGAACGACACTTTTCGACATGGTGCTCCCAGGCCAAGGGCGGGGAAGGTTGGGTCAACCTGATGAGCCCACTTTCGAAACACCTTAGGCAAATCGAATGACATTTAGAAGTCAAGTTGTCAATTGAGCAGTCGAATCGGGCGACTCGTGCAATTGGGAGGGGCGGAGGATGGTCGCAGGCTGTAGCAGGTTTCTGGGGCAGCGATCGAAAAGGATGAAAAAGTCTGCTCACTGCGGTCCGATCCCGGAGCAGCGTTACACCATCGAGTGCATGATGGTGCCGGGATGCCCGGGGCGGTTGCCGTTTGGGCAGTTCACGTGTCTGGCGACGGTGCGTGTCGAAAATGGTCGGTTTGAGGTCACTGGGGTCGATAAAATGGTTCGCCGGTGTCTGGCTAGTTGCGTTGTTGGACGAAATGTCTGGAGATGGGCATTACTCGACGTTTTTGCTTTCGTGATCTGATGGGTTTCCCTCAACCTGCTGCGGCTCACTCAAACCATCCCACCATGTCCAGACCTGTCACACTTTTCACCGGCCAATGGGCCGATCTGCCACTTGAAAAACTCGCTCCTTTGGCCAGCGAAATGGGCTATGACGGCCTTGAATTGGCGTGCTGGGGAGATCATTTCGATGTCGATGCCGCACTTGCCGATGATTCCTACGTCCACGCCAAATGGAAACTCTTGGCGGATCACGGATTGAGCTGCTACGCCATCTCTAACCACTTGATGGGACAAGCTGTATGCGATCTGATCGATGAGCGCCATCAGGCCATTCTCCCTCCCGATGTTTGGGGGGATGGCGATCCGGAAGGCGTGCGCCAGCGCGCTGCGGCGAAAATGATCGATACCGCCAAGGCTGCTCGCAAATTTTTCGACGCCCGCCCTGAAGGCGATGAATGGGATGGCCCGACGGTGGTGAACGGCTTCACCGGTTCCTCGATCTGGCACACGATTTATGCGTTCCCGCCGACATCCCAAGCGTTCTGGGAAAAGGGTTTCCAGGATTTCGCAAACCGTTGGTTGCCAATTCTCGACGCATTTGATGCTGCTGACGTGAATTTCGCCCTGGAAGTGCATCCTACGGAAATCGCGTTCGACATTGCGACTGCGAAGCGTGCCCTTGAGGCAGTCGGCAATCACAAGCGATTTGGCTTCAACTTTGATCCATCGCACCTTGGTTACCAAGGGGTTGATTATGTGAAATTCATCCGTGAATTCGGCTCAAGAATCTTCCACTCCCACGTCAAGGACGCTTGGTGGAACCGTGGCGACGGCACCATTGGCGTTTTCGGTGGCCACACCGACTTCGGTGACTATCGCCGGGTTTGGGATTTCCGCTCGCCGGGCCACGGCGATGTCGATTTCGAAGAAGTGATCGTAGCTCTTGGTGACGTTGGTTACCAAGGCCCGCTTTCGGTCGAATGGGAAGACGCACGCATGGACCGGGTCCATGGCGCAACCGAGGCAGCTGCCTTTGTCCGCGATCTGGACTTCCCGCCGAGCAATATCGCGTTCGACGCGGCTTTCGATAAGTCGAAGCAATAAAGACACAAATCATCAAAATTACCGAATCATGAGTACTAAAGTTGGAATCATCGGGGCAGGCGGGATGTTGCAATATCACATCACCGGATTTCGCCAAGCTGGCGCAGAAGTGGTGGCCATCGCAGATGCGGCACCGGGCGCAGCGGAAAGAGCGGCCAAGCAGTGGGGAGTTCCGAATACCTACGGCTCCGTCGATGAAATGCTGGAAAAATGCACCGAGTTGGATGCGGTGAGCATCATCGTGCCAAACAAATTCCACGCGCCGCTTTCGCTGCAATGCCTGCGCGCGGGCAAGCACGTGTTCTGTGAAAAACCACCAGCTCTCAAAGCCTCCGAGGTGGAGGAAATGATCAAAATTTCCTCGGAAACCGGGAAAAAATTGATGTTCAACTTCAACAACCGCGCCAGACCTGAAGCGGTTGCCATGAAGGCATACGTCGATGCCGGAGTTACTGGAACCATCAATTCGGCACAGGCCAAATGGGTGCGCCGCACTGGCATTCCAGGATTCGGCGGCTGGTTCACAACCAAGGAACTTTCCGGTGGTGGCGCGGTCATCGACCTGCTTCACATGATCGACCTGGCGCTCTATTTCATGGGCTATCCAGAACCTGCCCACGTTTTGGCGCAGACCTTCGATACCTTCATCACCGATAAAGGATTCAAGGGGCCATGGGGCATTCCGGATCGCGCGGATGGCATCAATAACGTCGAAGCAGCTGCTCACGGATTCGTGACTTTCAAAACCGGCCAAGTCCTTACCTTGCAAGTTTCCTGGGCGGAAATGGTGAAGCGCGAGGAAGTCTCCGTCGTATTCCAAGGCACCGGTGCTGGCGGCAAGGTGGAGCGCCTTTTCGGCCGCGATGGATTCGACGAAACCGCGATCGATACCTGCGAACTTTACGTTCAGGAAAACGGCAACAGCGTGGACCGCAAGATCACGGTTCCTGCCTGTGAGGACATGGGCCGGATCGGTTCTTCGAAAAACTTCATCGATGCGATCGAAGGACGCGCGGAGGCTTACAACACGCCAATCCAGGCGCTTCGACTGATGCAGATCATCGACGCGATCTATCAATCGGCGGAAACCGGCGCACCCGTCAGCATCGCCTAACTTATTAATTCGAAATTCGTTTGATGAACCGGAAATTGAGAATGGGAATGGTCGGTGGCGGTCGCGGTGCCTTCATTGGCGCGGTGCACCGGATGGCCGCCAATCTGGATGGAAAGATCGAACTGGTCGCGGGGTGCTTTTCCTCGAAGCCTGAAAAATCAAAGCAATCTGGGGACGATCTCTTCCTCGATCATAGCCGGGTCTACACCTCCTATGAAGAGATGGCTCAACACGAGGCATCTCTTCCGGAGGATCAGCGGATTGATTTCGTTTCGATCGTTGCCGGGAATAATTTGCATTTCCCGGTGGCGAAAACCTTCCTGGAGGCCGGATTTCACGTGATTTGTGAGAAGCCGGTCGCGCTGTCGCTGGAGGAAGCACTGCAGCTCCGCGATGTCGTCGAAAAGACCGGCAAGGTGTTTGTGCTGATGCACAACTACACCGGCTATCCGATGGTGAAGGAAGCCCGGCAGATGGTGAAAGCGGGCAAGCTCGGTAAAATCATGAAAGTGGTTGCCGAGTATCCTCAGGATCACGCTCTGGCTGCCGCGAAAGACGGCCGCGATTCCAAACAATGGAAATCGGAAGCAGCCAACCTCGGCGTTTCCAACTGCATCGGCGACATCGGATCGCACACGGAAAATCTGGCCCGTTACATCACTGGTCAAAAAATCAAAGAGGTGGCGGCGGACGTGAATTCATTTCTGCCGGATCGACCTCTCGATGACGATGGGGCGATTCTAGTCCGCTACGAAAGTGGCACCCGTGGGGTTTTCCATGCCTCTCAAGTTTCGATGGGTGAGGAAAACAACCTCAACATTCGTGTCTACGGAAGTGACGCCTCGCTGGAGTGGCATCAGGAACATCCAAATGAATTGATCCTGAAATACCACGACCGTCCTCGCGAAATTTGGCGCCGTGGCAATCGCTACAATGGTGAAGTTGCTGAACACGCGACCCGACTTCCTGCCGGTCACCCGGAAGGATTCATCGTGGCATTCGCAAACATCTACCTGGCTGCGGTTCAGGCGATGTCAGACGCAGCAGCCGGATGCTACCCACGCCCGGAAGGCTATGATTTCCCGAATATCCACGATGGCGTGGAAGGCATGTCATTTATCGAAGCGGTGATCCATTCTTCGAAGGAAAACTCGGCCTGGAAGCCGGTCTAAGGCTCTGATCATCATTTTTTCAAAGCGCTCGTTTCCGGTTACGGGGCGAGCGCTTTGACGATGGTGCTGACGTTGTAGCGCACCATTTCCTCGTAATTTTTGACGCCGCGGCCGTCCGCAATGAGTGGAGCGGCTAACTGAATGCCGGTATCCTCGGTCAAGGTCTGGAGGATTTTTGGATTCGACTCCTTCTCCGGGAAGATCGCCGAGACTTGGTTTTTCTTCAGTGCCGCGATCAGATTTGCCAATTCACGCGGGTCCGGCATTTGCTCGTGATTGATGCCTTGGATCGGAAACGCCTCGAATCCGAAATCATGGCAGAAGTAGTTGAACGCCGCATGTGCGGTCGCCAAATGCCGGTTGGCCCGGGGGATTTTGGCGATTTCGCGCTTTGCCCATCGGTCGAGCTTACCCAG
Organism: Luteolibacter pohnpeiensis; assembly: GCF_016595435.1. GTDB lineage: Bacteria > Verrucomicrobiota > Verrucomicrobiia > Verrucomicrobiales > Akkermansiaceae > Luteolibacter > Luteolibacter pohnpeiensis. The sequence continues at coordinate 4,713 of NZ_JAENIJ010000039.1, forward strand.
TTCATCGCGATAATTTTGAGCATTCTGCCGATATTCCGCAGCGTGTTCAGAATCAGCGGATGCAAAAGATTCCGCGATCACACCGGTTGCCCGCTGGAACAACCGGATTGAGTGCCACCAATGCGGATCGATGGTGTGGTGATCGTGGTCATGATCGGTGACCTCTGCTTGCTCAAGGGGAGGGAGGGTCGATCCGACATCGATCAATTCCGCCCCTTGGGAACTGGCGACAATCCCTTTCAATTTCGGCAAATAGTCCTCCAATCCCATTCCAGAGACCAAATAGAGTCGCGCGCCTTGGGCTTTATTCAGTTCCTCAGGGTTGGGTTGAAAACTATGAGGGTCGTTATTTGGCCCCATCAGATCAATCACCTCGACGTGATCTTTTCCGATTTCACGGGCCAGATCGGCCAGTAGAGGGTGTAGCGCAGCTACCTTCATCGGCGTGGCGTGAATGCAGGTAACGGTGAGGGCAAGTGCGGTCAGGAGGCGGCGAACCATTGGGACAACTTGCAAATGCTTTTCAGAAAATGCAAGTGTTATGCATCAATCAAAATTCACCATCACGGCTCGATGGTCTGAAGCCTCATTCCAATTGGAATCGTCGAGCAAATGGGATGAGTTGAGATCCACCTCGTTCGCAATCGATTTCGAAACCGTGACAAAATCAATCCGTGAGTAAACATCCTGGTAGGACCAGAATTGAGTCCAGCTGGTGCCCACTGAGTCCTTGAGAAACAGAGGCTTAAGGTAGCCAGGCGAGTTGTATCGCCCGAAGGCTGTTTTCAAAGAAGCACTGTTTCGCGTATCATTGAAATCCCCGTAGACGATGAGCCGGGCATCATGATCTTTTTCGAAAATAGCATCCAGATGTTTCCGCAGCAGTTTGGCTTCATTGCGACGCATGGCTTCCTGATCACCTTCTTCAACCTCACGCTTCGACTTCAAATGAACGCCGATGAAGCGATAGCTTTTGCCACGGGCATCGATCGTGGCATCCATGATCCCGCGGTTGATGGAGAATGTTTTGCCACTCAGCTGATAATCAGAGTTTTCGACCGATCCTGTCGCCGAAATCGGAAATTTGGAAAGCAAACCGAGATGGCGCACGGGATCAGAGCCTCCCACAAAACGGGAATGAGGCAGATCGACGCCTTTTTCCTTCAGCATCGATTGAATTTCGGCGAGATCATCCAGCGTGCCGATTTCACAGAGGCCGATAACATCCGGTTGATGACGGGCGAGAATGCTGATGACAGCTTGTTTTTCTGAATCCGGCTTCGGCGCGTTTTTTTGCGAAGTCCGGTTCACATAGCGGTCCATCGAGAGCCAGTTCTCGACGTTATAGGCGATGAAACGCAGGCCCTGGCTGGTGGCGGGTAAATCCGCTGCAGGGATCGTTGGCTGAGTCGGTTCAGTTTTCTCAGCGACATTGGCTGCAGGCGCTACCGAAGGCTTTTGCTCGGCTGAAGGTTGAGGAGCCGTTGGGGTAGGAGCTGCCTCACTTTGCTCGGTAGGGAGCGTGCCACCTGGCGTGTTCCAATCTGGTGTGCCTTTCTTTTTACAAGAAGCTGCAGAAAGAGAGAGGAGAACACAGAAAAACGCCCCGAGGATTCTCGGGGCGGATTTTTCAATAGATTTAAGCGAAGGAGTGAACCTCACAGCTCAGACTTCGCGTGGTTCTTTGTTAGGTGCTTCTTTGACCTTGTTGGTCTCCGCTTCAGAAGCACGGGTTAATTCTTGTTCGAATTCGTCACGGGCGCGCTTGAACTCGCCCATGCTTTTACCAATCCCGCGGGCGAGATCAGGGAGTTTTTTAGCCCCGAAGAGCAACAACACGATGATGAAAATCATCACCATTTCCGGCATTCCGATCGGTCCCATAAATAGTAGTGTGGTTGGTTGGGCGGAGCGTATGCAGGGAATTCTCAGAGTGCAAAGCATTTACCGGAACAGGAAATCTGTCATCTCCGCAAATTTGTGGGCTGGAATACTGCGGGACTTGCTAGAATTGAATGATCCTGATGGTTTTTTAGGTGTGAGAGCATTGGTGACCGTTACAATTTTTTTCTTCGCAGCCGCCCTGCCAATGGAGGCAGGAAGCAAGTTGCTTCCCGTTCTAAACCAACGCATCGGAGCCCGGGAGATCGCTGAGGGACGGGTGCAACAACTGAATCCAGGTGACTTTTTCGGCATGGAGCCGATCGATGACAAAGTCGTCCGCTTTACGAGTTATTTCACCTTGGATGGCAATCCGATGGTTTTGGATTTCGCCATGTTTAGCGATCGGACTCCAGCCACTCGGAGCAATTTCCTGAACTACATTGATAGCGGTGCCTATGTGAATTCTTTCATCCATCGAAGTGTATCAGGCTTTGTCATTCAGGGGGGGGGATATCGGTTGCAATCCGGCTTGAATGAAGTTCCTGCAAACTCGCCGGTTGTGAATGAATTTGGCATATCGAACACGTATGGTACGATCGCGATGGCTAAGGTTGGAGGCGATCCTGATAGCGCGACAAGCCAGTGGTTTGTCAATTTAGGTCAGAACTCGGATAATTTGGATTCCCAGAATGGCGGGTTTACGGTTTTTGCCAGAATGACTAAAGATACATTGGTCTATGCCCAAACATTTGGGAATACATCTTCTGGTTATTTTCCGGTATATGATTTGAGTTCTCATATCGGTTCTGCATTCACTGCCGTTCCGCTGAATGGCTATTCCTCATGGGATTCCATTGGTGCTAACAATTTCATTTTGTTTCCGAGTGTCAGCCTGGAAACACTGCCGGATGGACAAGCAGGAGAAGACACTACGCTGAGTTACACCGTCACTTCCAGCAAGCCGACTGCAGTCACTGCCGAGCTGGATGAAGATGGTCATCTGAACTTGACCGCGCTGGCGAGTTCTGGAAGTGCGACGATCACGCTCACGGCAAGCGATAGCGTGGGCAACGAAGTTAGTGAACAATTCTCCGTTACCTTAACCGATAAGGAATCTTTCGAAGGCTGGAAAGAGCGGGTGTTTTCTGAAGCTGACCAGAAGGATGATGAGGTCAGTGGGGCGGCGGTGAAAACGCCAAGCGGTTTAACCAACTTGGAACTATTTGCCCATGGTCTGATGCCTGGAGTTATCTCAAAAAATCCTGTTATCTTTTCAAGCACGTTGGCGGACTCCTATCCGTTGCCAAGTTATACCTTTCCGATGCGAAATGATATTTCTGGGGTTAGCTATACGATTGAAAAAAGCAGTGATCTTGGAGTCGCCGATCCATGGGTAACGGTTGATTGGACAGAAAAATCCAGAGTGACTGAAAATGATATCGATTTGATCACTCTTGAAAGTCCATCAGCAATCACCGAGCTACCGATCTATTATCGAATCGTTTTCACGGCTCCTTGACCTGCTTCCAAATCGGGACATCGAGTTTGAGGCGATTCACCGATTCAGCGAGAAAAGACAGCGCTTCGCCACGGTGAGCGCTTAATACGCGAATGTAGAGTGAAGCTTCACCAACAGGCACCCAGCCGAGCCGGTGGATGAAGATGACGGATTCGCATGGATGGATTTGCGCTAATTCTGCAAAATGTTTGGCCAATACCTGCCGGGCCATTGGCTCATAGGCTTCGTATTGCAGCCCTTGCAAAGCCCGGCCATTCTCCAGTTCGCGGACAATGCCTTGAAATTCCAGTTCCGTGCCGATTTCCCGGTTCGGGAAATTCGCAGCAGGGCGTTGGATGGACTCGAAGGTGAAATGTATTTCGATGTGCATGTGACTGGCGTGGATAAAAATCAGCCTCCAGAAACCGGTGGAATCAGCGCAACTTCCCGGGCGTTTCCGATCGGCGTGTCCCATTCAGCAAACTCACAATCCACCGCAATCCTCAAATGCTCCAGATTCGCATTCGGTGCGATACGTCTAACCAACTCGCGGAGTGTTTCTTCGGCAGAGCAGGCGACTGTTTGACTCGAAAATCCGAAGTCATCCTTTGCCTGGGCGAATGCGAGAAGAGTGATTTCCATGAACGATATGAGGTGGTAGCCGCAGATTACTGAATTTCCAAGAGAATGTGAAAGTGATTTGAACTTTGAACAAAGTTGGGTAGGTGTCGTCTTCTTTTGCAAATGTTGTCCCCAGTACGCGTCATTGTTCTAACAACGGTCCGAACTCCGGGTTTCGATTCCGTGAAAGTCGCTATTGCCGATGATGCGACCGATTCAAATGATGCAGGGCGTTTCGTCTACATAGCACCCCTGAGATTCGTGAAATAATCAGCTGTTTCGGCTGGTATAGAGCTGCCATGTTACGTTCACTTTTGGTAATGTGTTGCGCCTATTTCGCTCATGCAGGTTTGGTTTCTGCTCAAGACTCGCAAAGCACTTTGAAGGTTCTTTCTTTCAATCTCCGCTATCTGAATCCTGGTGACACAGGGATTCACAGTTGGGAGGTCAGGCGCGATCTGGTGGCAAACGTGATCAAGAAAAATGCTCCTGATGTTCTTGGAATTCAGGAAGGTCTGCGACCCATGCTGGATGATCTCGACAACCGCTTGAGTGGCTATGCCGAGGTTGGCTGCGGTCGCGCAGATGGCAAAACCGAAGGCGAAGCTTCGGCGATTTTCGTCCGCACGGATCGGTTTACCATTCAAGAGTCAGGAACATTCTGGCTATCAGATACTCCAGACGTTGTAGGCTCCAAATCATGGGGCAATCGTGTTGTTCGTATTTGCACCTGGGTTCGCCTGCTCGATCGGCAAGCAGGGAAGTTCTTTTATTTCTTCAACACACATTTGGATCACGAGGCGCAATTGGCTCGTGAGAATGGGATCAAATTGATTTTGCAACGCATCGCGGATTGCAAATTTCCAGGCCCATTCATCCTGACCGGAGATTTCAACGCCGAGCCCGAAAATCCGATTCATCAAATCATTCGCGAAAATCCACTCGCACCATTCGATGTTTGGAAAACTCTCAATCCTGATACACCGGAATCAGAATCTGGAACCTTCCATGGATTTGAAGGCAATACCGATGGCAACCGGATCGACTACATCTACGCATCAAACGATATTGAAGGACTTCAATCCGCGATTTTGCACGATTCTGAAAACGGAATTTATCCTTCAGATCATTACCCAGTGAGTGCGATCCTGAAATTCAAGGCAGAAAATTAATTGATCTGATTTTATGTGGTCGACTTATAGTTGCGATCACACAAACAAATCGCCGGAGACCTCCTGCCATAACTTGGCAGTGAGGTTTCGATAGCTTACGAAGCAAATCGCGATAGCCAAATCAAACAGCTGTGATTCATGCCTTAATGATCATGGCGCTCACTTCAATTTAATCTGCTTTCTTGCTCTATGGGGTATGCGATGATATTTCATGTTTTACTGTTTGGTGATTTGTGGTTAAATTTTGATTGCATCAGCTAATCGGATCCATATTTATTAATCCCTGTGCTATTCTCGGTGTTGAATTTGTAATCAATTGGAAGACTTGTCGATCTCGGGTGCATCAACTTCCGATGAGGATTCAATTTTATCGACTACACCTGGTGGATCGTCGGTCGCCGTTTTCTTGATGTAAATCTGAATACCACAACGTTCCAGTATCCAAGCTCCGCCAAAGAAGCAGAATATACTGATGGTGACTGGTGGAGCGAGAACTATAAATAATGGAAATGATGTGCCATTATCAGCCGTGTTGCAGAACCTATTATAAAATCCTGTAGCGAAAATGAGAACGGATAAGATGAATAATAATCGACCTGATAGAGTGAGGTGATCAGTGAAAAATGTGCGGTCCTCTTTCATTTGGTGGGATGTGTTGTGGTAATTTATGTTTGATGAGATAGATGAGTCTATGTAATGTTTTTGATGACTTCCAGTAAGGATTAAATTGGGTGATTGAAGGGAAGGAGTGTCAGATCAATTACGACGAATGGTGGAAAATGATTGGTCTCAAATTGTTTTTTAAGCCAAGTGATGGAGTGATCTTTAAATCGGTCGCACCGCGATGTCGAGTCTCCAGTGCAACGTGTATTAATGGTTCTGTTCGACGTCAGACCCGGGGCTAGCTCACTTCAGGGTTTGTTCGTTTTGAAAAGCTTCACATTGCCACTTGTTAGGTCAAATCTGTGCTTTTGCGTGTAGTTGTCTCCCATGTCAGATGTCCAATCGACAAACATTCCGTTCTCATCGAATACATAGGCGGCGGGACCTGATGATAAAAAGGCGCCAGAGTCTCCTAAAATTACCGTGTAGGTCTTCCCATGATTCTGGTATGTTCCTATGGATCCAATTTTGCCTGATTCCCATTTAAGAAAATCATCGATGGTAGCGAGATCTGCCGGAGGTGAAATCTGGTTCTAGAGACTCGGCAGGTGATCCAGATGAAAAAATCCAAGCAACAGGAGGACTCCCAGCGTCACCCTGCGTAAAACCTGAAAACAGATATTCCTGGATTGGCGAGTTGATTTCATATTCCTATCCCAACGTATTTAGCTATCCGCAGCGGGGAGAAATGCCTGGATTCAACCCGATATGTTAACTTTCGATCGATGAGAAGGCTCGTTCGCATTGGTGAAAATTTTCGAATTGAGTCGTTTTTCGATTTTGGTAACTGGCTCAGCGTAGGATATTCGGATTACATACCGCAATACTAGCGAGATGTCTCTGGTAAGGTAATTGCTGAAAAGAGAAATCCGTTGTAGCGGTGAAGCTGGTCGATTTGGACTATGCTGAGGATAATCGATTATAGATAATGATTCGAGGTAATCATTGCTTCTTATTTGAGTGAATTTCTGATTTTGAACTCATGCCATTGTAGAATTTTCTACTTAGCCGATAAGTCAAGCGTGAGCAGCCCCGGCACGAAATGTCAATCTTGATGCAGAGTTGCTGAGTCCAAAATTTATTTATTTGTTTCTCTGCCAACAAAGCATTGGTTCGTGTTCCGAGTAGGGAAGGGCAGACAGGATTGAGGGGTAAATTGTGCAGGGGGATTCCGACTAAGGGCGAGAAGCGGGTCACCTAGGCGTGACTTATTATTTCGTGGTTGAGTTCAGATCAGGCGGTGGTTTAATGACTGCGCAATAAATGGAATTCTGATTCCACCCTTCTGCTTGCGCAGCTCCGAAATACAGTCTCCAAGATGTTTTGTCTGCAAACACAAACGGTGTAACGTGACCGTATGGTGAGTCAGAATCTTTAGGAAAGAGCAATCCTTGCGACTTCCAATGAACACCGTCCGGGCTGGTCGCCCAGCGAGTGCCGTCGCGGGACTCGATCACCATGGCAAAGCTGTCGCCAGACTTGAAAACATCGACGCCACCAGCGTCATCCCCGAAAACGGGATCGCTTCTTCGTTCCCATTTAATGCCATCTAGGGACGTCGCATAACCCACGAACCGGTGTGAGTGATCCGATTTGGGGGCTTTGAGATCTGGTGCTCCGGGAGGTAAGTCCTTCCGACCATCATACCAAAGGAGAAAGCGTTTGCCGTCATAAATCACGCTCGGTCGGCCAACCAAGAGTGAGTCCCAAGCAGGTGATGGCGATGGCGTGAACACGGCACCTCGATCACTCCACTTTCGCCCGTCAGCAGATGTTGCAAGGCCGATAGAGTCGGTAACTCCAGAACCCGCGAGGGTGTAGAACATGTAAAGCACATCATTGACAGATACCACTGATGGATCATTCACATGGTTGACTCCTTCCGGTGCAAAAACGATTCCTTCCTGTTTCCAGGTCGTTCCATCCTTTGAGGTAGCGAGATGGATGCGATCATGACCATCCTTTCCCTGGCCACCGAAGAACATCAGCAGTTCGCTTCGGTGTTTAATAATGTCAGGAGCATATAAGTTGCCGAGTCCGTGCGGTGCTTCAGTTGACTCTGCGAATGACGAAATTACAAGTTCGGCGGCATTCGTTGTTCTGCTGAACAAAAGACAAAGAAGGACTATTGATACTATACGATGCATCGCTTTTTTTAATTACTCTCATCACCTGGAAGTTGCGATGGAGGCCGAGGTGATCAAATAGATGATCTACGTGATTCTGTCGAGCTTCCTTGTGGTTTTGATTTTTGCAACGAGAGTTCATAGAGAGCGCAAGTATCGACTGAAACGACAGTAGGCTACGAGTCGTTGATACCAGCGTTTTTGTTGGTCCTGATTTGGACGATATTCGTTTCAATAGTCATGACATTGACCTCGTGATTTCATTATCGTCTGAAAAATAAGCCTCGGCAAGCAGTCTGGTTCGTGGCCGGAGTCATCGTGGTAGTTTACATCACTAGTCTCACCGGTCAGACCTAGCAGGATGGAAGTTTGAAAACCAACTTGCATGCTGAGCGTCGTCGGAGACGACGGCCTGATTCAGTTAACCTTTGTTATTTCTGGGAAATACCCGAACTTAGATCGCAAGCCCAGCAAGTGAAAAGATACCGAATCCTAGTAGGATTGAACCTGCTATATCATCGGTGGGGTCATAATTGGTAAGCCGGTCGATTCCGAAATAACCTGCACAGATAATACCCATGAAAGCCAGTGTGGAAAGTATCCCTTGATAACCATAGGTTCTCTTTGCGAATACGGAAATTGCTATTACTAGGACAATTATTAGTAGTGGTAGTGGGCCTATTCCGATTACTGGACTGATTCCGTTCGATGGTGCTATTGCTGCGATCATATTTCTTAGTGTATGTCAAAGGTTGGATGCGGTGGGGATGCCTCTGGTTTCTTGTTAGATTTCTTCTTCGTCTATTTTATTTACTTTCATGCGACCAAAGCCAGTGGAAACTTCGATTTTCACCGCATTTTGGGCAATCTAGATAGATGTACTTCTGGCCACCTTGCGTAACTTTAGCTGTGGTTTTGCATATTGGGCACCCGAACTCCAGTTTTCCGAATGCCATCATGATTCCCTGCAGTGCTCCGAGGAGCGCTAATATGATGGTGATGGCGATTAGTGGAGTAAATAGATAAAAATATGAGGAATTCGAACCGAATATCCATAAGGCAGGCAATGCCACGAATCCAGGTATGGATAGTTTCATAAGTCGGATCCATGTCTTGAACTGGAAGATCTGCATGGTCTGATTTTATATAATGTCAAAGTTGTAGCACCGCTTTAGTAGATTGCATCCAACGTTCTTTGCTATTTTGGTCCAGGCTGGCAAGGGTAGTGCGAAAGTTCGACGGCGACGCCCACAGATGATGCCGCTAGGAGGAATTCTGGGGTGAGTATGTCGGAGTGAGTAGCCGCGTCTCGCAGCTCTATCCCGAAGTCCAAGATGAAATAATCCACTGAGGGAAAATTCCGCATGCACTCCAAACAACCTCGGTTGCGGTTGATAAACTCAGTGGCATCCAGAAGTTGCGTATCGAAATTACTGAAATCTGCCTCACTGGCGATGAATGTAACACCCGAAGATTCATTCAGACGTCCGTTGAGCTTGGTCATTAAGCGAGGTTCGCCCTTCTGCCAAATTTGATCTGGCTCAAGATGAACGCTGCGCAGTAGGGCATGTGTGTCGAGGAACTCGCCGGATCCGCCGACTCGTTCTCCATTATTCTTTCGACTCCATGTAGATTGCGATTCGCGTGGCGGCAGCGCTTGTATTCTGCAGGTGGTATTGCATACCATCCATTGGTCGCATCGAACTCCTTCCGTGTTCTCGGAGAGCCTTCTGCCAGGTGCGGTGCCTCTTCGGTTCCCATGAGAATGGTCCCAGGGTCCTTGCTGACTTTGTAACCCTTCTCCACAAGGAAACCGACAATGATTGATGTTTCGGCAGAAATCGATACTTTTGTGATTTCCCGGGTAGCTAACGTGAGTTCCGAATGAAATTGCTCGCCATTGTCCTGTGAAATGCAGGCGGAATACCAAGTCTGTGTAGTATCAGGTTCTGTTAGGGCCGCGGAATGGGTTGACTTGATCTCGCAACCTGAGAGGCCGAGAATAAAGAAATTGAGCAGGAGGAGGCACATGATTCTTGAAGACGTTTGAATGTAGGCAACAGCGCGCAAGACTGTCCAGAGCATTGCGAACCACCGAGCTTGTCGTTGTCATTCACGACTTCTTTGCTTCTTTATCTTGATCCATGTGCCTTCATATGGGACGGCATCCGTCGATTGCCAATCACATCTTATGCAAATCGGAATCATAAATTCCCAGGTGAACGTGAGGCGTTTGGGATAACGCGAAACGCCAAGGCATTTCTCATGGCAAGGACGATATCTAATTAAAATCGGCTGACTTCTCGATTCTACTCCGCGATGTCCAGCCATCAGAATCGGAGTGGGGGATGGTTTTCATTTTCTTGAGTCAACGATAGAGTAGAGGGAAAGCTTAAATTCAGCGAGGAAAGTTATTGCCGTCGGAAGCTGCGGCCTGTTCTGCCTCATTGGTTGGGTCCTACTTGGGTGCCGAGTAGACAACCGACGGACAACGATAGTCGTGCTCCGTCTCAGCATAGAATTTGCTTCCGTCCGTCGAAATCACAAGAAGTCCGAATCCAGATGTTGCCGCACTCTGGACCTCACTCCAGCGGTATTCTTCCATCGAGTTTACTCCTGTTCCTGTGATCGGAATACAAGGTTCGTCTGGATCGAACGGACACGAGCCATCACGATAGGAGTCGGCAAATACATCGTTGATTGTATGGCAAATTCTCGACTGAAGCTTGCCTTTCTTTTTCAGTGCCTCGTGGACAAATCGCTCTCTGAACGAACGTTGCACATGATTCGCAGCAAACATCGTCAGAAGGTCGCTACAATTCTTCATATTCTGTCAAAGGCTAGAGCCGCTGCACGGTGGTGTCGAGCATTCGGTGAGAAACGAACTGGCGAGCTTGTCCGCCGTTGCTGCCCCACCATGTATGTCTTTGGTTTTAATTCTCTGGCTTGTTCTTTGGAGTGCCGAATCGCTTTTCAGTTGGCGATTCGCCGGAACAATTCTTACTCCAAAAATCGACAAGCTTGCTATCTATATCAAGATCGATGGACTTCTTGGTTATCGGTAATGCTCCGTTCTGGGAAATCTTGTAAGTCATCGACTTTAAAGAATTGTGTCGTGACCAGCGCCAAACCAATGTTACCGAACTAGATTCGTCACTCCAGATGGCTCCAAATGCAAACGCTGCGGTATCGAGAGTCGGATCCACTTCTTGGAGAGTTGCGATGCGACGTCCTGTTCTAGCGTTGGTCAAATAGAGATGAAAGTTATCCACCCCGTAATCCTTGTGCGCTGTAATCGCGAAACTTCCGTCCGGGGAAAGGCCCTTTGCAATTGTGATATACTCGTCAGCCCCATAATCATATTCTGCAGTTGCAAATAATTGTGCAGAAAAGCAGGAGGTGAGGATGACAATCAATACTGGTAAGATGAACTTTATGTTAGAGAGTTTCGACATGAGATATGAATTTTATAGTGAATGTTTGAGGCTGTCTACCGTGGAACGCTGCGATGCTTCGACTCTGAGTTGTGATAGTCATTGCGATGAACTTTCGACTCGTGGCGGGTCAGTGGGTTGTTCAGCGCTGATATATTCTCTCCTTTTATTCCAATCGGTCCGGCAGGTCTTGAGATCGAATGTTGTAAAGTCCTTCATCAACTGCCGAACGCACCACGAAGCGCGCATTTCCAAGTGCTCAACCGCCGCCCAGGCTGAATCCACTGATACTGCAATGCTTCTCCATCCGTCGGCATGTCCCTTGATGTAGGCATCCCTTGAGACCGCCTCAAGACCTCTTTCCGGTTGGGTGTGAAGCTCCTTCTCGCTCTTGCTTTTGAGCTTCGATTTGTGTGTGACAATCACTGGGTTTAGCCGATCACGAATCTTTGTGGCTGCATCAATCATTTCGGTCGTTCTTATTGTTCGCAGTTTCGCCGTTTCTGCAAGCGCCTTCAATTGAATCTCGGGTAATTGCTGAATCCATTGATTAGCTTCCGATGCGTGAACCGGGTTCCATTGAGATTGTCGACCTGCGCCAACTTTACGTGCGTAACATGCGCCATCGTTTTGGACAAGGTGGCCGATGGGGGAGGTCCCACGTGATCGAATGACCAACTGTTGCTATTCAGTAGCATTAGTACAGCGCAAATATCAAAGGAGGATCTCATGGGGTATTTTGCTTACGACAAAGGTGATGCCCCGACTTGTTCGATCATTGGGGGTGAAGGGTTATGGAGGGAGAATATGATCTGTTCTTCCCCAAAACGGAAAACACGCCGTTCTTCATTCATTCCAATCCTTTCCAATAAAGCAGTGGATTTCAAATTCTTCGCTTGAGTCTCTGCAATGATCCTGGGCAAGCCAAGTTCGAAAAATGCTAAGCGTGATGCTTGTGTCAGTGCCTGCGTCGCCAGACCACGACCCCAATAGGTTGTAAGTAGCGCATACGAAATTTCGATGTCGCTTTCGTCATGATGTTTATCAAGTATAACGTAGCCCAATAAAGTCTGATTCAAAAGAGCACGGATTGCCCATATCGGTTCTGCCGAGGATCTTTTAATCCAATCGTGCGATCTCTGTGTCGCAAGTTGTTTCGTGATGGGACCGCCTAGATACTGTCTGGCTCTTGGGCATGTGAATAGCTCGATCAAGGCACTTAAATCGTCTTGTGTTAGAGAATCGAGATGACAGTTGTGAGCCATTATTTTTACTGGACGTTGTAGAGCACCGAACCGGTCCCCTTGGAAGATCGAATTCAAATAAGGACGTTGTCGCCGGAACGGCCCTCTTTGCTGTGACCTTTAGGCGATCGGTTTGAGTGGATCGTGTCGAGACCAATGCCACACGATCGTGACATACTCGTCTGCTCCATACTCATAGTTGGCTGTTGCCAGCGCGAGGCTGGACAACCAGGCGTGTGTTACCGCCACCCCAAGTACTAAATGCATCAAGAATCATCTCAACATAGGATCCTCTATTAGCGAACATTTAATGCCTTTAGCGGCGAGATGGAAGCTTGGAAACTTGAAAACCAACTCCCAGGCTGATCGCCATCGGATGTGCGGTCTTGTTCTCTCTTCTCGCTTGTTTGGGGCTAGCGCCATGTCAGATTTGGTGCGGTCTCGCCCAGCTCCTTGGTGCAATTGCTAAAGAAGCATTCCGTCTTCGACAGAGCATCAGGAAACCTGCTTTTGAGGTGATCAATTCCAACAATCGTGATCCGTCGCGGATTGAATCCTGAGAGAACGACCCATAAGGCATCCCAATTGGCTCCGGAGAAATCCTGAAAATGTAAGGTGGACGCAAATGCCTGGTGGATATCCTTTTCCGAGGAAACACTCGTAAGATCGACAACTATGCGACGCACCGGGTGGGGGGCGCCACTCTTAGCCGGCGAAGTAACTCGTCATCCTCTAAGTCGTAGAGCTGTGAGCACTGAACCTCTGGATGCAGATAATTCAGTATGAGCTGAGTTAGCCGCAGTTCGGTATGACGCTTCCATACGTCTCCCAGCAACTCAAGGACTTCGGGAATTCAGCCTGTGTCACGTGATTCCAATATTTAAGAGAACGTCGAAGTAAGTCCACACATCCGCTACCGTGAGCGCGGCTCCGACTCAGGTTCAGGGGTGTCGCTACCCTCCGTGTCCGATTCGGAACGGGTAGCGGATTGTGGTGCGGTGCCTTGTTCGGTTTTGACTTTTGGAGCATCGCTCGGAGGGATTGAGGAACGAATCCGCTTCGCCGTAGCCAATGCCAACTCTTTGAAGTTCCCTCGATGCTCGTATGTGACTTCCAAGTCTTCTCGCATTGCCGAAAACTCAGCGGAGACCTGAAACACCTGTCCCGCGTCAAGCGCCTCAATCGAACTCTCAAGAAGATCATCGGCGGCTGAACTATACCAAATATTCAGATTGAATGACTCGGCCATGTTCGCGGCCATGAACATCAGACACGCCCAGCCAAAGGCAACGATCGCGCCGATGATGCGCCCCCGCTTACTCGTCGCGCAACATGCGATCCCGAGGAACAGCGCGAGGACCGTGAAGAATACAACAACAATGATCATGGGTTCCATTTCTTGGCAGAACATTTGAGCGGTGGCATGGCGGTGTCGAGCATCCAGAGCGAAGCGAACTAGTGAGCTTGTCCGCCGTTGCAACTTGCGCCTTGTTCGGCTTGGAATTTGATGCGACGAATTATGGCAAGCTTGGCAAGATACACGATCCATGTGAGTATGGAAAGCGGGATCAGAATAAATAGATCCACTCTAATATCCATGTATCCCGGCATAATCAAATCATAGACTATCTATAGAGGAATGAGTAGTAATGGCAGATGAACCAGAATTCGAGCCAATGGCCAATGTGGTCTCCAGGGATACACGAACCCGAGGATGTCAACTGTAATCATGAACCATCCCATTAAGAAGACTAAGTGTTCGATATGCTCATTATGCATATGGCGATATTATGGCATTCTTTGCCGAACGTTATAGAGCACCTGACTGGCGTCCCGGAAGCTCGAATTCGAATTGGGACGTTGACGCCGGTTCGGTGAATCGACTTGTTCGGTTTCTACGCTTCATCCCGAGTGATCCTATCTAACCTATGTCCGGCCCACGAGCCGAAAATCGCAGAAGCCATACAGCCCAGAAACGGAGCCAATAAAATCCAGTCTTTGGGGCTGTCGGCAATTCCAGAACAGCTTACAAAAGCAAACGCCCAAGAAAACGACAGTCCACCCCATAGCCAAAATCTACCGAGAAGTGTTGATGCCATCATTGGCACGATTGTTGACACCAAAAGATAAACGACGATTCCCCACGCGTGCGGCGGACCTGACCCGCAGATACCTCCTCCCGCGAGGCTGTACGTAAATATGACGCTAAGGCCACCACAAAACGCAACAGTTGTACATCGAGTGATGATGTCTTTCATGGATTTTCAGCCGAACGTTAGAGTGGATGCACTGGCGGTGGCGAGCCCGAATCCAACAAAAGAGCTTGTAGCCGGTTGCATCCCACGGCTTGTTAGCCGCTATTTTAACTCGGAATTTGTGATCTTCAGTTTCGTGATCTCGATGGGATTAGGAGCCTCGCCGTCACGCGGTGCATCTCCGGGAAGAATAAATCCTTGAAATGCAAAGTCATCAAGCTTCTTTACATCAGCCTCGATCCCTTTGGTGAGGAGGTGGAAGCTGAAATTCTTGAACTTCCGCACCGCGCCGTTGCAAAACTCCACCTCAGCATCGATCCAGAGAAGTCTTTTACCTAGGTTCTCTGCTGCCCTTGCTGTGAATATTAGAAATGAGGGAACTACATCACTCCCGTCTTGAACCTTTAGCATGTCATTCAAGGTTATCAACTTCACGCCAAAGGTAACTTCACTCATTATGGGCTTCTGTTATTCTGGATTCGGAGCCAGCTCGACCTTGACCTCCGCCGCATGTGAAGTCGAAGTAGCAAGGAGGATCATCGGTATAGAGAGAAGCTACTTCATCTTCGGCTAAGGTCCGAGCATAGCCGGGAGTTGCATGGCTACCGCGTCTTGTTTGCCCTTTGCGAATTTGCTCAGCGCCCTCTGCTCTTGTAATTCGTTGGCATGGGTTCCCCTGGCGCCGCATACATTATTTTCTGATCGGCACTGACGGCAAAGGAGACGTCTCGCTCATCATCGTGGGGGTTTATGTAGAGCAAATAGACTTGCCCCTGGTGCCATGTGGAAATCATCACATCATTCGGAGGACCTAGAATCCTCGTAAGGTCAGCCCGCGTCATTCCCTCATCTGCCATTCCCATCATCACATATTCCCATCCGCCTGCCCCTAGAGGGACTATCCATGCCTTCTGAATGGGTGCACCTGGAAGGATCTTCTTTCCTAGCATGATCAGAGCGATCCAGATCCCGATAATGACTATCAAGCAGGCAATTAGAGTGCGCTTTTTCATTTTTGGCAAACGTCAGAGGCCTCCTACATCTGCCCGAGGGCACGGCTTCGAATCTCGGTTGAGGGTTGAATGGCCATGGGAATTGAACTCGATATGAGGCAGGTGTTAGGAGCGCGGCCTTGTTGTGCTTGTTGTTAGGGTATCAGCCTCCCATGTCCGAGCAAAATCCACTTCTGGAAAGGAATACTGGATATCTTGCATGATTCGGAACGTCGGCGTAAACAGTCCATCCATCCCATGTCTTCAGAGTATCACGAATCTGGGACTCGGTGAATCCGCTTCTCTGTAATTCGTCGTGAGCAATCTCCTTGGCTTCCTCTTCGGGTAGCAGCGGAAACAAGCCACAATGGGAAGTGCAAACGTGAGCACCACAAGCATTGCTGCTACAATCCTCGTGCCGCTCGCACCTCTGAATCCCTTCACCTGCCAAATCAACGAGAACAATCCGAGCAATGGAAGCATGGTAGCCCACCCGAACATCTTCGCCAGCGTAGCCCCAAAACCCATATTCGGGGGAAACGCCCATAAGTAGCCTACTGAAACGAACCAGCTAAGCACTGGTGCTGCGAGAAGAATCATCAACCAGTGAATCCGAGGGAAACCAAGCTTCAACGCGGCTGGGACGACGATCAGCCAAGCGATAGCATCAGCTAGGTAAGCGTTCCATTGCATGGTAATTACTGCACCACGTAATAGCTGTGGCAGCGGCGGAAAGGAACCCGGATTCAAACAAGAACGTTGTCGCCGCTTGCAACCAGCGACTTGTTCACCTTTCTTGGTTTCTTCGAGGAAGCAGCTAGCGGCACCGGCATTAGATCCCCATCCAGCCCCAGAATGTCATTGGCCAAATCCATCCAAAGATCGCCCCCCCCCAATCCTGTCACCCAATGCCAACCACGCTTTCTGCTCTTCAGTGATCCAACTAGGCCGATGAGCACCATCCAGCCAGGCCCGAATAGGCCCATGATGGCCCACCCGATTGGGGATAGCGTGAGTATACTTAAGTAATCGTTCCAAGGTCGAAAATCGACGTTGGGCTCCGGAACATAGGTTAGAACGTAGAGTGACAACCTCAATGCTGTGAAGGCGACTGTTCCTCCAATCATCAAGCTGCACCACTCAGCAAGAAGGAGTCCGCGCGAAGGGGTAGTCAATGTCGTCACAATTCGAGTAATTCTGGCGAATGTCAAAGCACACACAGCGCCTGACGCCAGCCGCACTCTAACTGTGGGTTAAGGTTGCTGATCACAATGAAAATCCGACTCAGAGCTGGGCAGGCGGTTGGGTGCTGCAGCTGGTTCTCCGTTCTCCTTTGCTATTCCTCGACGAGGATGTCGTTCCATTTCTGGTTCTGCCGGAATCTAATGGCTCCGAAGACGTGTTCCGATACCCAAACGAGCTAGACAAAACAATGCCATCAATATTGCAACATGCGGCTCTGGTACTGACACAACCTGAAGGGCGTCGTTGACGAAAAAACCGCCCCCTGAAAACTCGACCCTACTCGCGGGCTCGCTCAACTGCCATCCGTGCCACTCAAGAGTTCCGTCGTTGTTGGGGCGGGAGTAGTAGAATTCTGTTGTCCCAACAAGAGTTCCTTCGGAGTTGAAGAACTGAAGGCCAAGCGGACGAGTCGTGCTGCCGATTCCCCAATATCCTCCAAATGCGGTGATAGGTGTGAGAAAATCCATCGATACATCGTCTATCGAACTGCTCTTCCCGAAACCTCGAAAACCGTCATGGGTCATGGCAGTGAATGGCCCAAGCCCAAAGTTATCCGGACCAAATCTACCTGAAATCCAGATTGCGAGGCTTGAACCCGTTACTGTTCCTGCTCCTCCCAGAATCGAGACGGTACCTGGGGTGGAATCCGTAAAGAAGCCTGTGGGAAAATCTTCCCAGCTTTCGGAAGAAGTCCCACTAAATGGTTGGACCGATTGGATTGAAGTCACGGTAGCTGCTGTCAGTGGCCCACTGATCAATAGAAAGCTGGCCAATGGTAAGATGATAGAATTTGTCTTCATTAGTTTGGGGAGAACGTTCAATGTCCAAGCACGGGCTTTAGCCCGTTGCCTGTGAGGGCGTGTTCGCCTTCCCATGAGCAGTAAAGATCCCTTTTGCCCAGCGATACGACAAACCAGTCAAATGAGTTTCTCGGTGCAAGTGGTTTATGAGTGGTGTGAAATGGTTGATCGAGGATTCTTTCGATTGTGGAACTATCAATTTTAGAAGGCTCCGCATCAAATGCTGTGATCGTGAAGCCCGAGCTGTGTTGCCATGTCTCTGAAAAAAATAATCAACCATTGACAATATGACTGAAATGGTCAGGGCGGCCTTCGAGACCCAGCGTAGATATAAGCGTCTGTCGCTTGACAGGAAATCGCTGGATGGCCGTGCGGCTTGGAGTAACTGTTCCTGCTCGTTTGTTATATTACCGCACCCCATCAATCCGAGTGACGCCAATACTGATACAGTGATTTGGTTTATCATTTCGAGGCGAACGTCATAGCGCATAAACCCCTGACCGGGGGGCGAGCGTAGACTGTGGGTTAAGGTTGATATTCATCTTAAAAAGTTTGACTCGCGGCGGATCAGGGGTTGGGTGCCGCGCCTTGTTTGCTGTTGTATTTGTCTTCAGACTTCGGGTAATGCGATAGTTCCACAGAGATCCCCGAAACTGCGGCAGCTCTGAGGAATCGAGGTGGAAGGATGTCGCTGTGAATCCACGCGTCACACAGCTCGATGCCGAAATCAAGAGTCGCTTCCTGAACGCCCTCGAATGATGTGATTACGGCAATCTGCTGTTCATGAGTCTCCAAATAACTCGTTGCCTCATCAAGTTGTAGCCTAAACTCATCGAAATCGGCAATGCTCGCTACAAAAGTGATACCAGAATCATTATATTTTTCTCCTTCTGGTTTACTGGCGCGGCGAAACTCTCCGCGATGCCAAATCCGATCTGGCTTCAAGTCCACAATGCTGAGCAGTGCATCAACATTTAGTTCGGCCCTGGACACTCTAAGAATGCATGACATGGTCTATTTTTCTGAGAACGCCAAAGGTAGGCGCGCCAAAGGCGTTGCCTATCCTGGCTGGTTCGGTGTTTTAGTTTCGTAGTATGTGCCTTGGAGTAGTGTCCGCACCAATCCGAAGTTAGGTATCGAATTAGATGCTCTCTCAAACTCTGCTTGGTCTAAGTCCCCGGTCTGCTCGATGGTATTCTCTCTAAGATTCCATGCCAAACAGATATGATCCAAAAAATGTCCCAAGTTCACTTCAAGCCCGCCATCACAATCTTCCTTCATTTTTCCTTCTCTTATTTCATTCAAGAGAGAGCCGACATGGTCATGTAGTTCTGAGATTTGGAATTCTAGATGATCTAGGTTCATATTCTTTTACAGAACGTCAAAGTCCACACATCCGCTACCGGGAGCGCGTTTCCGATTCTGGTTGAGGGTTAGAGCCCCCCTCAGAGTCCGACGCGGAATCGGGAGAGGATTGTGGTGCGACGCCTTGTTTGGCTTGGTTCTTCTGGGACGTCGGCAGCTCGGCACCATCCAGCTCGTTCGATCCATAGACAAACTCATCAGACGAAAGCTCTAGGTCGGCCAATAGCTTGTGAAGAGCAGCCCGGAATTGAAGATTCTCCACCTGCTCGTATGCGTCAGGATTCGAATAGCGTAGGCACTTGCTCTTACCTCCGGAGAATAGTTCCACCTCGACCGAATAGCCATCGACCACCTGAAACTTGAATCCGTCGATCTCTTTTTGATCTTTCAAATTCCAGAGGGGCGTATCCGAAATGACTTTGGTGATCGTCTCCACCGAGCCTAATTCAAGAAATTTCGTAACACGATTGATAGTGAGAGCGGAGGTATCAGCAAACCAGTATTCACGCCAGCCGGTTAAGGGAATACCTTCGAGTCGTGCGTTCGACTTGAGCCCGATCAGAATGACAATTGTGGTTGGCATTCCTCGAATGCACCCTTCGAAGTCAATCGAAGGCCAGTAGCGCAGCGATTCGCAAGTTCATCCGCGGAGAGACTTCGCGTCTCGTTCAACGCAATTCTGCCATCAGTCAGCAACATACAGGCACGGTTGTTGATCGGATCGCCTTGGCGCCATTCCCCGGTGATTGTCCCAACTTGCCCGAAAAGCAAGGCTGGTACACCGAATACCGTGGCCAAAGTAAGCTGGAGTCCTCGACTTGTGGTTTTCATATGTTTCTTTTCTTTGCCTAACGTTCAATGCCCGTTGCCTGTCACATCTTGTTCGGTTTTGGGTGGTTCTGGTTGCCATTTGGATGGGGTCTTAACCTCGGAAATCCCACGTTCCGGGTGCTGTGGATCATAGCTCCAAGTGAAATCGACCCAAGCTATCTTCGCTGGCGCTGAATCGCCCTCACGCTCCAGCCCCTCACTACTCCACACCAACTTTCCGTCCTTCCAGTTGATCGCCCATCCATCACGATTCTTGACGCAAGATTGGTATCTTCCCTCCTGATCCTCAATGATCTTCCCGTCGTTAATGTGGAGCCATCGAATGTATGACTCAAGTCCGCAGCCGCAATATCCGCCCTTCGGCGGCCATCCCCGGCTCAGCTCCGATGTCCCATACACCACGTAAAAATCACTACCTCGCCGTTGGATCGCGTGAATGGTCTTGTAGAATGGATGAGTATCAAGAACATCGCTCAATCGAATTGAATGGTTGCCATCTCGGACGATGAGATCTGCGGCATCAAACCGCGCGCTCGGCGAAGCAATTGCGCCGCCCGCTGTGATTCCGAGTATGGCGATGAATCTTCTCATGTCTTTGTTTCTTTCTGCCTAACGTCGAAGTCCTCTTACACCTGCCCGAGGGTGAGGCTTCGACTGTGGGTTGAGGGTTGAATGGACATAGTGGATTGAACTTGCAGCGGGGCAGGTGTTGAGAGCGACGCCTTGATAGGCCTCTTTGGTTCAGGAAGAAAGAGCTTCGGCTTTGGCGTAGAGAGTTTTGGGAGCTTCATCGAAATACTTGAAGAGAGCTGGACACAGCCAACCCTCGATGTCGTAGGTCGGCGAGTAATACCAATTCCCATCGGCCTCCTCCCGCCTCCACTGAAGTTCTGCCATCGCTCCCGGAAACTTCGAAGTCGAGAAGATGAGCCGAAATCCCTCTTCCGCACCGGGGATGGACTCAGTCATCCGGTCAATCATGGTATCGATCCCGAAAACAAACGGTTCTGCGACTAGGCCCACCTTGTCATCGTCAAACACCCAAGCGTGCTGGTGCCGATACGGCTTGAGGACATATAGTGAGTTGGATGTCATTGGATCTTTGGCCTATCGTTAAAGTGGTGGCACCCGCTACCGGGAGCGCCAGTTCGACTCAAGGTAAAGGGTTCTAGTCATGGTTCAATCTTCGACTCGGGGCGTGGTGGTGGGTTGTCCGACCGCAACTTGTTCGACTTGGGTTTCTTTGCTTTCGGTAGGTGCCAACAGCCTGACCATCGCACCGATCAACTTACAAAGTAGAAGAAGGAATCCGCTCCAGAAACTCAGGAGCAAAATGATCTCGCCAAACGGCGTGCGGCTAAGACCCTCCAGATCGAAACCAACCTGCATCAGCAAGATCGCCACGATCATCCAGAGCGCTTGCTTAATACTTCGAAGTAGGTTTCGAGTGTCTGAATCGTATGTCATGAAGATCAATGGGAGCGGTTAAAGAAACATAACGCCAAGGATGCAACCAAACGAACGTGCTGAAGCAGCAAGTCCGATTCCTGATCCTGTTGCGTATGCGTGGTGAATCCCCGCGCAACCTGTAACCATGAGTCCGATTGCAGCCAATCCTGGGAGTGCTGTCGCTTTCGATTTTGCCTGCCTTGGGTCATTCATGATATTTTTTCAGAACGTTCAATGTCCAGGCAAGGGCTTTAGCCCGTTGCCTGTCACATCTTGTTCGGCTACTTCATTCGATTGGTGCTGGGGCGGTCAGCGTGCGACTAAATCCTTTGAAAGTCGCAACAACCTTCGAATCGCTCAGTTCAAAGCCATCATCCTTCACATGGCGATACGACAGATCACCATTAATCTCGAAAAGTGCGAAGAATCCGCTATGGAACTCCGACCCACGGTGCATACCATCGTCAAAGCGAAAATATAACGCGATCGTCTTGCCGAACTGGCTAGAACCTCCACTATCACGGAAATCGACATGCTCCGATTCGGCAAGTGTCAGAACTTGGACCTTCGGTTCGCCGCTATACCTCCCACGGGTATTCTCTGGGGGCGCAAATTCGAACTTCTTAAACTCAGCCGCTAGCTTCGAGTCCGAATCCAAAAGCTTCTTGAAGCCCGCTTCAACTTGGGCTGCGTAATTTGCGTCCGTCCCTTCCTTGTAGGTTAGTTCCAGAGTCTTGAGCTCGCCTCCGAGAGCAAAGCTAGGCAAAAGTAATAGGATGGGCGTTCTCATATGCCAGTTTTCTGCTGAACGTTATAGGTCAGACATGCCTGTGTTGGCGCGACAGGTGCGAAGCAGATGGCGTATCGAGTATAGGCATTGTCTTGTAGCGCATGGTTAGCCTCCGGTTTTAATTCCATGGTGCTGGTGGATCGAATTGAAGTCCCTTTCGTTCACTATCAAGCCACCATCCGTTATCTTTAAATCGTATATTTTCTTTCGATGGCAAAACACCCTTTCCGATCTTCATGTTTTGGCTTCGGCTTTTAACAATCTGGTCCACATAAGGGAAAGTATAAGATAGTGCCTCCTTATGATCACTTTCGGACAACTCCTCGGCAAGTTGACTTAGATTTCTGCCAGCGCGAATTTGGGTGGCATCGTCGCCCAATCCCTCCATATGTACTATTAAAAATAATAAGTAGGCAACTTTCTTGCTTTTCGGAACTCCGAGGCCATCTCGATACATAACTCCAATATTGTTAAAGGCGTCGCCATTCCATTTGGCGTAAGCCTTAAGATACCAATCCATGGCCTTTTCGTAGTCCTTGGAAACGCCTCCATTGCCTTGATGATAATATAGACCAATCGTAATCATGGCTCGAGTATCGCCTTTCTCTGCCATGGCTTCATACTTGGTAAAATCGTCACTGGTGTCGGCGCGCAGCGAAGCCACTAGGCAAATCATAACGAAAACTAGGTGGCGTAAGTGGTTCATTTTTGGCTAACGTTAAAGGCCTGGCGCCCGCTACCGGGAGCGCCCCTCCGATTCTAGTTGAGGTTTGTCGCCACCCTCCGAATCCGACTCGGATCGGGT
>NZ_JAENIJ010000003.1 GCF_016595435.1 Luteolibacter pohnpeiensis
GCGTTTCCAGAGAGGAAGGAAGCCATCCCGGTTCCTGTAGCCGAACCGATAGCGAGGTAGCGTGGGCAGTTGAGGGTTCCGCCGGTTTGAACGAGGCTGCCGTAGCTGCCGCCGAAACCAATGCGGATGCCGGATGGGCCAGATGTGGATGCGTTGAATGTTCCACCATCCAAACGGAATTCCGCATAGGCATTCGAGCCGTTACCAACCGTGAAGTAGGCACCGCTCGTTCCGCTGGTGACCGTGCCGTTCGTTTGATGGAAAATCCCAACGGAGTCCGTGGCGTTACCGATCAGAGCGCTGCCGGAATAGGTCAGCGAACCGGTGCTGTTCATCTCAAGGATGGTCTTGGCGCCGGTTTCGTTAGCCATCAACAAGCCACCGTTACCGGTGCTGCTGGCGGATCCTGTAAACAGAAGTGTGCCAGAGCGGACGTTGGTTTTGCCGGTGAAAGTATTCTGGCCGGTGAGTTCGAGAATTCCGTCGCCACCCTTGCGGATTTCGGCGGATCCCGTGATCACCGAATTGATAGTGGCATCGTAATTGGTGTCGATGACTCCAGAGTCCAGGGAGAATGAACCGCCGGAAATGCTGTAGCCCGCAGCGTTAAACTCAAGCAACGATGGGACAACCGTGCCGTTGATCGTGATGGCCTTGCTGGTTCCTTGTTCGCCGAAAATCGCATCGACCTCATCCACCCAGGCAGTGGCTGAATCCGCAAACCAGTTGTTCAGTCCATCGTCCCAGACCGAGCTTTTGTCGCCGATCCAGTCCAGGGATGTGAGAGCGGGTTCTTCTGGAACGTCCGTCGGAAGGGGAATGTCGAGAGTTTCCACCCGGCGGTTGGTGGTCATCGGATAGTCGGAGATGACCCGATCGATCACGTTCCATGTCAAGCCGTCCGAGCTGCCTTCCAAGGTCCAGCGTTGTGGATCACGATCCGGATAGTCGTTGGCAGTTACAAAGCGGTAACCGTCGATCGCGGTGGCAGTTCCGAAATCGAAAACGAGGGGTCCATTGACGCCCTGGTACCATTTGGTGGTGACGTCGCCGTCGATGACATTGGCTGGGCCTTCCGCATCGGGAGTGGTGGCACCGCCGTTGTCGACGGTGACGCCGTTGAGATTGACGAGTTGTCCGTTGTGCAGGAATTCGAATTCGGAGAACTGAATCGCAGTCGAGAAACGATCGCGCAAGCGTGTGGTGGTGAAACGGTAGTAGCGATAAGTCGATTCCTTACCGGTCGGCTTGGTGGCGCTCAGTGTCGTGGTATTCGATGCTTCGTCGTAAGTCGCTTCCACTGGAGCAAGGGCGTAAAACCATGACTCATCGACAATCGACCGCTGATCTCCCGTGAGGACAACCTCACCACCTTGCAGAGCAAATTGAGGGTAGGTGCCGGAGCCGACGACAATCGATCCAAGTGAAAGGTGGCCGCCGGACATTTGGTAAGTGCCGCTGTTCTGGCGCGAAAGCGTCATGTTGCTGGTGCCCAGATCGATTTCACCACCGGTCTGGTTTACCGTTCCAGCGGCCGAGCCATCACCGAGCCACATGGAGCCATTGTTGGTGTGGAGCGTTCCTCCGTTGAAATTCAAAACCCCACCGTTTCCGGCTCCGACGATCAATGCGCCGGTCGTGTTGGTCAGGTTGATGTCACCACCATTCACCTCCATTTTGGAAAGGGTGTTGGTGGCGCTTTGGCGGCCGATGATGAAATATTGGAACGCATCGGCGTTCAGAGTACCTGAATCGATTTTGAGCGTCGCATTGCGGGAGACATAAAAACGCCGTCCCGTAGTTGCCGCAGAGAAATTTGCAATGCCACCGTTGAGATGGAAGAGATCGGAATTGGCTTGGATGCCGATCTGAATCTCCTCATCAATGTTGGTGGAGTTATCGATCACGTTCAGCGTGCCGCCATTCAGCTCGTAGGTTCCATTGGACCCTTCATTTTGTGACAGATACCAACCGTCAGATACTGTGGAAGTGAGTGTGCCGCCATTCTGGACGATTTTTCCCTCAAGATTGCTGGCGCCAACGAAAAATGCTCCCGAATGCTGAAGCTCGCCACTGTTGATGGTCAGCGTGGCAGCTGCGTCCGTTGCGTTGAGGAAATTGACACCTGTCACCTGAAGAATGCCGCCGGACAGGGTGGTTTCCGCAGCCCGGGAAAGCTCCGTGGTGGTGGTTACTGTGCCTGCGGAAATAGCGACAGGGTCTGTGGCGGAAGGGGCAGTCGCCGGGGTCCAGTTTGCAGGAGTCAGATAGTCTCCATCAGTGCCATTCCAAGTATGATTGGTTTGAGCACTCGAAAAGCCTGTCGTGATGACAAAACTTGAAAGTGTGAAAAGTAGAACAATACGATTTTTCGATTTCATGAGAACGGGCGGTCACAACCAAGGCGACCGGCGCGCAAAGTGCCACTGAGTGGGCGGGGAAACAGACCCATTGTGTGAACTTATCGTAACATGAATGCCAATGTCTTTGGAAACGAATGAGCCTTGATTTTACTTAGGAATCGTTAGCAAAAACTGCGCTGGAAATCGTAATTTGCAGCTAAGTGATCGACCTAAACCAAGTAGTCATATCACTCATGTAAGAATCATAAAAAAGCCGAACTCCGGCTTGGGAGTTCGGCTTATGAAAGCAATTGCGGTAAGAGCGGAATTAGTAGGATGATTCCACCCGGGTCGCAACATCGCGATAGCCGTAGTCGACTTCGTAGATTTGCTTGAAGGAGTCGAGGGCGGCAGCTTTGTCGCCCATTTCGTCGTGGATCATGCCCTTTTCGTAAAGGATTTCCTTCTTTGTGGCATCCATCACCTGGAGATCAGCCAAAGCATCGGTGAGCTGTTTGACGGCGATGTCGAACATGCCCTTCTGCTTGAAGGTGCGACCGAGGGTAAGCAGAACCTTCGTACGAATGTGAGGGTTGCGGGTTGCTTGCTGGAGGTGAGGGATTGCCGCACTGTAATCTCCTGCTTGGTAAAGAGCGTGGCCAAGTTCGTAGCGCAGTTGAGGATCGGTCGGGTTTTGGTCGACGCGCTTTTTCGCCTCATCGACTTGCTCGACAAGTCGCGCGGCTTTGCTTTCGGCAAGTTGCTGCTGAAGCTCCGGATTTTCCGGATCGGCAGCGGCGGCAGCTTCGAGATTCTTCAGTTGGATTTCCGCAGCGCGGTCCTTCATCTGGACGCTCTTGTTTGCAAGGGCGACGTCGCCGTTACTGAGTGAGTAGGCCCATTGATAGAAGGTGTGGGAGTTTTGCCAGTCTTCCAATTGCTCGTAGATCGAGGCAAGGTCCTTGGAGGCAGCGAGATCATTTGGATTGGCGTTGTAGCGCTCAATGATTTTGTCGCGGCGTTCTTCAAGTTGCTCGCGGGTCAAGCCGGTGCGGGCAGCTTTTTCGAGTTCTTCGCTCTCCGCAGTGTTCTTCATCAGCGAGCGGATGTCCGCATTTTCGTCCCAGCGTTGTTTCTGCATGGACGCTTTGGCCGATGAGTCTTTCGCGCCTTTGACCGCCACCGAATCCGTTGGAACAAATTTGGTGATGTCGGTGTAGACTTCAGAGGCGGCAAGGTGGTTGTCTTGGGAAATGTAGAAATCAGCCAGCTTGTGAAGCAGTTTGATGTTTCCTTCCGGAGCACCCTTGCGGATGGTCTCAAGAGCGAAGGCAGCAGTTTCAGGAAGATCCATGCGAACCGCGCAATCGAACAACAAATCGTTGTTCGCAGCATCCAACGGATCTTTTTCCAGATCTTTTTCGATCAGTGGAAGTGCAGCTGCGGGATCTTTTTTCGCAACGCCAGAATGTTTGCTGCTTCCACCGCCAAAAAGGCCGCCTTTTTTCTTAGGAGCACTGCCGGCGAGCTGAATTTCACATTTCCGGAGCAATTTGCGGCCCTCAAGGAAACCGGGGTTATCCTTGAGGATGGCTTGAACCAAGTTGATGGTGTAGGTGGGGTTGGAAGCTTGGACTGCACTGAGTGCTTTGAGCCACAATGGCTTAATGTTTGCTGGCAGGTCCTTTTCGGTGATCTCAGGCATGGCTTGGGACTGTCTTCAGTTTTTTTGTAACCACAATCGGTGGCGGGGTGCAGGGAAAATGGAGGTTGTAGCAGACATTGGCAAGCATCTGCTTGTCCCGTTCTCAGGGGAAGCGTGTTTTTGGGATTGAAGAACGTTCGAATCTGGGGTATGAATCTGCCTGCCGGAGGCATTTTAGTTTTTCCCTCCGACTTATTCTTACTTTTTCCATGCCTCCCCGCCCTAATAAATCACGCAGCAATTCTTCACGAGGAAATAACCGCCGTTTTGGTCCGTCCAGAAAGCCGGTCAAGGAAGGTGAAGAAAAAGCCGTGGAGGTGGAAGGCGAAATTTCATCCGTTCTCGCCGGCACGATGTTCCGCGTCAAGCTGGCCAGCGGGCATGAAGTTCTTGCTCACATTTCCGGAAAAATGCGGAAACGTTTCATCCGTTTGGTCGTTGGTGACCGGGTGAAAATGGAAATGTCACCCTATGACCTCACCAAAGCACGGATCGTTTTCCGCTTGGGCTGATCCTTCGCGAGTGCAGCCTCTGAACTTCATCGGCTGCCATCATAGCAGCTTGTCTCTAGTGAGAGGCCGGGCGCTTCGACGTTGCGAAACTGTAGGCCAATCAATCAGTGATTTGGTCGGTTTCAGCGGCCTCAATTTCTGTCAGGCTGTTCAGGCTGCGGCGTTCAATCACGATTTCACCCAGCAGACTATTTTGTCGGACGACGAATTGATTCAACTTCATCAATTCCAAAACTGCGAGGAAACTGACAATGACCTCAGCTTTGGTGGTTGCGGTTTGGAATAAATCTTCGAATCGACGGGCAACACCGGGCTCGAAGCTTTCGAGCATGAATTCGATTTTGTCCGCAACGGTGTAACGGTCGTCGATGATGTCGCCGAAATCGTGGGATTCCTCGAAGCGTTTGAGAACGTTCTGGAACGCCCGGATCAGATCGAAAATCGAGACTTCCGCCAATGGCACCGGCTCCTTGGGCGTGAGATCCTGCTTTTCGGGCTGATGCGCAAAGCGGCCTTCCTGTTCCATTTCGCGAATGGATAGAAATCCGGCGGCGTCTTTGAATTTCTTGTATTCGATCAGTTGTCGGATCAGTTCCCAGCGTGGATCGTCTTCTTCCGCATCCTCTTCCGGCGGTTGATCGACTTTCGGGAGCAAGGTGCGGCTTTTCAAATACATCAGATTTGCCGCCATGACGATGAACTCCGAAGCAAGATCGATATTCAGCAGTTTGAAAGTGTTGATGTAGTCGAGGTATTGCCGGGTGATGCGCTCAATGGAGATCGACTGGATATCGACTTCGTCCTTTTTGATCAGGTAAAGGAGCAGGTCGAGAGGACCTTCGAAGATTTCCAAACGCACTTTATAGTCATTGGCTTCCACGGGTCGGGTGTTATGCGATTGAAAGTGGTGGTGCGAGGCAAATTTCCACTGGTCTGAATGAGCGGCTGCGGTTTAGCTTCCTGCGTCCCTGTGGCGAGTCAAACTTTATGGAGTCCCAGCAATCGCAAAATTTCAATGAACGCCTAAGCCAATGGGTGGCAAGTCAGGGCTTTTGGTTTCAACTTCGGCACTCAGGATCTGGCGGCGAGTCGCAAGGCCTTCTATTCCATTTCATGCAGCTGTGCTTCCGGCTGCTGGCTTTTTTGGTGGTTCTGGCTCTAATTGGATGGGGCTACTTGGTGATGCGAATCGATGGTCGGCCATTCCAGAAGGAGGTGGAGGACTCCATTGAGCGCTCCCTTGGCGCAAAGGATTTGGAAACGAACGGATTCAAGCGGACCGAGGGGCAGCTGAATCTGGTGAATCTGGAAATGAAAGGTTCTAAGGCCGCCTTTTTTGATTCGTTGAAAGTTACCAGCATGAAATGTGAAATGTCCTTGCTGGACGGTTTCACCGGCGCTTGGGACACAGGCTTGATCACCGCCGCGTCCGCCAATCTGGAAATGCGTGCGGGCGCTGACGATGATGCAGCTGCGCAGCAAATCGGCGAGGCTTTGTTCAAGACATACGGCCGGGTAAAAGTAAGTGCCCTGCAAATCAATGACTTCAACATGGGTTGGGGATTCTCGGATCAAACGAAAGGATCTATTCACGGCGCGGAAGCTCGCATTCAGCGCGTTGCGGAAGGCTGGAAAGTCGATTTGAAAGGCGGCACCTTCAGCCAGAATTGGATCCGCGGCTTGAAAATCATTCACCTCGCTGCCACCTGCACGCCGGAGGGCATCACCTTTGACGATGCCAGGTTTGGTGATGACACTGCGAATCTGGATCTCACCGGATTGCACATCACAGGTGGCTCCAGGCCGACTTTGTCTGGCACGGCAGTGATGACCTCGGTGCCCATGTCTGCATTGATTCCCGTAGCTGCCCAGCGATTTATGGATGGCACCATTTCTGGTTCTTTCAAGGTTTCCGGATCACTCAACACTCCAAGCGGTGTGAATTTGGAAGGCACGGCGACGATCAGCGACTCGGATCGCCTGGTTTTCCGCGACAGCCTTCCGTTGCTGCGCTCTCTTTCAGTGGTGGATGCTTATCACAATTACCGCCGCGTTGAGTTCAAGTCCGGGTCATTCAAACTGAAAACGGGCGGTGCCAAAATGGAACTATCGCAAGTCAAACTGAACGGCGGTGACTTGATGACCGTCTCTGGCTCCCTTGAAGCAAGAACCCCGACACCGGAAGAAGTGCGGGAACTGATCGCGCAAGGTGCGGATCAATCGTCTGCGCAGTTTGATCTCTTCGTTGAAGACCCTTCCGATGATGTCGGCTCCGGCTCTGGCAAGTATGCGGAGCCGTCAAAGGACGATGATCAAGGTGCTTCACCTGCAGGGCAGGATTTAACCCGATTGCAGCAAGAAGCTGCGGAACGCGTCGCCAGCTCGATGCGCTATAAGGGAGAGTTCGAAATTTCCCTGAACGCCAATGCCTTTGATCGCGCTGAAATGCTGGCCGCGAAATACCCGGTCGATCCTGAGACTGGCCGGGTTGTGGTCAAAGTGCCGATCGATGCAGGCATCGGCAATATCACTCTGAAAATGGCTTCAGAGATTTACAAAGGCGGCAAACGCTGAGCTGGCCGCATCACTTGTATTTTTACGACTGCACCTTAGCGGAATTGATTTTGCTCCGCCTGATAGGTGTAGCCGGACTTTGACATTTTTGCGATCAGCTCCTCTTGATCCAGATCGTGGGTTTTCACCAGATCATCCAATGAGTCGCAGTGATTGCGCAGTTCCGTATTGAGCAAGCCCAGCAAAAGATGCGGGTCCATTTGCAGGTAGTTCGATAAATCCACAGTGCGGAAAAAATCGCACCCTCAGGTATCACTCGCAAGAGAAAGGTGATGGCTGCCGGAAACATCATCTGCTCTGATTTTCCGACAGTTTGTTCGAATTCAGTGACCGCAATGCGGGGCAGCAGTCACCGGCAGGCGGGATTACTCCAGCTCTTCCTCAATGAAATCCATCAGCAGGTCGAGCACCTCATCCAATCCGCCAGGCAGCTCTTCTTCGATCGTTGCGAGGTAATCCGCCTCGGTTTCGCTGTAGTCGTTGCGATCCTGACTGCGGTTTCCACACCAGCGGCTGGCGTTGAGCGGATCGACAAGGGTGGTCGCACCGATCAGTTCGAAGGAGTTGATCACCCGTTGATGGTCCACCCCACTTTGCCAAAATTCATGCAATCCATCTTCGCTTTCGAGAATGGGGACGGTTTCATAGACATCGATCACAGCACGTTCTTCGCGAGTGAGCTCGCGCTTTGCGGACTCACCTTCAAGTCGATCGATGAGAATCTCAACTTCATCTGGCCATTCAATTGGTTCCTGAGAAAACATTTCGCGCGGGTCTAAATGAGGGTGGTTCGCTTTGCAAAGCGCTAAAATCACTTTTCACACATCGGACTCCGACGGACTTGGCACCGGAGCCATTCGGTGTAGATGCCAGAAAATCAGTATGCATTGAAGAATCTCCCGCTGGGGTTCCTGCAGACAATTGATCGTTGTGAGATCGAAGGATGCTTTCTATAAGCATGAAATGCCGAATGGATGGTGGGTGTCCTTAATTCTGATACTTGCGCGGTTCCCTGCAGTCCTGGCGCAGGAGGTGGCGCCTGTGGTGGTGACACTGGGACCCGCAGAATCGAGGGAAGGTGGACGCCGCATTTGGAAGACATCGCATTTCGAATTGGAATCCATCGGCCAAGTGCCGGAGTCTGCGGTGAAACGCTTGGCCGTGCTTGGGGAATCGACCGCCGCCGCCTTGAAAGCATTTGCGTTACCCGTGGCTGCTCCACCAACCCGGGAGATGCCGAAAATTTCGATTTTTGCAGAGGGCGCGGCTTACGAGCAGGCAGGCGCTGCCAAAGGGTCGGCCGGATTTTATCTCGGTCGTGGACAGGCAAGGGTGCTGATTCGAGCGGATTACTTTTTGAACGCCGTGGTGGCTCATAGAACAGCACGGACGCCGACGGTGGATGAAGATCTTGCCGTGCATGAATTGGTCCATCTGGGAATGCATGAAAAGATGGAGAGATTGCCGCCTTGGTTTATCGATGGCATCGCGGAATATTTCGCTGCAGCGCACAGCGGCGGAGGGAGATTTTAATTCAGCAAAATGGATGCGGCTGTCCGGGATCATTTAAAAGGAAGATTGGGAACGACCCGCCAACCCACCATTCGCCTCGTTCCGGTATCGAAAGTGCTCCATTTGGAAGGGCGGGGATGGGTGCAGTTGATGGAGGAACTTCCGCCGGATGATCGCTACCGAGCTTACGGAACTGCGTTACTTCTGACCCACTATTACCTGAATGGCGGACCTGATCGGCAGCAGGTGGTTCGAAAAATGTTAGAACAGGCTGGCAGACGGGGGAGGCCCAATGAGATGGTGGATGAAGCTCCGGAGGAGATTGAGGCCAGGCTGACGAAGTTCTGGAACAAGCGCGATCTGCCTTTGGAATTTGCCCTATCGGAGGGCATTAAGTGACCAGCGCTTGGTCCCGCCTTTTTATGTTGGAGAGGTTTGCGCGGTTCTGAAATGGATCTTGATCGGTGAAGAAGCCGACCTTAGCTTGCAGAACCCGCCATGCGGCGGCCGATACAACTGATGGCTCTGCTGATTATTTACATTCTGTTGGCACTGACGGTTTCGTTCCTGTGCTCGATCTTGGAGGCAGTTTTGCTTTCGATCACTCCGGCTTCGATCGCAGGCGCAAAGGAAAAGGGGGCGAAATGGGGAGAGCGCATGGAGGGGCTGAAGTCTGATATTGATCGCCCGCTTTCCGCGATTTTGACCCTGAACACCTTCGCTCACACCATGGGCGCGGCTGGCGCGGGTGCACAGTATGCTAGTTTGTTTGGGAATGTGGGAGAATCGATCTTTGCAGGCGGCCTGACTTTGGCGATCCTGGTCATCACGGAAATCATTCCCAAAACTCTGGGGGCGAGGTTTGCGGTTCCACTGGCAGCTCCGGTTTCGGTGATGCTGGTTTTTCTAACAACCACTCTCAAGCCACTTGTATGGTGCTCCAAGCAGATCACCAAGTTGATCACTCCGAAAGGCGGGGAAAGTCACACCATGCAGCGGGAAGAAATTCTGGCGATGGCGCGCATGGCGGCGGAATCAGGATCGCTTGGACCGCGTGAAAGCCAATTCATGCAAAACCTCATCCAGCTACATGGCATGAAGGTGAAAGACATCATGACGCCGCGGCCGGTGATTTTTGCGCTGCCGCAAAGCACCAGCTTGGTCGAATTTGTGGAAAAAATCGAAGGCAAACCATTCACCCGAATTCCGGTTTATAAGACGAATCGGGATGAGGTGACCGGGTTTGTCATTCGTGAAGAAGCGTTGATCGCGCACCTGAAGGACGCGGATGATACCGGGACATTGGAACAAGTCGTGCGGCCGATCGCAGTGACGCCGGAATACACGCCGGTGGATGTGTTGTTCCAAAGATTTATTTCTGAACGGCATCAGATCATGTTGGTCACCGATGAATTCGGCACCACCATAGGATTGGTGAGTTTCGAGGATGTGATCGAAACGATTTTCGGCTTTGAGATTGTGGATGAGAAAGACAAAGTCGCTGATCTCCAGACACATGCTCGCACGCTATGGCATGAGCGCGCCAAAAAGATGGGCATCGTGTTGGAGGAGGAAGTGCCGAAAGCCGATTAGCTGGCTGCTGGATCGCCACGATTCTCGCATCGACAGAACCGAGAATTGTCAGGATAAGAGGCGCGGCGATGAGGTGGAAGATGAGCAGACGAAAGTTTTTCGCGCTGGGCGGAGGATCGCTTTTGGCGGCTGGTGGCGGGATCGCTGAAGGCAAGCGCGAGGCGAAGTTGTTAGAGACAACCTTCAAGAAAATCACGGGGCTTGGGTTGAAACAACCGATTCGGGTTTTGCATCTCTCGGATCTGCATGCTTCCAGCGTGGTGCCTTGGTGGTTAATTTCCGAAGCGGTTCGGATCGGTCTTTCCCACAAGCCGGACATGGTTTTTCTAACAGGTGACTTTGTGACTGGCGGTGACTTTCAATTCAAAGATTACCCGAAGCATCTGGCGGCATTGGAAGGTCAGCCCAATTGTTATGCCTGCCTTGGAAATCATGATTTGCCCTATTGGCCGGAGCACAAGCCGATGTCCGTCGCGCGGCGGCTGGAGCTGGATTTGAAATCGGTCGGGGTCAAGCTGCTGTTCAATCAGCGTGAAGACATTGAAGTGGCGGGTCAGCGGTTGCGCATCGCTGGCTTGGGAGATCTTTGGTGCAAGGAAGTCAAGCCGGAGGAATGCCTTGATCGTGTGGACCGTGAAATGACCGATGAGATCCCCACGTTACTTTTGGCGCACAATCCAGATACGAAGAAGCGCGTGGCGGATTACCGCTGGGACGTGATGTTTTCCGGCCACACCCATGGCGGGCAGTTGGTGATTCCAGTGCTTGGCTGGCGGCCGATTTTGCCCGTTGAGGATCGCTCGATGGCAGAAGGGTTGCATGATTGGCGGGGACGGAAAGTTCATGTCACACGCGGTGTGGGGAATCTTCACGGGGTCCGGCTCAATTGCCCACCTGAGGTGAGTTTGTTAGATCTTTCCTGACGGCGACGATGTTTTCAGAATCCAAGTTGATTTTGTTTTTCGCGGCAACGGTCGCGATGATTCTAACACCCGGGCCTGCGGTGCTGTACATCGTGGCACGAGGTTTCAGCCAAGGCGTTAGATCGACGCTGATATCGGTCACTGGGATTTTTGTTGGAAATTTAAGCCATGCACTCGCGGCTGCGTTGGGCTTATCGGCGGTTTTCGCTTCGTCTCCGCTGGCGTATGCGATGTTGAAGTATCTGGGGGCTGGCTACTTGCTCTATCTGGGAATTCGAAAATTCATGACCAAGCCAGTGCCTGTGACAGATCCGACGTTCCAACAGGAAAATGCGGCAGCTGTTTTCCGCCAGGGCATGATGGTGGGATTGTTCAACCCGAAGATCGCCTTGTTCCTGTTGGCATTTTTACCTCAGTTCACCTCGCCGGGAACGAGCCCGATGTGGCTCCAGTTGCTGATTCTTGGAGTTGCCTTTGTGTTGATGGGCTATGTGGGAGATAGCTGCTTCGCCCTGCTTTCGGGATCGATCGGCGGCTGGATCAGACGCCACCCGAAGTTTGGTGAAATGGAACGCTGGATCTCCGGCGGGATCTTCTGCTTGTTAGGGATCGGGCTTCTGTTGATCAAATAAGCTCTGAATGGGAAAAGAAAAACCCCGCCCTCGGAGGAGAGCGGGGTGATCCTGAATCGTTCTGAATCCGTGATTCGGATCAGGAGTCTTCCGGTGTCACCAAGCGGAAGAACGCTTTAGGATGCGAAACCAGATTGATTTCCACGGTCCATGAATCGGTGAGACGGCTGCTGGTGACATCTTCGTCTTCCGAGCTGCTGACCGGATACCAGGTGACCAAATCATACGAGTATTCCAGCTCGATAGATGCGTCTGCAGCGTCCGGGTTGAGCGGGATGCTGTAGCTGGCTACGGTGCCGTTTTCGCCGGTGCTGACCTGGACTTGAGGCAGCGAGTTCGCCACCAGCGGATGGTAGCCCAGGGCATACTCCATCGCATTGCTCAGGCCATCGCCATCGGGGTCCGCATCGTTCGCAGCTGCTGAATCTTCGGTGTTCTCCCAATAAAGTGCTTGGTATGCCGGATAGCCGACCTCTGTGGAAAGGAATCGAACATTGTCGAAATCGAGCACAGTTCCGGCTCCCGCAGTTTTGATCACACGGATGGCGAGGACTTGGTTGGCTGTGACGGTATCTCCGGTGGTGTAGGTGAGCCCCACGTCGGTGAATGTCCCGGCAGCGTTACCGTTTTCCATGGCGTCCAGGTCTTCCTTGCTGAATGAAGCGGAAGCGACGGTTTCACCATTGGCCAGGATTTCGATGGTTGCACCGCCAAAGGTGGATGGGTCATCGCGAACGCCGAGCGCGACCTTGAGAACGTGCGCGGTGTTGGGCTTTACCAAGGCCCGGGTGGTGTGCAGGAAGTAATTTCCAGCGGAGCCGCCATCGAGAACGGCGACATGGCGACCGTTCATGTGGGACATGACACCGCTTTGGATGCGGTCCACTGCACCCGCGTAGGTTGCACTGCCTGGGTTGAAGATTCCATTGCTTCCATCGGCTGCGTTTTGGCCGTCAGCGGTGAGAATGCGCCAGCCAAGGATGGATGGGGAATCGGTGTTGGTATCGGTGGTGACCAGTTGTGAAGCGTCATCGGAAAGCAATCCCAGACCCGTGATGGTGGAGTCCCGGTTGTCCTCGAAGTTGCCGTTCCGTGGTGTCATGCCTGGAGTTCCGTTGAGAATTTCCAGCCATTGATCCGAGTGATCGGCCATACCGGCCGCGTTGAAATGGACGGTGTCTTTGAGTTTTCCGCCGTTTGCATCTTCCAAATGGAAACCGTCTGTCGTAGGTCCGATGAATACCAGTGGATCGGCGAAAATCGTCGCCCGCTGCCCGGCGGTAACCGGTTCTTCCTGCTTCAGGACCGCAGATGGATGGAACGATGCTTCCGCCATGTACCAAGGGGCGTCCCAGCCGCAATCGATTCTGGATTGTGAAATGATGGATGCCATCCGGGCGGCGTAAGTCACTGCAGTCGTGCTGTAGACCGAGTCGGTTTCACCTTGGTGCCACAAGACCGCGCGGAATCCGTGGTCCGGGAATGATTGCACGGCTGGTTTCAACCGATCGTCATAGTGAGATTGGCCGGGAACCCATTGGCTTGTTTGCGTGCCGCCGACGCCCACGCAGATGAACCCGATGGGGAGATCGGTGGCGGCAGCGAGCTTGTCGCCGAGGCGTGACCAAACCGAGCCGTCGCTTGCGGTTGCAATCGGCATCGGATCGTAGGCGTGACGCCAGGTGGAGCCGGACACCGAAAGCCGGACGCTGACCCGGTCATCGGTCGGAGTATAAGCCGGGCCACCATCGTTGGCGGAATTCGATTGGCCGGCGGTGACATAAACATCACCGACTCCGACTTTTTCCACCACCGCAGTCGCGGAAGGGGTGTCGTCGGTGACGGCGCGAACTTCAATCTGATACCAACCGCCAGCGGCAACCCCACTCAGGGTGCCCGAGTAGCTGCCCGCAGTCGGATTGGTCACGATCGTTTGCCAATCGGTGGTGGTGCCATTGTTCGTGGTGCCATCCATCACGACTGCGCGGGCCTCGATCCGGTCGCCCGTGCCGCTGAAGGTTCCGGAAATGGGAATGTCGGCGGTGTTGGAGTCACCGCGTTGGATGACTTCACGGGTTGATGGACGCTCGATCGTGGCTTGTTTCGGAACATCGCCAACGGCGTATCCAGCCACGTCGATTTCCTGGATCACGATGCCGTTGTTGGTGCCAGTCCCTCGGGTCGGGGTTTCAAAATTGAATCGGACTGCGTCCACTCCACTGGCGATGATTCCCGTTGGCGAGGACAGGACGACTTTTGAGATCGCGGCGGTGTTGCTCGCACTGCTGAACGGGCTGTAGTCGACGCTTTGTGCTGCGAGCCAGGTCGATGTGCCGACGAGTCGATACTCCAGGGAATACTTTTGGTTGGCGTAGGTTTGGGTACCTCCGGACTTCCAGCCAGCGATTGTTTGCACGGAGGAAATCACGTAACCTCCGGTATTGGTCCCGACGTTCAGCTCGAACGTGAGAGTCGCCGGAAGCCGACCGCCACCAGTGCGGTAGAACGCTGCGGACGATGTGGAGGCCAGGCCATAACTTCCATCGTTTTGGCCACCGGCTCCGAATTGCGGGGCGATCGAACTGGTGAGTGAGCTGAAGGTTGGCTGGCCGCTATTGACCAAATCGGAAGTCATCACGTCTTCCGCAAAGGCTGCATCCGTATCACTCCACGTTGCATTCACCGAAACGGCGGGTAGCTCGGGAGCGGCGGCCGAAGGTGTGCCGGCGACATCGATTTCCCGAATCACCGTTCCCGGGTTCGGGGTGATGGTTGATCCTGGATCGCCAAAAATGAAGCGGATGCTATCGACTCCGCTGGCGATCACTCCCTCCGTGTCGGTTAATTTGACGTGGCTTTCATAAGTGCCGCCGGTGCTTGAGAAGGGTTGATACAACACATTGCTCAGCGGGATGTATCCGGATGAGCCGACGAGACTGACCTCGACGGTGAAATCCTGATTCGCCTGGATTTGAGCGGAGTTTGCCCAGCCCATGAAGGTATCGATCGAAGTGATGTCGTAGCCATTCGTATTCACCGAAACATCCAGATCGTAGGTGACTTCCGCAGGGAAATCCGTGGTTGCCTGGAAATAGGTATTCGCGGCATACGGGCTGTTTGCGTAGACGCCATCGTTGATTCCTGTTGCTGGGAAGGTGGCACTGGTGGAGGTGGCCGTAACGCTTGCCAAGGTAGATTGGCCATTGTTGATGAGATCGGTGGCACTCGCCTGGTCAGCGAAGGCCAGTGCCGTCGTCGATTGCTCGGTTTGAATGTTGATCTCTCCATGCGCCATCGTAGCTAGCAGCAAGAGATAAGGGAAAGGTGACTTCACGACTGAGGTTTTTGTTATGTTATAGAACACTTGGAATAAAAATAGGGTCTTTCGATGAACCGATCAAATCGGTGCGTTCCAAGTGATTCGAATGCTCTTGATTTTCGAATTAGGTGACAAGCATTGAATTGCGTGAATTTTAGTTTGTTAGGGTGAAATTATAAGATGTCATCCATTTTCAATACCATGAATATGAGTGAATTATGTAAATTTGCATAAAGGTGGGCACCGTTGTTTTCAAGGATTTGAGGGAGTTTATCGAAACGTAATTTTCTGGGTCGGTCTTGGAGTTTGGTTAGCATAAATAATTAACAAAATTGCTGCAAAATGATGAGTCATAATCGAATTGTGCATGTTATCTATCGAAGAGTTCATTTTGTGCATAATTGTCATATCGCCTGAGAGTGCCTGATAACCATCAAGATATTCCTGCTACAAAATCTCTCATGTGGATGCGTCTCCAAATTCGGGCCGAAATTCTCGCTTGCCGGGAGGGGAGGATCGCGCAGAGGGTCAGGATATGAGTTTGATGGAAAATGCTGACACTGTGAGATGGGGAGTGCTGGGCCCTGGTCGGATCGCCCGTGATGTTGTCAGGGATCTTCAAATGACTCCGAACGCCGTGCTGGAAGTGGTTTGCAGCCGCAGCCTGGATCGGGCAGAGGCGTTCGCTCAAGAATTCGGATTTCGTCGTGCGATGGAAGGGGAGGAGGCATTGGCTGCGGATCCGGACGTGGACATCGTCTACATTGCTTCGCCCCATCCGGCTCATTTTGAATCCGCCAAGCGCATGCTGCTTGCAGGCAAGCCGGTGGTTTGTGAAAAGCCGATGACGATGGATGCGGCTCAAGCTCGTGAGCTGATCGCCATTTCCAAACAGCAAAATGTGTTCCTGATGGAGGCTGTCTGGACGCGCTGTTTACCGGTCTTTCAAGTTGTCCGCAAATGGCTGCAGGAAGAGCGTGTCGGCCCCGGCAAACCGCGATTGGTCTCATCTTCGTTTTGTGTGGGTCTATCGAAAGATCCGAAGGATCGCTGGTTGAACCCGGAGCTGGGTGGCGGTGGCTTGCTGGATCTGGGCGTTTATCCATTGACGGTGAGCCAGCTCGCCATGGGTGGTGGTGCACCGGTCGAGATCAAGGTGATGGCGGATTTCGCCGAAACCGGGGTGGACGAAATGGTTTCCGGCTTGATGCGCTACGAGCATGGCGGGGTGGCGCGGTTCACCTGCAGCATGCGGACCGAATTCGAATGCCCGCTCGAAATCGGTGGCGAGGACGGATTCATTCGTGTCCCATCCCGATTTCTCGATGCAAACGAGGCAACTCTCACGGTGGGAAATCATAGCGAAACCGTGCGTGCGCCCCGTCGAGGCCAAGGCTATGTCCACGAGCTGGAGGAGGCGATGCGCTGTTTGCGATCGGGAGAGATCGAAAGCCCGATGATTTCGCACGCAGATACCCTGGCGACGATGGAAACGATGGACCGCATTCGCGCACAAATCGGCCTGAAATATCCAGGCGAAGAATAGCAGCCAATAGCAGCCGACCGATGGAGCGGGGGATTGAGCGCTAACGACTCGCAAACGGGCTGCAATCCACGTGGCGGTGGGGCTTGATATTGTGCCGCAGCGGGGCAGAATCCATGCGCGCATGACGACGACTTTTCCCGCCAATCTGGCACCACGACTGGACCCCATCCGGCAGCAGTTGCTGGAGCACCGGCTTTATCCACTGCTTACGGATCTCAAGTCGATCCGCTGTTTCATGGAGTATCATGTGTTTGCGGTGTGGGATTTCATGTCGCTGTTGAAGGCCTTGCAGCGTGGCCTTACCTGCGTGGAAGTGCCGTGGCTGCCAGCCAAGGAACCGAAGCTCGCGCGCTTGATCAATGAGATCGTGCTGGGTGAGGAAAGTGATCTTTCGATCGGTGGTGAGCCCGGGAGCCATTATGAAATTTACCTGCATGCGATGGAGGAATGCGGCGCGGACACCGGGCCGATCGAGGCAGTGATTGCCAGACTACGGTCCGGTGCATGGCTGGAAGTCGCCTTGGCGGAGATCGAGGCACCACAGTGCGTGCTCGATTTCGTTCAGCATACTTTCAAAGTGTTAACCGGCGGCAAATTGCATGAAATCGCGGCGGCGTTCACCTACGGTCGTGAGGATTTGATTCCGGCCATGTTCGGCGAACTTGTGGCCAAGGTGGACGATTCGACACAAGGCAAGCTCAGCAAATTTCGTTATTATCTGCAACGGCATATCGAGCTCGATGGTGACGAGCACGGCGAGATGGGCCGACAAATGGTTGCGCTGCTATGTGGCGATGATTCTGCACTTCAAAATGAGGCGGCGAATGCAGCTGCCGCTGCTCTAGAAGCGCGGCTGAAATTGTGGGATGGGATTGCAGAGATGCTGGAGAAAAAGGCGAAGTAACGGTAATGGATTGAAAGCGTCATTGAATCACTTCACTTTCGCGAGGTGAAGAAGTTTTCGTTTATGCTTTTTGGCTTCGCCGTCTTTTCAATGATGTGGTGCTTTATGGTGCTGCTGAACATGGATCCGAAGGAGCTATGGGCAGTTCCGATAGGGATAGCTTTTCTGGTCCTTTTTGGCATTGCTGCAACAATGGCTTTCGCCCTTAAAGCCTTGGAGAAATCCATAATAGAAATGAAAGTGATTCCCAAAGATGCTACTACTAATCAAGATGCACCGAACGCATGACGAGCTCTCAAATCAAGGAAGCCGATCTCTCAATAAGTTAATAGCTGTCAGGTGAGTAGACTTTAGGGTCTCTTGGTGGCTGGTATTTAGGGAGTCGACGATTGGGGAAGAATTTGAGTTTCGGACGAACATTGAGCCATAAGCCTGCACCGCAAATGACTGCTCCATAAGCAATAATAGCAGTTCCGCCAAAGTTGAAAGCTACTACAAGAGTAAACAGCGAAAATAGCAATCCGATGATTAAAAGACCAAGTCCGAGATTGGCCTTTAACTCTAATTTTTCTCGGTATCGTTGATTGGCAGCGGACCCATGGGGCAAGCTCGCTGGATTTTCGCGTAGTTCGATGCATTCTACAGCCGCGCACGCCCATTCCCATGGCCAACCATTTTTGGTCAACCTTTGTGCCACTTCGATGGGAGTTTGGGTTTGTAGCAAGATGCGAATGCTATTTCGCTCGGCATCGAATGCTTCTTGATACGTGCTGGCAGGATTTTTCATCGAACTTTTCAGAATGCTGTCAGATTGCATCGTAGATGCGATTAAATTCGATGAAGCAAAATAGTTATTCAGAGTCGAATGAACTGCCTAACGCGATAGAGCATCGGATTGCTGGACGAAATCGTCGCCATCCCATTCTGCATCATTTTTAACCATGGCGGCCCGCTCCTTGGCAGCAGCTTGTTCGGCTTTACGTTCGGTTTGCATCCGGACCAACTCTGCGTGGGTGGTGAAGTAGGGAAGGCTGAGTCCACGGAAATCATCGAGAGTCTCAAATTTTTTGCTCTCCATGAATTCCAGAAGCCCTTCGCAAAGGTCTTTTGCCATGCCGTAGCCGAACTTCATCACGCCAGTGCATACCTGAACGGTATTGCTGCCAAGCAGGATGAATTGAGCTGCATCGGCTCCTGTTTCGATGCCTCCCAATCCCGATAATGATCGGCCGGGAAATTCTTTTTTGATGAGCTGCGCGATCTCCATCACCATCCGAAGTGCGATCGGTTTCACCGCTTTGGATGAATAGCCGCCGGGAGTGGTATAACCTTCAACGGTAGGTTCCGGGCGCAGCGTTTCCAAATTGACGCCCATCACACTGCGGATCGTGTTGATAGCGGAAACTCCTTGGCAACCGGATTTCAGAGCGGCTGCCGTCGGCTCCTCAATGTGGGTCACATTCGGGGTCATCTTGGCCCAAACCGGGATCTTGGCGACGTCCATGACCCAACCACAAACTTCTTCAAGAATTGCCGGATCCTGGCCCATGGCAGCGCCCATTTTTCGTTCGGGCAAGCCGTGCGGGCAGGAAAAATTCAACTCGAAGGCATCGACCCCGGCATCCTGGCAGCGTTCGATGATTTCGCACCATGCGTCCTTGCGATATTCCTCCATCACGGAGGCGATCAGCATGCCCTCGGGATATTCGTCTTTGGCTTCCTTGAATTCATCAAGCCAGGTTTCGAATTTTCGATCGCTGATCAGTTCAATGTTTTCCCAACCGATGACTTCTTTTTGATCGGCTGCATAGAGCTTGGCATAGCGTGGCCCAACATTGACGACCTTCGATGGATCAAGGCTGACGGTTTTCGCAATGACTCCACCCCAGCCTTCCTTGAAGGCGCGCTTGATGACCTTGACGTTGGTTCCGGGTGGCCCGGAGCCGATCACGAACGGGTTCTTGAATTTCAGACCGTCGACGGTCGTTTCCAGCGTAGCCATGATTTTCCAAGGGTTTGGGGGTAAAGGAATCAGGGGAAGCTAAAAGCATGCCTGATTGGAAAATTCTGTAAACGCAGAAACGCCATGACTGGGGATTTACTTGCGATAAATCAGTCCAAGGCCAAAGCCGATCGCAAATGCAACCATGAGATTCCGGCCCGGATGATTGCGTGTATCATATTCCGCACGCAGCTTGGCTTGCTGGAGTTTGACTGCGGCAAATGCCTTGAGTTCCTGGGCTTTTGCAGCTGCTAATTCCTGAGCCTCCGCGGCCTTCTCACGGGCTGCGAGCTTCAGCGCGAGGGTGATGTCGGATTCAGTTGAAGGGGCACTAACAGGAGCGAAATCGTTAGATGGTTCGGTCAGTTGTTTGATCATGGGAGGTTTGGGTTGGATAAGGGATTAAAGAAAATCATGCCGAGCCGACGCGGACCGCACCGGGTTTGGGTTCGATGCGTCGCCCTTTGGAGCGTGCATAAACTTGGGTGAATTCTGCGCCGAAAAGCAGGATGTTGGAGGAGTAATATACCCAACTCAGGATCAGGATCAATGCGCCAGCGGCTCCATAAGTTGACGCGGCCTCTTGCCGACCGAGGTAAAGCGCGAGCAGGAGTTTGCCGATTGAAAATAGACAAGCTGTTAGAAATGCGCCGATCCAGACATCTTCCCACTTCACCGTCGCATCAGGAAGAATTTTGAAAATCATCGCGAAAAGCAACGTGATCACCGAGATGGAGATGAGGAAGCTCACCAAGAGCCAGAGGAACCCGGGGATGGGCAGAATTGCCGCCAAATAATCGGTGGTCGCAGCTACAGCGGCTGAGAGTAACAATGAAATTAACAACAGGAAGCCGATCACCAAGACCATGGTTAGGGAAAGGATTCGATCTTTCGCGATGGCTAATATGCCGCGACCCGGCTTCACCTCAATTTGCCACACCGTGTTCATGGCATCTTTGAGTTGAGCGAATACCCCGGAGGCGCTGACCAATAAAACCAAGACTCCCACAACCGCCATGATCGCGTTGTTGCCGCTTTTATGAGCGCCGCTGATCATTTCCTGAACCGCAGTGGCTGCGTCATCGCCAATGGCACCAGTCAATTGATCCCGAACCGCTCCACGCGCCGCATCTTCACCAAAAATCGCACCAGCGATGGAGATGGCGACGATCAATAACGGGGCGAGTGAGAAGACCGAATAATAGGCCAAGGCTGCACTCAGTCGCATGGATTTATCGGACATCCATTCGCTGGCAGCGGACTTGAGGAGTTGGAAGGGAGTCATGATCATTCGCGATCCTTGCAAACCCATCAGCAGCCCTTCTGTGTATTCGAAGGGCTGCTGTTAGAATATGAGTTTCTGTTAGAGGGATTTTAGCGCTCTGCGGTTTTTGCCGCAGTCGTCGATGCTGGATTTTCCTTTGCAGGCTCGATGGTCATCGTAGGTGGAACCAGCACCTTATCGACGACATGGATCACGCCATTGGTGGCCATGATGTCGGTGCGAATGACTTTGGCTCCCTGGAGCGTGATCGACCCATCATCGGTTGCCGCGAAAATCAAATTCTCACCTTCAGCTGTTTTGTAGTCTCCTGGAACGATGTCCTCGGCGGTCAGTTTTTGGTTAAGGAGGTGATAGGACAGCAAGCTCTTCAGCATTTCCTTGTTTTCCGGATTCATCAGAGTTTCCAAAACTCCTTCTGGCAGCGCGTCGAATGCCTCATTCGTCGGGGCGAAAACGGTGAAGGGGCCGTCACCCTTCAAGGTGTC
Source organism: Luteolibacter pohnpeiensis (assembly GCF_016595435.1). Classification (GTDB taxonomy): domain Bacteria; phylum Verrucomicrobiota; class Verrucomicrobiia; order Verrucomicrobiales; family Akkermansiaceae; genus Luteolibacter; species Luteolibacter pohnpeiensis. The sequence goes on from NZ_JAENIJ010000003.1 coordinate 21,335, forward strand.
CTGCATTCCGGCGGCCTTGATGGCAGCAACAAACGTGGTGAAATCTTCCGAGCCTTTGACGATTTCTGTGATGGTCAGTTCCGGAGCTGGCTTTTCGCTTTTCTCCATGATTTTTTCCACGTCTTTATCAACGGGCTTGATGTCGATTGCTTGGGCCTTATTGACGCCAGATTCGGGAATGGCAGGAGTTTCCTTTTCGTTAGAAGCGGGTGTCGATTTATGCCATTCAGCGGGTGGGGTGCCAACGACTGGTGGCGATACGGTTTCAGCGTTTGCTCCAAGGGAAAAAATTAATGCCAGGGTGGCGGCAGATAGGCAAATGGAACGGTGATTGGGAATTGAAGTTTTCATGAGATCAATGGGATGAGGTTTGTTTGACACAAGCATCACATGGCGGTGATGAAGGTTGTTGAGATCCAATCGCATATTCGGTGCCGGAATGTTAGTATCTGTAATTCGCACACAGTCAGTATGATGTAGGAATTGATATAATTCGGAATTTCAACCAAACCATGCATAGGTAAAAGTCTTCGTGCATATTGCTACATCAATCTTGAATCATTTGGTCCGTTCGCTGCTTGTAGGATGAAGCTAGTAATTGAATCATGATTGAGCGTCCCAACGACCTGCCGAATCACTCTCGGGTTGATCCGTTCATTGGTTGCGAAGCGGCCGATTTGCCAAAGCCCGAAGGGATTGCCGCGACCTGGTGGCGAGCGAAGCCGCCTATCGGAAATACTCACCCGGGCGCTTGCTTGCCGTTTGGCATGGTCTCGGCGTGTGCCTATTCGGGAGCTTACGTATCGGGCTATGGCCGCTATGGCTTGTCACTAAGTGGCGGTGCTCCACCGGTGATGTTCGAAAAAAACGAGGCGATTGGAATCGCCCATTTCCAGCAAAGTGGAACGGGGCGGATTCGCATGTATTACAACTACCTTCTAACCACACCGTTGGGAAAAGGTGGGCTTGATGAGCGATTGATGCGCCGCGAATTGGTTCAGGAAAAAGCATGGCCGGGCTATTACGGCGGCCAATTTCAGGCCGATGGGATCGGGTTTGAGGTTACCGCCACGGAGCGTGGAGCGGTACATCGCTATCATTTTCCGGAATCCATTGAGCCAACCGTGGTGGTCGATGTCTCTGCAGGCGGATTGCTGGTGGATGACATGGGAACCTATCCGCAGGCAGCGGAATTTCGCATCTTGGAAGACGGATCCGTTGCCGGACATGTGGTGATGGAAGGCATTCCGCTGCATTTTCGATGCGTCGGAGAAGGGCATGCATTTTTGTGGGAGGAAGAGGAGCAAATCGACGACCAGACCTACGAGCTCACTTTGGAGAAACAGAAATACCGCCCGACGTTTGGTTTCGGATTTTCCGGCGGAAATGGCCGCCAAATGGAGTTGTCGTTTGGTTTTTCCGTGCAGTCATCGATGCGGGCGAATGATGCCATGCCGGGATGTGGTTTGGTTTCGGCAGCTCGTGATGCTGCAGAGAGATGGGAGGGGGCGCTTGCGAAAATCGAAGTGGAAGGCGGCACCGATGAACAGCGGCAGGTTTTTGCCACCGCTCTGTATCATGCGACCCTGAAGCCGGCGGAGTTCACCGATGAAAACCCATTCACCGGGAAATCAGGGCCGTTTTTCTTCGATCTCTCGACCTTGTGGGATTTGTATAAGACGCAACTCCCGTTACTGATGACTCTGTGGCCGGAGCGCGGGGCGCGATTCGTTGAATTCTTGTGCGAAGTGGCGGCACGTGAAGGTGGTTTTCCGATCAGTTATCTCATGGACAATGTGCCGGATCGGTTCACCAAACAGGCGACTGGCCTTTGCCATGCCATTCTTGAGGATGCCCGGGTTCGTGGCATCCAGGCGGATTGGGATCGGGTGCTGTCATTGCTCTGGAAAACCAGCCAAAGTGGAAAGGGGCGAAAAAGCCGGTTTGGCGAATATGGCAGAAGTTATGTCGTAAATCCTTTGTCCCATACACTCGACATCGCCTACGCCCATTTCTGCATGGCGCGGATGGCACGAACGGTCGGCCATCAGGTGATTCACGACAGGGCGTCCGCATTATCCGTGCATTGGCGGAATGCCTTCGACCCGGCAACCGGTTTGTTACGTGAAGACTCCACGTATTATGAAGGCGAAAACTGGAATTATTCGTTCCGGCTGCTTCATGACATGCGTGCCCGCATCGAGCTTGCGGGGGGAGAAGGTCGATTTGTGCAACTGCTGGACAAGTTTTTCGGCTTTGCGGAACCAGGACACGGCGAGCGGATTTTCCGCTTTGAAGGGTTGAACAATGAGCCGGATATGGAGGCACCGTTTGCCTATCTTTATGCCGGGCGCCACGATCGCACGGCGCGCATCGTCCGAAGGGTGATGGACCACCAATTTACCATCGGCCCCGGAGGATTGCCCGGAAATGAGGACTCCGGTGGACTTTCGTCTTGGTATGTGTGGAATGCCATCGGGCTCTTTCCAGTCTGCGGGCAACCGCTGATGTTGATTGGTAGTCCGCTCTTCGACGCGGCCAAAATCCAGCTGCCGGATGGCGAGTTTACCATCTTGGTGGAGGGAAATTCCCGCGAAAATGTGTTTATCCAGAAGGCAGTGCTGAATGGTGATGAGATTGGTCGCAGTTGGCTGAAAATAGGTGAGTTGTGTGGAGGTGGATGTCTCCATTTAACCATGGGGCCGGAGCCATCGGAGTTTGGAATGAAGGAGCGCCCTCCCAGCTTCTTTTCCTGACGGCACGGAATCTGCCACCCTGCGGAAATCGAAATTTTTACCCCGCAGCTTATGCCTTACTCAAATCGACAGCTTCCGATCCAAAACGCAGTCTTTCTCGTTCGCGCCGATCCGATTATTTGTGGCCACTCTACGGAGGCCCGCAATCTTGCCGAGGCGGCACTGGCGCTCGGCATGGAGAATGTGCACATCGTAAGCTACCCGATTTCAACTCTGGAAGAGAGCTCTTTGCCGCTGAAACCGCTCGAAACGATCAGCCCGTATTCGCCGGGTATCACTGTTGATAGGCCTGATCCGCTAGGGGATTACAAGGTGTTGGATGGCCGATTGGGCTTGGGAATCGGCGGGCACTTGGTCGATTTGCTTCATCGCCTGCCCGGAGAAACGATGCTGATGGATCTCTATTTGGTTCCTCATGGCCAAATGGTGATGCAGGCAGTGAACAGCTTTCGCCTGTCCGGGTGCAGTTCATCGGTTTACACCGTGGGGGAGGCAGTGGGTTCTGACATCACCAATGTGGTGGGAAATGCCCTGGCTGAAGGGCGTCTGGGTGCTGCACAGATTTTGCTGTCCAACTACCTTGAGCATGACCTGCCGGTCGCGGTCAGTCGGTTTACCAAAGATCTCATCATCGCTGCTGGGCGGGAGGTTGATTCGCATCTCGGGACTCTTTTCACGGGTCAGCTGGAGCAGCGGGTCGGCATCAGCTATCCGGCTATCGATACGGCAGCCTATTTGGAAATCGAAAAACAGCCTGATCGAGTCGACGAGGTTTTGAAAAACCGTGGGCTGGAGCGGGATGGATATGTGATGTTCTTATCACGGATCGCCCCAGCCAAAGGGGTCGATGATTTGCTGGCTGCATGGAGAAATTGTCGTCTCCGTGGGGCAAAGAAATTGATCATTTGTGGCAACGGACCATCCAAAGCACTCATCCGTGAATTGGCCTCAGATATGCCGGATGTGCTGGTTCTGGATGATGTGAGTGACGCAGAAAAAGGAGCACTGATGCATGCGTGCTATGCTTGGTGTTTGCCCAGCAAGCCAAGGACTGAGTTTGTCGAAACCTTTGGAATCGCCGTGGCTGAAAAAATGCTGGCTGGCGGATTAGGTCCAGTGATCACCACGCGGACTGGAGGAATCCCGGAAGCAAGTGGCGGCCATTGCCTGGAACATGAGCCGGGCGATGTGGAAGGGTTGCAGTCTTGCCTCAATCAGGTGGCACAGATGAGCGACCAGCAACGCGCTGATCTTTCTGCGAAAGCCCGAGCCTTCGCGCTGCGGTTTGATCGGAAGGAGATATTGGTTAATCTTGTCGATCGGGCAGCGTCACAAGTTGAGGCTGCATAATCGATGGATCAAACCAAGCGATCCGCTTTTTTCTCCAAATCATAGCCTTCAGCCGGAACAGGAGAGCCTGCCATGGATCTTCTAACAACCAATCGGGTGAGTCCTCCAATCATGCCGGAAACCAATGTCCATACGATGGCATCTTTCCAGGCAACATCAGGGTGAGCAGGGTTTTTCGGCGGGTCCATGTGGGTGACTGCATGATATCCCGCACCCGCCGCCGAGCGAGCAGCTCGGGCGGCGATTGCAGGGAGAATCAGTCCTAAACCGATGAGGGATAACGATGAAATTTTTGACGATTTCATAGTCCTGCCGGTATAATTTCTTAGTGGAAGAAGTAGGAGATGATTGCGAGAACGATGAATACCAACAATAGAATTTTGGCAATACCTGCGAACTCACTGGCGACTCCACCAAAGCCAAAAATAGCAGCAATCAACGCAAGAATGGCAAATGTAATAACGAGTGTGATCATAATTTCATGGGGTAAAATCGAAACTGAATCGTCTCGACTCCTTTCCCTTTCGCAATCGTGATGCCATTCCTTTTGAGACGGGAAATCCTTGCAGTTATCAGGGTTCCTAATTCGCAACTACAATTTTCATGAGATATTTTGCGATTGATGATTGCGAATTGCACTCATCGTAAGTGTGCAGCCATCAAGCTGCCCTAAGACTACGACGCCCGAGCCAAACGGAGACGAAGAGGGAGATCGCTGCGAAGGGTAAGGCATAGTAGAGCATGATATGCCGAAAGGCTGATAGATGGGCGCTCCCCGTGGCGCTCATTAAGAGATCGGTTAGATAGGCTGCGTAGATGGCGATGAAGAAAATGCCATTTAGCCGGCTAACTCGATAACGGGCATAGAAGAGTGGGAGGCAGACTGCCGCAATTCCAACCATGATGGGAATGTCAAAGTGCAGGGCTGCGAGTGGGACCGGTATTCCTTTTGGCGAAACCGCCGCAGAGATGCCGAGGACGGAGACGATGTTGAAGATATTGCTGCCGATGACATTTCCCACGGCGATGTCTTTTTCTCCCCGGAATGCAGCGATCAACGAGGTTGCGACTTCAGGGAGCGAGGTGCCTAGCGAGATGATCGTGAGGCCAATCACCAGCTCGGATACGCCGAATTGGCGCGCGATCAAGACGGCGCTATCGACCAGCCATTTGGAGCCGAGAATCATGCCGCCGATGCCGATGCAAACCATCACGATGTTTTTGAACCATGAGGATTTCTCTTTTTTCGATGCACTGAATTCACCTGCGTATTCGGCTTCCAGAACGGGTTTGCGGCGACTGATCCGAATCAAGTAGGTGACGTAGAAAATCGCGATGACGAATAGAATCACGCCATCCACCCGGCTGATTTGTTGATCCAGCCCCATGATCCACATCAGGATGGAAAGGCCGATCATCACGGGGACATCAAGGCGGACCAATTGTTTCGCGACGACCAATGGCGTGATGACCGCGGAAAGACCGAGGATCACCAGCACATTGAAAATATTGCTGCCGACGATGTTTCCCAGGCCGATATCCGCTTGGCCACTGAAAGTTGCCACCGTGCTGACCGCCAATTCTGGCGCGCTGGTTCCAAAAGCAACCACGGTCAGGCCCACGACCAGTGGAGAAATTCCAAATGCTGCTGCCAGCCGCGATGCACCGCGGACCAAGCTTTCCGCACTGATGACAAGCAGCACAAGGCCAAGGAGGAGAAATACGATGGCGTGTGTCATGATGAATGAGCGCAAATATTGTTGCGGATCACTACCTCTACCCGTTCTAGGGTTTGGGACCAATTGGAAAAATCGACCGCGATTCCCATCAGCTCAATCTAACAGAACCGGACGAAGTGGGATGCGGATTACAAACCGGCTGCCTTTTCCCAGCTCGCTCGTGAGATGGATGTTTCCACCATGCGCCTCCACAATGGTTCGGGTGATGGCCAGCCCCAGGCCACTGCCACCACTTTTGTTGCTGCGTGAAGGATCAACCCGGAAAAAGCGTTCGAAAATGTGATCCTGCAGTTCATGAGGGACTCCAATGCCTGTATCGGCGACCTCGATGCAGGCCATGGTTGGTTCTGTCCAACATTTCAAGCTGACTGTCCCGTTTGGTCGATTGAATCGGACGGCATTTGCCAGAAGATTGATCACTGCCTGACTGAGTTGCCGCTCATCGGCGATCAATTGCACTGGCTGCAGATCCACTTCTAACGCAATGCTCCGCAAAGCAGCCAGGGGCTCGGTAATCTGCCTTGCCTGCAGCAGCACATCTTCTAACTGAATCGGTGTTGGATTGAGCAATGCGTCTTTTGAGTCGAATGCAGCCAAGGCTCCGAGTGATTCGATCAGGCTCTTCATGTGTTGGGCTGATTCATGGCAAACCTCGATGGTTTCGAGATACCGCTCCGGTGGGCGTTCGCGTTTGAGGGAATACTGACAGTCTGCCAAAATGGCTGCGACCGGAGTGCGTAGTTCGTGTGATGCATCGGCCGTGAATTGGACCTGACGCTGGACTGCAGCCTCTAACCGCGAGAAGGTTTTGTTGAGAACAACGGCGAGTTGACCAAGCTCTGATCGCTGGCTTCCGGTATCGATCCGCTCGCTGAAATCGCCTTCGGCAATTCGGGTAGCGGACTCGCTGATCATGGAGATCGGTTTGAGCGAAAACCGTAGAATCAGCATTCCAACCAACGAGGTGATGACCGTAATCGCGGCGCCGATGGCTCCTGCTACAACAGTAAGATGCCGCACTTCTTGTTCAAGAGCTACGGAGCTGGTTCCGATGATTACACGATCCTGTTGGGCCGTTTGGTGGCTGTAGAGAATCCATCCGGGCATCTCGGTGATGGAGGATGGCTTGCCCTCAGGAATGGGGGGCGCATTCAACGAGGTTGGCCATGTGGGGGAGCGGAATTTTACAACGGCATCATGGTCGATTGCAGCGAGGAAAAATCCGTTGTGCTCCATGCTTTCGACATCCTCCTTCAGCTGGCGGGTGTCGATACGCGGCGGCGGAGGAGGGGCGGGGCCTCTTCCATTGGGCGGGCCCTGGTGGCCTGGTGCAAAAAAGAGCGGCATGTAGCGCATCGCCAGTTCCTGCATTTCTGAAGTGCGTGAACGGATCCGGCTTTGTTTTTCATAAGTGTGGAATCCGGCAATCAGAAGGCTGATGACCAGTAGATGAAGCAGCGTGTAATAGAAAAATACCCGCCATTTGATGCTTTGCGTGATGGCTGCGATGTGGCTCGAAAACTTCATGATTGGAAGATATAACCAAGACCGCGCCGGGTTTGGATTTTGTGTTTTCCGAGTTTGCTGCGGAGTCGATAAATATAAACATCCAACATGTTGGAAAGTGATTCATCCTCATCATCGAATAATCTTTCGTAGAGGTAATCACGGGATACGATATTGCCGTGTTTGGAGGCTAAAATTTCGAGGAGCGCAAATTCGCGGGCTGATAGATCCACCGGGATTCCTCCGAGCGAAGCGATGCGATTGGTCGTGTCTAACGAAACGTCGCCGAAAGTTCGCAACGGTGATGGGCTGCCAGCCGCTCTCCGCAGCGCTGCGCGGACACGGGCGACGAGTTCTTCCATTTCGAATGGTTTGATCAGATAATCATCTGCGCCCCCGTTCAGTCCGCGCAGTCGATCCGCCAATTGATCTTTTGCGGTCAACATGATGACCGGGGTTGAGCTGCCTGATTGACGAAGGTGTTGCAAGATCGTCCAACCATCGGTAACCGGCAACATCACATCTAGAATGATGAGGTCATACTCCCAGTTGGTTGCTTTGTGTAGGCCATCTTCTCCATCCGCAGCGCAGCTGACCACGAAGCCTTCGTCCTGCAGGTAATCTGCCAGGCTCTTAAGCAAGCGTTCGTTATCTTCCACGACCAGCAACTTCATCTCGCGAATTTCATATCAAAATGAACCTGAATGGAAGATGAATAAAAAAGATATAACAAAGGGTCGTGGATTCATCTTCGTTTCAGGTGGTGGTGTTAGACCTTGAGGCGTTATGAAAGTAAAACCCATAATCCCGCTTCTTGCCGCTCTTGTAGCTTCGGCATTTTCCCAGGACGGGGTGCTTGATTTGACCGCTCCGGCCAATTATGCCAACCAGCCCATTCCTGATTATATCACCAAAGATAACACCCCGGCCGATAATTCGATCACAGATTTAGGGGCGACCCTCGGAAGAGTCATGTTTTACGACAAGCGTCTCTCGGCGAATAATGCGGTTTCTTGCTCGTCATGCCATCAACAGGAACACGCGTTTGGTGATCCATCTGTGGCAAGTGTGGGTGTGGCGGGTACGACCGGCCGGCATTCCATGAGATTGATCAATGCGCGTTTCTCGGATGAATCACGGTTTTTCTGGGATGAGCGTGCTGATAGCGCGGAGGATCAGGCGACACAGCCGATCCAAGACCACAAAGAGATGGGCTTCAGCGGGACAGAGGGTGATGGGGATTTCTCAGATTTGATCGAGAAATTGTCTGGCTACGAAGAATACCAGGTTCTGTTCCAAGGAGTGTACGGCGATCCGCAGATTACGGAAGAAAGGGTGGGCAAGTCACTGGCGCAATTTGTTCGCAGTATCCAATCATTCGATAGCCGCTACGATGAAGGACGTAGTCAGGTTGCCAATGACGGGCAGCCATTTCCAAATTTCACCGCCAATGAAAATGCAGGAAAGCAGATCTTCCTCAATCCGCCCAATCTGGGTGGTGCGGGGTGCGCGGGGTGCCATCAGCCGCCGGAGTTTTCGATCGATCCGGCGAGCGGCAACAATGGCATCGTAAGCTCGTTTTCGGGTGTGAGTGATTTCACGAATACACGTGCGCCGAGTCTGCGAAATCTGGTGGATCGCAATGGAAGCCCACACGGCGGATTCATGCATGATGCCTCGCTCACGACCATACTGGCCGTCATCAATCACTATGATTCGATTCCTGAAAATGTCACCGGATTGGACACAAGGCTTCTTCGCGCGGGTGGAGCAACGCAGCAACTTGGCCTGACTGAACAACAAAAGGCAAACCTCGCCTCGTTTCTGGAAACTCTAACAGGCAACGCGGTTTATACCGATGAGCGATATGCAACGCCGTTCGCGGAAGATGGATCGCTGGAATTGCTCGTCTTGCCAAACCACGGCACGACCATGGATTTTTCCACAGTCGATGATCAGATGATGGTGACGATTCATTCGCCAGCGGTGCCAAATGTGAGTTACCTGTTCCAGACTTCGAGCGATCTCGAACATTGGGAGTCGACGCGTGTTACCGCTTCTGCGGATGGCTGGCTGGATGTGATGACTCCGACTGTTCAATCAGGAACCTCGCAGTTCTATCGCTTCGCCTATCAGGCTGAAGAATGATTGTGGCAACCAGAGGCCGGGATATTTTCTTATTTACGAAGCCGGATTGGGTGTATTTTGGGCATATGTCAGCGAACTCGATTCTGATTGGCTCCTTGCTGGGAGATGCGATTTGCCTCGGCCCTCACTGGGTTTATGACCCACAGGAGATTGTTCAAAAAATACCCAATCCGGAACAATTCCACAATCCGATCACTGAATACCATCCTGGCAAACACGCCGGGAATCAGACCCACTATGGGGATCAGGCCGTTCTATTGTTCATGTATCTCATGAAAGCGAAGTCATTCGATCTGGATGGCTACGCGCGGGTATGGCAAAAGTTTTGGGACGATCCGGCAACGGTTAGTTATCGCGATGGGGCAACGAAGGAAACCCTGAAAAACCTTCACTTCGGTTTACCCGCGGAAAGTGCGGGATCGCATTCCCATGATCTCGGCGGGGCAGCACTGATTGCTCCGCTCTTTTCGTTAGAATGGCCGGACGATGATGCGCTACTTGCAGCCTGCCGAAAAGTAACTGCTTTTACCCACAATGATCCCGATGTGATCGGAGCTGCCGAATTTTTTGCAAAGGTGATCCTTGAGATTCAGTCAGGGCGCACCATTCCTGAATCAATCGATTCGGTGGGCGCCTTGTTCGGCACCAGTTCAATTGGACGCTGGCTTGGCTCCGCAAGAGAATCCGCCGATTCATCGCGGACCGATCTCCAAGCTTTAGCGGATCACAAATTGAGTTGCCGTGTGGATGGTGCGTTTCCCGGAGTGTGCCACTTGCTGCTTCGGCATCCCGCAGATCCATTTGTTGCAATGGTCGAAAATGCACGCGCAGGGGGTGATAGCGCGGCTCGTGGCATGATGTTGGGGATGATTTATGGCGCAGCCGAAATCATCGACAGCTTGCCACTTGAATGGACCGAGGAGCTCGAAGCGCGTGATTTGGTCTTGGGTGCGACGACCAAAAGTCCCTGAAAGCGCCTCATTCCGGTTCGCCTTCAAGGGTCGCTGTTTTTTCTAAATCGGCAGCGACCGCCGCCTGATGCACGGTGATTTGTGCGAATGGTATGACCCAGTTTTCAGCGTTCGCCGTGTCCACGCAAATGTGCTGGATACGGCGCGGCAGCGCATTGTAGCGCTGGGCCATTTCGCCATCGAAGTCCACCAAGATTCGATAATCCAACGAGGATGCGGCAGCGTTTTCGAACTCCACCTTGATGGAGCGCACTTTCTCCCGGCTGAATTCTCCGATGAGTGTCGTAGTTAACGCGCGCAACAGGATCTTGGGAATGGTGGTAGTGGCTTCAGCCTGGTGCTGGTAGTCGACGCCGAAGGTGCAGGATACGCGGAATCCATGCGAAAGATTCTGAGGATTCGATTCTAGATACTCGTTCGTGGGCAAGGTTGTTAGACTTCCTCCAAGGCGCAGGATGACGATGTATTCCGGTGACTGGCTGATGATTTTCCCAAAAATATCATTGGATAGAACCACCCAATCGTCGACCTCGGAAGGAAACCACGGCTCCTTGGGATCTTGCTTGCGCGAGATCATCCCCATCAACTCGCGGATCGGCACGCGTAACGTGCCACCTTGCAGATTCGGATTCACCAAGCGGCTGTAGAACCCGAGTGCGGCGACCTTCCAGGGTAATCCCTGATAGATCAGCCGTTCGCCTTCGCGGACGGGGCCGAGATTGAGCAACAGGCGGACTTGTTCAAGATACGGCGGCAGTGCGGTTTTTCCAGCCCAGGCAATGCCGAATAGTGCCACGACTGTTAGTGTTAGAAGTAGCCAATCACCACGACTGTAAAATACCAGAAGCACACCAATTACCGCGATGAGCACTGCTAGCACCATGGCTACGATGTCTGAGATTCTGCTAAACAGGCTGCCTTTCCCAGATCTCAATCCGGGGCTGTAGCGACGAATCAGGCGGTAGATGCGGCGTGTGCCAAAAAAGCCGACTGCCGCTACCAGCAACGCCAAAAGCAGATTCATGCCTCGGCTTTTGAAGAAATTGCTGAACAAGCGCGAAACCGTGGTCCATATCGGTTCCTGATGACTTTCACGATCCTCGATTTGCACCTGGATCACCTCGATTTGTCCTGCGGCCTCAGCCATCCGATCAGCCCACAATTGCCGGGCTGATGTGACTTCCGGAATCAAATCCTGATCTTGGTTGATCGCCAAAATTTGATCGATCCGATCGACGATATCGGATGATTTTTTCTTCCGCTCCTGCCACATTTTGAGCGATTTTCGAAGTTCATCCATTTCCCTTGGCTTCGATGTCGCTTCGCGCAGCTCACCTAACAACGGATCTAACAACTCTGTTACCTGCTCCTGCAGATTGGTATCCGCGACTTTCGAGCCTTCGTATTCAGCGGCTTCAGCACCACCGAGAATTCCCCGGAAATTGCTGCGCAACGAGGCGACACGCGTCATCGCCGCGTCGATCTGAGTTTGGATGCTCTGTTTTTCCTCTTCCGAGCTGGCCCGCGCCCAATCACCGCGCAATTTCTCAACTTCCTGGACTGCGTCGGAAAGTGGTCCAATGACAGTTTTCAACGAACTTAAACTTCTCTCGACCGTCGCAGATGCTGGCTTTTGAGCCGTATTTTCAATGGGTTGAACCGGCGGCTGGGTTTCTTGTGCGGAGACAATAACTGCAAGAAACAGCCACAAAATCATCAATCGGCGAACTCCCATGCTGTGATTTTGCATTTTGTTGCAACGATTGCAACCGGTCGATGCCTGGAAATCCTTGATTGGACTGGAATCCGCGCTAAGTCGGACCATGGAAGAGCATCGCATTTCGGAATTGCCCAACTATCAAAATACCGTTCATCGGCGCGGATTCATCGTCAGCAGTCTTTCCGCCGGAGTGGCACTGGGTGCCGGCCGTCTTTTCGGGGCGGAGAAAGCATCCGCCAAATCCGAAGAATATGTCCTCAGTGGAGCCACGCTTTTGTCCCAAGCGGGAAATGAACTCGACGGCTCAAAGGTGGATATCCATGTGAAAGACGGCGCCATTTTCGCCATCGCTGCTTCGATTGAGGCACCGGGGGTGAGTCGAATCGATCTCAGTGGAACCCTGGTGATGCCCGGTTTTGTCGACACTCATTGGCACATGTGGAATACCATCGCACGCGGGATTCAGAGCAGTGCAAAGGGTGATTTCTTCGCAACCCAGAAAGCCTTGGCCAAGACATGGACGGCGGAAGCCAGCGGAGTGGGGGTGCGTTTGGCGCTCGCGGAGGCGGTGAATTCCGGGATCACCACCGTGAACAACTGGGCACACAATGTGCGGGCCCGCGAATTTGCCGATGCGGAATTGGAAGCTCAACTCGCATCTGGCGTGCGCGGCCGGTTCTCCTACGGCTATCCTCAGGACATTGCTGAAGACGAGGTGATGGATGTCGATTCGCTGGCTGCCACACAGAAGCGGCTTGCTGAGCTGGACAACCCGCTCATTCACCTCGGCCTTTGCGTTCGTGGGCCGGATCGCTGCGAGGAAAAAGTCTGGCGCGCCGAGTGGGAGGCCGCACGGTCCATGAAACTTCCACTCACCACTCACATTGCCTCGACCGCTGCCAAAGCTGCAAATGGCAGCATCCGCAAACTTCACCAGAACGGCTTGTTAGGTCCCGATATTCAACTGGTCCACGCAACTCACGCGAAGCTCGACGATTTCAAATTGATAGCGGATGCCGGGTCGCCACTTTCGATCAGCCCGTGGACTGAACTTGAAGTCGGTTACGGATTGCCGCCGTTGCTGGAAATTGCCAAATCCGGTGTGGAGCTCGGGCTTTCTGTCGACAACATGGTGCTGGCCGGGCGCGCGGATATGTTTGAGGTCATGAAAATCACCGCCGATCTTGCAGCTGGATTGGCGACCCAAATGTTGCCCATTTCGTTATCGAAGGTTGTTTCCTGGGCTACCATCGGCGGGGCGAGGGGATTGCAGCTGGGCGAGCAAACCGGATCGCTTGAAGTCGGCAAGCGCGCCGATCTGATCGCCGTCCGCACCGATCGCCTCAACACTTCACCAGTTGGTTCCGCTGAGTTCATGCTCACTCATTCCGCGAATCCGGCGTCCGTCGATTTCGTGATGATCGATGGCAAGATCCACAAGCAAGGCGGCCGTCTGGCGAAGGTGGATCTGCCTGCCTTGCTGGAGGAATCGCAGACAATGATCAGTTCACTGAAAAAATCTGCCGGTCTGTGATGGGTTGAAATTCAGAACCTCACCGCGATCGAGCTGGTCAATTGCGCGTCGTGATGCTCACGGCCATCTGCTGGAATATTTTCATAGCCGTAGTTCGCGCCGATGCGCCAGATCAGCCGATCGCTAAGAGTCGTATCTAACGAGATCGCAGCGATCGCGTTGAAGTTTTCCAAATTCTCCAACTCGGAGGTTGCAGTGACTGATTGCTTCAGCGCGAAGCGTTCGTTGAACGTGTGGCTGAATCGCTGGGCAGCAACGGCGGAGGCGAAGTTGTCTGTGTCTTCGCCGGTCTTTTCAAACGTGTATGATGGACCGGCTTCGAATGATAATTTGGTGCGATCGGTTTTGATGAACGAGTACCCTGCAACCACGGATGGCGCGACCCGATACGCGATTTCCGCCGGCTCATCGCGAAGAAATGAAACGCCGCTGCCGATGAAAAATCGGTCGCTGAGATAGCGATTCTCCTGAACACGGGATATCAACCGATCATTGGCGGTTTCGCCGTCGTTCTCGCCGTAATTGTATCCAAGATCGAAAAAGAACTCCCGCTCACTGCTGATGTAGGCGGTGTTCCAATCGAAGGTCAGGCCGGTTTTTTCCGCATTCCCACGGTTTGCGGAAAGTCCCAAAGCGGCGGTGGTTTTCCAACCATCCTTCTTCGCTGCAGAGCTGGTGGTGCCGGGCATCAAACTGCGTCGAGCTTCCGAGCCTGCACTTGGATCCGGCAACCCGTTGAAATCATAGGCCAGACCCAGTAGCAGCGAGGTGTCTGATTTTCCATTGCCATCACCCGGTGTGTCGTCCACCCGATGCCGCACGAACGTCCGCAGTGAAACCTTGCGCGTGATGCGAGTTTCGATGCCGGCTTCGAGCTCGATGATCGAGTCGGATGGATCGTCGGTGCGCGGCGTCCAGCCGAGCGATTGCCAGAGTTTCGAGGTTGCTGAGAATCGATATTCAAAGCGTTCCGCCAGTCGCAAGGTGGGAAAGGAATCGCTTTCGGCGTCGCGACTTTCCCAAGCGTAGCCAGGGCCTGCTTCGAACGATAAAGTGGTCTTGTTAGACTTTAGGATGTGGTATCCCAACAGCGCGCTGACATCCGTGCGATAATCCAGGGCGGATGCGTTGTCGCGGAAATATGAACCGTAACCACCGACATACCATCGGTCGCCGATATCCCGGTTATACTGGCCGAAAAGTTTCAGGCTGTCCGTGCTGGTGACGTCTTCGCTTTCAGCGTAAAAGTAATCAACACCAAGGTAGGCTTCGTTTTTGTCCTTTTGGTAAGAAGCCAAAAGTTGCAACGAGCAAGCTACCGAATCGGAATTTCCATCGCTAACCGCAAGTCCTGCAGCTCCCGTGATTTCCCATGGTGATTGGCTTGAAGACTTGGCGATTTCTGGGGCTGGTGAAACCTGGGCGTCTTTCGCCAAAATCGTTCCGGTTGTCGGCATTAGCGCGATCACTAGGGTCTTCGAAAAATTCATACCACCCCCGGGTGCCATGGCTGGCCACGAGGGGCAAGCGATTAGGTCACTCAAATGTCCTCAAAAATCCCGGATGGCGGGGATCTAACAAAAAAACAGATGCATGCATCGAATCATGTGACAAACTGATCGAAATCCATGAATTGAGCCGACTGGTATGTTGGCTGCATCGTTTTCACCATGGCATGGTTCCGACACCAAAACGAAATTGATGAGCCGCAATTGGAGCGCGGTCTCAAGAATCTCGTCTACGACGGCATTTGCTCGCAGGCGATGGGCGTGCTCACCGGGGGCGCGTTTCTGGTTGCCTTCGCACTGGAACTGGGTGCGTCGAACTTCGTGGTCGGCTCATTTGCTGCGATCATGCCACTTTGCCAGTTGCTGCAAATACCGGCTATTTTCCTTGTTGAGAAAACCGGCGGACGCAAGGCCTTGGTGGTTCTTCCGGTGATTCTCGGGCGCTTGGTTTGGATGGTGATTCCGATTCTTCCTTGGATTGTTCCTCCGGCCTGGCAGGTGACGGCATTGGTTCTACTGCTTTTCTGGTACTTCGGAGTCAGCTCCATCGCCGGATGCTCTTATAACTCGTGGATGCGTGATTTGATCCCGGAGGCGCGATACGGAATTTTCTTCAGCCATCGCTTCGCAGTTATCACGCTCGTTGGGGCATTGCTCACGTTGGTGGCGAGTTTCGGCGTCGAGCCCCTGCGTGCATGGACAGGGAGCAATATCATTCCGTACAGCGCCATGCTTGGAATTGGTGGTTTGGCCGGTCTCATCGGCGTGATCTTCCTCGGACGTGTGCCTGAACCGCCACCGCCACCTCAGGAAAAAGTTTCGCCATTTCGGATGCTGGCCGAGCCGTTCAAATCAAAGGATTTTCTGCGGCTATTGCGGTTCATGGGACCATGGAACTTTGCGATCAATATGGCCGCCGCATTCTTTGGCGTGTACATGCTGCGGCGGTTGGAGATGCCCATCTCGACCGTGATTTTCCTCGCGGTGGCGAGCCAGTTGGTGAACGTGTTTTTCTTCAAAATCTGGGGGACGATCGCGGATCGTTGGAGCAATCGAGCGGCACTGATCGTTGCCGGGCAATTGTTCTTCCTCAGTTTGTTGCTCTGGCCATTCACGACGATGCCGGAGAAGCATGCGGGCACGTTGCCGCTGCTCATCATCATTCACGTCCTTTCGGGAATTTCCACCGCAGGGGTGAACCTCTGTGCGGGGAATCTCGCGATGATCAGTGCGCCACGCGGCAAGGCGACTTCGTTTCTCGCAGCGAATGCCGTGGTCGCTGGAATCGCAGCAACGATCGGACCGTTGGTGGGTGGTTACATGGCGGATCGAATGGCGGATGTTCAGGTAACCATCGACCTATCTTATACCGCGGCTGTTGATAAAATCGTACCGAAAGAAATTCCTGCGATCAATCTGCAGGGCCTGGACTTCGTTTTTCTAGCAGCGGTGATTGTCGGATTCTATTCGATTCATCGCCTTGCCTATGTTCGTGAGGTTTCAAAAACGGAAGCCCCGCTTCGGTTGCCGGTCTTGTTCAACGAAACCCGGCGAGCCATGGCTCACGTCTCGAACGTTGCCGGACTTCGGAAGCTGACCTACTTCCCGTTTGAGCTGCTGACTCGCGCCAAACCTGGCTCACGGCAGAATGCCGGGAAGTCAAAACATCCCGGTCCGCAGCGCCCGGCTGGCCCGCAGATTCCGATCGGAGAATTCACTCCGATGCCGGAGCCTTCCACTCATGAATCCACGCAGGATCATCCTGAAAAATCCGATCATGAGCCGGAGTAGCGATTGAACTCAATGGTTCTAACAAAAACCTAGCAGCCTAACCGATGGAGGCAACGCTCGACCATGGATTGATATCCTGACCCGAAAAGATTCACATGATTGAGGGCGTGGTAGAGGTCATAAATCGGTTTGCGCTGATCTCTCCCGACGGCTGGATCTCCATAACCTTGGAGGAAATCCGGATCGAGCGGTGGACCAAAAAGTTCCATCATCGCCAAGTCGGTTTCCGGATCGCCGAAATACGGGGCGGGATCAAACACCACGGCGGAACCATCAGTCAAAGATCCAAAATTGCCGGACCAAAGATCGCCGTGCAGCAGCGCCGGGAGAGGGGAATGAGCTTCGAGCCGATCTCGAATGGCAGTGATGATCCTACCCAACCGATCGAACTGAAAAAATCCTGCGGCGGCTGCGAGACGCCATTGGGGCTTGATGCGATGCTCGATGAAGAATTCGGTCCAATCTTTTGAGCGGGTGTTGTCTTGGGGAGTCGTGCCGATGAAATTGTTTTCAGCCAAACCATATTCATCCGAAGTAACCGCGTGCAGCTGCCTGAGTTGTTCTCCGAGATCGCGCTTTGAAGCTCTGGATTCGATGGTTAGATCGAGCCACTCCAATGCGATCCAATACCCATGGTCCGGCAATTGTCGCTGATCGATCAATCTTGGCACCCGGATGTGAGGGGAGAGGAGCTTCAGACCATGGGCTTCAGCTTGCAGGAGTTTCGCAAGATGGCCTGCACCTGATTTTACAAACAAGGTGCGACCATCATCCAAATCCATGCGTCTCGCAGCATGAATGCAGCCGCCTCCCACGGGCGTGACTCGCTGTAGATCAGCTCCCAGTTGCGCTGCAATCAGGTGGTCTGCATCGTCTGCCATACTTTCATCATGGTTTAGGATTCATTCGGTGAATATCTGAAAGCGAACGACGTATCAACCGTGGAGTCGAGAAGCGTGCCGTCATCCACATGGTAAAAACTTCGCAGGGAATACTGGCGATATCCGCGATCTTGGTTCATGATGTGAGACGATCCAATTTCGCATGACCCTCCTCCAATTCTATCTTTCCAAAATCAAATCCATGTTGTGGGTGAGGCCGGTGTTGCTCAGTGGCGCTGCGATTTTTTGGATCATTTTTGCTTCTCTAGCAGATAAGCGATTTCCGGAAAAATGGACGATCCAGATCGAGAAAGAGACCTTGGTTGATTTGTTTACGATTCTTGCGACTACCATGCTCACCGTAGCTACGTTTTCAGTGTCAGCGGTTGCGTCGGCATTTGCATCGGTCGCCAGTTCCGCTTCGCCGCGGGCGACACGGATTGTCATGAGTGATACCGGTGTTCAGTCGACTCTGGCGTCATTTCTAGCTGCTTTTATCTATGCCTTGGTTTCGATTACCGCGCTGAGTGGTTTCAGTTTCGGTCGCTCGGGGCGCTTCGTCTTGTTTGTAGGATTTGTCGCGATCGTCGCCTGGGTGCTGATGTCTTTCTTGCGCTGGGTCGATCGTGTATCGCGCTTGGGTAAACTTGGGGACACGTTGGACCGAGTCAGCCTAGCTGCCCGGGAAACTCTCTCGAACCCGCAAATGGTCGGACCTCTTGGCGGTCGACCTTTGTCGGAATCCAATCATGAGCAATCCGCAGGCTTGGCGTGGTTTCCGGAGAAGTTCGGTTACATCCAATACATCAACATGGAGGAGCTGCAGAAGCTGGCGGAAGAGTTGAAAACGGAAATCGTGCTTCAGGTGAGACCCGGTTCGCTCGTCACCAAAAACATCCCCATCGGGAAATTGTATGGCGGCACCAAACCGGATGACGAAGTTTGGAGAAAACTTCAGCGCTGCCTGGCAATCGATAACAACCGCAACGAAACCACGGATCCGCGCTTTGCCATGATCCTGATGGCCGAGGTGGCGGATCGGGCACTATCTCCAGCGGTCAATGATCCCGGGACGGCGATTGAGGTGCTCTCCATCCAGACCGAACTCTTCCACATTTGGGCAACCAATGACCTCGACCGCAAAGTCGGTCAGGCTGATTTTGATCGGATCTTTGCCCCCTGCATCGCCGCGGAAGATCTTGTTTTTGACGCCTTCCATCCGATCGCGCGTGATGGCTCGGCGATGGTGGAAGTCGGGATGCGACTGCAAAAAGCGCTTTGGTCCATCATGCATCTGGATCACGAAGATTTGCGCCAAGCGGCGGACGGATTTCGCCAGACCGCGTTGGAGTATTTTGAGCACGGGCTTTTGATCGAGTCTCAACGGCAGCGTGTGAGAGAGCTGGCGCGGAGAGAGCTTTCCAGAGACTAGCGAGAATCTGGAGTGCGGTGGGCTGTCGGTTCGGCGATAGATCGGGTGGATGCTGCTTTGAGAAAACTCGCCAATGCGGGCGATGGATCATCCGTTCTCCACGCCATCGAAATTTCCAGACATGGGGCTTCGCCATCGAGATCGATGAAAGAAATGCCGGACATTTTCAGGCACATGGAAGGTGCTGCAGAAAAGTGAATACCGGCTCCGGAGGTGACCAATCCCATGCAATGTTCCTGCTCCGTTTTGACCCGGATTTTCGGCCGGAAGCCGCTCCGTTCGCAGCAGCGCAGAATCCCTTCGAACATCCCTGGATCTTGGGCACGTTGATGCAAGATGAACGTTTCGTGGCGAAACTGATTCAGGCTTACGGCCCCTGGTTCTTTGGCCAGCGGATGATCATCGCGCACTGCCAATTGCAAGCGAACTGAGGCAAACAGGACCGATGATAATTCCGAATGCAGCACAGGCGGTAAGACAAATCCAACGTCCAAATTTCCGGATGCCAGTGCCTCCAGTTGATCCGCCGAATTCATTCCCACCATTTCCACGGCCATGCTCGGTTCAGTTCGGCCGAAATGATTCATCAGTTCCGGCAGGCCTGTAAAATACGCCGATGAAGTGCTGCCCACCCGCAGCGGTCGGGCTTGTGAGCTGACTTCGTGTCGGATTCTCCGGCCAGCTGCTGCGGCTGCATCCAGCAGTGATCGCGCTTCCTCCAAAAACAGCCAGCCCGCGCGTGTCAGTTCCACTTTCCGCGTGCTGCGCACAAAAAGCTGGGCATCGATTTGGTCTTCCAAAGTCGAAATCATCCGGCTGAGCGGTGGCTGGCTCATGTGCAAACGCTCCGCTGCTTTCCGAAAATTCAATTCTTCCGCGACAGCGACAAAGGCGCGCAGCACTCGGAGGTCGTCAATCATTGATGCGTATTAGGTATCAATCGTCTTGCGGAATGGGAAGTACGAAACAGGCCGACACTGGTTTATGAATCCGCCATGACCTCAAATGATCCACTTCTTAAGCCCACTGCCCCAGAGCTGCTTTTTGATCGCGAACGCGCGGCGAATTACGACCAATTCACGGGGCGTATTCCCGGTTTGCGCGATACGATGCTGCATTTCCTCGGTGCAGTCATGGCGGATTTACCGGCGGATTCGCGAATTCTTTGTGTCGGAGTGGGAACTGGAAATGAACTCATCTTCCTCGCCAAACTTTACCCGGACTGGACTTTTGTCGGGATCGATCCTTCGGAGCCGATGATGAACATTTGTCGCACAAAAGTCGCTGAAGCAGGTTTGGCGGATCGCTGCGAACTTCACACCGGCTATCTTGATTCGTTGGCACTGGATCGCGGTTTTGATGCGGCAACCTGCTTGCTGGTTTCGCATTTCCTGATGGAAACAAGCGAACGACAGGAGCTGTTTGCGAACATCGCGAAGCATTTGAAGCCCGGCGGAATGTTGGTGAGCGCGGATTTGGCGACTGCCATCGATACTCCGGCCTACCGAGCACTTACGGCTCCGTGGTTCCGGTTGCTGTTGCCACCGGAGGCCACGCAGAAGGATTTTGAAAATGCCCGTTCCGCCCACGGCACGGCGGTGGCTTTGTTAGATCCTGTGGAGGTCGAATCGCTGATTCAATCCGCTGGTTTCACTCAGCCGGTCCGGCTTTACCAGTGCCTCCTGATACACGGCTGGGTCAGTTACCAATTGGCGCCAGCTGACTGAAAATCGGATTGCGCAAGCCTCAACCGTTGGTTGGCGTCTTCGCAAGCGTGTCCAGGCCAAGGCTGGCGTAGATTTCACGGGTCGCGTGGCTTTTGTTCAGCGTGTAAAAATGCAGCCCGTCCACGCCCTCGTCCAAAAGTCCGGCACATTGTTCGGCAGCGTAGTGGATGCCAACGCGTTCGACGCTTGCGGGATCTCCATTGGCCCGGCTGAGGGTGCGCAGGAGTTTGGCAGGATAGCGCGCGCCAGCGGCTAATTCTGCCATCCGGCGCATGCCTTGCTCGGAGGTGATGGGCATGATTCCGGCAATGATTGGGACCTGAATGCCAGCCAGTCGGCATCGATCGCGGAAATCGAGGAAATCGTGGTTATCGAAGAAAAGCTGGGTGCAGATGTAGTCGGCGCCGGCGTCGATTTTCGCTTTCAAGAAATCCATTTCATTCATCCGGTTCGGAGTGGCAGGGTGGCCTTCAGGAAATCCAGCCACGCCGATGCCAAAACCTTGTGGCTGAGGATGACAGTCGGTCTGATTGAATTCTGCGATGAATGCGACCAGGTCTTTGGCATGGGTGAAATCTCCCTGCGACCAGTCGTAATTCGGCTGGTCGCGTGGCGGATCGCCCCGGAGTGCGAGGATGTTGCCAACGCCAGCGGCAGCGTAGCGTTCCAAAATCGAACGGATCTCTTCCTGGGTATGACCGACACAGGTCAGGTGCGGGACCGGAGGAATGGAAGTGGTGTGTTTGATGCGCAAGACCAGATCATGCGTCAGCTCCCGGGTGCCGCCACCCGCTCCATAGGTGATCGAGACAAACGACGGGGAAAGTGGCTCCAATTCCCGGATCGTCTGGTAAAGATCTTCGCATGCGGCTTCGGATCGTGGCGGAAAGAATTCGAACGATAGTGAAGGCTTGCGTTGGGCGAGAATGTCGTGAATGTGCATGGGAATGCGAAAAAGACCGGTTGGGATGACCGTGGATTTACCTGAAACTTTGCTGGGTTGATGGTGTTTTTATCGGTGGAGCGGCTCAATGATGGGCCGGAAACCTGGTCAAGAAAAACGCTTATTTTGCCGATGAAAACAATCTCCATTTCGCAAATCGTCGCAGGACTGCTGCTGCCGGGTGCTGTTCAGGCCCAAGAGGTTCCCAAGAATCCACCGCAAGAGCAGCACGTTCCGGGACCCCATGCTCACGACGATGGAGATCCTGGCGGCCCGCCGGACGATCAAGGTTGGCGCAAAGCTGACACCGACGGCGATGGAAAGCTCTCGAAAGAAGAATTCATGGCAATCACCAGAATTGGCCAGTTGCCGGAAGAGAAACGGGAATTGCTGTTCGCTCGCTTGGATAAAGACTCAAATGGCAGCTTGGATGCGGATGAACTGGAGCGAGGTCGGCCCCGTCGTGGCCGTCCAATGCGTCGGCTCTGGGAGCTGGATGTGGACCACAGCGGCGGCGTGAGCTTCGAGGAATTTAAAAATGGCGAGATGTTCAGCAAACTGCCACCGGAAAAATGTGAGGAACTCTTCAAGCGACTCGACACCGATGGGGATGGGGAGATCACGGGCAAGGACCGACCAGAACCACGGCCCGCACCTGAACCCGCCGAAATTGTCAAAATGTTGGACACCGACGGCGATGGATTGGTGTCCTACGAAGAATTCAAGAAGGACCCGTTTGTCGAGCGAATGATCGATCGCGAGATTGAACGCGAAATGAACGACAGCCCGCCGGAATTTGATCCTGAAGAGAATTCAGGAGAGTGAGAAAATATCGGAATTCTTCGATCGAATGATCGACTAAAAAAGGCCACCCGGAGTGATCCAGGTGGCCATTTTTGGAATGGGGATGAGTGGCTCGCTTTATTGATTGGCCACGGTGATTTCCGCATCACCGTTGGAGCGGGCGACCGCGCGGCGGATGTTGTTTCCTTTGCGGTTGCTCCAGATGTAAACCAGCGGAGAAGCGAGGAAGATCGAGGACAGGGTGCCGATCACCAAGCCGATGAGGACGGTGAATGAGAAGTCCCGGAGAGTCGGGCCACCGAAGATATACAAGACAACCACGGTGAGGATGGTGGTGCCGGAGGTCAGCAAGGTCCGTGACAGCGTGGAGTTGATCGCGCCATTCATGATGTCTTTGATGGAGCCGGTATCCACTTGCAGGCGCTCACGGATGCGGTCGTAGACGATGATGGTGTCGTTGATCGAATAACCAGCCAGCAACAGCAGCGCACCGACATGGATGAGCGAAAGTTCCTGACCGCAGAGAATCACAATGCCGAGGGTCATCAAGACGTCGTTGATCGTGGTGATGAACGCACCAACTGCGAATGCAAATTCGAACCGGATCGAGATATAAATCAGGATGCCGACAAGGCTCAGGCCAAGTGCGATCAGCGATTGGTAAAGGAAGCTTTTACCGAGCAGGGAGGAAACCAGCTGTTTGTCAGCGCTGATGTCGTAAATGGTTTCCCCGGATTTTGCGTCCTGGTGTGATTCGCCGAGCAGGGCAACAGAGCTGCGAAGGCCGGTGATGACTTTGTCCACGTCTTCGTTCGCGCAGCGAATGCTCATGGTGACTCCGGTTGCCGGATTGCTCAGTTCCGTGGCATAGGCTTCCTTCTGCAACTTGAGTGAGGCGAGAGAGGATTTTACCTCATTCAGTGGCAGGCTTTTGCCTTCCGGAATTTGGAAATCAATGGTGGTGCCCCCAGTGAAATCGATCCCGAAGATCTTGTCCTTGTGAATCAAGCCACCGGCGATGCTGGCCACATAGATGACGGCAAGCAGGATGAAGCTGAGTTTCCGCTTGGAGAGGAAATCGGTGGTGAGTGAAGGGACCAGATGAAGGAAGCTAAGCTTTTTGAGAATCCCGAAGTGCAAACCCCAGCGGAACAGAACGCGGGTCACCAGGATCGATGCGAACATGGTGGAAATGAGTCCGACGATGAGCGTGATCGCGAAGCCGCGGATCGGGCCACTGGCGAAGTGATACAGAATTCCAGCGGTCAGCAGCGAGGTGATGTTGGAGTCAAAAATCGCGCTGAATGCCTTCTCGTAGGCGAGATTGACACTGTGCTGGAGGGACTTTCCGCTTTCAATTTCTTCCCGCAGGCGCTCGTAGATCAGCACGTTGGCGTCGACCGCCATACCGATGGTGAGAACCAGACCGGCGATACCTGGGAGTGTGAAAGGGAAGCCGAACATGGCCATCGCTCCGAAAAGGATGATGCCGTTAACGATCAGGCCGATGATGGCGATGAAACCAGCGGTGCGGTAGTAAACCAGGACAAACAAGAAGGTAAGCGCGAGGCCAACAATCCCCGCATAGATGCCTTGTTTGATCAGCGCAGTACCGTAGGAGGCGGAAACGTGCTCGTTGGATTCAACCGTGAGCGGGTTCTCCAGCGGGTTCATCAATGCATCGGAAAGTTCTTTTGATTCACCGGCTTCGTAGAGTCCCGAGATTGAGAATTGAGATCCGAGAGGAACTGACTGAACGGTTGGCGCGCTAATCACCTCACCGTCGAGAACGATGGCGATCCGGTCGGTGCCGGGTTGCATGTCCTTGGTCAGTCGGATCATCTTATCACCACCTTCGGAGTTGAGGTTGATCTCGACCTGGGTTGAATCTTGTGGATTCGGAAAAGCGACTTTGACATCGGCACCTCCAAGGGCGGCAGCGCGCTTCAGGAGAATGGGTTTTTCAAAGGTTTTTCCATCATCGGTTTTGCCCTTGTAGACAAAGGCCTTGTAGCCAGGTTCGATTTCGTTGCCTTCCGAGACACGCTGGGCCAGCGTTTTGCCAGCAGCATCCGGCTTCTCGGAATCACGGCTCACGGCGTGAAGTTCCAGTTTAGCGACTTTTTGGATAACCTTCTCGATGTTTGCAGCCTCTTCTTCGGTCACCCCGGGCATTTGCACCAAGATGCGGTCTTCGCCTTGGCGCACGATTTGGGCTTCATTGGTGCCGGTGCTGTCCAGACGCTTCCGAAGAATGGAAATCGCCTGGGCGATTTGATCATCGGTTGGCGGTGTGGGATTGTCTTTGTCGCGTGGTTGGACCCTGAGGGTGAAGGACGAACCACCGATGATGTCGATACCGCCCTTGAGTTTCTCACTTGGTGGCACGACTGCGGACAGGCAGAGCGTGCAGATGATAATCAGGAGGAGGGAACCCAGATTTCGCTTGTACTTTTCGATATCGGTCGCGAAGTACCAGAAGAACAGGATGAGCAGTGCAAGACCGATGATGAACAGCACCAACGGGTCTTTATATATATCGATGAATGCAAGCATGGCGTGATGTTTCTGGTAGGTGTGCGCGGATCAGCGCGAAATGGCAAAAACCTGGATTACTTCCCGGCGGTATCTTTCTTGGCAACGTTTGCGATGGCGGGTTTGTCGAATTCGAGAATCGTTCCTTCCGCGACTTTCACCATCACTGTGTGCTCTTTGACGTGGTGAACGATGCCGTGGAGACCAGCCGTGGTGACGACGCGATCACCATTTTGAAGCGCTGCAATGCGAGCTGCTTGTTCCTTCCGCTGCTTCTGTTGTGGCCGAATCATGAGGAAATACATGATGACGATCAGGCCGATGAACATGGGCGCCTGACTCGTGAATGGATTGGGTGTGGTATTGGCGGCTAGGACGGAAACAGCGGAAAGTGGACTCATGGCGTGGTGGATTGCGAATTACGGGTGTAGCGATCGATGAAATTCTTTTTGAAATCGAGGAAATTTCCGGCGGAAATGGCCTCACGCGCCTCACTGACAAGGCGGAGGTAGAAATGCAGATTATGAAAGGAAAGCAAGCGCAACCCTAGGATTTCCCCGGCGCGGAAAAGATGGCGCAGGTAAGCGCGTGAAAATCCGGCGACGTGTGGATGCGCGCTTTCGCAAATCGGCCGCGGATCTTTGGCGTGAATCAGGTTTTTGATGTTGATCGGCCCGTCCAGCGTGACGGCCATGCCGTGGCGGGCAATCCGGGTTGGCATGACGCAATCGAACATGTCGACGCCTCGACCGATCATTTCCAGAATTTGCGGTGGGGTGCCAAGTCCCATGGCATAGCGCGGCTTGTTCTGCGGCAAAAATGGCACGGCGTTGTCGATCGCGCGGAACATTTCTTCTTCGGGTTCGCCGACGGAAACCCCGCCGACTGCGTAGCCGTCGAAGTCCATTTCCACCAATTCGCGGGCTGATTGCTCGCGCAGGTTGGCATAGATGGAGCCTTGAACGATGCCGAAGTGATGCTGGCGTCCGGTGCCGGAGCGTGGCTCGTTGGCTGTTATCCAGTCCTTGCAACGTCTGGCCCAACGAGTGGTCAATGCCAGAGACTTGGCGGCGTAGGCTTCATCGCACGGATAGGGCGGGCATTCGTCGAACAACATCGCAATGTCCGATCCAAGTGCTGCCTGGATTTCCATGCTCAGTTCAGGGGTGAGCAGCATTTTTGAACCATCCAGGTGGTTTTGGAAATGAACGCCCTCCTCCGTGATCTTACGAAGTTTGGATAGTGACCAGACCTGAAATCCGCCGGAATCGGTGAGAATCGGTTTCTGCCAGGTGGTGAAATCATGCAAGCCACCAAGTTCCTTGATCAATTCGTGCCCCGGGCGGAGCCAGAGGTGGTAGGTATTACCGAGAATGATCTGTGCCCCGAGCAGATCCAGCTCTGTTGGGTGCAAGGTTTTGACCGATCCTTGAGTGCCAACCGGCATGAAAATCGGGGTCTCGACCTTGCCATGAGGCAGCACGAGCTCGCCTCGGCGAGCGGAGGATGCGGGATCAGCGGCTAGAACGGTGAATGACAAGGGACGGGGTGGATACGGCAGAAGAGCCTCCAGGCCAAGTGAAAAGGGGGTTCCAGCGGCAACCTGCGCACCGGAAAGCGATTTTTAGCGGAAAAAACGAATAAATTTTCCTGACGACTTTCTTATGATCGCGTAGTTTCATCATCCGAAGTCGGATTTCCACGAAACCAACCCATCGAACCCCTAATCACCAAAAACCATGAAATATCTGTTCAGCATGCTTTTCGTCGCTTCCATGACCGCTTCCTTCGCACACGCTGAGTGCGAAAAATGCAAGGATGGCGAAAAGAAAAAGGAAACTGTGACCCTCACCGATTGCGACAAGTGCAAGAAGGGTGACAAGAAGGAAGAAACCGCGCTCGCCGAATGCGACAAGTGCAAGAAGGGCGATAAGAAGGAAGAAACTGCCCTTGCTGATTGCGACAAGTGCAAGAAAGGCGATAAGAAGGAAGAAACTGCGATCGCTTGATTCGAGTTTTTTGAGTCTTCAGTCAGCCGTCCGGGGAATTTTTCTACCGGCGGCTTTTTTATTTTTATCATTCAGAGATGCTGGAAGTCGTTTGCGGGTTAATGCTGGATGCGGACGGGAGGGTGCTGGCGTGTCGTCGAGCGCCGGGCCGCTCCATGGGTGGTTTTTGGGAGTTTCCCGGCGGAAAAATTGAAATCGGAGAAGCGCCGGAACAGGCGTTGCGGCGGGAATTGATGGAGGAGCTGGCGGTGGATGTGAAAGTGGGTGAGCCTCTTGAGCCGGTAGTCTGGGAAGGTGATACGACGCGAATCCGGCTTTCTCCCTTCTTGTGCAGAATCTCCGGTGGGACTCTCGTGCCGATTGAACACGATGAAATCCGTTGGTGTGCCTGGACCGAGCTGGCAGATCTGGAATGGGCGCCGGCCGATCGGCCGATTGTGAATGAATTCATAACTCGAAACAGCTGATTGACTTGGGAAAATGGAGTCTCTAGTTTGAAGTAGTCTCCAAACCCATGAAGATTCTTTCTCTCCTGCCAATTTTCGGCTCCGGGGTGACAGCGCTGCTCATCAGCGTGTTGCCCGCCGGAGCACAGACGACCCGACCGCAAGATGATCCGGCTTACCTGAAGAAGGCCGCTCTTAAAATCGATCAGCACATTGCGTCGTTTTACAAGAAGCAGGGGCTTTCGGTGCCGGAGGTGACCGATGATGCGACCTTTTTGCGGCGCGCATTTTTGGTTTCGATCGGCCGCATTCCTAGTGCTGAAGAGGCACTGGCATTTCTGGAAATTGAAGATCCGGATAAACGGGAGCAGCTCATTTCCTATCTTCTGGCATCACCAGGCTATTCCAGTCACATGACGAACTGGGCCTTTGACCTGCTTCGGGTGCGGGACCGGGTCGAGGGAAAACCCATTGATTTCGAACCCTACCGGAACTGGGTAAGGACGGCGATCGACAACGATATGCCGTGGAATGAAATGACGCATCAACTGCTTGCTTCGGCAGGTGATGGCTGGGATCCGGAAACGGCAGCCGTCGGCTACTACACGGCCGATCGTGGCATGCCGCTCGATAACGTGGCCAATAGCATGCGGGTCTTTCTGGGATCACGCATGGAGTGCGCGCAGTGCCACGACGATCCATTCGGAAACCAGACCGAGCGACTGGATTTTTATGAATTGGCGGCGTTCACGAATGGTCAGGAGCCGCTAAGGCGCGATTACATGCAGGAGCTTTATGATGAACTGAACAAGGGCAAGGAATACGCGACCCGGAAATTCAGCATCGCCCAGCTGATGTATAACAAAGTCTACGGGCTGTCTTTAGGTGGTGGCGGCACTGGCAATATCCATCTACCGGAGGATTATCAATATCGCGGAGCCATGCCGGGGGAGCTTGTCGGTGCCCGCACGCCGTTTGGTCGGCAGGTTCGTGTTTCGGAAAAACGGCCCCGGGACGATGCCCGCAAAATGCTGGCCGAGTGGGTGACAGCCAAAACCGGAGATCAATTTTCGGTCGTGATTGCCAATCGCATGTGGCGCCGGGTCATGGGGAAGGGGATTTACGAACCAGTCGACAGTTACATTCCCACTGAAGACAGCCATTATCCTGAATTGGTGACGCTGGTTTCGAACCTGATGGTCGAAATGGGCTATGATTTGCGGGCATTTCAACATGTCCTGCTGCTGACACGCACATTCCAGTTCGCCACCAATCCGAATCCGTCAGTTGTCGCTGGCGGCGATGATTTCCACGGTCGTAAAATTGAGCGCCTTTCCGCCGAACAGATCTGGGACTCCTTGATCACCCTTTCCGATGGAGATCCGGATCGGAAACCTCGCCGTGGTTTCGATGACCGGATCAAGATCGACGGCAAGCCGGTTCTGGTTGGTCAGAAAACGATGACACAACTGTCCAAGGAAGTTCTCGCCCTCAAATCGAAGAAGGAGGTGACAGAGTATTACAATCACCTGGTGAGCCTGATCGAAGAAGGCAATCCGGGGGACGGCAACGCAGGCGGTAATGCCATGATGTCGATGATGTCCGGTGGCGAATTGTATGATAAAGATGCAATGGTGCGCGCTTCCGAGCTGCCTTCGCCCGCGCCACCCGATCACTTTTTATCCACCTTTGGCCAATCCAATCGCGAAATTGTCGATGCCGATACCCGCGAGCCGAATATTGGTCAGGTGTTGTCTCTGATGAATGGATTTGTTCAGGATAAGTTGGTCAATAATCCGAATGCTCACCTTTATCAAAGCCTGAAAGATGCGAAGACGGATCAGGATAAAATTCGGCGATTATACATCACCATCCTGAGTCGACCACCCTCTCAAGAGGAGATGGGCTGGATGATGGATGAAGTGAAAACCCGCGGTGAAAACGGATATCACAACATCGTCGCAGCCTTGGTGATGTCTTCTGAATTCCTATTCCTCCAATAGAATCCTCTCTAAAACCCCAATCCACTTTCCCATGAACCCATTCAATCGAGCTGACGAGCTAACCCGCCGCCAATTCATGTCGAATGCCGCTCGAACTTATTTAGGCGTGCATTTGTTTCCCATGCTCGGCGGCAGTATCGCATCCGCCGCTCCGGCGAAAGAGATCGCTGCCAAGGCCAGGGCCAAACACGTCATCTATCTCTACATGGATGGCGGGATGAGCCATGTTGATACCTTTGATCCAAAGCCTAAAAACAAGGCCATCATGGGAAAAACGGAAGCCATTCCAACCAATGTCGACGGCATCATGGTGGGGCATTATTTGCCAAATACGGCGAAGGTGATGGACAAGCTGTGCGTCATCAATTCCATGAATTCGACACAGGGCGCTCACGAGCAGGGTTCGTATGTGATGCATACCAGTTACAATTTGCTCAACACCATCCAGCATCCTTCACTCGGCGCATGGGTTCAGCGTTTGGGTGGACCGCTCCATCCTGACTTGCCTCCGTTTGTGGCGATCAATACCGCCGGGAAGCGGGTCGGCGGCGGATTTTTTGGTGCAAAGTTTGCGGCAGCGCCCGTGGGTGATCCGAATCAGGGCCTAAAGGATTCGAAATTGGCAAAAGAGGTCGGGCAGGACGATTTTTCCCGTCGCTTGGCCTTGGCCGACAAGATGAATCGGCAGTTTCACAACCGCTACCCCAACGCCGACGTGAAGGCATATGAGGAGCTGTATCGGGATGCGATCAATCTGATGAATTCCAAGGATCTGAAAGCTTTCGATCTATCTCAGGAATCAGAGCAAACTCGCAAACTTTACGGTTCCGGCCGTTTTGCCCAAGGGTGCTTGCTGGCGCGCCGTCTGGTGCAGAACGATGTTCGTTTTGTGGAAGTCGCGCTTGGAGGGTGGGACACCCATTATGACAATTTTGCCGGGGTCGAAGGGCGGTGCAAAGAATTTGACCAAGCCTATGCGGCGCTCATCACGGATCTCGCGGCTTGCGGGAAACTTCAAGACACTTTGGTCGTCGTCGCGACTGAGTTCGGTCGGACACCCGAGTTGAATGCGGAGCATAACAATGGGCGGGACCATCATCCGGCTGCATTTTCATGCGTTCTCGCAGGGGGCGGAGTGAAAGGAGGAATGACCCATGGCTTGACCGATGCCGGAGCCAACAAAGTCAAAGAGGGGCTGGTTTCAGTGCAGGATTTGAACACCACCATCGGCTATGCCCTCGGGCTGCCTTATGATCTCGTGCTCTATTCCCCAAGCAAACGGCCCTTTAAAATGGCTGGTGCTGATAAAAATCAGGGCAAACCTGTGACCGAGCTTTTTAGTTAAGTTAAGATTTTTTAGTTTTCATGGCGGATGAGTTGCTGATATTACATTTGTGTGCGTGAAGTGCGTTGCTGGTAAGCGATTCATTTCTATCCACTAGCTCCCGAACAAACAGACAAATGCTGAAAAAACCACTCGCAATACTTGCGTTGATGGCGGCTGGATTGGTGTCCAGTCATGCGGCCATCACGATCACTGAACCTACCGACACCATCGGCGCTGGTACCTTGGATTCTGGCACTGGAATCTTTACCATTGCTACCGCCCAAAGCGGATTTCTGGGTAACTATTATCCAGCTGGCGAATCCCCAGCAATGGCGATAGATGGCAATCCAGAAACCAAGTATCTGAACTTTAACTCGCGTAATACCGGATACATTGTAACTCCCACTTACTCGTCCTACATCGTAACGAGTTTGTTCCTGTCCACCGGGGGCGATGCTCCAGAGCGTGATCCGTTGACTTTCTCTCTCTATGGAAGCAACTCCGTGACGGCTTCTTCCACACCCGATGATACCTTTGACCTGGCTGATTTCACTCCGATCGTCCTCGACATGTCGACTGGTCTTGAGACCGATCCGGGCCGCAACACCGCATCTGCGAGCCAACCAACCTTCGCGAACGATACGGCCTACACCACCTACCTCTTGGTTTTCCCAACGGTTCGTCAATCGGATGGAAGCCCTCTTTTCCAGATTGGAGAAGCCCGCTTGGAAGCGGTTCCAGAACCGACTTCCGCGCTGTTGTTGAGCTTAGGAGCCCTGGGCTTCCTTGGCTTCCGCCGTCGCAACTGATTTTCTAAGAATTCTTCCAGGCCAGTCGGGTTTAACCCGGCTGGCTTTTTTTATGGAGTTGAAGCGCGCTGCCTTTCCAAATCCAACATTTTGGCGAATCCATCCGGGTGAACATTTTTCAAGCGAGCCCAGCCTGAAGGAATGCCTAGGCCATATCTTAGACACAGCCGACCCTGAATTCCCCAAAGAATCACTACAGCTGCAAACATGATGAATATGCCAGTGAGGAGAATAATCGATAAGGTTTCAAGCCGGATGTTGGCTTGAGATATTCCTAATCCGATACCTAAAAAGAAAGTCGCTATCCCAACTACAAACATCCCGATCGCAATCCTGATGCGTCTACGATCGCGAAGAACCGCAGTTTTATCCCGATAAAGCCGAATATTGATAGACTTTGGTTCCCTCGGTGATTTTGGGAATAATCGACGCAGAAGGATCAGCGATAAAGGTAAAAGAACCATGAGGGCGATTTCTACAAATAGGCTCAGTCCTATTCTTGGTGCGAAGATCAAGGGTAGTAATGTGAAATAAATCAGCTGCGCCCAAAACGGCATACCGCCAAAAAGTCGCATCGGAACTTCGATCAATTCAGCGTCATCATCACCGGTATCGAGATTCACCTTGGGCAAGGCCGCATGATTTCTAACCAGAATATTGAGTCCATCAATATACCAATCGTGCGGAGACTCCACCGGATCTTCCATGAGTTCCGGGGGAGCGTAGGGATTGGTGGCTTGCACGTTTGGGTGTTACTCCAATCGGGTTACCCCTTGGAGAAAAAGATCAATCCCATCGGTTAGAGCCAGCCAACTGGCTTCGATGATGTTGTCGGAAACACCAATGGTGCTCCATGTTTTTTCTCCATCGGTGGAAACAATCAAAACGCGGGTGATCGATGCCGTCGCGTCGCGCCCTTCCAGAATCCGGACTTTGTAATCGAGCAGCGATACGTTGGCGATTTGTGGGTAGAAGGGCAGTAGTGCTTTCCGTAATGCCAGATCCAGAGCGTTCAGGACGCCTTTTCCTTCTGCGACTGTAAGCTCAGGGGTGCCATTGACTTCGAGTTTCACGGTTGCTTCACAAACCGGCGGGTGGCCGTCGCGATATTGTCGGAAGCTGGTGTGGTATTCGTTGAGAGTGAATGGCTTGGTGTAACGTTCAAGCTCTTTCAGAATCAGCAATTCCAGCGAGCCGGACGCGCTTTCGAAGGAGTAGCCATCGTGTTCCAGCTCTTTCACCCGGCGCAGGACGGCGCTTGCTTCGGATGATCCTTTTTCCAATGGAATGCCGAGCTGCTCCGCCTTGATGAGGATGTTCGATTGGCCGCTGAGCTCGGAAACGAGAATGTTTTGCGAATTGCCGACACTTTCCGGGACGATGTGCTCGTAGCTGCGGGCCAGCTTTTGCACCGCGTTGACGTGCATGCCGCCTTTGTGCGCGAAGGCGGTGCGACCGATGAATGCGGCGCGCGCAAAGTGTGGATTGTTCGAGATGTCGTCTACGAAATAGGAAAGATCGCGCAGGTTCTCAAGCTGAGGAACCACGTCGAGCCCGAGCTTCAATTGCAGAATCGGGATTACGGAAGTTAGGTTGCAGTTTCCTGTTCGCTCGCCGTAACCATTGATGGTTCCCTGGACTTGCTTGGCTCCCGCGCGGACCGCAGCGATCGCGTTGGCGACCCCGAGTTCGCAGTCATTGTGGGTGTGGATGCCGAATGGCGTGTCAGGAATGCGGGCTTTGACGACTGAACAGATTTTCTCAATCTCGGAAGGGAGTGTGCCGCCATTGGTATCGCAGAGGACCAGGCAGGAGGCCCCCCCTTCGGCAGCGGCGATCAGGGTGCTGAGCGCATGTTCGGGGCCGTCCTTGTAGCCATCGAAAAAATGCTCTGCATCATAGATCACCTCGCGGCCATTTTGAACCAAATGGGCCACGGTATCGCGAATCATCGCCTGATTTTCCTCAATGGTGGTGCGCAAAACCTCGGTGACCTGCAACTCCCAGCTTTTGCCGAAAATCGTGACCACCGGGGTTTCCGCGGCGAGAAGCAGTGCCACTTGTGGATCGTCTTCCACCGCGGTGTTGGCACGGCGGGTCGATCCAAATGCGGCGAGCTTCGCGTGCTTCAGCTCAAGCTTCTTCGCTTCCTGAAAAAACTCGACGTCCTTCGGGTTCGATCCCGGCCAGCCGCCTTCAATATAATCCACGCCGAATTCATCCAACCGAATCGCAATTCGCAGCTTGTCGAGGCCGGAAAGTTGGAAGCCTTCGCCCTGCGTGCCATCACGCAGGGTCGTATCGTATAGGAAAACGGGTTTGTCGCTCATCGCTTGGGGGGCGGAGCGTAATGAGTGTTAGTAAGTTGGGCAAGTTTGTTCTGAAGCGGCTTAAAGCAGATGCTTCGCCGCTTGTTCGACATCCTTGTCGCCCCGACCCGATAAATTCGCGATGATGATCGAGTCTTTCGGCAAACTACCCGCGATTTTCGCGACATAGGCCATCGCGTGAGAACTCTCAAGAGCTGGGATAATGCCTTCGCAATAAGCAAGTTGCTTGAATGCGGCCAGCGCTTCATCGTCGGTCGCGTAGGTGTATTCCACACGTCCGGCGTTTTGAAGGTAGGCATGCTCCGGTCCCACTGCTGCGTAGTCCAAACCTGCGGAAATCGAGTGCGTGAGCTGGATTTGACCGTCGTCATCCGCCAGCAACCAAGTCTTGGTTCCTTGTAAAACGCCGAGCTTGCCGCCTTGGAATCGGGCAGCGTGTTGCTCCGGTAAAATTCCGTGACCACCGGCTTCCACGCCCACCATGCGGACGTCCGTGTCCTGCAAAAATGGATGGAAAAGCCCGATCGCGTTGGAACCGCCACCGACACAGGCGACCAATAAATCAGGCAGGCGGCCTTCTTTTTCCAGAATCTGCTGACGCGCTTCGAGCCCGATCACCCGATGGAAATCGCGGACGATCATCGGGAAAGGATGGGAGCCCAAGGCGGAGCCGAGAATGTAGTGGGTGGTTTCCACGGTGGCTACCCAGTCGCGCATCGCTTCGTTCACCGCTTCCTTGAGTGTCGCCTGACCTGCCGTGACGGCACGGACTTCAGCGCCCATCAAACGCATGCGCGCAACATTCAGCGCCTGGCGTTCCATATCGACCGAGCCCATGTAAACCACGCATTCCATGCCGAAGCGTGCGCAAACGGTCGCGGTGGCAACGCCGTGTTGACCGGCGCCGGTTTCCGCAATGATGCGGGTTTTGCCGAGCCGTTTGGCGAGAAGAATCTGGCCGATCGCATTGTTGATCTTGTGCGCCCCGGTGTGGAGCAGGTCCTCACGCTTCAGGTAAATTTTTGCGCCACCCAGCTCTCTCGTCCATCGCTCCGCAAAATAAAGTGGCGTGGGGCGGCCCACGTAATGGGTGAGGAGATCGTTGAGTTCCTCATGAAACGCCGGATCAGCCTTGGCTTCCTCGTATGCGCGGGAAAGTTCCTGCAACGGGGTCATCAAGGTTTCGGGCACGAACATACCACCGAATTGGCCGAAATGGCCGGTGGCATCAGGCATGTTAGGAAGCGCGGAAGGCATCTGCAGCGATCATTCCTCGTGATTCGCTATGATTCAAGGGCGAGTTGCGTTTTCGCGGATGGAAGCGGCAACTGATCCGATCCGAGCAAGGAATCCGTTAATCCGGATTTTGATCTTTTTTGCCCTTTTGATAAAACCAGTTTGCGAGCAGCCCAAGCAGTCCTCCTATCACAAACAGCGCCAGAACCCCTGGTAGGTCTGCCCGTACTCTTCCGCCTAAAGCCAGAGCAAGTCCGGCTAAAATAAAGAAAAATAGCAAGCAGCCGAGGCCACCTTGAAGAAATGATTTCGTTTTACGAGGCATGGCGGCAGATGGCTAGATTCTGTTGCTTTCGTGAGTTCTGATGAGAACTACTCGCATGTCGTCGCGAGTCAATGTTGAAGCGATCTCTCAAAGTGCATTCTGAGAATTGCGGATCTTCGATGATGAATGATTGCTGCTAGCATTCGAATTAATGGATTCAGAAGGGGGGCCTTCAGAAAGGGTGCCGTCATTTGCCAGACTGCCCGCTGAATTTCTCAACCACGATCGGCGCATCATTTTGCTGTTTATCGCCGGGTGTGCTGCGGCCGTCGGCGATTTGTTGTTCCAGCAGGGCTCTCAAATGGGTGACG
The DNA here is from genome assembly GCF_016595435.1 of Luteolibacter pohnpeiensis. Classification (GTDB taxonomy): domain Bacteria; phylum Verrucomicrobiota; class Verrucomicrobiia; order Verrucomicrobiales; family Akkermansiaceae; genus Luteolibacter; species Luteolibacter pohnpeiensis. Next base: position 57,476 of record NZ_JAENIJ010000003.1, read on the forward strand.
ACTTCCGGATGTTCGGCCTCAACATTGGTGGTTTCGGAGATGTCCTTGCTCAGATCGTAAAGCTGCACCGCAGGCAGGCCACGTTTCATGGCAGCTTGATCGGTTGGATTTCCCCAGCCGCCACTGCCGGGGCAGAGTTCCAATTTCCATGAACCTTCGCGAATGGCGAAACTGCCATTGTTCGAATGATGAACGATGGATCGGCGAGGGGCTTCACCCGTTTTACCCAGAAGAAGTGGCAGAATGCTGATGCTGTCCTCGGCGGCATTGTCGGGAAGTTTGACTTCTAACAGGTCGGCGCAAGTGGCCATGAAATCGCCGAGGCAAATGAGAGCCGGGTTGGTGCTTCCAGCTGCCACTTTGCCAGGCCATCTCACCACAAACGGCAAACGGTGGCCGCCTTCCCAGATGTCGGACTTGAGACCCCGAAATTGAGCACTGGGATGATGACCTTGCTCCTCCAAGGCTTTCACTCCAGCCATGGGCGCACAACCGTTGTCACTGGTGACGATCACCAGTGTTTGCTCGGCAATGCCGGTTTCATCCAAAGCAGCAAGTACGGTGCCGATCGTAGCATCGGTTTGCATCACGAAATCCCCATAAGGACCGAGACCGCTTTTGACCTGCCATTCCTTACTGGGAACCAGCGGCGTGTGCGGCGCGGTCAGAGGAAGGTAGAGAAAAAATGGTTTATCGGATTTCGCATGCTTGCGGATGTATTCGTCTGCTTTTTGGGTCAGCATCGGCAATACCTCGATCGCCTCAAAATCTTTCGCCGCTGGTCCAACGCGGTCCATGAACAAGGACTTTTCAGTATCGATGGCCGGTGAGAAATGATCGCCATCGATGAAGCTGTAGGGCGGCATGTCGAGTGACGCTGCAATTCCAAAGAACTCGTCAAAACCACGGCTTGATGGGGTATCGAGGATCTTCTCATTCAAATGATCGCGACTAGGCAAAGTCATACCCAAATGCCACTTGCCGAAGCAGGCGGTATCATAGCCGTGATTCTTCAGCAGGGTCGCCACGGTCATGCGATCCGGCGCGATCAATGGTTTTGCAAAACCGCCGGGGACACCGCTTTGCAAGTGCGTTCTCCAGTTGTAGCGACCTGTTAGAATGCTGTAGCGGCTGGGAGTGCAAACGGATGAGCTGCTATGCGCATCCGTGAAACGCATCCCTTCAGCCGCAAGCTGATCGATATGGGGTGTCGCGATTTTGCCGTCCGGATTGAGGCAATGGACATCTCCGTATCCAAGGTCATCCGCGAGGATGTAGACGATGTTCGGAGTTTCGGATTTTGCCGTCGTCAGTTGAGCGAGACCAAGGAAAATGAGAAAACAGACAAGGGGCTTGGGTTTCATGGATGGAGCGGAGAAGGAGTGGTGAAAACGATGGGTTTGAAGCTCGTTCTACTCATTTCAATCGATGATCGCCGAATAGGGCGATTACAAATTGTGACGAAAAAGCGGCGACAAGGGGAACGTTTGGAGGGGATCTAACATACAATGGTAGGCTCGTAGCCCTTTTGACTGATGAAACGAAATAAACGCAACTGGATCTTGGCCGGATGGATGGTGATTTTCGGATCGGTTTCCTTTTTTCAGACCGCCTGTGCCGCTGAGGAAAAAACTGAGGAATCGCGGCCGAATTTTCTGATCATCGTTGCTGATGATCTCTGCTGGCGTGATCTCGGCTTTGAAGGGAATCAGGATGTGAAAACTCCCAATCTGGATAAGCTGCGCACCGAGTCGATGCTGTTGGAAGGAATGTTCGATCCCGCATCCACGTGCTCGCCGACGCGCCACGCACTTTACACGGGACTGTATCCAATCCGCAGCGGTGCTTATCCAAATCACACCCGGCTCTACGATGGGACTCGTAGTTTGTTTTCAGAATTGAAGGATGCTGGCTACCGGGTTGCGTTGCAAAATAAAGAGCATGTCGGGCCGGTTGCGTCATTTCCCTACCAGCACATCGAAGGGGCGGATGACCTTTCGGTCACTCGCTCGTTCCTGAGCCGGGATGCCAAACAGCCGTGGTTTTTGGTTTATGCATCGAATGATCCGCACAGCCCGTGGACTCGCGGAACGCCCGCCGATCCCGATAAAATCAAGATTCCGCCTTATCTTCATGATAATCCGGTGACCCGCAAGTTGCTCGCGAAATACTATGGCGAAGTCGGAAAATTTGATTCGCAGGTGGGGAATCTGCTGAAGTTGTTGGAGGAAACCCAACAGGCTGAAAACACACTGGTGTTGTTTGTTAGCGAGCAAGGCAGCAGTTTTCCATACGGCGGAAAATGGAGTCTCTACGACAATGGAATCCATGCTTCGGCGCTGGCACGCTGGCCCGGCAAAATCAAACCCGGAAGTAACAGCAAGGCCTTGATGCAATATGTGGATGTCGCTCCGACATTTCTTGAGGCTGCTGGCATTGATCCCACGAAAGTTGATGTCAAATGCCCCGATGCCAAGGGGAATACCGGATTCGATGGCCGTAGCTTTCTCTCGATTCTGGAAGGTGGAGATGACCAGCTCCGCGACTATATCTTTTCACAACATACTACCATTCGGATGTTCGGCGCCATTGGGCCATACCCGATGCGTGCGGTGCGGGATCAACGATATAAGCTGATCCGCAACCTGGCTCCTGAGCTGACATTCAGCATCGGTGGTCTCCATAAATCGCAACCGCTGATTTCATGGAAAAAGAACGCGGAGAAGCAGCATGACGATGCATTGGCGGCGAGGGTCGATTGGCTGTTTCATCGACCGGGAGCCGAGTTATACGATCTTCAGGAAGATCCGTATGAAACCAAAAACCTGGCGGAACAACCCGAGATGGCAGAGATCAAAGAGCGGCTCCAGAAGGAACTGGATCAATGGATGGACCAACAGGGGGATAAGGGGATGGAAACAGAGAAGGAAGCCAAAAACCGTGGGCCAGCCGGTGATTGATGGTTCACGGGCTGTCTGTCAAATCGATGCTCACCGTAGTATTGAATGAGCGGATCAGTTCCACCACCTTGCTTCCTTCCTTACCCTCCGGTGCTGCGAGGAGAACGTAGGTCCTGTGGGACATGACTTCGTGATGGATTACGGTATATTCCAAATTGAATTTTGAAATCAGCTCGCCTGGTGGAGGTATGAATTTAAGGGCCGCCGCAATGACCATTCGTGGATGTGACAACACATGTTCATGGGGATTGGACGGGTCTGAATCGGATTCAATGGGGCGGGTATCCGGTTTGAGTTCAAGGTCACCGATTTCCACCGTCCACTTTTTCCCGTCTGGAGATTCAGGATGAATCCGTTCTGCTAGATATTTTCGCAACAGCGGAAATGCCTTTTCCTTGGCGGGGAGCGGCTTTTTAAGAGCCAGCTCCAGCTCCGATAAGGGCAGGATCAGGGATGCCGAAATGGCTGCATCGGAGGGTCGGAGTAGCAGTTCGGAATGCGGGGCAGGATGTGCTTGTAGAGCCACGCAGACGAACAGCGAAATCGCGATGACAATGAGTGATTTCATGGTGCCGTTACGACAATTCTGAAAAACAGCGGTGGGGTAGAGTCAGTGATCGAGATCACGGCAGACTGGTAGTCATCCGACTCATCGCTGAGCTCGATGGAGATTTGATCATTTTCTTCTAACGAAATCCAATCGGTTAGATTCGTGCTGGTCTGAGGATCCCACGTAACACTGCCAGTGTCCGCCGGGATCAGGAATGAAAATGACAAGGTCGAGGTGCTGGAATCATAGCTAGCTGTCGGAAGGATCTCTGAATCGGGAGTAGCAGGGTCACCCCCGAAAAACCATTCCAGAAGTGCACTGATGCCGTCTCCATCGCTATCATCCTCTGCGTCAGACAGATTATTTTCTTCGAGAAACGTCTCAAAAGGCTCGGTGGATGCCTCGGTTACAACGATCGTGGCGACGTCACTGGTCGTTTTTCCAGCCGTGCTGGTCACTGTGACTTTATATTCGCCTGCGTCGTTGGTCGTGGCCGATGTCACCTCATACGTTGCATCGGTTGCGTCGGTAATTGCGGTGTCATCCAGATACCATTGATAGCTGAACTCAGAGGGCGTGCCGGTGGCCGCTACAGTTAATGTCAGGGTGTCACCCTCAGCGATTTCAGCACTCGCGGGCTGGGAGGTAATTTCCGGAGGAAGTAGGGTGGTCGCTACGGTTGTCGAGCCGTAGGCGGCTCCGTAGTCCGCGAGTTTATCACGAACCACCGAGTGATCATGGATGCCACTTTGATCATAGACTCCTCCTTGGACGACATATTCGATCCATAGCCGTGGGCCATCCACCCGGAAATAGCTGCCGCTTGATCCAAGCGTGGTAGAACTTCCTCCATATCCGATGTAGGTGTCTGCAAGAGCTTCGGGGCTGGTGTAGTTCGCCGCCATCACATCCGAGATGGAGGCATCTGGTTTGTTGATCCAAAAATTGATATATTCCAGAACGAGCTCCTGTTGGGCGGTGGTCAGAGAGGAATACAGCTGGCCGCGGTCGGAAGTTGGATAGGATTTTGGCTGCACGGTATCGTGATTTCCGGTTCCATTGGGGCCGAATACCACATCGCTGAAAGTGCCGCTTAGCTTTGCGCTCGTGGTCAGAGTGGGACGAAGGGATTCCAGAATTTCCCTTGGCGTGCCGAGTGGACTGTAGGTCGTGCCGCTGATGGTGAAACTGTTGGGTTCCGTTCCTGAGAACATCGGAGTTCCGCTGACGTAAGTCCCATTGTAGGTCAGATTATAGGCGAGGTGGTGTCCACCAATTTGCAACGTCCATGGCGTGGTGGTGGAGGGAGTGCCGATGAAGGCGATATAGTATTTATAAAACCCCCACATGCTGTTGGTCGTGCCTTTTGAGTTGGTCACTTCACCGCTGATGTATTTGTCTGCCAGCCGGATTTCATCGAATAGGGTGACACCTTGGTCACTGAGCGCGGTTTCCACGACGGCCAGTGCTGCATTGTATTGCTCGGTGGTTAGTCCTGAGAATTGGAGTCCGTTGCGAGTGGATGCTGAAACAGGGACGTTTGACCAAGTCGTGACGTTTCCGATGGTGGCACTGAATAGACAAGTGCTGTTGGATTGCGAGGATGATACGGTTTTCTGAGAAGTGGAAAGCAACGCCATGAAATCGTTGGCGGCTTCCACAACTGCCTCGGTATCGGCATAGACAGGAGCGCTAAGCAGTAGGGTAAAAAGCAGAGTTTTCATAGGATACGGGGTTTCTCCAGCAATCGACGTATAACTTCTTTCGCATTAAGTCATGATTAAGTCACGCCTTTCTGGTTGGGTGAAATCGAGCAGAATGTTTTTTTGCGGAAATTCATCTGGGGGCTTGGGGGCGGAGGCCGCTTGTGCTTGCCTTCACCATGTCACTCGATTCGCAACAGGAACGGTCCGCCGCGCAATTTGATCGTCAGGCGGGAAACTATGGGCGGGGTCATATTTTGGAGGACACGCGGGATGTCCGCGAGCTGCTGGCACTCATTTCCGAGCCTAAAGGACGGGCTTTGGATGTTGCGACGGGTGGCGGTCACGCCGGGCTTGCTCTGGCAAAAGCGGGCTATGAGGTCGTGCTTGGTGATCTTGCGCCCGCGATGATTGCCAATGCAGTGAATCTTTTGAAGGAAGAAGGCTTTGAGGTGGAGTCCGCCCTGTTTCCAGCAGAGCGGTTTCCATTTCCGGACGCGAGCTTTGATCTCGTTTCATGCCGGGTCGCTCCACATCATTTCAGCGATGTCGCTAGTTTTGTGAGGGAAGCGTTTCGCGTGCTGAAATCCGGCGGCTATTTCATGGTGATCGACGGCAGTCTGGCCGATGGTGATCCGGAGACGGCGGCGTGGCTGCATCAGGTCGAAAAACTGCGTGATCCATCCCACGGCCGACTTTTGGATCGACGGGAATGGACCGATCTGGCGACCGATGCCGGGTTTGATGTCATCCACGCAGAACTGCTGCCGATGAACCAACCGGACCTCGAGTGGTATTTCAAAGCTGCCGCTACTCCCGAAGAAAATCGGGCGAAGGTGCGGGAATTGATCGCAACAGCGAGCCCGCAAGTGCGCTCGACGATGAAGCTCATCGATGATGACGGCCCGATCCGGTGGACGTGGCAACGTCTGTCGATGCTTTGCAAAAAGCCATGACGGGCTTTCGCGCTTTATTCTGGATGCCGACGCTTTTTGTTGGATGATTCAGGAATGGGAAAGCTGACGACGCACGTTCTAGATACCGTTTCCGGGATTCCCGCGCGCGGTATGCGGATTCGGCTTTTCCATGCCGGGAGCCTTTTGAAGGAAATCCGTACGAATGCGGACGGGCGATGCGACACTGCGCTTGTTGAAGCGGATGATCGGCTCGCTGGAATCTACGAACTGATCTTTTCAGTCCGGGAATATTTTGAGGCTCAGGGGATCGAAAGTCCGTTTCTCGACGAAATTCCCATTCGGTTTGAGATGGCGGATGGGTTGAATTATCATGTGCCATTGCTTTGTTCCCCCTGGTCATACAGCACCTACCGGGGGAGCTGATAGATGTTAGAATATGAAACAGGAAATCTTACAACGAGCGTTGGAGCGGATTGAGTTGTTGGCAACGGTTTCCGATGCTCCGGAAGGATTGGTTCGGACCTTTCTATCCCCAGCCAATCGTGAAGCCGCAGAATTGGTCATGGAATGGATGGAGGGCCTGGGGATGGAAGTGTGTCATGATGTCGGTGGCACGGTCCGCGGGATTCTCGGCGGTAGCGCGGATGCCAAACCGCTTTTGTTAGGCTCGCACTTGGATACAGTGATTGATGCCGGAAAGTACGATGGCGCGCTGGGCGTGATCGGAGCATTGGCGGCTCTGGAAGTGCTGCGCGATGAGAACGTCGTGCTGCCTTTTCCTGTGCATGTTCTCGGGTTTTCTGACGAAGAAGGCGTGCGATTCCAGTCGACCTATCTGGGCAGTCGGGGGGTAATCGGTGAGCTTGAATCCTGGCAGCTGGAACAGCGTGACATGGATGGTCTCAGTCTGTCAGAGGTGCTGGAGAACGAGGGTTGGCTGGATGATGCGGAAACGATTTTTTACGATGAATCTAGTAGTGACGGTTATGTTGAGCTCCACATTGAGCAAGGCCGGGTGCTGGAGGATGCGGATGAGGCGGCCTGCATCGTGAGCGGAATATGCGGCCAGGTCCGGCTGCGTGTGGTCATGGCCGGGCAGGCGGATCATGCCGGGACCACTCCGATGGATCTGCGGCGTGATGCATTGACTGGTGCCGCTGAGTGCGTGCTAGCCTTGGAGACCATGGCGCGCGAGCATTCTCCCTTGGTGGGGACGGTAGGCCAGATTCAAGTGCATCCGGGGGCGAGCAACGCGATTCCCCAGGTTGCTGAATTCACAGTGGATTTAAGACATCCGGATGACGAAGCATTGGAACATCACCTTGGCGAGTTGCGCAATGCATTCGATGCGATCGCCAACCGGCGTGATCTTGATTTCGGTTGGGAAATCGTTCAGCAAAATGGCGCGGTCGATTGCGATCCCGATCTAACCAAAATCTTGTTGGCGAGTCTTGAATCGGTAACAGGCGCTCATGGAATGCTGCCGAGCGGCGCAGGTCACGATGGGGTTATTTTATCCACTGTGATGCCGATTGGGATGATTTTTGTGCGTTGCCAAGGTGGCTTGAGCCATCATCCGGACGAGTATGCAGAGCCTGACGATATTGCAGCTGGTATTGATATTCTGGTGGAGTTTTTGAAGCGCTGGAAACCATGAAAATGGACTTCGATTTGATTGTTCGGCAGGCGACGCCACCTAACGGAGGAGTGACGGACCTGGGGATCTTGGACGGCAAGATCGTCGCGATGGATCAAGATTTGTCCGGAAAGGCCAGTCGCGAAATGGATGCTACGGGGAAAATCGTAATGCCCGGCGTGATGGATGCGCATGTCCATTTCAACGAACCAGGGAGAACGAATTGGGAGGGGTTTGAAACAGGGTCGAGATCCCTGGCGGCGGGAGGTGGAACCTGTTTTTTTGACATGCCGCTGAATTCGTCGCCACCTGTGCTGAATGCGGCCGCGGTTGAAGAAAAACGCCGATTGGCGGAGGACAAATCGCTGGTCGATTTCGCAATCTGGGGCGGACTCACACCGGACTCGATTGCAAATATGGATGAGATGGCTGCTGCGGGAGTCATCGGATTCAAAGCATTTTTATGTGGAAGCGGCCTTGATGAATTTAGTTCAGCGGATGCCAAGACCTTGCAGCGAGGGATGGAACTTGCGGTATTGTTAGATTTGCCGGTGGCTGTCCATGCCGAGGATGACGCATGGATCGCGCGGCATCACCTTGCTAACCCATCCAAGCGTCCCGGATCGATGCGGGATTGGCTGGAGTCTAGGCCAGTGGAAGCTGAGCTTGCCGCGATACAGATGGCATTGGAGCTGGCCGCTGAAACGGGTGCGGATTTACATGTGGTCCATGTCAGTCACTCGAAGGGTTTGAAATTGATCACTGAGGCGAAAGAGGCAGGTGTCCGCGTAACGGCGGAAACCTGCCCCCACTATCTGCTGGTGGATGACGAGGCTGCATGCGTGATCGGTCCGGCTGCTAAATGCGCACCGCCTCTGCGAGGTCGTGATGCGGTGTTGGGAATGTGGAAAGCGCTGAGGCAGGGATGGGTCGATACCATAGGGTCGGATCACTCGCCTGCATCGTTGGACCTAAAACAAGGCGAGGATGTATTTGCCATGTGGGGTGGCATCTCGGGCTGCCAGCATGGATTTGAATTGCTGTGCAATGAGGCTCTGAGAGGTAAAATTGGCCTTCAGGATTTGGCCCGCATGTTTTCATGGAACGTCGCGCGCCGGTTTGGGCTGCCGCGCTCGAAAGGTGGCCTTCGAATCGGAGCTGATGCGGACTTTTTTCTGTTGGAGCGCAGTCCGGATGAAATTCGGGAACGTGATCTGCTTTATCGTCATGCGATGAGCATTTACACCGGCCAGTCGCGTGAATGGAGAATTTGCTCAACATGGCAGCGGGGTGAGAAAGTTACGGATGCATCCCGCGGGCGTTTTCTGAAACCAGATCACGGAGGGTGAAAGATGGAGCTTTTTGGAACAACGAGAACCGTAGTAGCTGCAAGGCATGCCTTGATTGCTGAGGATGGTCACGTCCCGAGCATTTTCCCGGATTGGGAGGGAGCCACCGGTTATGTCATGATCTCTCCTGCCATGGGTTCTTCGGTAACTCAAATGTTGATCCGGTTTGATCAAGGTGGCGGCACGGCCAAGTTCCCTTCAGACGCTCACGAACATGCCATTTATTTGGAAACCGGATCAGCAGAGGCGGTTTGGGATGGCGGGCAACGCGAGATGCGGGGTGGAGATTTTATCTACCTTCCTCCGGAAACTTGTTTCGTGCTGAAGGGCGACGAGAACGCCCGGATTACCTTGTTTCGAAAACGGTTCGAGCGCCATCCCGGGCTTGAGCCACCACCCGTAATCGTCGGGAATTCCGCGGAGATTTCAGATCAAGCCTTTCTCGGAAATGAGAAGGCTCGGTTAAAAGTGCTATTGCCGGACGATGCCCGATTTGATCTGGCGATGAATATCTTCACCTACCAGCCCGGCGCGACCTTGCCCTTCGTGGAAACGCACATCATGGAGCATGGATTGCTGATGCTTTCCGGCCAGGGGGTCTATCGGCTGGAAGAATGTTACTATCCGGTTCGAGCCGGAGATGTAATTTGGATGGCACCGTATTGCCCGCAATGGTTTGTCGCTATGGGGGATTATCCGGCGAGTTATTTGTATTATAAAAACATCAATCGCCTGCCATGATCGCGGATTGCATCGAGATGGATCGACTTTCCTCAGAGATCGAGGAACTTGGGAATATCTCGGAGTATCCTCTCCCGGCAGTGACGAGAGTTTTGTTTTCAGATGCGGACTTAAGGGCGAGAGCATGGTTTAAAGAGCGATGCCTCAGCGCCGACTTGTCGCTGCATGAGGATGCGATTGGCAATCTATTCGCAACCTGGTTGGGGCAGGATCCGGATCTTGAACCCGTGGCAACCGGTTCCCATCTCGATGCGATTCCAAATGCGGGGAAGTATGATGGAGTGGTTGGCGTTCTCGGTGGCTTGGAGGCGATCCGTGCTCTGAAAGCATCCGGGTATGTGCCACGAAGATCGATCGTGCTCATCATGTTCACTGCGGAAGAGCCAACGCGATTCGGTGTCGGCTGTCTCGGCAGTCGGATGATGTCCGGGGTCATGCCATTGGCGCGTGCTGAATTATTGCAGGATGAAAACGGACTTGGATTGAATCACTGGCGGGGGCGGGCAGGCCATGTGAGTGAAATGAGCGATGTCTTGTTAGATCGCGGTGCCTTCAGTTCTTTTGTTGAACTTCACATTGAACAAGGTCCTAAATTGGAAGAACGGGGGATCGATATCGGCGTGGTTGAGAAAATCGCTGCTCCAGCTGCATTTCGTTTTCATCTAACAGGCGCAGGCGGGCATGCGGGGGCGGTCCTTATGCCGGATCGCCATGACGCATTGCTTGCGGGTGCGGAGATCGCTCTGGCCGTTGAGAAAGCCGCCATCACCAGTGGAAGTGCCGACACGGTTGCCACCACTGGCGTTTTCGAGGTGAAACCGGGTGCGATCAATAGCATTCCATTTGCCGTGAAGATGGAAGTCGATTTGCGAGATACCGATATGGCTGCTCGCGAGCGTGCGGAGAAAATGATCTTAACTCAAAGTGCTGATATTTGCACACGGCGTGGAATTGAATGTTCATTGGAGACGATCAATTCGGACGAGCCTGCGGTTTGTGACGCAAACTTGGTCTCACTGGTTGAAGCCAAGAGCTTGGAGCTTGGCTTCAGCACGCAGAGAATGATCAGCAGGGCATATCACGACTCATTATTCATGGCGCGGCTCTCCCCGATAACCATGATTTTTATTCCATGCTTCAAGGGTTACAGCCACCGCCCGGATGAATACAGCTCACCGGAAGCGATCCGGAAAGGGGTGGCAGTTCTTGCGGAAACACTCAAAAGTTTGAGTCTATGAAAACCTGCTGGATCAATGGCCGCGAAGTGGATGTTTCATCCGTGGGCGCCAATGAGAATCTGCTCAGTTTGCTGAGGAATCATGGTTGGTCTGGCGCGAAATGTGGCTGTGCGGAAGGAGATTGCGGTGCGTGCTCGGTGGTGTTGTTAGATTCGGACGGTAAACCGAAGTCCATCAACAGTTGTTTGGCTCTGGTTCCTTCCTTGGAAGGACGTGAAATTTGGACTGCGGAAGGACTCGACCAAGGTGGGACGCTTCATCCAGTGCAGCAGGCGATGGTGGATTGTTATGGTTCGCAATGCGGCTATTGCACACCTGGTTTGATTGCTTCGATGGTGGAAGCCTATCATTGCGATTCACCTCTAACGGATGAGCAAATTGCAAATCGGTTGTGTGGAAATTTATGCCGCTGCACTGGCTATCGGGCCATCCGTGATGCGATGTCGGAAGCTCTGGCAGGAAAGGATCACCCTGTAGAATTTGCAGGGGTAAAATGTGATCGGGCGCCTTTGAGGGGCGAGTCGACTGTTTCTGGCGGAGAATATTTACGACCGGAAAGCTTGGAAGAATTATTGCATCTGAAAGGCAAATTTCCGGACGCACCCTTGGTTGCTGGTGCCACCGAATTGGCAGTGCTTATCAACAAGCGCCACATTCGTTACCCGCGGCTCATTGGCTTGGAAAATGTAGCTGTTCTCAGAAAGATCGAACGAACAGAGGATTGCTGGGTCATCGGCGCTGCAGCGACTTTGGTTGAAGTGAGTGATGCTATCCGCAGAGAATACCCGGCACTCGATCAAATGTTGTCTGTCTTCGCTTCGCGGCAAATCCGGCAACGGGCGACACTGGGCGGAAACCTGGTCACCGCCTCACCGATCAGCGATGCGGCTCCAGTTCTGTTAGCTCTGGACGCGGAGATCATCCTGATTTCTAAAGCAGGTGAGCGCAGGCTGAAACTGGATGACTTTTTTGTCGCCTATCGATCCACTGCGATGAAGTCGGATGAGGTGATGTCGGCTGTTGTCATTCCACGTGGCCTTTCCGGTAGATCCGAATTTCATAAAGTCTCAAAACGACGGGAAATGGACATCAGCATTGTTTCCGCCGCGTTTCGGATGGACACCGATGAAGCCGGATTGATCCGTGAGGTCAGGCTTGCATTTGGAGGGGTGGCAGCCACTCCGATGCGCGCTAAAATGGCAGAACAATTTCTGTTAGGAAAACCGGTCGATGCAAGCCGCGAGCTTTTCGACCTATTGGAAAGCGAGTTCACGCCTTTAAGCGATGTGCGTGGTTCTGCAGAATACCGCCGCATTCTGATTTCTGGCCTTTTTGCAAAATTTGTCTTCGTCAGTGGAGATAACACGCCATCGGATCACGCATATCAGGCTTTCACCAGGACTGAGAACATTCCGCCACCGATTCTGCGTCACGAAAGTGCGATAGGACATGTCACTGGGCGCGCAGTTTACACGCACGACCAGGCGTTGAAACGGCCGATGCTCGAGGTTTGGCCGGTCTTGTCGAAACATGCCCGTGCGAAGTTGTTAGAAATGGATGTATCGGCTGCGTTGACAACGCCAGGAGTTCGGACGGTTTTGTTAGCGAAAGACATACCCGGATTGAATAATGTGGGTCCATCCCGCCATGATGAGCCACTGTTTGCGGAGGACGAGGTTTTTTACGAAGGTCAGCTGATTGCTGTGGTCGTCGGTGAAAATCTGGAGTCGTGCCGGTTGGCTGCGGAAAAAATCCATGTGGTCTACGAGGTTCTCAAACCCTTGTTAGGAATCCAGACTGCGATAGAGGCGGAGTCTTATCATACCGATCCGCATGTTTTGGATCGAGGCGATGTTAATACGGCGCTGATGAACTCGCCGCATATTCTCGATGGTGAATTCGAGATCGGTGGTCAGGAACATTTCTACCTTGAAACACATTCGGCATGGGCAGAAGTGGACACCGAAGGCGGCATCCATGTGGTGAGTTCAACCCAGCATCCGTCAGAGGTGCAGGCGATTGTTGCGGAGGTGATGGGTCGAACCCGGAATGAGGTGGTGGTAGAGTCTCTACGGATGGGTGGGGGATTTGGTGGAAAGGAAACTCAAGGCAACGCCTGGGCATCCGTTTGCGCACTTGCGGCGCAGGTGACTGGTCAAGCTGTCAGGATTCAGCTGGATCGGGATGTTGACATGCGCTTTACAGGCAAGCGGCATCCATTTCATGCCAAATTCCGCGTTGGCTACGATGATTCTGGTAGATTGTTGGCTGCGGAGGTAAAATTATTCTCCGATGGCGGCTGGTCTCTGGATCTTTCGCAACCGGTGAATGATCGGGCGCTGTTCCATTTGGATAATTGTTATCATATCCCGGATGTGAAATTTGTGGGACAGGTGGTGAAAACCAATGTCGTGTCACACACCGCTTTCCGGGGATTTGGTGGACCGCAGGGGATGTTGGTCATCGAAGAAATTTTAGGACGGATCGCTCGCCGGTTGGACCTGAGGCCGGAGGTGGTCAGGGAAAAAAATTTCTATCACGGTGCAGGTGAATCCTCCACGACCCATTACGGCGCGGACGTGGGCGATGTTCGAGTTCAACGCATTTGGCGGGAGCTGCTCAAATCGTCAGAATTCGAAAATCGGCAACATGAAGTTGAAGGCTGGAATGCCGGGCACCCATGGCTGAAGCGGGGTTTGGCGATCACTCCGGTTAAATTCGGGATTAGCTTTACCCTGAAAGCCTATAATCAAGCCGGTGCGCTGGTTTTGATTTATCAGGATGGGTCGGTGCAGGTGAACCATGGTGGAACCGAGATGGGACAAGGGCTGCATACCAAGATCCTGGGCGTGGTCATGCGTGAGCTGGGATTGCCGAAGGAGGCGATTCGGTTGATGAATACGCGCACAGACAAGGTGCCTAACACATCGGCAACCGCTGCAAGCTCAGGCTCGGATTTGAATGGCAAGGCTGTCGAAGATGCATGCCGTCAATTGCGTGATCGTCTTTCAATCGTCGCCTCGGAGTTATTAGGTGGAGAGGCTGCAAATGCGGTGTTCTCCGCTGGGGAAGTGGCCTGTGGTGCCAAGGCGATGAGTTTTGGTGAACTGGCGAGGGCTGCCTACAATCGCCGGGTGCAACTTTCTGCTGCTGGATTTTATCGAACTCCGGAGTTGGAGTGGGATTGGGATGTTCGCAAGGGCAGACCGTTTTATTACTATGCTTGGGGTGCCGCAGTTTCCGAGGTGGAAGTGGATGGCTTTACCGGCATGACCAAGGTTCGGCGGGTGGATATTCTCCATGATGTGGGAGATTCTCTCAACCCAGGCGTGGATCGCGGGCAGATCGAAGGGGGATTTGTGCAAGGGATGGGATGGCTGACTCAGGAAGAGCTGAAGTGGGATGAGAAAGGCTCGCTGCTCACTCATAGTGCGAGCACTTATGCCATTCCCGCCTTCAGTGATGCTCCGGCAGATTTTCGCGTGAGTTTGCTATCGGATGCGGTTCAATCCGGGACCATTCACGGCAGCAAAGCGGTCGGCGAGCCGCCATTTATGTTGGCGATTTCTGTTAGAGAGGCGATCCGTGATGCCGTGGCTGCGTTTGGAGTTACCGGTGATTTCTACCTGCCATCTCCAGCGACCGGAGAAGCGGTGAGAATGGCGATCGGAGATTGCATTCGGTTCTGAAACCGGTTGTTTTGGGTTATGCAAAGACGACAGTTTTTATCCGGTGCAGCTGTGTTGGGAGCCGCTGGTTTGGTGAATGCTCAAGAACCCGCCCCCAAAAAAGAAGACGCTCCAGCGAAGAAATCGGGTGTGGCAAACCGCATCGGCGTATCTTCCTACTCGTTCTGGGGATTTGAACGCGACGATCTTCGCCCCTTACCAATCTGCATCGACCATGCGGCGCGGATGGGATTTGATGGCGTCGAGATTTTGCAGAAGCAACTCGCATCGACCGAGCGCGGCGAGCTGATGAAACTCAAGCGCCAGGCGTTTTTGTTAGGCTTGGACCTGATGGGCTATTCCACCCACCAGGGTTTCTTATCGCCGGACAAGGAAAAGCGTGCGGCCAATGTTCAGCACACCATCGATTGCCTGGAGCAGGCCTATCAACTGGGAATTCCGACCATGCGGGTCAACTCCGGCACGTGGGGAACTTCGAAGGACTTCGATGATCTGATGGCGCACCGCGGCGAGGAAACTCCGCTGGAAGGCTATGATGAAGAAGACGCCTATGAGTGGGTGATCGAGGCTTATCAAGGTTTGGCCAAGGAAGCCGAAAAGCGCGGCGTGGTCATGGGATTGGAAAACCACTGGGGACTGGGTCGCACGGTGGAAGGCGTGAAACGGGTGGTGGACGCCGTGGATTCTCCTTGGCTGAAAGTTACTTTGGACACCGGAAACTTCCTCGAAGATCCCTATGACCGGCTCGCGGCGCTGGCTCCGGACGCTGTTCTGTTTCAGACCAAGACCTACTACGGCGGCGGGGTGTGGTACACGCTGGATCTCGATTACGATCGGATTGCCGGGATCATGAAAAATGCCGGCTACACGGGCTATATTTCGCTTGAGTTTGAAGGCAAGGAAGACCCTCTAACAGCAGTTCCGAAGAGCCTGGCGATGTTACGCAAGAGCTTTGCCGCTGCCTGATGAATCGCGTGGCATTCCGCCGAGGATTCGGTAAGGATCAGCCATGAGCGATTCGATTTCAGAAATCACCACCAAGATCCAAGCGTTTGTGGATGCCCGCGATTGGCGGCAATTTCACGACGCGAAGGATCTTTCGGTGGCAATCGCAGCAGAGGCTGGAGAGTTGATGCAGCATTTCGTCTGGCAACAGCCGGGGCAGATTGAAAAGCGTGTCGAAGCTCGGCGGGATGAGATCGCATCGGAGATTGCGGACGTCGGGATTCTTTTATTCGAATTGGCGGACAACCTCGGCTTGAACCTTGGCGAGGTGATGCAGGCGAAGATCGCGAATAACGAGATCCGCTACCCGGTCGAGAAAGCGCGTGGGAACAACTTGAAGTATTCTGAATTTTGAGCGAAAGCGAACCACGACCGAAGCGGCGCAAACGTTACTCCGGAAAAAATCCTCGTCGATTCGAGGATAAATACAAGGAGCACGACCCGCTGCGCTATCAGGAGACCGTGGCCAAAGTGCTGGCATCCGGTAAAACCCCGGCTGGCTCGCACGTGCCGATCATGGTCGCGGAATGTCTGGAGGCATTGCGGTTGCAGCCGGGGATGATCGGCATGGACGCGACGCTTGGGAACGGTGGCCACGCTCGCGAAATTCTGCAGAAGATCGCTCCCGGAGGGAT
The DNA here is from genome assembly GCF_016595435.1 of Luteolibacter pohnpeiensis. GTDB lineage: Bacteria > Verrucomicrobiota > Verrucomicrobiia > Verrucomicrobiales > Akkermansiaceae > Luteolibacter > Luteolibacter pohnpeiensis. Next base: position 73,899 of record NZ_JAENIJ010000003.1, read on the forward strand.
GCTTCTTGGTTTGGATGTGGATCCGATCGAGCAGCCGAAGACGGAATCGCGGATGCGGGATGAGGGTTTTACCGCTGAGGTTTTCGAGGCGGTACGTTCCAATTATGCAGGCATCGGGAAAGTGTTAGGCGCGCGGCAAATTTCCGGAGTGGATTTCATCTTCGCGGATCTGGGATGCTCCTCAATGCAATACGATGATCCATCGCGCGGATTTAGCTTCAAGCTCCCTGGTCCATTGGACATGCGGATGAATCCCGGGCGTGGATTGTCGGCCGGGGAATGGTTGCAGCGGGTGAGTGCCGAAAAACTGGCGACGGCGCTGGCGGAGAATTCCGACGAGCCACGGGCAGACCTCATCGCGCAGAACCTGGCTGGCATTCACTTTGCGGATTCGCCCGCCTTGGTTGCGAAACTCCGTGAAATCCTGGCTGGACTGGATGAGGAGCTGGTTGATCTCACCATCCGCCGTGTTTTCCAGGCAATTCGAATTGAGGTGAACGATGAGTTCGCGGCGTTGGATCGTTTTCTGCAGTTGCTCCCGAGTTGCCTGAAGCCAGGCGGGCGAGTGGCGATTTTAACGTTCCACTCGGGTGAGGACCGACGCGTGAAAAAGGCCTTCCAGGCCCTATTTCGAGCAGGGGTTTTCTCAGAGCTCAGCGATCAGGTGGGGGTTGCATCGGCGGATGAGCGCCGGGCAAACCCTCGAAGCAAGCCTGCCAAGTTGCGATGGGCGGTGCTGGCGGATTAGAGACCCGCTTCAACCGCATCAGCGAAATCTCAGGATGAGCTGGGAGCCAGTGGCAGCAAGGCTTCGTGCAAAGCCGCGACGGTTTTCATCACCAGTGGATTTTGCTCCTCTGCGCGATGGCGGATTGCAAAAACAAAGGCGGAAGGGAGGACAAATTCGAAGGTTTTGGCGGAATTGAGCGGCGTTTGGCCTTTGTAGAAATCGGTGTCGGTATCACCGGGGAACATCATGACCCCCAGGCCTAGCTTGCAGATGTCGATGGCATCCGATTCGGATTCGCATTCGATGACATCTTCGATGTTGAGCCGATAAGCTGTCTGGCACCAATCCGAGATGAATTCGCGAAAGCCGTAAGCAAGAGTTTGAGAAGGGAGAATCGTCGGGAAATCGAGTGCATCCGGGAAGCTGAAACGATCATTTTTCAGCCCATAGAAGGCAGGATTCCAGGTGACCGTGGCGCCGGATTGACTGTAAACGATGGATTTGCCGATTCCGCTTACGTCTGCGGATTTGAGGAATGAGCCGCAGACCACGATGTCGACTTCGAAGTTTTTCAGAGCGTCGATCCAGTTCTCGCCGGGGAGAAGATCGTGCCATGACTCGACGCCGGTGGAGCAGGATCGGGCGTGTTGGGCAATCCGGCTGCCATCCAGCCAGATTTTGACACTTTTCGTGCGGGACCGTTTCCAATAAGAGGCGCGCCGCAGGAGATTGGAATGCTCTCTTTCGATCTCCTCAACCAGCGGAATCAAGGCTTTGCCTTGATCTGTGATCATGGTGCCCTCCGGTGAACGATAGAACAGCGAGAAGCCGATTTCTTGTTCCAGCTTGGCAATTTGAGCACTGATCGCAGGTTGGGTGACTCCCAATTGTTTTGCTGCGGATGAAAAGCTGCCGGTTCTAGCAAGTGCCAAAAACACCTGTAGCTCTCGGATTTCGGGAAGGTTCATCAATTGTTCAAGTTCAGCCGGATCTTTTGTGTCAGGGCTGGTAGGAACTCATAGGGATGTTGGCGTAGAAAGGTGGCGCGCAGGGTTTGTCGGATGTTGGAAAATCCAACTGGACCGACGGCAGCCCAATGGGAAAGGTTGATTGAGGCCTCTGGGGCGAAAATCACCACATCATCCGGACATTGGTCCGGGCGATCGAGCCACAGGAGCCATTTTTCTTCTGGTAGACTTTCCCAACCTTTGCAAAGGCGCGGCAATTTGGCCGGATCAATCTCAACGCCATCCAGGGAAACGATGTAGCCGTTTTCCGGTAAATGGCCGTCTGAATAGTCCGCTGCGCGATCTGTTGGCACATACAGGGCGAAGGTCGTTTCAGCGACCTCTTCCGAAATGTAGCGTTTGGTATTCCCGCTCCAGCACCCAATGTAGAGGTCACAATACCCGGAAACCAGAAATCGACCTGCATCATCCGGTTCGACCGAGGTGTAGGATATTTTGATCTGTCGCATCAGCTGCAACTTGCGGAACAGGTATCGGAATGCCCGGGTGCGGAAAACCGCTGATGAGCTTCCAACCTGGAGGACACGACCGTTTTGGCGAACATTGCGAATATGTTCACTAAAGCAGCGCTGGGTCGCGGTTAAAAAGCGCAGATCATTAAACAATCGTTCGGCAAATGGACTAGGTGATAACTTACCAAGTTCTTCATCTTTGAACAATTGGCATTCAAATGCTTCTTCCAGATGGTCGATCATCCGGCGGATTGCCTTCCGGATTGTGTGAAGGGCATGCCCTGCATTGGTATAGCTTTTCTCCTCATAAACGCACTGGAATGCGTTGAGATGACGGAAATCGGCAGCTTCCATCATTTCGAGTTCATGAAAGCTCGGTTTTATAGAGCTTGGGTTCTTCGGGTCTTGATTCATGACTATTAAGGAAAGTCCTTAAGGAGTCCGGGGGGTGGGTGGAATTACGTATGGATTAACGTTATGACATCATCAAGATATTTCAGATGAATGTAAGGTTTTGGATAGGGGATAATCGGGGTGGTGATGAGGTTATCACTTGATAGTCACATAGGAGCGATGAGTTGAGTGGATTTCACCCGGGGGGAACAGGCAAAATGTCGAGTGTTGGGGAAGGCTGATTCGAACTTTGACCTTATTATCAAAGGATTGTGCGTAGTTCAAGCAACTTTTGAGATTATCAATCGATTGTCCCAGCACGTGATGGATTATCCTAAGGTTTTCCTTCAGGATCTTGCACTGTGAATAGTGAACGACTGTCACTTCTGTGTTCAAACGTTTTGGAATGTTTAACCTTTAGTAAACCCGGAAGTCCCATCCGGCAGACAGTCTAGCTATTTATCGCAAACGCTTTCATAGGCCTCCCCCTTCTCAAAACCACCCTTACACCCAAACTTAGTTATTTCGCTTTATGAGAAAGAAGTTGATTCTAGCGGTCTTTGCTTTGCCAGCAGTTTCGCTAGGGCAGACATTGATTGAGGCACCGGATTTTTATAATCCGGATTTTCGAGCAAGGCGTCCGGGCTCATCCGGCGTGATCGCATTAACAGTAAACAATGCGGTTTATACCCAAAGCCAATCTTCAGGGGATGTCTCCTGGACTCATGGCGCAGGCGGTTTTGCCGAAGTTGACACTGGATTAGCCGGTGTTGAACTTGCGGCTTATACCGAGACAACAGGTGATCAACTGGTATTCGGTCGTGAACTGACCACCAGTGGATTGGCATCCGCGCTTGGCCCACTTTTGACCAGCGTGGTTGGAGCGAGTGTGTTGTCGACCTGGAGTTCTCAAGCAGTCGTTTCGAATTTGGCGATCGTCCCTGATCAGCTATACGAAGTCCACTTTAACGTTGCCTCTGGCGACGGACTCCCTGTCGGCCTGCTGGATACCCTCACTTTTGGCATCACCAATCCGGAAATTTCCGGTGGTGGCGGCAGTTCTGCGGAGCTACTCGATCTGCTTGGACTACTGTCGATCGGCACATCGGCATCCGATTCGGACTACACCTTCCAATTTACCTCTTCGCAGGCGCTGGATTCCCTCACCTTCAGTTTCGATGCGACCTCACTGGTCAGCTTAGGACTGCTCGGCACTGCTTCTGGGAATCAAGATGTGCTGACCTTCAGCGGCTTTGAAGTGGTCGCGGTTCCAGAGCCGGGAACGATTTCACTGGCAGCGGTAGGTGCATTGCTCCTGCTCAAGCGCAGTCGTTCCCGTTGTTAAATCACCCTCACGGACTTGATTGATTGGTTTTGTAGCCGCCTGTGGAATTGATTCCGCAGGCGGTTTTTACCATCAAGCAGAGGCTTCACTATCAGGGGTATCTACCACGATTCTGGGGAAAACCGGCTTGGGTTTGCCGATTTGGTGGCCTTCCGGAAGCAGTCCCCATTTCAAATCGCCGAGGGAAAGCTCCTTGAGCGAGGGCAGATTCAATTGATCCGCCAGTTTTGCGGCAGCCTCAGGCAGAACCGGAGACAGCAGCACGGATGCGTGGGCCACGCTTTCCGCCAGGTGATACAAAACGGTGGCGAGGCGCTCTGTCTGAGCGGGATCTTTCTTGAGCTCCCAAGGCTTCATCCGCTCAGCATACTGGTTGCAATGCACGACGTGGCGATTGAGCGCTTCCAAGCCTTTGGAAATGTCGAACTCATCCATCGCGGATTGATAGGAGGCAATGGAATCCCTGAGGGATTTCTGAAGTGCCAGATCATCGTCGGTCAAATCTCCGCCAGCGCTGAGGGTTCCACCGGTGAAACGTTGGCTCATGTTGAGCGCGCGGTTGCACAGGTTGCCCAATTCATTGGCAAGCTCGGTGTTGAAGAGCATGATCAGGCGATCGAGATCGAAGTTCGAATCCCGACCTGTCACGATGTCGCGCACCAGGTAGTAGCGAACGGCTTCGACGCCGAATTTGTCCGCGAGTTCGATGGGATCGACGATGTTGCCGAGTGATTTCGACATCTTGTCGCCGCCAAGGCCGTTCCAGAAGCCGTGGACCAGCAGACGTGGCATCTGCTCATCGCTGAAGCCCATCGCATGCAGCATGCAGAGCCAGTAAATCCCGTGCGCGGGGATCAGGATGTCCTTTCCGATCACGTGGACCGGGCGACCGTTTGCAGGCCAGAGTTTGGAGAAATCAGGAAGTTTCGCATCAGCAGCCGCCTGGTATCCGGCAAAGGAGATGTAGTTGATCAACGCATCGAACCAGACGTAGGTGACAAAGTTCTCATCGAATGGGAACTCGATGCCCCAGCGAAGGCGTTCTTTCGGGCGGGAAATCGTCAGATCCAGGCCGGAATTGCGCTCCAGAGCGTTCAAAAGCTCGGCTTTGCGGAACGCGGGAATAATCACGTCCGGGGTGTTGGTGAGGAAATTTTTCAGCCAATCCGTGTGTTCGCTGAGCTTGAAATACCAGTTTTCCTCTTCCAGCTCGACCACTTCGCCCCATTCCGGGCCGAAATTGCCGGATTCATCGCGATCCTTGTCCTGCAGGAATTGCTCCTGCCGCACCGAGTAAAACCCGGTGTGGCTCTTTTTATACAGCTGCCCCTGATCTTTGAGCGTGGTCAGAATCCCGCGCACGCAGGCTTTGTGGCGATCATCGATCGTTTCCGCCCATCCGTCGTATTTGACATCAAGTTTTTCCCACAGATTCAGGAATTTCTTGGTGGTGCGTTTGACGAAGGTCGCTGGATTCACCCCTTCTTTTTCGGCCGTTTGCTGGACTTTTTGCCCGTGCTGGTCGACTCCGGTGAGGAAAAACACCTCATCGCCGCGGAGGCGCTGATAGCGGGCGATCACATCGGTCAGCACCTTTTCATAGGCGTGGCCAATGTGCGGTGAGCCGTTGGTGTAGTCGATCGCGGTAGTGATGTAAAACATGGAAGGGTGGGGATGAAAAAGGTCCAGGCTCGCGCCCGCGGACAGCCAACATCAACTCACCCCGCCGTGCAAGATCCGCGAATCCGGAATCACTCTTTGTCCTTTTGGTTGGCGACCGGGTCTGGCTCCGGTTCACCCCAGAGATCCGTCATGGTTGAGTAGAGTGGAGCTCGGTAATAGGCCATCACGGTGGCATCCTGGACTTTTTTGCTCGCTTCTTGAGCGAGCTCGCTGGTGGCCTCGAATGGTGGGTTCTGACCAAATAGCAGCCCCATTGCCACCTCTACCTTTTCGGGTCTGGATGTATAATTCTCTGTCAGTCTGGTGGCGATCTGATCTCGGAATCCCTGAGTGTTGAAGAATTTCAAAAACGCCAGATCTGATTTTTCACCAGTTGGTGCATTGGTATTCCACTTCTTTTGAGCTTCATCTTTGATGGCACGCAGCACTTCTTTCAAGATATGGTCTGGCGGGATCGAGTCTGGATGTTGCTTCCAAATTTCCCGACACAGATCCATCAATGCCGGTTGAGCTAGAAACTCATCCAAATCCGACATCGGCATTTTGCCCTCTCCAACTACTTCGATAAGTTGCTGAAAAATCTCATGCCTAGATCCGATTAAGATGTTGGGGTCCAGCATGGACTTGGCGCCTGCAACCCGCCAATCACTGGAAATATCCACGAGTGCTTCTTTGCCTGGATTGATTTTGAAATCGTCGAGTTGCAGAACGCGCTTGATACCTTTGGAATCCGTGATCGTTTGCTCACGAATCAGGCCGGTTTTTCGATCAATCACCAAGGTTCCAAATTCCTTGGTTTGGAATGTGACGGATTGAGCCGTGATACCGCCGAGTGTGCCTTCACTTGCGGGTTTAAGCCACGCCGTTTCAGGAGCCAATTCCGAAAGGCTGACCATGTAGTTCAGAACGACACCATCACCCTCTAGAAGCAAAGAGGGAGCCGACAAGCTCCGGTCTAGCTTACTGCCTGGGAAGAGCTTTCGAAGCGAATCTATTTCCGGAATTTGGCCGGGAAGAAACCCACGAGTCCCCATGGCGTCTACAAAATAGTCACCGTTTTCGACCGACCAGGATTTGCCGGTGATGGCATTTCCGTCTTTTTCGATATCGAACCGGGCAAATCCGACTCCAGATTCCCGATCCAGTCCAATAATGCCTTTCAATTCAACTTTCGGCATAGTCGAGTGATAGTGAGCGAGATATCCAGGCTGATTCTTCAGTGTTTCATCCAGCTGTGTTGCCCATTCGGCGGCGGTTTTGGGTTCGGCAAAAGCAGTGGCCAACATCAAAACGGTGAAAATCAACATTCGCATGTTCCATAACTAGTGAAAGAGGGCGCGTAGTGACGAGGCAATTCGTCGAAATTCTCGGCGATGGTCTTTTTGGGGGAATCGAAGATGCATGAGATGTTGAATTCTTTCAATCAGTGCAATGAGATAACGGCTTTTGACAATGCAACGTTAGTCAATCGAAGAGAAGCCATCGAGTCTTCGAGTGGAAAGAAGTTACTACAACCACACTTCATAATTGACCTGATGAAATACATATCTCGATTTTTGACTCCAGTTTCTCAACCGGGGATGATGAAAAAAATGCTGACACCACTGGTTCTTCTTGGTGCGTTCAATGGCATTGCAAATGCTTCGACGGTGCTGACAGCTTCTTCCATTGGGTATGGGAATTACTATGTTCAATCGATACCAAGCTTTGGTGCAGCCTATCTGGTCGATGGCGGAGAAGGTGGTGTTGGTGAGCTTTATAACGACTATCTCTATGAGTTCAATTTCGCTTATCTCAACTTCGATCTAACCGGGATCACGGAAGAAGTGGAATCGGCTGTGCTGACCATTCAGCTTGAGAGCGATGCTGACAATCAGGAAACCGCTGCCGCTTTGGACGTTTACGCTTTGACTTCGACATTCGCGGATCTTGATGGAACTGTCGACGGTGACTTCATGGACTACGTGAGCGGTGGTCCAGGTGATCTGGCCTACGAAGGTGGTGCTCCACCGAATTATCAATCGATTGAAGGTGATCCGGATGCTGCCACCGACTGGTATGATAGCAATTTCGGCAGTGAAACGATCGCCGTTAGTCCGGTCGGAACCTTGACCTTCGATGGGACGCTGGCTCTCAGTTATGCTACCATCGATATCACCGATCTGGTAAATGCCTGGATCCGTGGTGAAACCGAAAATTTGGGAATTGGACTCATCGTGAGTGGAACCGAATCGAATACCATCGAGATTTCCACCACGGATAGTGAAACCTACGGCTACACGGCGCCGACTCTAACAGTCACCCAGGTCCCGGAACCATCCTCGATCCTTCTCATCGCGCTAGGTGGTCTTGCCAGTGTTGGTTTCCGTCGCCGGGCCTGAGATCTAATTGCATTTTTTTTATGAAAAGCATGATGCGATTTTCAGTAGCGGGAATCTTCACTGCTGCTTTGACATGCAGCGCCCATGCGGTCACGACGGTGGTAGGATATGATGAGGCGGATTATGCCATTACCGGATATCCTTTTGTGGAAGTGGATCTCGGAATTTCCAGTTCTACAGCTCTTTGGGATGGACTCAGTAGTGATGATCTCCCGGGATATCCGAAATTTCCAGGATCGGGTGATTGGCCGTCTGCGATAAGTCCGAACAGTGGCAATTCCACGGCAGTAGTGGAGAAGGTGTCCAACGGTGCGGGCGGAGGAGCGTATCCCTCGAGCGGGTCACTTTATTTTGGCGGTCAATCACTGGGGGATATCGACGGCGGGATCATCCGGGCGTATGATGCGACTCCGATTGAAGATGTAGCCACCGTGGTATTTCAGATCCAGATTGGGGATGCTTTGGTCTGGTCATTCTATCAGGAACAAATGCCTACCCTCAGCTACATGACTGTATCTGGCGCAATTGCTACGATCTCCGCCACCTATGAATCCTATTATGGAATGATTGAATCCCCAGGCTATACTGGCTATGACATCGGTGTCAGAACTTATGCATTCCAGTGGGATCTCAGTGGGGTGGAGGAGGAGATCTCCGAAATCTGGGTATCTGTAAATGCCGTGCAGCATGCTCAAATCTATGGCATGCAGCTTGATGAAGGAGCCGTAGTTTACACGGAAAGCATCCTGCCCGCATCCATCCCTGAGCCTTCCTTCATCTTGTTGGGAGCGATTGGGATGTTTGGTTTGCTGGCTAGACGCAGAGTTTGATTTTCTAAAGCTAGCTGGTGCCGCCATGACAAGGGTTTCCGGGTTCTGCCCGGGAACCCTTTTTGTATGCCATGTGGGTGTTGATGGAGATGCTTGGAGAGTTGAGTATACCGAATAAAAAGACTGCCACGCATCTGCGTGGCAGTCCTGCAATTCCGGTTCTATGCAATTCCAGTCCGGTTAATCCTTTTGATCAATCTGGAGACCGTAAAGCTGGGAGTGCATGTACTGGCTCCATTCGACTTCAAAGCTGAGAATGGTTTCGCTTACCGCGCTCAGATTAAAGACGAACTTGTATTCGTTCAGGATGACCGTCTCATCCACATCATATTCGCCATTGCTATATGTCCCGTTTTCGAAACTGGAGGCGGGTGAACCGATGGTGGCGGTAATGGCATAGGTTCCTGAGGAAGTGGTGTAACGCAGGACGGGCGGAGCCGTTGTGGTGAGGTCGGAGCCGTTTGCTTCCCCGAGCTGTAACTGGAAGACCACTTCGGACAAGTCATCGACTGGGTCCACTTCAACTGCTTTCAACACACCACCTGTGCTGTCACTGATGCGCAGGCCGCCGAAGTAGACCGTGTCATCTGACGGGTAGGGGCCGCCGTCAAGAAGGCCGCTTCCTGAGCCGGAAACGCGTTCGACCTCAATGTCGGTGGTTGTTCCAGACGTGCTATTCGGAGACATGGTTGCCGTCCATGCGCTGCTGCCCGGCCAACTCGAGAATCCGGAACTGTGTACGTTTTCCGAGACATCACTCCAGATACTAGTAGCGGCGGTGCCGGTGATGGTTTCGAACGGGTTGCCGTATACACCTTCGCTGACATAAGTGCCGGCTGTAGCTGTTGTGATTGCTGATCCTGAGATGATTCCCAGTGCTAATGCATATTTAGTCAATTTCATGGTTTGAGTAATGTTAATATCAACTCCTGGAATGTTTGGTTGGAGTTGATGGGATGAAATTGTATTAATATGAATTAGTTTGCTTGTTTTGTATTATCAAAAACCAGCATTCAATTGCGTTGATGGAAGATGTGTTTGCTGATTCTATATCTTTGTTGGATGTTCAAAGTGCCATGCGATCGGCTGTCGGTAGGGAGTTTTTCCAGGCTTCCGCTGCTTCTGGGTCCTGGAGTCTCCAGCGATGATAGAGTTTTCGATAACTTTGCTGTCGCGATGCGTCATCCAGGACTTGCGACTGCCATTTGGCGGCCTGCTCCGGGTTTTGATCCTGCAACATCTCACCGGCTTTCTTGAAAATGAGGTCGGTTTTGAATTCATTGCCCTGGCTGCGGAGCCATTCGGTCGCGGCAGCTTCGTCTTTTGCGACCCAGTTGCGAAATGTATCGGCGATCTGATCTCCGGCATTTTTCTGGCCAACGAGGTTTTGCTGCTGCCAAAGGATCGCCCCTTTGGGGGCTGCGTTTGACCAGAGGTTCAATGATTTCTTCTCTAGTTCCTCGCGGTGTTCCTCGCTGATCTGGAGTCCGGCCAGGACTGACATTGCCTCACTCGGGTTTTGGCGGGTGAGTTCGTCGATGATCTGGCTTTCCACGCGACGAGTCAGCTTTTCATCACCCTGCTGATAGAGTGAATCGAGCAACTTGGTGCGTTGTTGAGCGTCGGGTGCTGATTGTTCCGCCAGTAGTTTGAGCACCGCAGTTTGATCTGAGCCCGTCAAGCTGAAGGCCTGCTGCACGGTTCCTGCGTAATCGGCCTTAGCTTTGAGTGAAAAATACATCGCCTTCAGGTCACGGGTGTTCAGTTCGGGGCCGAGATTACCCTCATGCTGTTGCAGCCAGCGGTAGGCGGATTCAGGATCATCGCGCATCCAGCCAACCATCGCGCTGGCGAAGCCGGTGACGCGTTCCTGCGGTTTTTCGAGTGAAAGGAAATAGTCAGCCGCAGCTGCACCGTTCTTGCTGCCGAATTGATTTGCCAGCATGGCCGTGGTCATCAGCGAACCCTGGCTTTCGTTTTCCTTTTCCAGGCTTCGCAAGAGGCTCTCAAGCTCTTGGTTGTTTGACTTTCTTGCCGTTTCCCAAAGGTCGAACATGGCGGTAAAATCGACTGATGAGAGCGAGGTATGGCCAAACTCCCGCATCGCTGCAGTGAATCGCTGATGGATGCGGGATGCTTGCTGGATATTGCGTGACCGCACGCGATCGAAATGGTTCGTATCTCGCGCGTTTCTGGCACTAGCTGAAAAGCTGACCGAGGGGTTGTGGCCCGAGTCGATTTGATCGGACAGGGCGGCAGCACCGGATTCTTTTCCCAGTGAATACCCAAGAAATCCACATGGGATGGAGGTGATGGCGACTGCGGCCAGAGCGAATTTCAGTGATTTCAGTGTATTCGGGTCCATAAGGGGAATGAGATTCCCATGAACCTGACTGAAACTGGTGATCAGGCGCTGTCGCTTGATTGCGGAAAGTTAGCTTGCTGTTCAGGAGCAAGCTGGATTCCAGCGATTTGCAAATATTCGGCCGTCTGGCTGAATCATTCGGAGGCGTATCAAGCTTTACGCATCGCGGACCACTTTGCCGCCCAAGGAAAGAATACGGGCATTGCCTTTGGCAGCCTCTGCTTCAGGAATGTTGCCATCGCGGACATACATTTGAGAAAGTCCGGTCCAGGCTAGCAGGTCATTCGGCCGCAGCGTCACCGCTTGAAGGCCACAGCCGATGGCTTCCTTGATGGAACCGGTTTTGAGAAGCGCCATGCCGAGTGCGTGCCAGCCATCGAAAAAATCCGGGTCGAGCGCCACACATTGCCGGTAGAGGGCGACCGCCTCTTCCATCTCGCCGAGTGCGAGATGGCCGTTGGCATCATCAAACAGCGTGTCGCGATCGCTCACCGGCGATTGAGAAGTTGCACGTGAGCTGTTTCGGTCCGCTCATTGAGCCAGGCGGTGAAGGCCGCAAACTCGTTTTGGCTGGTGGCGGAGGAGACGGCGTTCTGGACGCTGGTGTCGGCATCAGCCTTTTTCACCACTTCGCGTTTCGCCACGTATGGGATGAAAATGTGGTCGGTTTGAATGTTCAGATCCGCGACCGTGCCTGGATCGATATTCCGCAGTGATTGGAACAAATTCTGAGGTTCATCCAATGGATCAGGGCGGTAGGAAGAGGTGATGTTGGCGACCTTCTTGACAGGACCCAGCCCTGCGTCGGTGGCGGCTTCTTCAAAAGTTTTACCGGCTGCCAGGCTGTCCTTGATTTTGGCAAGGGCTTCTTCAGCTGCTTTCTTCATCGCATCGGCTGCGTTTTCATTGATGTAGCCAGTGCGGGCGTCCTCTTTGGCTTCGTCGAAGGTTTTGACTCTGGATTTCTCTTCGCCATCAAGTCGCGCAACGAGCCAAGCGTCATCGCCGATCGGAATCGCTGGGGAGATTTTCGAAGCGGGATCGCTATCAATCGGCTGGATTTGGAATAGAATGTCAGATGCCTTTCCGGGCTGGCTGGAACTGCGGAGTGATACCCCTAGCTCAGCAGGGGGCTCGGCTTGAGTGAAAAAATCCGTGGTTTGGATCTCCCAACCGTTCTGCTTGGCAAGTTCTTCAAAGCCGATGCCTTTTTGGTCACCCAGCTGGTAGATGAAATCGTCGACGGCAGCGTTGAGCTTTTGTTGTTTCTTGCGCTTGTCTTCTGCAGCGGCGGCTTTGCGCTCTTCTGCGGCCTTGGTGGCTGCGGCTTTTTCTTCATCTGTAGCGTCAGGGCCTGGGGCGGCCGGCTCTTCACCGGCATCAGCCGGGGCTTCCGGCTTGGCGATGAAATAGCTGAACTTGCGACGGGGTTGGGTGGTGAAACTCTCTTGAATGGTTTCCCAGTAGGTTTTCAGCTCGTCATCGGTCGGGCTGATTTTTTCACGGAACGGAGTCACGTCGAGGTGAGCCAGCTCTGCGGTGATTTGTTGGTTTTGAAGAGCCAGATTGAGTTCTGCGATCTTCTTATCTTCCAGCAACCCTGAGCCGAGGACGGCATTGAGCTTTTTGCTTACCAACATATCTGCAGCAAGTTCGCGCAGGTCGCGCTCAGCGAGTCCCATGTGGCCGATGCCTTTTTCAATGAAATTGCGGTAATTCTCTTCGCTGAACTTTCCGTCCGGGCCGGCGAAAGCGCGCATGCCGCGGATGGTATCGGAAATTTCATCTTCTCCCGGATAGATGCCGAATTTCTCCCGGGCATCCTTGAGAATCATTCGGCTGACAAAGAAATTTTCCGCTGGATCGCTGCCGTTAGCCTCTTGCCCCATCATCGGCATGATGAATTGATAGAGCGAGAAATCGCCAGCATTGGCCAAAGCGTAGGTCAAATCCAAGGCGGCTTTTCCCTGGCGGTGGACCTCGGTATCGGTGTAGCTGATACCATCAACCTTGATGATTTTCATTCCGCCAGCGGAGCTTCCTTTTAGGTTCCGGGTATAACCGCCGAGGACAAAGGCAACGAGGAGGATGGCGAAGACCACGATGATCAGGCCTGAGTATTTGCGAAGATGTTCAATCATGAAATTGGCTGGCTTCCTTGGTGGGGACCGGCGCGAGTAAAGAGAGGCGCGGCGGCGGCATCAATAAGAATTCGGTGTTTTGAACGTAGTCGGGCAGGGCAAGCCGATTGTCAGTCCGTTTTGCGGGCTTTGAGGAACTCCTGCCAGATCTGCCATGGATTGGGGTGGGGGTGACCAGGATCAAAGCGATCGGCCAAAGTTTTGTAGGTGTTTTCCCCGTCAGCATTGAGAATAATCAAGGCTTCTCCCTCGCCGGGAATCGTTTGGACGCCGCCTTTGTTGTAGACCTCGGACTCGAAGGGGATGACCCAGACGCGGGCTTTTTGATCGGTCTTGTTTCCCTGCCATTGGGTCTCGAGACGATCCACGGCGGTTAATTTCCCATCCGTCACAAAGCTGGTGGTGAAAGTAAGCGCTCCCGGTTGGTCCGCCTGAAGGTGAATGAGAAGTGCTTTATATTCAGAACTGTAGACCAGTTCCCGGGTGATGGAGGTCATGCCGGAGCGGTGGCCCGATGTGGTCATGGATTGCTTGGTGTTCAAGGTCCGTTGGAACGATTCCAAATCCGGCTTTTCGTTTTTCCACTCGATTTTGAATTCGATCGGTTCCGTTTTGGTATCGGTTTTACCATCAGCGGGTTCTGTAGAAATGCGGATGGTGGTCAGCTCCGGGGTGTCGAGAATTTGCGCGGGGCCGATTTTTACCGCACCGTCCCAGTCTTTGGGCACGCCTTGGAGGGTCTTCGGTTCATCAGCGGAAGCCACCAAGGTGGCGGCGGAAAGGAGCAATGCGGTTCGGAACATCGGCATGGTGAAGCAAATACCCCGAAAATACCGCGCGCGCGACCGGGATTTGTCAGCGGAATCGTTCTTCAAAACAATCCGGCTTGCGGCTGTGGCCGATCGGGGGTTTCTTGAATCCTTCATGAATTTTCGGTGGATCAACGCGCTTTTTTGGGGGAACTCGGTGGCACTCTCGTGGATGTGGGGGCTGGGGCTGTTTTTCAGTGTCCAGATGACCTACATGTTCGGCTTGGAAGGGCTGCTGGTGTTTGCCGTGCCGAACGCGCTGGGTTTGATGCTGTTCGGGTTTTTGACCCACATCGTGGCGAAGCGTCATAGCGGCGGGCAGGAATCGCTGGCGATCTTCTTTGAGAAATTTTCGAAACCATTCCGGCTGATTTTCTATCTCTATCAGGTAGTAGCGCTGTCCCTGACGGTTTTTGCCTTGGCGAGGTACCTGTTCTGGCCCCTGCAACTGGCGACCGGTGGATTGTTTCCGCTCTACATGTGCCTGGTGGTTTTTGTGGTGCTAGCCGCTGGCTGTTTGTTCGGTGAGGAATTCGGTATCCAGAAGATCAAGGTCGGCCACGCGATATTCGGCGTTCTGCTGGTCATCTGCATTGCGATGATCCTGCTATCCTTGAAACCGTTCATCCCGGTTGGCCTGGATTGGCATGCGGTTCTTCCGAAGGCTTGGGAGGGACCGAGCCTGCTGGGGTATTCCGTGCCATTGCTGGTCGGTCTGCTGGTTGGCCCTTGGCTGGATTTACAGCATTGGCAGCGTGCGATCCAAATTCACCGGGAAAAGACCTCGGTGCGCTTGAGCTATTTCTTCGGCGGCTCGATTTTCTTCCTGCTGCTGATTTTCCACGGTTGCCTTGCGACCTGGGTATTGAGCAAGGGCGATGCGACCAGCTTCGGACAGCTCGGCATCGATAAGTTCCACTATGCCCATGAGTTGGTGGTCCAATACATCGATCGCTTGAATGATAACTCCGCCGGCTTACTGCCACTGGCATATTATTCGTTCCTCGGAATCTGTATTCTGACGACCTTGGACAGCGGCTATGTCGCGTTGAAGTGGTTCCTGGGAATTACGGTGGGCAAGAGCCAGCACATGCTGGTTGCGATGCTGCCTAAGAAAATCCTCGATTCACCAATCCCGACGTTCTTCCTGGTTGCGGTCATTACTTTGATCGGGCTTTGGGCGAAGCTCGAGCTGGAATACTTTATGGTGTTCTTCGCCTCGTTTTTCGTTGGCTATGCATCGCTGGCGATCGCCCGCTGCTTCATTCCCAATTCTCAGCAGTCGTTGCCGCAAATCCGGATGTTTTCATTCGCCAGCATCTCATTGGTGATTTTCGCCTTCGGTTACTATACCAGTGGCACCGCCTTAATGATCCTCGGTTCGGTTCTTCCGTTGATTTATGTCATCTGGCTGGTGTTCAACGCAGATCTGCTTCGGGTCGTGACCGAGCGTGCTGGCGAGGTGATGGAAGCTGCCGCGACTGAAATCCCAGCCCTGCGTGCGATTACCAAACCTGCGGCTGCCGTGCCGGGTTCGCCGGTTGCGCCCCCCGATGATGCGCATGCGCTCGGCGGGCACTTCGAGGGCAAGTGGTTCGTTTACTCGCTGATTGCCAGTTATTCGGATACGAACTCGGTGGGTAACGTCTACTTCGGCATGTATGCCATGTTTGTCGGCAAGACCCGCGAGTTGTTCTTCAACAAAGTCATGCCGGACTTCGATCTGAAAACGACGAAGTTCTACATCCTCACCCGCTCCTTCGAGCACAAATTCGTCCGCGAATCGCGCGAGTTCGATACGATCACCGTCAAAATCCGCGTCGCCGAAACCAACCGCAAGTTCTGCACGCTGGAGCATCAGATCTTCGGCTCGGAAAACCAGCTGCTCGGCAAAGGCAAGCAGAGCCTGCTGTTCGTTTCTTCAAAGGACTACAGCCTGCTCGACATTCCGTCGGAAGTTTACACCTCCTTCATGCCTTACATTTGATCGGCTCCGGATTAGAGGCGTTCCAACTCGCTGTGGTCCACACCCCGCAGCGAGAACACTTTCACGATCGTCTCCTCGATCAGATTGTTAGGGCAGCTCGCGCCGGCGGTGATGCCAACCGTGACGGGCTTATCACCGAGCAATAATTCGGAATAAGGCGAGGAAACCTCCTGCTTGTGGTGCAGGTCGTAGTGGACGATTTCGTCCAGCGACTTGATGCAGCTGGCATCGCGGATGAAAAACGTCGGAAGGCTTTTTTCGCCGATTTCCACCAGATGCTGCGTGTTTGAGCTGTTGTAGCCGCCGACCACCAAAAGCAGGTCCATTTTCGTGCGCAGCATCTCGAACAACGCATCCTGCCGTTCCTGAGTGGCTCCGCAAATCGTGTCGAAAACCTGAAACGCCGTGTCGGTTCCGTCCCGATCCGCAATCGCTTGGTGAAACCGGCGCTGGATTTCCTCCGTCTCGCTCTTGAGCATCGTGGTCTGATTGGCCACCCCGACCCGCTGCAGATGCAAATCCGGATCAAATCCCGGTGAGGTCGAGCCCTCAAACCGGCGCAGAAATTCTTCTTTGTCGCCGCCATGGCGAATGTAATCGCAGACGTAATCCGTGTCGGTGAGCGTCAGCACGACAAGGTAGTGGCCGTCGCCTTTTTCGCCGAGGGCGCGGGATGAAGTTGCCCGGGTTTCCTCGTGATTTGCCTTGCCGTGAATCAGCGAAGTCACGCCTTCCTTGGCGTAGTTCCGCACTCGCCGCCACACTTTCATCACGTCGCCGCAAGTGGTATCGACCACATAGCTGCCGCGCTCTTCCACTTTTTTCATGAAATGGGTCGGCGCGCCAAATGCCGGTACAATGATCACATCGTCCTCGGTCAAATCGTCATAATCCGGCGTGATTTCCTGCCACGGCAGGGAAACGATCCCCATTTCGCGCAATTGGTGGTTTACGTCCGGATTGTGAATGATCTCGCCGATCAAAAAGATCCGGTTTTCAGGAAATACCCGGCGCGAGGCATAGGCCAGATCGATCGCGCGCTCCACGCCGTAGCAAAACCCGAATTGCTGGGCCAAGAGCACCGTCGTGTTGCCGATGGTGACTTTGCCGCCGCGATCTTTGAGTTTTTCGACGATGGATGAGTGGAAATGCACCGCGACTTCGGCGGCTACCCGCTCCATCACATCGGGACGACGGACGTTGACACGGGGTTTCTTCGGTTTCGGGGCCGCATTGGCGGAGGCATCGCTCATCGCGATCGATATACAATTGGAACCCGCAGCCTCCAAATCATTTTCCTGACTGCAATTTGCGCCCGGCGAAGGGCAACGCCAACAGCAGGTAAGCCAATTGGGCGATCAGCGCCATCCACACCAAATACCAGGGCCAGGGGCCGAGGTAATCGATCAAACTTGGGTTTTCCGGTGGATGATTGACGAAACCGAAATTGGTTCCGAGCAGCCGATTGATGATCAGGGCAAAAACCAGATAGATCAGCGAACAGCCCATGACTTCGACCGGGCTCCGCCAAAACGGCACCTTGGGCCGCCAACCTTCGACAATCGGAAGATACAACGCCACCGCAACGATCGCGAAGTGCTGGACGAAGAACATGATGAACGGCGCGCTTGGGAAGCCCACGGTCACCGCTGGCGTGAGCAAGCCCTGGATCGTGCCCGCCAAGCCCCAGAAATAAGTCAGGGTGGCGAAATAATGCCGCCGCGAGAGCAGGGCGAAAGCTCCCGTTATCGCTGCCAGGTCGCAAAGTTGGAATGGCAGCACCGTTTCCAAGGATTTATCTCCCGGATAGGTCATCCATGCCGCCTGACTCAGCGGATAGGCTGCAAGGCAGAGAAATGCGAGAATGCCGGTGGAAATCAGGCGTGGCTTGCCACCCCGTTTTCCGGCCAATAGCAAAATCGTCGTGATTACCCCGCCAATCGCCACCGCGGTGAAATGTTGCGTCGAAAATGGGTGGAACGGCTGGGGCATGGGAGAGGGTTTTACTCGTCCTCGTTGGGCAGGATTTCAGCGATGGCCGGTTTCTGGTTGAGGAAAATCTCACGCGCGACCGCATGAACCTCCTCGTCCGTCACCGCCAAAACGCTTTCACGCCATTCGAGTGGTGCAGGTATACGTCCGAAATCCATCAATCCTTCACCCGCCCACGCGGCATGCGATGAGGTCGATTCAAAAGCCTGCTTGCTTTGCGAAATCGACAACCGCTTCGCCCGATCCAGCTCGCCCGGGCGCGGCCCGTTTTCCAGCAAATCATCGATCTCCCGCAAAATGCAGTCAATGGCTTCCTCGCGCGATTCAGGATCGAGTCCCGCGCTGATTTCGAATGCGCCGGTTTCGTCGAAAAACGAAACATCGCTGCCGATTTGGTAGCAAAGCCCTCGTTCCTCCCGCAGTTCCAGAAACAGCCGTGAACTCGCCGTTTCTCCGAGCATCAGACTGAGCATGCGCAACGCGTGGCGCTTCGGCGATTGCAACCCGGGCGTGTGCCAGGCCATGGCCAATTGCAACTGATCGGTCTCGCGCGCATCCGTCACCCGACCCGGAATCTGCCCGTTCCGGTGGAATGCCAGTGGTGCTTCAACCGCGTGAAACTTCTCCGGCAAAAATGGCTCGAACATCGCCGATATCTCATCAATCGAAAACGGCCCGGCGGCGGCGATCACGATGTCTTCGCGGAAGTAATGTTGATCTCGAAAGCCGAGCAAGGTGCTGCGATCGATTTGCGCAATCGATTCCAGCGATCCAGAAATCGGGTTGCCGAGGGGATGATCCGGCCAGAGTGCGCTGGAAATCAGATCGCCGATGTGATCCGAAGGCGATTCGCGATACATCGTGATTTCCTCGCCGATGACCTCGCGTTCCAGCGTGATTTCATGTTCGGGAAAGGTCGCGTTCCAGACCATGTCGGAGAGCACGTCGACCAGCACCGGCATCAGATCGGCTTCGCCACGACCTTCATAAACCGTGTGATCTTCGGTGGTGCAGGCATTGAGTTGGCCACCGCCGTTTTCGATTTCAAAGCTGATCTCCTTCGCGCTGCGGCGGGTGGTTCCTTTGAAAACCATGTGCTCCACGAAATGCGCCAAGCCGGTGGGCAGGTTGGCTTCGTCACGGCTGCCAGCCGGAATGTAGATTGAAAGCGCCGCGCACTCCGAATCCGGCACCGTTGCCACCGCGAGTTTCGGTCCACCCGGAATTTGCCGCCATTCGTAAGTTGCTTTGTTCATTTGAGAAGTGCCTCTGCCAGAGCAAGATCGGCGGGCGTCGTGATTTTCAAGTTCGGATGCGCGGATTCGACGAATTTCACGCGAACGCCGATCGCTTCCAGCGCGGAAACCTCATCGGTGACGGTTAACCCTGCCCGCGCAACCTCGGCGTAAGCCTGGCGCAGCAGCTCCGTGTCAAAAATCTGCGGAGTTTCCATGAACCACAAATTCTCCCGCGAAACCGACTCCGTGCAAAAGCCGGAATCGTCCGATTTTTTCAAAGTCTCGGTCACCCGGCGTGCCAGCGAAACTGCACGATGTTTCTGAGCTTCCGCCACGCATCGGTCGATCTCCGAAGCGGGCAGCAGCGGCCGTGCTCCATCGTGAACCGCGACCCAGGGAAGGTCCGTCGCCGCCAATCCCGCTGCCACCGAGTCCTGCCGATCCTTGCCGCCATCGACGCGTTTGACCAGTTTGGGTGAACTTTCTGTTTTCAGCAAATCCCAGCGATCTTCAGGGCAAACGACGATCACTTCCGCGATCGATTCCGCAGCGAGAAAGATCTCCAACGTTCTGCGCAACACGGCAACACCTGCCAGCGGAGCGGCCAATTTATCGAAGCCCATTCGTCGGCTCGATCCTGCGGCGACGACAATCGCACAGCATTTCGCGGGGTTGGAATCATGAGTCACCCGCCCAGCTTCACCAGCCCAGCGACCCGCCGCAACCCCGGAATTTCTGAATCATCGGGCGATCTGCTGGATAGAGCCCGATTTGGAAAAAGAGTCGATCATGAATCGTAGTGGCGCCGAGGCGCGGCCGCGTTGCCAGGCGATCGAGAGATCCCACACCGCGCCCGGATCGGTGATCGGAACGGAGGCGAAGCAAGTGGTGAAACAGGCCGACATTTGTTGGCGATCAAATCCCGGAACGAGCAGCACCGCGTCTTCATTTGCGACCATGGAAAGTCCGTCCGCGAGGCTGTCCGGCTGACCGATGAACTTCGGCCGGAATTTGCCGAGTTTCCAGCACAGCTGCACGAGCCGTTGCTCATACCCGGGCAAATCCGCATCCGGGCCCTTGACGAACGTTTCGTCTTTGAGATCGGCGATCGACACCCCAGTTCGCGAGGCAAGCGGGTGGTTTTTTGGCAGAATGACTTCGCTCGGGACTTCGGCAATTTTGCGCACGTAGAAATCGCGCGATAGCAATTCACTGCCTTGATCAATCAGGGCGAGATCGATTTCCCCACGCCGCAGGGCACTGATTTGTTCGCCCGGAGAAAGATCGAGCATTCGGACTTTTGAACCGGGAAAATGTTCGCGCAGGTCGGACATCAGCGGTTGCAGGTATTGCGCGGCGGCGGAGGCGATGAAGCCAATCCGCAGCTGCTCGCTTTCGCCACGCACCAGGCGGCGCACTTCGAGCAGGGCATCGTCGTAGTCGCTCAAAAAACTTCGCATCCGCTCCGCCAAAGCATGGCCTCCATTCGTTGGCAGCACCCCGGATGAGGTTCGCTCCAGCAGGCGACCGCCGATTTCGTGCTCCAGCGCCTGGATTTGCCGGGTGAGTGTCGATTGGGAAACGCGCAACCGGTCCGCAGCGCGGCGCAGGCTGCCTTCTTCGACGATGGTGAGAAACGATCGGATTTGCACGAGCACACCGCGAATGTGATGCGGAAACGGCATCACTGCAATCGGGAAAGCGCATTATCCAACGGCACTGCGAACCGTTATGAATGAGACATGAGCAATACGAATCAGCCCATTTCCAACGATCAACTCATCAGCAACCTCAACTGGCGCTACGCTACCAAGAAATTTGATCCTTCCCGCAAGATCAGTGCGGAGGATTGGGCGGCCTTGGAGGAGGCGATCCATTTATCCGCATCCAGCTACGGTTTGCAGCCATGGAAATTCGTCGTCGTGACCGACCCTGAAGTTTTGGCAAAACTGGTCCCAGCGGCTTACGGCCAGCCACAGGTTGGGCAAGCGTCTCATTTGGTGGTCTTCACCATTAAAAAGGATTTCAGCGTGGCCGATGTGGATGCGCTCATTTCACGGACAGCCGAAGTTCGCGGCATTCCGGCGGATTCACTCCAGGCCTATCGGGACATGATGGCCGGGACCGTGAGTGCGAAAAGCGAAGCCGAACTTGCAGCCTGGAACGCTCGCCAAACTTACATCGCCCTCGGCACCTTGCTGACCAGTGCGGCGATGCTCGGCATCGATGCCTGCCCGATGGAAGGATTCCTGCCTGGCGAGTTCGATGCGATATTAGGCCTGGAAGAAAAAGGATTGTCCTCGGTCGTGATCTGTCCGCTCGGCTACCGCGATGCCACCGATCCATACGCCGACTTGGCCAAAGTCCGCATGCCGAAGGAAGAGGTGTTTGTGCGGATTTGAGAATCATCTGCTCTTACGTGCTCTACCTTTTTGCAAAAATGGCTATTAGGTAGAGCAGTTAGAGCCTCTTTAAGGGGGGCATGTTCTCCCTTCGTAGTTCGATTGAAGGTTGTAGACCGACAATTCTGCGTCTTGAATTCAACGCGATATGAGTCGGTCCCTAACAGCGTTGCCACAGCACCAGATGATGGTCGATTGGCTAAGAACCTATGAACCTGAAGTGTGGAAATGGCAGGCAGAGGCTGAGAGAACAGATCAGAATTTAGACGAAGTCAGACTCTCGCTTCTGCGTGATACTTATCGGCTGACGGCTGAAGAGCATCCTGAGCTTTTCCAGGAGATTGCCGCTGCTCAGGAAGCACTTGGTTTGGCGGATATCGTAGTTAACGCTTATCAGTCCGAGGGGGAATCCGTTGCCAATGCCGCGATTTGTTATGTATCTGGTGAGATCCACCTGCTTTTTTCAGGGCCGATTCTGACGTTGCTGGCACCTGAGGAGTTGCGCGGTGTGGTAGGCCACGAACTGGCTCACTACCGGCTATGGCATATGGAAGGCGGGGTGTATTTTCTGGCAGATCGCATCCTCCATCAGTCTGCGATCCACCCAAACGGGAAGTCGAGTCACCGCCAGAGTGCTCGATTGTGGAGTTTGGCGACTGAATTGTTCTCAGATCGTGGCAGTTATTTAGCGACCGGCAATTTAGAAATATCCGTGGCAAGTTTGGTGAAGGCGGTGACTGGTTTATCAAAGGTGAGCGGCAAAAGTTATCTCTCTCAAGCTGAGGAGATTTTCGCGAAATCGAAACCTAAGATCAGCCAGCTTACGCATCCTGAAACATTCATCCGTGCCCGAGCCCTACAATTGTGGGTTGAGGATTCACCAGACTGTGACGAGGCTATTGATCGGATGCTGGATCAATCAGAGGAGCTGGAGTCGCTCGACCTGATACGCCAGCTGAAGTTGGTTCGGATCACTCGGAGTTTCTTGAAGTTTCACCTCTCGCCGGATTGGTTCAGAAGTGACGAAGTACTCGCGCACGCCAGGCTGTATTTTCCAGATTTCGATTTGGAACAAAACGATGACGACGCCTCTTTGATACAGAATCTCGGGTCGCTTTCCAAAGCTGAAAGGGAGTATCTTTGTAATGTCATGCTCGATTTTTGCGCGGTTGATTCGGATTTGGAGGAATTACCGCTCGCATCCGGAATCGAGCAGGCGCGGGCAATGGAATGTTTGGGATACTTTGAAAAAATCGCCACCAAGGAGCTAAAAGTGAAACCGAAAGTGATGAAGAATTTGAAGGAGACTGCGGCACAGGTCTTAGCGAAAATTGGTAAGGAAAAACCATGAACGAAGAATCAGCATTCAGTCGGTTTCTTCGACTTGGGATTGAGCGAGGAGGCTTTCAGCTGGAAGATGCGTTGTCCGCGATTTTTCCTCTAATCCGAGAAACTATTGCGATCCACCATGCGGGTAAAGTTGCTGCTTTGCGGGGACTATCCGGGCTGGGGATTTCCGGAGGGCTGGAACTCAGGCTCGTACAAGCGGAAGGGATTGCTCAGACCTCGAATCTCACCAAGTTAAGCGAGTTGCTTGCACCGGCAGGTGGTGGGGTGGAGGTGATTGGAAAATTGTCGCGTGAGATCAATCAGGATGATTTCAGAGAGAATTTCTCAAATTTGGAAATCAACGGCGCAAGGGAAGAAATTACACGCCCCGTTTTCATTCCTGGCTATGTCAGTTGGGAGCATCAGATCGGCCATCACGATGAACTGACCGACATTCATTCGATTGGTATGCTGTTCGCCAGTTTGATCTTTGGTCTGGATTTCAACGTGCTGGCAGATTTGGAAAGTTTTGTCAATGCACGTCATAACCTGTTCTTGTTAGAATCGCATCTGCATCCAGTCATTGCGGCGGCTTTGGTGGAAATGACTGAGCTGCACCGGGGGAAGCGTTCTCAGGATCTATCCAGACTACTACGGACCCTGGAAACGTATCGTGATCAACCCGCGGATACCGATGTCAACCGGTTGCCGGGATTGGAAAATGCAACCAGCGGGGGACGAAGAAAGATCATCCAGAATCATCTACGTGATCGTCTGTTCGAAGTTTCGCGCCGCAATCGCTTACTGTATTTTAAAAGCTCGCAGTCTACCTTAAATCTAACAACTGCCAGCGTGCCGTTAGTGCTCGACTATCGGAATATCAAGGAAGACCAGTTGTTATTTTGGCATCATCATCTCGAAGGTGAGGTGAAGTCAGGTCGTTCGATCCCTCTGCAAAAATGGCTGCGGCTCGAAGACGCACCATATCTGCCTGGGCAGCTAGATAAGCTGATCAGTGATGCTCGAAGAAGTCGTGCCGAGTATGGCTTCTCCCAGCTCAGATTGGTGGTGGTATTTTTGCGCTGGAACAATCTGAAGGAATCACCTCAGGAGCGAATTCACTCCCCATTGCTACTGATGCCGGTGAATTTAGTGAAACGCAAAGGTGTGAAAGATCAATACATTCTGGAACCACAGGGTACGGAGTTAGAGATTAATCCGGCATTGCGCCATCAACTCCATCAGCTTTACGATGTTGAGCTGCCCGACCAGATTGATTTGAGGGAAACGACGATCGCAGATTTCCACGAATCACTTCGAGGTTTAATTCAGAAAACCGAACCAGGGGTGCTTCTGGATTTATGCGACAAGCCCAGGATCCAACTGATTCATGAAAAAGCCAGCAAGCGTCTGGATCAATACCGGCGCAGGATGGAGAAAAAACGGAAAGCCGTAGCTACTCGTGCGGATGACCTCGCTTATAGTTACGATCGATCAGATTTTCGCCCGCTGGGACTTCAAATGTTCCAGAAGATGGTGGTGCCGTCGCCATTACCCTTGCGTGAATTAGCCGGTGCACCACCGCGGCCACGGACGCCTTTTTTGGCTTCACCCGATCAACACGAAGCGCAACACTATGCATTGATTCAAGAAGCCGAGGGGAATCCGTATTCTTGGGAATTTGACCTCTGCGCGCTTACCCTGGCGAACTTCAATTATCGCAAGATGACCTTGGTGCGTGATTATGCCAATCTAATCGAACACAACACCTCGGGTAAGGCATTTGATCAGTTGTTTTCGATTGATCCAAAAACTGTGGATGTGTCTTCTCCAGTGCCGCTTAAGCCGTCTGACCAATATCTTATCATCTCGGCAGATGCTACCCAAGTCAGTGCCATCGCGAAGGCTAGGCATGGGGAAAGTCTCATCATCCAGGGGCCTCCGGGAACAGGAAAGTCGCAGACGATCACGAATCTCATTGCAGACTACGTAGCCCGTGGCAAACGAGTGCTCTTTGTCTGTGAAAAACGTGCCGCCATTGATGTGGTTTTTCATCGTCTTCGCCAGCAGGGACTCGATGAACTCTGTTGCTTGATCCATGATTCCCAGACGGACAAGAAGGAGTTTGTGATGAACCTCAAGCAAACCTACGAAGGTTGGCTTGCGGGCAACACTGTGTCAGGAAGCTCTCCCAAACGAGATGCGGCCTTGCGAACGATGGAGACCGAGTTGGGTTTGCTTCAAAATTATATGGAGCAACTGAATTCCGTGCCTGGAGAAGCTGGTGTTCCATTGCGTGAGATTCTTCTCCGACTAATTCAGCTTCGAGGAAGCCAGGATGGTAGCGCATGTCCGGCTCTTACAGCGGAACAGGAAGAAAGACTGCCTCATTATGGAGAATGGGTAAAATTCGGCGATACGGTTGAGAGGTTGAATGCTGTTTTGTTAGATCTTGGGGTAGATCCAATTTTTGCAAGACACCCCCTACGTCACCTCGGTGAAGATGTAATCCATAGCGATTCACCATTGGATGGCTGCATGGATCGGTTGGGCGCAGTTGAACGGCAGCTAGATGACCTTCTTGATGCACTGCAACGTACCGGATTGCCTCAAGAGGACTGGAACTCCTTTGAACGCATCTCGCAATTGCTCGATTTTTCCCAACGTCTCCAGCCAATAGCGAGCCGGGATCAGATCAATTTGTTAGATCCTGAAAGTCCGCGTTCAAAAGAATGGTCTAAACTCAAGATTGATCACACGAAAGCGCTTAAAGAGCTGGAAACCGCACAAAAGAAAACTAGTAAGTGGAGAGTCAAACTGTCAGCTGAAGAAACCCTCGCCGCACTTGAACTTGCAAAAAGAGTGCATGGAACCTTCGGTTTCCTGAATCCGGGATGGTGGCGTTTGAGGAAGGTTCTGAAGTCGAATTACGATTTCTCTACACATGCTATAGCACCTACCTGGGAGCAAATTCTCACGGACTTGGCAGCAGAGCATGCAGCCATTGCAATTGTCGATGAGTTGTCAGACCAGAGTTTGACTAAGTTTGGTGAGAAAGATCCGCAGGCATTTGCATCTAGGCTCGCAGAGCTAACAGACCCCAGTGCTCCATCAGCCATCTCTGAGTTCAGATCAAGCCTGCTCTCGACACAGCAGAGCACTAAATTGGTGAATGAGTTGGCGGCCCTCGCTGCTGGCTTCCAAATGCTGCGTAAGGAAGTCGATTCTCTGATTTTTGATGCCAGTGGCATGGATCTGGAGGATGTCTCCTCCGCGATCCGTGGAATTTGCGAGGAGTTGGATACTTTGCCTGAGCTATTGCCGACCTTATGCGAGCTTTCAGCTGCATCTGATAAAATGCGGCGTTCGATACGTGAATTTGACCTGATATCGAATCAGTTAGAAGCGGCATACGCACGCAAGACTCTCGAATCGTTCTATCAGACGGATCGTCATATCCAGCGTTTTGATAGTCGCGTCTTGCAACAGAAGATGGATCGACTGTCTCGCGTCCACAACGAGTGGCTGCATCAGAATGTACACTGGATCCTTGATCAAGTACGGCAACGATTTCTCGAACATGTGCAGATTTCAACTCAGTCAGCTACAGCGTTGAGCCCTGAATTGAAATTGTTCAAGAAAAGTTACTCTGCCGGCCGCCGCGAAGTGGAGCATGAGTTCGGAAAGACGATGAGATACAAATCGATCCGCGACCTTGCTGCAGGGGATACTGGGCAAGTGGTTCGCGATCTGAAACCGATCTGGTTGATGAGTCCTTTGTCAGTTTCGGATACACTGCCTCTTGATACAGGACTTTTCGATGTAGTGATCTTTGACGAGGCAAGCCAGATTCCCGTTGAAGATGCAATTCCAGCTGCTTATCGGGCAGAACAGGTGATCGTGGTAGGTGATGAAATGCAGCTCCCTCCGACCAATTTTTTCGGTAGCGCTGACGGAGATGAGGAGGACGAGATATCGATTGATGAAGATGGTGAAACGGTCAGTATCATGATGGACGCGGATAGCTTCCTGACTCAGAGTACTCGCAGTTTGCCTAGCACTTTGCTGGCGTGGCACTATCGCAGCCGTTACGAGGCACTGATTGGTTTCAGCAATGCTGCTTTTTATAAAGGAGAGCTATTCACGATTCCGGATCGTCAGATTTCCGTAGCGCAGAGGGAGAAATTGCAGGTGGATTCCGTCGATGAAATGACGGATCTGGTGCCGGAGATATTAGCGCGACCGATCAGTTTTGTTCATTGCCCAAATGGTGTTTACGGTAATCGTCGTAATTCTGTGGAGGCTGCCGTCGTGGCCCGCCTAGTGCACGATTTGCTGGTTTGCGAATCGAACCTCAGTATTGGCGTCGCGGCGTTCAGTGAGGCGCAGCAGGACGAGATTGAATCTGCCCTCAATGCGATTGCTGCAGTGGATTCCGATTTCGCCAATCGGCTTGAAGCGGAGTATGCGCGCGAGGAGGACGATCAATTCTGTGGTTTGTTCGTGAAGAACTTGGAGAATATTCAGGGTGATGAGCGTGATATTATACTCATGTCCGTTTGTTACGCGCCGGAATCAGAGGGTAGGATGCGCATGAATTTTGGTCCGATCAATCAACGGGGTGGCGAGAAACGCCTGAATGTCATCTTTAGCCGTGCACGGCATCACATGGTGCTCGTCAGTAGCATCCGATATACTCAAATCACCAATGACTATAACGATGGTGCGAGGGCTCTGAAAAATTTCCTCCAGTATGCGGAAGGCCAATCAAACGGCGATGTAGCTACCGCACGTCTCGTTCTGGATGGACTCAATCCATTGAAGAACAAAACGCATACCAAGGAATATACCAACCACTTCGTGGCGGCACAGATTGCTGCAGCTCTGGAGATGCGAGGATGGATCGCTGATACCTCTGTTGGTCAAGGGCGCTTCCGATGTGACATCGCAATCAGGGCTGCCGATGAGGAGCGCTATCAAATAGCGATTCTGATTGACCGCGGAACCTTGGGCAGTGCCATGGAACAATTCCATACCCGGCCCGGGATTTTACGTGCATTTGGCTGGGGAGTGGTTGTGGTAATGATAAAGGATTGGTGGCATGAGCCTGAAGCGATTCTGCAACGCATCGAGCGAGCACTCCACAAAGAAGAGACGCCTGAAGAGCTGGAACTGCATAAAGAAATCCCCCTAGAGGAATCATTCTTGGAAACCGGGATTAGCGAACCCCAAAATACCACGCCTGATGCGCTGAGGCGTTTTGAGTTTACCGCAGGAACTTCGCATAAATTCTGGTCCATCAATCAAATAGGTTGCTCGATTAGATTGAACTACGGTCGAATCGGCTCGTCGGGTCAGGCCCGGGTGAAAGAATTTTCCAACGAGTCCAGAGCGGCGCTTGAAGTTGAAAAGCTGGTGGCTGAAAAGTTGGCAAAGGGATACGTAGAAGTGATCTAGGTCGATTTCTTTCAAGTTGAATTTAGCGTGGTTCGATCTGGAATGTGGACTCATTTTTGAGTTCTTGAAATCGGGCAGAGGAGTCCCCGGATTCTGAATCAAGTTACTGTTAATTCGTCACCAACATCCAGATCGCCATGGCCATCATCATGAGGTTTTCGGTGAGGGATATGAAGCCGAGAGGAACGCTGCTTCCACCGCCGACGCAGGCGCAATGGAGGTCGCGTTTTTCGATGTAAACCGCTTTCACGATCGAAATCGCACCGATGGTGCTGACGATCAAGGCCGCAGGGGCTGCGAGCCAGGTCGCAACCCCGGCGATCATCAGTACACCCGCACCCGCTTCGACAAATGGGTAAACATACGAGTAGGGGACATAGCGTTGGGCAAGCAGGTCGTATTGCACGAAGCCGGTCGCGAACGAAAGTAGATCCTGCAGTTTTAGAATGCCTAAAACGCACATGCTGAAGGCAATGAAAAGCTCCCCGATGCGGATCGGGGAAAGAGTTCCAAGCATGGCCCAACTGGTTGCGAGCGCCATGCAGAAGGTCACTGCGAAAACGGCGATCACCGGCTGGTAAGTCTCGCCTTCTTTGGGATCCGGCCCGAGCCCAAGGTGCTCACGGAGATCATCATAACCGCCCAGATGCTTGCCCTCGATGAAGATCTGCGGTGTTTCATCGTAACCGTTTTCCTCTTTGTATTCCTTGTTCTCTTCCTTGGTCTTGAGGTGCTTATCCTCCACCTTGAAGCCATTCCGCTTGAGCAGATCAAGTGCTTTCACTCCCCACGGGCAAAGGTGGTTCGGAGTGACCATTCGGTAAATTGTTGCGTGCTTTTCCATGATGATTCTTCAGTTGCTTCCAGTTTTCGAAGTTAATGGCAGCCTAGGAAGTCGTCAAATCTAGGGGGGCTGGAGCTAGCGGCGGTTGGGGGGCGGTGGCTGTGGATCAGTTTTCAACCGAAGCAAATTTTTTTTCTGTAACGTTTTTGGAGTGATTTTGGTTTTTAAGGAAGACGATGCCCAGTCATTCCAATTCAGATGTGGATTATCCCCATTTGATGCCGCCGGATCCAACCGAGCGGCTGCAGTCGTTTGTCCAATTGATCACGCAGCACCAATCTGCATTGCGCGCCTACATCGTGACCCTGTTGCCTGGGAGTCCATCGGTTGCTGATGTGCTTCAGGAAACCAATATGGTGCTTTGGAAAAAGCGCGAGAGTTTGAGGGAGGATAGTGAATTTCTAAACTGGGCGTTCACGGTTGCGCGTTACGAAGTGATGCACCATCGGGATCGGTTGCGACGGGATGGAAGAGTCGTTTTCTCAAATCAGATGATCGAACTTTTGGCAGATGAGGAAGCTCAATCGGCAGCCAGCAACAGCCGTGATGTTTCGATGGATGCCTTGGATGATTGCATCGCCAAGTTGAGTCGAAAGGAGCAGGAATTGATCGAGTTCCGCTACACTCCCGGCAAAAGCCTGGAACAATATGCCGACCATACCGGTGCGAGCGCGAGCAGCTTGAGGATCGCGCTGATGAGGATTCGCAGGAATCTCAAGCTCTGCGTGGAATCTAAAATCGCCCTTGGCACCAGATGAAACGGGAAGATTTGGAAAGCCGGATTTTGGAACTGCTGGATGGAAATGCATCAGTTGAGCGCGCGGCCGAACTTGAACAGATTTTAAGAAGTGATCCACAGGCTAGATCTGTTTACCGAACCTTGAGCCGTCTGCACAGCGCGCTCGGTGCCCGTTATGAAGGCAAGGCGGAAGTGGAGACCATCTTTCCGGCTCGCTTCCAACGAAGCACGCCATCCACGAGTCGCTGGCTTCTCGGCGGTTCGATTGCTGCAGCTGCCGTGTTGATGATTGCGTTCCTGATGTTCAGGAAAGGTCCGGCGGTATCCGATGCGGTTGCGTATCGGCTTTCTCCCGGTGCCGTCTGTGAGGTGAGTTATGCCAATGGCAGTAAAGCATCGCATGGGGATAATTTGAGCAATGGAGCTCAGGTCAACTTGCTGGGTGGCAGTTTTGAATGCTCTTTAAGAAACGGGGCGCATCTGGTGATTGAGGGACCCGCTGAGTTTTATCTGCAGGATCAGAACCATCTGGTGCTGGAGCGGGGAGTCGGTTGGTTTCAGATCCCGCAGACCGCGAAAGGATTTTCGGTGAGTACGAATGAACTTGAGGTGATCGATCAGGGATCGGAGTTCGGTGTCTTGTCGTTATCGAAGGGGCCGGACCAGGTTCACGTCTTGAGTGGCAAGGTAGCTCTAACAACCCGGATTGGTTCCAGAACTTCCGAGGTTCTAACCGCAGGTCAAGTAAGGGTGGTGAATCACGATGGGACCTTGCTTCCTTTGCCGCCGAATCCCGGACGCTTCCGTAGCACGCTGCCGGGTGAGATGCCATATCTCTATTTCAACTTCGATAAAGTCGATCGAACGGGCAAAATCCAGGTAGAAGGAAATTTACCCGGTGCGAATGTGATTCAGGCACACCTGATCGGAGATGATCCTACTTCAAGATTGGTCCCGGGAGCCGTGGGGAATGCGATTTCATTTGGCGAAGGTGAGGGGGCTTGGATTGATACCAACTGGTCGGGATTCAATGGCAATACCCCAAGGAGCGCTGCGTTTTGGTTCAAATTTGAAAAGGATGCCCAGAAAACAGGATTGGTCCCTGCAGCCATCGCATGGGGAGATCCTGACAACCATTTTAACCGCAAGTGGAAGGTCTGGTTTCCACGCGACAGCGGCGATGGTGAACTACACGCCTGCATCTCCTTCGGCGGTGACCGATTTTACGACAGTCATGTCCTGGATGATGGTCACTGGCACCACCTGGCGGCAATTTATACAGGGAAAACCCATGAAGACGGATTGCCGGATTGCTCGCTTTATCTGGATGGAGAACTTTGCAAGTTGGAGCATCAGTTTGGCGCTGGTGGGAAACCGTACACCAACACGGTCGATACGCTGACTGGAGGTCCTGGCGATGGTCCTCTACGGATGGGTTATGGTATTACTCCAGACTTGCCGAAATTTGAAGGAATGCTGGATGAGATTTATATCTATCAGGGAGTGATCGACGAAAAGATCATCAACTCATTGCGCGCAGCCGGTCCACCAGTCGGCGGAGATTAAATCGGCAGTAGCCTTAATAAGATCAACAAACAGAGGAATAGAAGTCTTCCCCCCGATCTACCAACCCGAACCCAAAACGCATAAACTAAGATGAAAATACCAACCCAAAAATGGCTGCCACTCCTCCTGACCTCTGTATTTGCCCTTGGCTCTGCTGCAAATGCGGCTGTGATCACTTGGGGATCTGTCGAGGATACCACTGGAGTATCTGTCGTAAGCACTACAGGCACATTGGTTAGTGCCTATAATGCAGGAACCTCCACTGTGGAAATCAATGGCGAAACTTGGTTGTCCAGTAATCCACTTGGAACCTATCAAGCCGGTTTGCTCGGAGGAGCGACAACAGATGATGCCAACTTTACGACCTTGCTGGATCAGGCTTCTTCCGGCGGTGGTAGCACGACTGCGGCAAGCATTGATTTGGGCACATTTACCACAGGTCACATTTATGAGATCCAGGTTTTTTACACGGATCAGCGCACATCTGTTGCTGGGCTCAATGATCGATTTATGTCATTCAGTAGCACGGATGGAACGACCACTGGTGACTCGGTGGAGGTGGAGTCCGATCCAGATAATATTAAAGAAACAGAGTATGGTCAATATGTCATCGGGACGTTTACTGCCGATGGCTCTGATCCGGATCTCTTGTTGATTCCTTATTTGAGTTCATTTGGTAACTCCCACATCACGGCTTATCAGATCCGGGATATCACTTCGATTCCAGAACCTTCGGTGGTCGCTCTTCTTGGTATCGGCGGTTTGGCCATGGGCCTCCGCCGCCGCGTGAAATGCTGATCATCGCAAGACGCACCCAATTGATGCCGCTTCAATATTTCATGGTCGAAAGCGGTGCATTCGGTCGCTGGGGAATGGATTTTCCCAGCGACCACCACCATGAACCTTTCCATTGATACTGAATCTATGACCTTTCATTCCGAACAAGTTTCCGGGCAAGTGGCATCCAGCCGGAATCACGCATGCAGTGCGACCTCGCTCAAGAAGCAGTCGGCGCGATTTTTGATGGCGTGCCTGATTTCATCCCTTGGCTTGATTGGCTTCGCGCAGCCTGTTTCCGCCAAGCCGAACATTGTGCTCATCATGTTTGATGACTTGGGAGTGAATGATATCGGGGCTTATACGTTTCCGAGCAAGGAGAACCCGGGTCCTCCACCTGCGGACCGGGCTTCGGGTGTCAGTGGAATTGTTTCGCCGAACCAGTGCCTGAGCCTGACGCCGCGAATTGACAGTCTGGCGGAAGATGGCATCAGAATGACACATTTCTATGCGTCGGAGCCCGTATGTTCGGCATCACGCGCGTCCCTCATGACCGGATGCTATTCTCGCCGGACCCAGATCAATAATGCTCTTGGGGCTGCATGGACCACCGGTCTCAATTCGACGGAAGTCACTCTGCCGGAACTTCTACGTGAGAACGGCTACACCACCGCGATGGCGGGAAAATGGCATCTCGGCAGCACCACGGATTTCAATCCACGACGCGAAGGTTTTCAGCGATATCTTGGAATTCTTTATTCCAACGACATGTGGCCGCAGAACCCATACAGTTCTGCATGGCCTACCATGTATCTGATGCAGGATGAAGCGGCGGTTTCATCCTACACGACGAAAACAGGATATACCATCAATGGCGCGGTCGATACAGATGATGAGCAATCGTATTTGTTAGAGGCAATGACCGAGCATGCCCTGGACTCGATTGATCTCGCCTTGCAGGACTCGAAGCCGTTCTTTCTCTACTTCAGCCCGCATGCTCCCCATGTTCCGGTTCATCCTCACCCTGACTTTCTAACAGCTCAGGGAAAAGTGGATAAAGTTCAGTGCTATCTGGATCAAGTGGCTGAAATCGACTATCGGATAGGCCAGATTCTGGATAAACTCGCTGATCCCGACGGTAACCCGGAAACGGATGACAGCATCGTCAACAATACACTGGTGATCCTAACATCAGATAACGGCCCATGGCATTCGCGGCCGACTTCCGGCATCGCAGCTGACGTATTTCAAGGAGCAGGTTCCGCGTATCCGTTTTATGGAGCCAAGCACACGAACTGGGAAGGTGGCCACCGTGTGGGGATGCTTGCGCGATATCCCGGCGTTTTGGAAGCGGGCAAGGTTCTCGATCAAACTGCTGCGAATTTGGACCTCATGCCTACCCTGGTGCGACTTGTCGGCGGAAAGGTTCCAGATGATCGCGACATTGATGGGGTCGATCTCTGGCCACTATTGACGCAGACCGATCTATCGGAACCGCATGACAAGTTTTACTTTTACGGAAGTGGCGTAAGTCAAGCTGGTGGAGTGTTGGATCTTTCAACTCCTCACAAATACAAGTTGATCAACAGCCAGCTGTTTGCCTTGGGCACCGGATTTACCGAGGATTTCCAGGAAACGACGGATGTTTCAACATCTAACGGAACTTTGAAATCCACACTCGAAAATTTGGTAAGCTCCTGGAATCTCAATATGACACCGCGTGAGGCGGGCAATGCGGGTTCGGTTCGTATTGAGCTTGAGGAAGACGGGGTTGCCGTTACGGAGGGGGGCACGGCAAGTGTGCGAGTCAAGTTGTCAGGATCTGCAGCCAAGACTGTTACCGTCTCGCGCTTCAGTGGCGATGACGATTTATCGGTCGCCAGTGGTGGCAGTTTGACTTTCACGACCGCGAACTGGAATACTTGGCAAACGGTGACATTTGCAGCTGCGGAGGATGCGGATGATATTTCCAGCGGTGCGACATTCCGTGCGTCTGGCGACGGCATGCATGTGCGCGAGATTTTTGTTAGAGAACAAGATACCAGTGCTCCTGCGCCACCTGTGGCTCCCGCGGGCCTGGTCGCAAAGGCTGGTGACTCCGGAGTTTCTCTCGATTGGGACACCAATTCCGAGGATGACGCGGTTAGCTACACCGTTTACCGATCGGCTACCGAAGGCGGAACTGGAGAGGTCTTGGCGACGGGTGTCATCAACAGCAATTATTTCGATTCCACGGCAGTAACTGGCACGACCTATTATTATTTTGTGAAGGCGGTGGACTCCGATTCATTCGAGTCGCAGATTTCAGAATCTGCATCGGTCCTTGCCGGTGAAACACCGCCAGCGGCGCCGACTGGTTTGGTCGTCACTCCCGATGGCTTCATGATGGCGCTTGATTGGAATGACTCTACCGATTTCGATTTGGCGACCTATAGCGTTTACCGATCAACGAGTATCGACGAAGTCGGAGTCGCCATCGCCGTGGAGCTGACATCCAGTGAGTATGTCGATGAAACCGCGATTCCGGGCGTTGTCTATTTCTATCGGGTGACTGCGACTGATGTGGATGGTAATGAATCCGAAGCGCTTTCGCCGGTGGTGATGCTGGCCGGGCCACGCTACGGACGGGTCCAATCGGTGCTGTATCATCGCTTTGACGGAGATCCAGGAGATGATACCGAGGATCCAGCTACGGTGTTGTTCGATCGCTCAAGCCAGATGAACGATGGAACACCGGCTGGGCAGGCAACCTATAGCACGGATGTATTTGGCGACGAGATTCCGCGTGAGTTGCTGTCAAACAAGACTTCGTTCTCGCTCAAACGCTCCTCTGCACAATACGCGGTGGTCCCAGATAGTGACTCTCTTGATTTCGGAACGGGCTCAGCATTTACGATCGAAGCCTGGGTTAAACTTAGCACCCTGGGTTCCTCTGCTGAATCCAATCGCCAATATTTGGTTATCAAAAAATCCGGAGCTCTAACGGATGCGAATTTGAACTATGCTTTCATGATTAATACCAGCGGCAGCTACGGTGACTCCGGGACAGGGCGGAGGATGGCTTTGCTGCTTGGAAATGGCAGCACGAGCAGCGCGGTTTTCTCGACATTCGAAGTCGCGGATACCGATTGGCATTTCGTCGCGGTTCGGTTCGACGATACTGCCAATAAGGTTCGCTTTACCTTGGATGATCAGAACGAAGATATCACAAGCGTGACCCAAACGATTGCCGCGAACACGAGCTCACTGATCATTGGGGCGCACCACGTTGCGAGCGGAAGCATTGGATCTTATTTCGACGGAAAAATCGATGAACTTCGAATTAGCAGATCGTGGCTTGAAGATGGACAGCTCCTCAACGCCCCGGGGCCAACAGGCTTCAAGATCACAGAGGTTCACCCAACCGGTGATGAAAGTAGCCAGGTTACCCTTACCTTCAACTCGATTGATGAGCGGACTTATGCCGTCTACGGGTCTGACGATTTACTCCATTTCACAGAAGTAGCGACGGTGGAGGGTGTGGGGTCGTCAACGACCATATCCTTCGATGATCCGGATGCGGTCGGGAAAAGTCGCCGGTTTTACACTATTGCGGAGAAGTGATCGGTAAGTAAACGAATTCGGAAAAAATCTACAGCTAGGTGAAGTCAGCTGCGAGCAGCTCGCTTTCTTCTTAGCTGGTGAATCACCAAAATGAACCGGGGCGGTAATATGATAGGGAGCATTCAACCCCGGTTCATTTTGGTTTCGCGATTAGAAATCGCTGGCGAGTTTGGCTGCTAACATGGATGCACTGGCAATCGCGCCTTGCTTGGCATCTGGCCCGGCAAGAGTCGGCTCAACAAAGATTTCCTGAATCCCGGTGAAACCGATGAAGCCAAGAACCTGTTTCAGGTAAGTGCTCTGCTGATCGTATGCCTCCGCACCGGTCCCCGGTCCATAGGCGCCCCCGCGTGCATAGACGGCAACGATGGGTTTGCCTG
This sequence comes from Luteolibacter pohnpeiensis, assembly GCF_016595435.1. Taxonomy (GTDB): domain Bacteria; phylum Verrucomicrobiota; class Verrucomicrobiia; order Verrucomicrobiales; family Akkermansiaceae; genus Luteolibacter; species Luteolibacter pohnpeiensis. The sequence continues at coordinate 110,370 of NZ_JAENIJ010000003.1, forward strand.
TGACCAATCCTTTGTATCCCTCTTCAGGGGTGTAAGAAAAAGTCAGTCCGGGTTGAGCGATCAGGTCGATGTAGTGCTTCAGCTTATAAGGCATGCTGAAATTCCACATCGGCAGTGAAATTAGATATTTGTCGGCGGATTTGAAATGCTCGGTGAGTTGGACGACTGCATCCCATGCTTGCCGCTCGGCTGCGGTGTGGGATTCACCCCCAAGGACTGCATATTTCGCATTCAAGGTTTCACCGTCGAATTCAGGCAGGCTAGTCGCCCAAAGATCCAGGGTTTCTATCTGATCATCCGGATGGCTTGCCTGATAAGCTTGAAGAAACTCGGTAGCTACCGCGATGGATGCCGAGCGTTGTCCGCGTGGCGAGCATTGAATGTGTAAGAGCTTTGACATGATGATGAAGTGTTAGGCTTTAGGATTGGATGAACTCCAGAAGATCTGCATTGAGTTGATCTTTGGCAGTATCGCCCAGACTGTGCCCGCCGCCTGGATAAATTTTCAGAATCGCGCCAGGAACCAGTTGAGACGAAATCATCGCCGATGCCCCGATCGGAACAATTTGATCATCATCGCCGTGGATGATGAGTGTCGGGATATCAAATTTCTTCAAATCCTCGGTGAAGTCCGTTTCTGAAAATGCCTTGATGCAATCGTAGGCGTTTTTATGACCGGACATCATGCCTTGTGACCACCAGGATTGGATGAGCCCTTGTGAGACTTTTGCCCCCGGGCGATTGAATCCGAAGAACGGACCGCTGGCGACATCGAGGAAGAACTGGGCCCGATCGGCTAGATACGCTGCACGGAATCCATCGAAAACCTCCATTGGCAGGCCGCCGGGATTTGCCTCGGTTTTCAACATGATAGGTGGCACCGCTCCCATGAGGACCGCCTTGGCAACACGCGAGGTGCCATGCCGGCCGATGAATCTGGCAACTTCTCCACCACCGGTTGAGTGACCGATCATGACAGCGTCCCGCAGATCCAGTGCTTCGAAGAGTTCCGCAAGATCGTCCGCATAGGTGTCCATGTTGTTGCCGTCCCATGGTTGGCTGGATCGGCCGTGACCACGGCGATCATGGGCGATGCAACGATATCCGTGAGAGGCAAGATAGAACATCTGTGCTTCCCAAGCGTCAGCGGTGAGTGGCCAGCCGTGGCTGAATACTACAGGTTGTCCTTTTCCCCAGTCTTTATAATAAATGCTGGTGCCGTCTTTGGTGGTGATGGAGCTCATGTTTTTATAGGTTACGCTTTTTTTAAATTTGGGACGTCCAATCTCTTTTGGAGAATGCCTGAAAAGCGTGACCGACTTATTCGGAAAAAGTTTTAAAACAATTAACTGAAGCTTTGCATACGGAACATCTACCCCGGGAATTCGCTATTCGGTGAGGTCTGTGATGACGCCTGCATTGCTCCATTTGCCAGACGCTGAGCGCATTCTGAATCGGTAAGGCTGCTCCGCGCCGATGTCAGGAATGAAAAAATGGACCGTTGGATCAGCGATATTTTCGATTTCAGTACCACTGATTCCCTCCACCCGAATTCGTAGGAGACTCTTGAATTGATCTTCTTTACCGGAGGGAAAGCGCTCTATCCATCGATCGCCAGACTTTGTCCACTGACGCACCCCAGGGTCGTCGTGTGGATAATCGAAGTGAAATGAACTAGGACTTCGGTCATTCAGATCAGCGGGTTTGGGCTGCAGGCCCATGAATGCATCAAAGCGACGAAGCGAAGAGAAATTAGGATCGTCTTTGAATGAATCCATTTTTGGATAGTTCAATTCAATGGCATGTTCAAGAAAACCGGCTGCCTGTTCGCCCAAGCTGTCTCGGAGATCGCTCTTAGCTTCGGGGAGCTCAGCAACTGCTGCCGCGAATAAAAGTGCGGCGGCTTCGTTAGATTGCCAGGATTCGTCCAACATTTTTCCGAATTCTATGGCGTCAGCCAGTCCTGAATCAAATTCATCATTCGATAGACAAGCGATGGCATGATTGAACAGCGCGACTTTCCAACTGTTCTGATAGTCGACGGATTCCGGGGCCAAAGCCAAGGCTTGGCGAGCAAGTTGGATTGCGTCAGCCGATTGTTTCTCCATTTGAGGCCAATTCGACTGGATGTGGGAAATTTTAGTCAGTCGACTGAGCGCCATTGAACCTTGATAAGCATATTGCGGAACCTCCGGGTATTGATCGGATAGAGCGCGGTAGATGGAAAGCGATTCGTTATAAACTTCCTCTGCGGACTTGAACTGGTTTCCTGCGGAATCGAGATCTCCTAGAAATAATAAGGCAGTTGCTAGCTGCAGGCGTGGCGACGGCATGGAAGGAAATTCATGAACGAGTCGACGGTTGATATGGATGGCTTGCTGGATTTCCTCCTTCGCAGCATCAGGTTGTCCAGCCATCGCTAATGTTGTGCCAAAGTTAGATAGAGTGGTAGCCAGGATGCCTCGGTAGCTGTAACTCTTTGGTGAGTCTTCAACGAGCGAATTCAGTATGCTCAACGCTTCCTGATAGGATTCTATGGCAGACTTGGAATCGGTTGAGGCGCGGTTGCTAGCGTAGTTCGTCAGGCTGGTAACCAGATGAGCCTGATTCTCCGGGTCATCGGGAGAAAGTGCCACGAGTTGCTTTCCAATTTGAAGGGCTTCGTTGAATAGTGGAGTAGCCTCCATGGGTCGGTGCAGTTCACTCAACGCATAGCCGAGGTTTTGCAGAGTGATCATGAGACCTTTCAAATAAACCTCATTCGTTGGAAATCGAGCGACTAACTGCCGACCAATGGACAGACTCCGGTGAAGAACCGGAAGTGCATCTTCAGGCATGATGGAGGCCCCGAAATTATTGCAATGGAGTGTTAGATCTGCCTGATAGAGAGGGTTGTTAGGGAATTGTGCGATCAGCTGCTCGTCTATTGAGATGGCGAGATGATATTTTTCCTGCGACTTCCCGGTTTCTCCCAAACTGCCATAAATTTCCGCTAGCCGACCAGCTGCCCATGCCTGGTTTTTGAGAAGCTCCCAATCCGATCCCGTGTATTTGACCAGCTCTTCGAAGAATGGCATCGCACTTTCCAGCAAGTCACGCCGCAGCTTTAGGAAATCCGCTTCATTGAGTTTTGGATTCTCAGTAACGCGGCTCAGGTATTGATCGACGACGGATTTTGCGCGTGTGAAATTGATCAATGCTTCCTTCTTTTTTTGTTCGGCAATCCATCGTGACTTTCTCGCTTCTCTGGCTTGTTTGAGACTGATGGTGGCACCGGCCACAAGTACGAAAATGGTGAGTGCGGCGGCGAGAAGAGGAATCTGATTGCGACGCGCGAATTTCTTGAAGCGGTAGCTGGTTGAAGGTGGACGCGCAGAAACCGGAAGGTTGATCAGAAATCGTTGGATGTCCTCAGCTAAAGCGGAAGCAGTGTCATATCTCCACCTGAGGTCCTTCGCCAAGGCCTTCATGACAATTGCATCCACTTCTCCGTGACAATACTTACGTGCTTTTTGAAGATTCGGATCTTTCGCCAGGCAAGCGCTTGGTTTTTGTGGTGAATCTTCTCGAATGCGCCGCAGGGCTTCTTCGTAAGAAATGCTATCGTCAACCAGAGGTGGTTTTCCGGTCAGGAGTTGATACAGCACAGCCCCGAGAGAATAGACGTCGCTACGGGTGTCGATATCAGAAGGGTGAGCAAGTTGCTCCGGACTGGTATAGGGAAGAGTTCCAGCGATTGCGTTGGGGCTCGCAAACACGGTTTCATCGGCTGGCCCCATCGCGATCCCGAAATCAATGATTTTTGGAACTGGCCTGCCATCTACCTCACTGACCAGTATGTTTGAAGGTTTCAGATCGCGATGGATGACCGACTTTTGGTGGGCATGTTGCACCGCATTGCAAACCGGAATAAACAGTCTCAATCGATCCCGATGGCTTAAATTACGGGATTCACAGTAATCAGCGAGTGGTTCGCCATTTACCAGTTCCATCGTAAAAAAGGGGCGACCTTCGTTCGTTGTCCCGACATCGAGAATTGCCGCGATGTTCGGGTGATCCATCAATGCCAATGTTTGGCTCTCGGCTAGGAATCGGGCGGTAATCTCATCACTATCCATGCCGCGCTTGATCATTTTGATCGCAACGCGGCGTTGGACAGGCTCCGTCTGGAATGCAGACCAGACACTGCCAAATGAACCCTCTCCCAGTGGCTCAATCAAACGATATCGATCGATCATGTCCCCCGGGAGATCCACGATTTGGCGTGAAACCCCGGACGGAATATTGTGGAGCGAATTGCCCGACATGACAGCGGATTCAATCACATTTCGCACGATGGGAAAGGTGATTTATGGGGCGGCGGGTTAGAATGCGAAACAATCGCATCCGGAGCCCCAAAGTTGGCTCAGCCCACTTGATGCATTTCCCATGAAGGTGGTGTGCTGGTGGGGCGGGGGCGAGAATCTATTCCAATTCGGCGCACCGTAACCTCCAAATTTTGCGACCGGGGACCACTCGGGTAAAATCGGAATCGGTGGTGCATCGTAGCGTTGAAATGGACCGGATGCATACACGGGCTTGCCGCCGACAATGGTTAGAATCGACTGCAAGTCACGGATGCGATCTTCAGGTATCGTGAAATAATCCTCGCTGGTCACAACGATATCCGCCAGTTGGCCAGGAGCCAAGGTCCCCTTGGTCGACTCTTCTCCGGAGAACCATGCACTACCCGCAGTATAGAGACGGAGTGCTTCTTCCCGGTTCATCCGGTTCGCCTCTGGATACAGTTCCAGCCCGCCAAGAGTGCGACCGCTGACTAACCAGTAAAGCGAGTTGAAGGAATTGTAGCTTGCCACGCGGGTTGCATCGGTGCCCGCGCCCACTGGGATGCCCATTTCGAGCATCCGTCTAACAGGAGGGGTGCGCTCTGCCGCTTTCGCACCGTAACGATCGACAAAGTATTCACCCTGAAATGCCATCCGGTGCTGAATGGCGATACCGCCGCCCAGTGCTTTGACACGCTCAAGGTTCCGATCGCTGATGGTTTCACAATGATCGAGGAACCAATGCAACTCATGGATGGGTGCTTCACGATGCACCCGCTCGAAAACATCGAGAAACCGGGTGATGCTTTCATCGTATGTCGCATGCAGGCGGAATGGCCATTTGTTAGAAGCGAGCGATAGGACCACTTGCTCCAGTTCGGTTTCGAGGGTAGGGGATAAATCCGGCCTTGGCTCAAGGAAATCTTCGAAATCCGCGGCAGAGAACACCAGCATCTCGCCGGCTCCGTTCATGCGGAAAAACTCATCACCTTCGCCCGGTTTGGTCATGGTCATCCAGCGTGCAAAATCTTCTTTTTCCTCTTTGGGTTTTTGGGTGAAAAGATTGTAGGCGATCCGGACAGTCATCTCACCCCGTTCGTGGAGTTGACGGATGATTCCGTAATCGTCCGGATAGTTTTGGAAGCCACCTCCAGCATCAATGCAGCTGGTAACTCCCAATCGATTGAGCTCGCGCATGAAGTGGCGTGTCGAGTTGAGCTGATGCTCAGGAGACAAGGTGGGGCCCTTGGCGAGTGTCGCATACAGGATCATCGCATTGGGGCGGGCGATCAGGAGTCCGGTGGGGTTTCCTTGTTTATCACGCTGAATTTCTCCACCTGGAGGATTGGGTGTATCCTTGGTGTAACCGCACGCGCGAAGTGCGGCTCGGTTCAGGAGCGCGCGACAATATAAGTGGAGAATGAAAACCGGAGTGTCCGGGGCCGCTTCGTTCAACTCCTCGAGAGTCGGCATTCGGCGTTCATGAAATTGGAATTCACTCCAGCTCCCGACGACTCGGACCCATTGGCCCGGGGGAGTGGCGGCTGCTTGGATTTTCAGCATGCGCAGCGCATCCGCGAGTGAAGGAATTCCGTCCCAGCGCAACTCCATGTTGTAATTGAGTCCACCTCGGATGAGATGAAGGTGGGAATCATTCAGGCCGGGAATGACCCGGTGCCCATCAAGATCAATGATCTGGGTGTCAGGGCCAGCTGGGTATTTTCCATCGTCATCCACGGCCAGGATGCGACCGTCCTTGATGGAAATCGAACTCGCATTGGGCGTGCTGGAGTCGAGGGTGGTAATCTTGCCGTTTGTAAGAATGAGATCTGGGTGGAGCTTCATGGTGAGGTCAATTGGTTTGGAAAAGCCATTTACGAAAAAGTCGGGTGAGGCAGGGCATGACGACCCAGGACAGGAGTGCAACGATGAGTCCGGTCACGAGAACATTTGCGAGCAAGGGAGGCCAGGTAGGTAGGAAGCGCTTGGCAAGTGGTGGGAGAATCGAAGTAAGCGGGTAAACTCCGATGAATGTAGTAAGTGCCATTTTCAGTTTCGATGGCGCCTTGGCTTTTGGCATGTCTGGGAGCGTGAACCATCCGGAAAGCCCACCGGTCTTTTCGATATGCGGATCTCCATCGGTGAGTTCCCGTAGTCTGACCATCCAATCGCGGTAAGGCGGCGAGGCAATGAAGGTGCGTCTTGCTTTTGCATCGGCAAAGCGATGCACCACGGTGTATTCCCGTGGATTGGCGTGCTCGGACCGGATCACATGGATGCCACGGTTCCCCGGGAAGGCGAGTGCGTAGAGGACAAATTCCTGCATGGCTACCTCAAAAGGTGTCTCGCATCCAGGCTTTGTCCGGCGGCGGATCACAACCGTAACCATGGGATCAGCAGGCTCGTCTATCATGGTGTTCGTTGGTGAAGGTGGGTCATGAATCTTGATTGGGTGAAAATCCGGAATCGTGACCAAAGTTGTTAGAATTCCCGGCGAAAGCTGAGTTGCCAATAATCGACGTTGTCACCACCTATACTCGTCAGGGATTTGCCGGCTTGGTGATGGGTGTATCCAAAGAACAGCGATGTCTTTTGAGCTGCAGCCCATTCGATCGAGAAGTTGTATGCAGTCCCGAGGTAGGTATCACCGCTCGGGGATTTGCCTCCAATTTCTTGCAAGGGTGCGCCGTAGACCGCGTCATCGGCATCGAAGCGCCATTGGAAATTCATGCCCATGTTGATGGATACCTCACGGTTGGGTTTCAGTATCAACACAGGGTTCAGGTTGTATAAATTCGATGGTGAAATGAATCCGCCCTCGTTGAAGTAGTTGTTTGCCTGAAACAAGGGGTTGAAGGTGAGTCTGCTGCCTGTTTCGTTGCCGCCAGAAATGGCATCGGCTCGCAAAATCATGCTGGGACTCCAGATCGCGTCTTCGAAATGCCAACCAATTCCCAGGCTTGCCGCGCCTGCGGAGAGGTGGTGCCCGTTTGCCTTACCGAACTGATAGATGAACTCGCTGTTGCAGATCAATCCGTCGCCATCCCTGCTGAAGCGACTGCCGATGGTGTGGCGGGTTTCATGGTTCCCCGGGCTGGTAAAGATGGAATCTTCGTCGCGAAGTCCGATGTAGTAGGCATCTAGTATTTGATCTTCGCCGATAGGAAATGTTCCATAGATACCCCAGAATCGGATATCCGAAGGATCAGATGAATTGTCGAATGCTCCTGGAGAAATTTGAACTGGGGAGGCGAGGAATGCGTCGATTTTTACAGCATCATCGTGCAGGAACGAAAGCCGGATGGCATCATGTGATAAACGCTGATTCGCTCCCTCCCTGGATGCCAGAAGCCTGCCTGAACCATAGTAGAGATCCTGTCGGCCTAGCTGGACTGTTAGATGGGTTGCACTGGTGAGCTGAAAGTCACTTTTGATGAATCCTTGCAACAGATCAGGATCATCTTGATCTGGGGGAGCGAGGTCGCCTTTCTTTCCCCACATGCGTCCCCAGGTCAGTTCGGTGGCGATTTGAAATCTATCCGCTTTCTCAAGGGATAACATCGCTTGCAGTCGTTGATGGACCCAAGTGTCATCTTTTACCTTAGAGAGACCAAAATCGAGATTGCGATAGGATTCAGCCATGGTGCGGGCATGGCCGGAGATGAACCCGCTCCAGCCGTCTGGAGCGGGTTGAAATGTCACACCATCAGATTGCGCATGTGCCTGAGCACAGGTCAGCAGCCCGATGGTGATCCAGGTGAAACTTGCCTTTTTCAATGCGGTTGCTTTTTCAGCACGATCTGTGGTTTGATCGCCGATTGAGGAGCTTTATGCACCATGGTATAAGCGTATTCGACCCCGACACCGTAGGCACCAGCTTGTCCCTTGAGGAGACCCATCAGGTTATCATAATGCTCGCGTTTTGCCCAGTCCCGCTGCCATTCGAGTAAGGCTGGAATCGTGGTGAGACGGACCGCTCCAGCCTGAACCATTCTTGAAAGAGCGGCTTCTTGTGCTGCTGGGGAGGTGGCACCGCAGCAATCCTCGACCACATAAATGTTATAGCCTTCGCCGAGCATTTCGATGGTTGGCCAAGTGACGCAAACTTCGGTCCAGAGACCTGTCATGATGATGTTCTTGCGTCCCGTTGCCTTGATCGCGTTACGGAAGCCTTCGTCATCCCAAGAGTTCATCGATGTGCGTTCAACCACCTCTTGGCCCGGAAAGACATCGAGAAGTTGTGGCCAGATGTATCCACTGAATGATTCGGTCTCAACAGCTGTTAGAACGGTCGGGATATTGAACTCCTTTGCGACTTTGGCGAGTAAGGTCACGTTGTTGATCAGGGATGCGCGGTCGATGTTCGCCACGCCGAAGGTCATTTGAGGTTGGTGATCGATGAAAACGACTGCGCTGTTTTCAGGAGTGAAGAGTTGGTGGTGTGGGTTCATCAGAACGGGATAGGTTAGTTGTTGAGGACCGGAATCGGTCCACCTCCCGTTTGGGAATTCCCTGTCCAACGTGACGAAGAAAATGAATCTTTGTCACTTTGCCTGCTCAATTTGAGCAACGATGCCCCAATCACCGGTGTTTTTCTGCATCATCAAATGGACCGCTCCAGAAGTTTCGAGATCGGGGATGAAGAAAATTTGCGGCGACTTTCCGATGTATCGAATTTTTGTTCCCGAAATGCCATTGAGAAGGTATCGGCCTTCAATCTGGAATTGTTTGATCCGACCGCTGGGCGATGTTTCATTCCAGATTCTATTTTCACGACGCCAGACCCGAAGACCAGGATCATTGCCATTGTAAGCGATGCTGAATTCCTCAGGGCTTTTGCCTTGCGGATCGGCGGAAATGTCACCCAGAGCATCGAATCCAGGTATCCCGCGCAAGGGCGCGAGGCTTCCATCGGATAACGTCTTGCGATGATCTGGATTCCCCAATTGAAACGATGAATCTAGTAGATCAATCGCTAGCGCTATGGCGCGAGAACGGGTCTGGTTGTTCGACTTTCCGGCAGCATCTCCAGTGGCTGGTTGCACCAAGCCAAGTGTGTGGGTCGCCAGCTTAGCTGCCTCGACCTGGCTCTGCCAATCATTTGCGAATGCGGCGCTGAAACGAGTTGCAACATCAAGCAAGCCATCTACATCTCCGCGTTTCTGTAAAACATCACTCAGTTGCTTGAAAGCATGGCTGTAGGAATTGCGGTAGTCCATGTTCTCCGGACGTCCATGAGTTGCTGTATTGAGGAGAGCGACGGATTTTTCGAAATACCGCTGTGCTTGTTCGAGTTTGTCCTGATCTCTGTAGATGCTGCCGAGCCGATCTTCCAGGATGCTGCTTAGGTAGGAATGTTCGTAATTCTCAGGAAACTCAGTGGCCAGCTTGAGACGAACTTTTAATGAATTCAGATAATTCTCTACGGCGACATTTTTTTCGTCGAGCTGGCCATGCGCGTCTCCCAGCAGGTGATAACAGAGAGCCAGTGCATGGCGGTAATCAGCATTGGATGCAGAGTTATCGACAAGATAGAAATAAAGCTTGAGCGAGTCCTCCAGTGATTTGATGGAGGCTTGGGAATCACCATTTTCTAACTGATAAAAAGCTAGGTTATGGCTGGTTTCAGCGCAATCGGCCAGCATCTTCAGCGGTGGGTTTTCCACGTCCATCAGGTTACGCTGAGCTGTAAGTGCTTTTTCTAAAAAGCGGATGCCCATCTCAAGCTCGCCTGCTTTTGCGAGAATGCGGCCTAGACCTGCATATTGATGCGCCAATTCTTCCTGCAAATCAACCGAGTCTGGAAGAGCATTCAACCGATTTTCAGCTTCCTGGACCAGCTGGCGTTTCAGAGCCTCGGCTTCGGCATTTTTGCCGCTGGCAGACAGTGCGTCGGAGTAATTTCCACGAAGCACTGATGCATCCGACTGATAGCTTTTTACGGTCGGGTAATCCCTAGCAAGTTCCTCGGCAATCTGTAGCGAGCGTTTTTGATAATTCAGACTTTCGTCAAAATTACCAACCTCGCGCGTCAAAACGCTCAAATTATTATATCGCGTGCCGAGCGCATGCCGATAATCGGCATGATCAGGGAACTTCTCGACGAGTTGCTCCTCGATCGTCGCTGCCTCCCGCATGGAATCGATCGCTTTTTGCCTGTCGCCGATTTCGTGATAGACGGTGCCAAGCCGGTCCAGTGCCCAGCTGCGATCATGCAGAAGCTCCGGAGTCGTGCCATTTTTCCCAAGCTCCGCATAAAAGGGCAGCGCAGTCTCTAACAACTCTTTGCGCAGAGTTCGAAATTCCTCGCCTTCAAGACGTGAGTCCGCCGTGACATTGCTCAAATAAACTTCAACCGCAGTCCGCGCGCGCTGGTAGTTCTGTTCGGATTCCTGTCGGCTGAGTTCTGCAATGGTTCTGGAACGTCGTGCTTCTACCGCCTGCCAAATGCTGATGATGCTGGCACTCAGCAGGGTGACCGTGACCACTGCGGCTGCGATGAAAGCGGCGCGGTTCCGTCGGACCAGTTTGCCGAATTGATATCTCCAACTGGGCGCGGCGGCGCTTACTGGTTCTGCATTGAGATAGTGCAGCAGGTCAGCGGCCAATGCAGTTGCCGTTTCGTATCGACGGCGGCGATCTTTTTCCAATGCCTTTAAAACGATCCAGTCAAGGTCACCTCGCAATTGGCGTCGCCACTGTCGGCATTCTTGCTGCTCTTCACGTGTCGCATCGTGTTTGAGAGTGGCTTCACTTAGGCTCGGCTTGCGAACTTGCTGTTCACGGACGTGGCGCAGTTGTTCTTCATAGGAAAGATCGTTGATGCCTGCATCAATCCATGGCGGGCTACCGGTTAGAAGCTCATACAAAACGGCCCCGAGCGAATAGATGTCACTTCTTGTATCGACATCCCGCACGCTGCCCGCTTGTTCGGGGCTCATGTATTGCAAGGTCCCGATGATGACGCCCGACCTGGTGTGAAATCGATTTTCGTGCAACCCCTCGTTGCCTGGCGCGCCAAGCGCTTTTGCGATTCCAAAATCGATCACTTTTGGGACCGCACGGCCATCAATATTGGTGACCAGGATGTTCGACGGCTTGAGGTCGCGATGCAAAATTGCCTTTTGATGCGCATGCTGGACCGCGTGGCAGACAGGGATGAAAAGCTCAATGCGCTCGCGAATGGTTAGATTACTGGAATCGCAGTAGTTGGTAATCGCCTCTCCTTTGACCCACTCCATGGCGAAGTAAGGTCTTCCCTCAGAATTCGTCCCGGCGTCGAATACCGCTGCAATATTCGGGTGGTCCATCAGCGCGAGCGCTTTGCTTTCTGCCGCGAAGCGGGCAAGAACTTCACCGCTGCTGATGCCCGGTTTGATGAGTTTTAACGCCAGTATCCGAGAAATCGGTTGCAGCTGTTCCGCTTTCCAAACCACGCCAAATCCTCCTTCGCCGAGCGGTTCGAGAAGGCGATAGCGACCGATCATGCAGCCGGATGATTCGGGCGTTGACCCAAGCGGATCGTCATCGTCCAGACCGTGAGTGTGAAAACCCAGGTCGAGCATTCCTTCTGCAGCGCTCATGCTGCCCTTTGGTGCTGGCATTTCACCGGACATTGCTGGAAGTGAAATCTCTAAAGCTGGGGAAATGCAAATCGTTCACTCAACTCCTCAATGCGAGCTTCAACGCCATCAGTTCCTCATCGATTTGCAGATCATCGGGATTGCTCATGGTGGCCGCAATTTGTTTGCGCAGCAGATCACGAAATCTTCCCCGCAGGCGGCTTACCGCTTTACGGGTTGATTCGATGCTGAGCTCCAAAGCACTGGCTGCCTCTTCATAACTTCCTTCCGCGTGGGTGCGGGGATTGATGAAATCCTGCAGTAGTTTGAACTGAGCTGCCCGACCAGAGATGGCTTCAGTTTCGGCGAGCTCGGAAATGGTTCGTTGGATAATCGACAATGCCCAGTTCCGATCGAAAATCTGATGTGGGGTCAAACGCTCAGGTGGCTCGCCGAAGGTTCGCTCTGCGGCATCGACGTCCAATGATAGGATTTCCAATCCTCCACCTCTTTTGAGTGCATTATTGCGAGTTCTGATATCGCCAATGAAGCGCTGGAAGGCAGTTAGAAGAAAGGTTCGCAATTTTCCCAATTCAGGGTTTGCCCCAGAAACCAGATTGCGCCCTATCAAGTAGTGAAAAAATCCTTGGGTCAGGTCTTCTGCATCGGACGGTTGATTGCCCGCCCTCCTGGCATAGGCATAAAGTGGGAACCAGTAGTCCTTGCAGATCGATTCGATCGCCCGCCGTTGCTGGGTGGGGCCGCCCAGGCGACAGACATCAACCACTGCGGTCCATTGGGTGGCAGGAAATGGCGATATTCGGGTTGTGGCCATTGGGTGTGTCTCACCCTGGCATTTTTAATTTCGTGGTGCAAGCCTGTGCTCCAGTTCGGTTTTTCTTTCCGCCGTTGTGAAATCGCAATAGTTTGTGGATGTGAGAATGATCTCTGTTGGGAACGATGCGTTAACCGTCATTTTCGTTGTCGGCCGTGGTGATGCATCTGTTGATCGTTCTTTTCGGACTTACTGCGGCAAGCTGTTCAATTCACCCGCGGGTAGGATGATGGCGAACTCAAACCATAGTGATAATTTTTTGATTACATGAACGATCCACATGATAAGCGAAACGATGGCAATTGGGCGATGCAGGCGATCATCTTGCCATTGGGGGGCATTTTATTGCTGTATGGCTGTGCCCATGCAGATGGATTTTGGCGGAATTTTTCGCAGTATTGGGCGATTTATATGGGAATGCTGTGGTTGATGCTCGGCCTCATGCATCGGCTGCTTTGGAAAGCCAAAGCTGGATACCGGGATGCACTCGACCTGTATCGGTCGGTTCATCCCGAATCGGAGAGGCATTCCACTTCGAAAAAATAAAAAGTTTAAGAAATCCTGTAACGGTTTCTCAAAAATCTTTCTGAGGATAATATGTCGATGGAATCGCGAGATCCAAACCACGAGAACAATGCCCCGCGCAGCTTGGAAGGAATGAATCCTATGGATTTGTTGCGACAAGGTGCCACAGAGGATACGGCGCTGGATGAGCAGGCTGCTGGTTTCGTCCCGCCTTCGCTGGATGAGGTGGCTCAAGCATTTCCTCAGTTTGAGGTACTGGATTTGATTGGGCAAGGGGGGATGGGCGCAGTGTATAAAGTGCGACAGCGTCAGATCGATCGGGTGGTTGCCTTAAAAATACTTCCTCCTGTAATCGGGGAATCGAAAGAATTCTCCGCTCGGTTTGCCGGTGAAGCGAAGGCTCTGGCAAAGCTGAATCATCCGAATATCATCACGTTGCACGAGTTTGGACGGACCGATAACGGACTGTATTTTATCGTCATGGAGTTCGTCAACGGGGTCAACCTCGCGCAGTTGATGAAAGCGGAGAGGATTTCATCGCGAGAGGCATTGTCGATTGTTTCGACGATTTGCGATGCCCTGCAGTTTGCACATGACCACGGCATTGTTCATCGCGACATCAAGCCGGAGAATATTTTGTTAGATCGGGCTGGCAAAGTGAAGGTCGCTGATTTTGGACTGGCAAAATTGATCCAAGCCGACTCGGAAACAGAGCATGAGCCGAATGATTCATCCGCGAGCGGGTTGACCGAGGTTGGAAAAGTCATGGGAACTCCGGCTTACATGGCGCCTGAGCAATCCGAGCGGCCAGCTGAGGTCGATCATCGTGCGGATATCTATGCACTGGGAGTGGTTTTCTATCAAATGCTAACCGGTGAGCTTCCGGGGCGGCAGATGAAGAACATCAAGCGTGTGCAAATCGATGTTCGACTGAACGAAATCGTGCTGCGTGCCTTGGCGAAAGATCCTGCGAATCGATTTGAGAACGTCACTGAGATGAAAACTTATATCCAAGACTCAATGATGTGTGTATCTGTAAAAGATAAGGTTGTCAAAAAATACCGTAGATTGCTGTTGGTTTCAGGTTGCATGTTCTCGGTTGCTGTAGTGATTTTCTTGGTATATTACATTAATAAAAGGATCAAGGTTTCTGTTGCTTGGAAAGATTCTACGAGTTCCCAGAATCAAGCTGTTGCGAATAAACCTCCTGCGCGGATATATAGTTCTCAGGATGAGATTTCGTTTTTGTTTGATCGAATAGCGATCGCAGAAGCCAATGTTCGTTTTCCAGATGGTCATCCTCTTCGGATTCGAGCGCAGGAGCATTTTGACGATTTATATAAAAGGATGCCGGATATATCTGGTGATAGAATTGGATATTGGGCGAAGGATTTCTACGCTAGTACTCAAAAGGATAGAGGAAACTTTGCGAAATCACAACCGAATGCGCATCTTGAAATCGCACTGCTGGACGCGCGTATCGCGGAATTCAATAAGTGGAAGTCTGGAGATGATGGTTTCCAGTTGATGTCTGAGAATGTTTTAACTGCCGGATTGCCGTCCCACGAAAAACAAGCGCGTGCTTGGCTGAGTTTGATTGATGCTGGCCAATATGGTCTCGCATGGGACTCGTCGTCGGATGCGATGAAGTCTCAATTTTCAAGGAATGATTGGATATTGTTTATGATCAAAATGCATGATCCTCTAGGTAAAGTTTTAAGCCGGGGGGATGCATTTGCGGATACTCAGTTTAAGACGAGTGAAGGTAAGATGCGACGATCTAAAGCATATCTCACTCGGTTTGATTACGGAGGGGGATTGGTTGAGGATCTAGTGATGCTTGAAGTTTCTACGGGGGTGTGGAGGCCATATTCATACGCTATTCTTCCAAATAATCATACTATCGATCTGTGGATTAATGTTACTGTTCTCGGTGAGGTTGGGGCGACAGGGGTGCTCAAGCTAAATCCTAATGCGACGTTGCTGGATGCAATCGCTGAAGCGGGAGGGCTGACTGTTAAAGCGAATCCGAAGAAAATTTCCATTTCTGAGAAAAATGATTCTTCCCAGCTGCCTCAACTAGGATTATATAATTTTAATGAAATTCTGGCTGGTCAGGCAATAAATCCAGGATTGACTGAGGGTTCGGTCATTGTTGTTCCTGCGCGCAATATGTAAAAATTTATTATAATAGTTATTGTGAATATTATTTATCCTATTCAATCCGTGCTTGTTTACTTGGCGATGTGCTTCTCGTCACAAAATGTGGACCGTATCACAGTTAAGGGGCCAAACATCGAAGCGGTAGAGCTTGTTCGCGATGGAGACGTATGGAAAAATAGTGATGGTTCGCGCTTTTTGATCGAAAATGGTCAACTTGAGATTTCTAGAGAATCTGGAAATGAGGTGCTCCCAATACATGAATTTATACCAGAGTTGAAAGATCATAATTGGGTGGATGCTCCAACGGTTTCTATGATGGATGGGACTTTGAGCAAGGATGAGGACGGTTTTACTTTTAAGATTAAGGTGGCAGGTGGAGATCAGATCGATACTTACTCGATTAATTATAAAGCCTCTGCGCCGAAGCAGGAATTGGCTGCGCTCGGTGAGATTCGCATCAATGTTTTGGGAGCGGTTAGAGTGCCTGGAGTTTATAAAGTTGCGGGTAACGGATCGCTGATCGATGCGATAGCTACAGCTGGGGGATTCGGGGAGAAAGCCAACTCAAAAAAAGTTTCAATAGTGCGGGGGCCTGCGGGTGAAATTCCCAACGTAACCTATTTCAATGTTGAATCCATGCTTGATGGTAAAAATCCTGCGCCTGCTCTGAAAGAGAGGGACACTATATATGTATATGAGAGGATTTTCTAAGTTGGTTATTTTGTCGATTGCTTAGATGTCGAAGCTTCATTCTTTTAGATGCTTGATTCATTGAAGACTGCTGTAGAAGCAATTTCCCTTTTTCGAGATGATGGAGAGCCGTGAGAATAGAGACATTTTTGCCACCACCCGCTGGACCATGGTCATGGCGGCGGGCGATCGGGAATCCGCTTCTTCAGATGCGGCGTTGCAATCGTTATGTTCGATTTATTGGTTTCCTCTGTATGCTTATATCCGGCGTCGAGGTTATACCAAGGAGGATGCGGAAGATCGCACACAGGAATTCATTGTCGGGTTGCTCGCTCGTGAGGATTTGTCAGGCTTGGATCGAAGCCGGGGAAAGTTCCGTGCTTTTTTGTTGGCATCCTTGAAGCATTTTCTCGCGAACCAACATGCGAAATCCAACCGGCAAAAAAGAGGTGGGCATTTGACTCATCTGTCGCTCGATTGGCAATCGGCAGATCATCGATTCCAGGTGGTTGATGACCAGCAGCCCTCACCTGATCTTGCGTTTGACCGGGAGTGGGCGATCACTTTGTTAGAGCAGGTGCTTGCCAAGCTCAGGCGTGAAGCTGAAGCGAGTGGCACGGTAGATCGCTTCGACGCCCTGAAATCCTATTTGAGCCTGGCTAAAGGGGAAATGTCTTATGGGCAGAAAGCTGCGGAGCTAGGTTGGGAAGAGGGAGCTGTGCGCGTTGCAGTGCATCGCCTGCGCAAGCGCTACCGATCCATGCTCAAATTGGAGATCAGCAAGACTTTGGATGACCCAGAAATGGTCGACGAGGAACTGGAAGTCTTGATGGCCTCGTTTTCGGGATGACTTGGGTATGGTCGTTTCGCGGAAACTTTGCTGTCAAGTCAGGCCCTTCTTCTGCGGGCCATGGCCATCGAGATCGTAGCGATAAGCAGGAGTGAACCAGATGGCTCAGGAATTTGCTGAAGGGTTCCAACGATGATACCTGATGACGTTGCAGTGGCGCTTTCGGTCACAACCAATTCACCTGCGACATTGGTGACGAGTGACCAACCATAAAGGTCGTCATCGCTTGGGGATAGGCCGGGAGTTCCTGGTATGGTCCGGTCGTCCCAATAGGCGATATATTGGCTTTCGCCGGGTTGCAGGGTGAGGGTGTTTTCGCCTGGCGTGTTGAGATTGGTGACGAACGAGGCCTGTGAATTGACGTAAGTGGCATCAAAGATCGTCCCCTGCTCGACTATGAATAGACTGTAAACTTCGGCGATTCCCGCGTAGCGGAAAAGGAAAGTCGACGATGAAGTAAATTCAACCTGCAGTAAAAAAAGTCCATCTCCAGGGACGGCGGTTTGGGTGAGAATGAATTGGTGGTCAAACGGCAGATTGACGATCTCGATATCTGGCGGAGCGGTCGTCGGGGTGACGATCATTGCGTCATTTTCGATCACAGCGGCGCTGACGAATTGGGCGGATGTAGCCGATAAGATAAGTGCTAGTAGTTGAGCCTTTCGTAAAATCCGAGTCATTAAACGCAGCTTGAACTATAACTGACGCTAGGAGCAAGTGATTTCGTCAACCCGCAATAAAGCCCGGGTCTTCGATCAGCTTCCCACCTGCTATCGCGAGGTTCGCGAGCTCGTCGCAGCGTTCGTTTTCCTTGTGGCCGGCGTGGCCTTTGACCCAGCGAAGCTCGATCTGATGGGGAGCCATCACTTTTTCTAACAATTGCCACAAATCCTGGTTCTTGACGGGTTCCTTCGAGGCTGTTTTCCAACCGCGTTTTTTCCAACCGGCCAGCCAATTTTTGGAAATGGCATCCACCAGGTATTTCGAATCCGAGTGAAGCTCGACCTGGCAGGGTTCTTTCAGCGCGGCCAGGGCGGCGATGGCTGCCCGGAGTTCCATCCGGTTATTGGTTGTATGTTTGTAACCTGCAGAGAGTTCCATGCGGTGGCGGCCGGATACCAGCACCGCTCCATAGCCTCCTGGTCCTGGGTTTCCTTTGCAGCCGCCGTCGGTGTGGATGATCACGCGTTTCATGGCGGCAGCGTTTCACTGAAACCGGCCATTGCAGAAGTGAAATTTAACAGGAATGATCGTTCCGCCGAATGAATGATGACTCCATGAAAGCCGAAGCTCCTGCACCCGCGGAACGCTACGACGTCGTGATCCTCGGCGGGGCGCTATCGGGAGCCTCCACGGCGATGTTGCTGCTGAGGCAAAATCCGGGCATCCGGGTGCTAATCCTCGACCGCGCGGAAAAGCTGAAACGTCGGGTTGGCGAAGCCACGGTCGAAGTCAGCGCGTTTTTCCTCGGCCGCGTGCTTGGGCTTACTCGCTATCTGAACGAGCATCACATCGCCAAGCAGGGCTTGCGATTCTGGTTCGTGAACGACGAGGTGGAGTCGCTCGATCAAGCGGGCGAAATTGGCGCACGTTATCAGGTCCGACTGCCGTCCTATCAATTGGATCGGGCGGAATTGGATGAGGAGGTTCTGCGCCGTGCAACCGAAGCCGGTGCGGAGGTGAGGCGACCGGTGACGATCAAGGACGTGATGCTGAGCAGCGGTGGCGATCAAACGGTCACTTATTCCACTCAGGACGGATCACGAACCGTTCAGGCACGGTGGGTCGTCGATGCATCCGGAGTCGCGGCATTCTTGGCACGTAAAAACGGCTGGTGGCGGCGCAATGAAGAGCAGCCGACGGCATCCGCCTGGGCGCGTTGGAAAGGCACCAAGGATTGGGATGGTCTCGAACTGGCGGAGAAATACCCGCAGTGGGCGAATGCGGTGCATGGCATTCGCGGGACCGCGACGAATCATATTTTCGGCGATGGGTGGTGGAGTTGGTGGATTCCGCTGAAAGGCGGCGATACCAGCATCGGCGTCGTATTCGACCAGCGGCTGGTGAACTGGCCGGAGGAGGGGAAACTTGGCGACAAACTGAAAAACTTCCTGTTAGAAAACCCGATCGCCCGGGAAATCCTCGATGGGGCGGAGTATGATCCTGATGACGTTCACTGGCGGCGAAACCTCTCCTATTACAGCACCACTTTCGCCGGGGATGGGTTCGTGCTGGTTGGCGATGCTGCAGGATTTCTCGATCCATTTTACAGTCCGGGCATGGACTGGATTTCCTTCACCGTTTGCAGTGCTGCCGAACTGATCCGGAAGCAACGCGATGGCGAAGCGATGGCGGCTCCGGTGGAGAAATTCAATCGCGACTTTTCAGTCTGCTATCATCGCTGGTTCTCAGCACTCTACAAAGACAAATACGATTATCTCGGTGAGTTCGATTTGATGTATTTGGCGTTCCGGATGGACCTCAGTCTTTATTATTGGGGCGTGGTGGAGCCGCCGTTCCGCGAAGGCCTGAAAGCCCTGCATGCGCCGCCATTTTCTCCACCGAGCGGCAAATTATTCGGCACCCTGATGTCGCTCTACAATCGGAGATTTGCCGCGATTGCCCGTCGGCGCAGGAAAATGGGTGAGCTCGGCCGTCGCAATAAGGGCAAGCGTTGTCTCATTCCTGGATTCACGCTGGAGCGGAAAGACATGTTCCGCCTGTTCGGGATGTTGGGAAGCTGGGCGATGCTGGAGTTGAAGGAAGGCTGGAAAAGCTGGGGAGATTCGGCCCGATCGGAGACCGGCGCTTGAGCTTTTCAAAATCGGCAACTACGGCTCGGGCATGATTTCGCCAGATTCATCGACATCGGGAGAACCCGCAGGCAGCGGCTCATCGGGCATGAAATACCTGCTGCTTGGCAAGGACGAGAGCACGGACCAGGAAAAACTCGCCAAATACAAAGGCGAGGTCGATTGGACTTACCTCAAGCCGCACTTCGAGCGTGGTTGCCTATTTTTTGTCGATCCGGATGCCAAACTGGAAGAAGTCGGCGCGGCCATCGCTGCGAACGAGACCGAGCGCGTCCAAAACTGGCTAGCCTCGGGGGATTTGGTGAAAATCGAAGCGCTGCACGCAAACCAGTGGGAAGGCGGCACGACACAGTTCGAGGCGCTGGTGGTTTCGCCCTTTGTCCTGTGTCGGCCGGTGGTTTCCCGCGGTTAAATTGTTTCAAAGGCTAAACCGTCGGCAGCGTGATCTGCAGAATGGTCGAGCTGTCAGTTGCTTCCAGCGGATCCGCGCCGTGGGGCAGCAACAGGAAGCTGCCCATCGGAAATTCACGCCTGCCTGCCGATTTCAGGCAGCCGTCGACTACGGAGATGATGGAGAAATTTCCTGGAGATGGGTTGGTGACGGTCTGGCCGGTGTGCAGCGATTTGCGATCGGTCTTGAAATACGGGCAGGTCGCCAGGTTGTCGCCGTCTGGCGTGTCCATGGTCGGCTCGAAATCATCGAAATCGATGCTGGCGAGCGATTGCACGACGTGAAGTTCGCGCGGCTTGCCGTCGAGCCCCTGGCGGTTCCAATCGAACACGCGGTAGGTGGTGTCCGAATTTTGCTGGATTTCGTGGATGAGGAAACCGGCACCGATCGCATGAAGGCGGCCGGACGGAATGAAAATTGAATCACCGGGATTCGGTGAAATCGCGTGGACCTTGTCCTCGACAGTGCCGTCCTGAATCGATTTCTCGAAATCCTCGCGGCTCACCCCGTTTTTCAGACCGACATAAAGTTTCGCGCCGGGATCGCAATCCGCGATGACCCACATTTCGGTCTTCGGCTCGCCATTCAGGCTGGCAGCCAGGTCCACTGGCGGGTGCACCTGGATGGACAGATCGTCACGGGCGTCGAGCACTTTGATCAAAATCGGGAACCTTTCGGAGTCCGGCAGATTTTCGCCAAAGACCTCGCTGCGGTGATTCGTCCAGAGGTCGTGCAGCGATTTGCCGGCGTAAGGCCCAGCGGTGACGATCGACTGTTCGCCTTCGCGATCCACGACTTCCCAAGACTCCCCGTAGGGGTTTTCTGCGTCCGGGAGTTCGCGGGAGTAAAAGTTTTCGAGTTTGCGTCCGCCCCAAACGCGTTGCATGTATAGGGGCTCAAAGGTGATGGGTTCCATGCGGAGCTGTGTTTTACCGGCAGGCGATCTGGATTGCAAACCTTGAGGCGTCGACATGGCGATGTAGCGAGAGGTGGTCTAGGTGGTTGACGATTGAACAATAAAATCCTAATTCGTTTGAACCAAAGTGGATAAAGAAGACAAAAATCCCCCCAAACCCAGGCGTCGATGGGCACGCCTTCTGTTCCGTAGCTTCGGCATTTTTGTCCTGGTTTTGATCGGCTTGCTGATCTGGCTCAATGGCCCGGGCCTGCGTTGGTTAGGGCCTAAAATTGCGGCTCATTTCCTGGAGAAAGCCGAGATCCACGGCGGGTTCCGCCTGGAAGGCAGTGTGACTGGCGGGCTTTCGGTGGCGGATTTGAAGCTCGAAAGTGATGGCTCGCTGAAGAAGCTGACGATTGAGCGGGCGACGCCACTTTACCGGTTTGCGGATCTGATTCACGGCAAGGTGATCGGTTTGGAGGCACAGGGGATTGATGCCCAACTCCGGCTCGGTATTGAAAAAGAAGAGGAGGAAAAGCAGCCCAAAACGCTGGAGGAAATTGTGCAAATGATCCGCGATATCCGCCCTCAAGTCATTCCGCTGAAGGTCGCGGTGAATCGGGTGAGTGTTTCTGCGGAAAAGGAAGGGCAGCCGGTATTTGCGCTCGATCCGAGCGATTTCACCCATGATGCGGGCAGTTCAGAATTCAACCTGAACCTCGGCAAAATGGTCGCGGCCCAAGCGCAGGGTCAGGAACTTCCTCCGCAGCAGTCGGCGCTCATTTGGGAACAGGATCGGATCACGCTGAAAAAACTCGATCCTTACCCGGGCATTGGCATTCGCGATCTTGCGTTCGAGACACCAGCAAGTGGCCAGCCGCAAGCGAGTGTGCAGTTGTTGGTGAACGATTCGGTGTTTGATCTCGATACCGCTCCTGGATTTTCTGCCGCGAGCCTGAATCTGCGATCGGGTTCGCTGCAACTTGATGAAGTGGCGAAATCTTTTGGCGTCGAAATCCCAGCGGCGGCCAAGCTGACCTCTCTTTCGCTGAATGTGGACGATGTCATGCCTGATCCATTGGCCGCGACCGGCATGCTGCAGATCGTGCTGGAAGGTGTTCAATATCAGGATTGGTCCGCCCCTGAAGTGACTTTCGGCGCGACACTGGAGGCTGCCCAAGCCAGTGCGTCATTGCGGACGGAAACGCTTGGAACTCCGGTCAATTTGGATGTTCGCGCACCGATTCAGCGCGATGGCTTGAACTTCAAACTTGGCAATGCCACCGGCGAGCTGAGCGTGCCGAAAATCCCGGAACTGATTGCCCAGTTGGCGCAACGATTTGACGCCATCAAAGCAGATGCGGTGGTCCCTCCGTCGTCACTTGCTGGGAAATTCACGGTCGCGTTCGATGACAACAACAAGCCCGCTTCTGCGGATGCGACGCTTGATTTGACGCCTGAAAATCCGGTGGCGGCGACGCCTCTGAAGGTCACGGCTCGCTGGCAAGGCGATGCCCCCGCGACCGCAACGGTGGAGATGACGGGGCTGAAGCTCGATGGCACTTATCAAATTGCCGAGAAACGCTACTCCGGAAACCTCACACTGACGGATTTCAAGAATCAACCGCTCGAACCATGGTTGGCGATCGCCGGAGTCGAATTGCCTGGTGATTTCGATGTTTCTGCCAGCTGGAAAGGATCGGGCGATCTGGTCGCGAAAACCCACCAGGGCGAGCTTGCCCTGGCTGCCGCCAATTGGGTGCAGCCGGAAAAATCTCCGATCGATGCGACAGGGGACATCACCTATGAATGGCCAGGCAAGGTTGAAGCCACTGGTTTGACGCTGAAGGCCGAGAACCAAACCATCGTCGCCAATGCAGAGCTCGCTGATAACCTGCTGACGCTCAAAAATCTGCTCTGGACCGATGGCGAAACGGAAATGGCCAGCGGAACCGCCAGCCTTCCAGTGCCGGAAGATTTTTCGAAATGGCGGGAGATGCTGGCCAACGACCAGCGACCTCTGGAGATCGCCATTGAATCGCGCGAACTTTCCTTGGCGGAGCTGAAGCCTTGGCTGCCAGCCGCCGCGAAGCTGGATGCCCGATCGACGGGTTACCTGAAGATCTATTCCAACGGTAGCTACTCGGATCCGAAATTCGACTTGGCGCTGGATTTGGTAAATCTCCACAGCCCGGATCAGAAACAAATTCCACCGGTGAATTTGCGCTTATCGCTGAAGGCGGGTGATGGCCGAATGGTGCTGGATGGTGGCGCGACGGCACCTGATTACGCGCCAGCTGTGATCAAGGCCGATATGGATTTCCGCCCTTCAGAATGGGCGAATAATCCGGATTTGATCAAGCAGGAGAAGGTAAACGCGGAGGTGGAATTACCCCGTTGGGACATCTCCCGTTTCGCGGCCTTGGTCCCATCTGCCAAGAAACTGGCTGGCATTTTCACCGCGAAAGTGACGGTTTCAGGCACGGTGGGTGAGCCGGAAATTCTCGGGAACGCCAAAATTGAAAACGGTAATTTCGAGCTGAACAGCGACGCGGTGCCGCCGATCACCGGCCTCACCTTGGATGCCGATGCCACCTTGAGTTCGGTCAACGTGAAGACTCTGCGTGCGACCATCGCTGGCGGGACCATCAGTGCCAGCGGGACACTCGGCTTGAAAGACGGATTGGGCCCACTCGATTTCCGGGTAACGGGCGATCACCTGCCCGCTCTGCGGAATGAGATGATGATCGTTCGCACCAACGCCGACCTGCGTTTGCAAGGGCCTTGGGATTCTGCGGAACTCACGGGCGAGGTTGGTTTGGTCGACAGTCTGTTTTACCGTGATATCGAGCTTTTACCAATCGGTGTGCCATTCACCGGTCCATCTGCAGCGTCGTTGCCCAAGCTGGATGCACCGAAAAATCCGACTTCCAGTGTGCCGGAGCCATTCAGCAATTGGCGGATCAATGTCACGGTCGTCACCAAAGATCCGTTTTTGATCCGGGGGAACCTCGGCACCGGCCAGGTCGATGTGGCACTGCGAATTGGCGGCACGATCGGAAACCTCGCGCCCGATGGCACGGTGAGGATTCGCCGTGGCGTGGCGGTGCTTCCATTCAGCACGCTGAACATTCCTGAGGGCATTGTCCGATTCACCCCGGCGACTGGATTTGACCCGATTTTGGAAATCAAGGGCACCAGCAATCCGCGTCCCTATCAGGTGGAAGTCTATGTCTACGGCTCGGCGTCCGATCCGCAATTGGTGCTGACCTCCAATCCGCCATTGCCGGAAAATGAAATCATGACCTTGCTCGCAACCGGGACCACGACTTCCGGCTTGGAGGACACTGACACCGCTTCGTCGCGCGCCTTGCAGTTGCTAATCGAGGAAGCGCGGCGCGGTCGACTGCCGTTTTCCAAACAACTGCGGCCATTGCTGAAACTGGCCGATCGGGTGGATTTCAATCTCGCGGAGTCCGACCCTTATGATAGCGATTCATTCTCAACCGCGACCATCAAATTGACCGACCGATACTACATTTCAGCCGGCATGGGAGAGCAGGGGGATACCCGGTTAATCGGAATTTGGAGGTTGAATTTCAGATAAATGATCAAGTTTTACCCCACACTTTTGTTGCTCATCGGATTGGTTTCCTCGGTTTGGGGAGAAACCACCGTTCACATTGTCGGATCCAAGGTGAAGTCGGAATCGGAGCTGCTCGGCCTGATCGGTGGGCGGCTGGAGCACGTTCGCTCAAAGCCTGCTTCCGCCTCGCGTGCGAACGATGCGGCGTTCCTGCTGACGGAGGTCATGCAGAAAGACGGATACGCCAGCGTCGAGGTCACACCGAAGGTTGTCAGCAGCTCGGAAATTTTACTGACGGTTCGGGAAGGCGAGCGTCTGTCGCTGGGAGATGTTTCGGTCGAAGGAGTGGATGAGGAAGTGGATACCGGTCGGCTCGAAGGCTTGTTCGGAAACCCTGCGGAAAAAGCGAGGCCGCTGGGTTCCGGCTCCGCGCCTTTTCGTGAGGAAGATGTGGGCAAAGGGCTGTCACTCATCGAACAGGATCTGGATGCCGCGGGTTATTGGGGATCGACGGCGACGCTGACGAATCGTGAAACATCAAAAACAGGTGAGGTTTCGGTGGCGGTCCACGTTGATCAAGGGCCGCTCTATATGATTGGCGAGCCGACGGTGGTCAGCACTGACGGCCGCGGTGTGGTGCGGACGCGGACGACGGCCGAACCATTCATCGGCAAGCCGGCGACGACCGCCAATCTGAACAAGCTCCGGGCGGCGGTAAGCGAAGCATTCATCAGTCGTGGTTATCCGGATGCGATCGTGCGGATGGGGCGAACTCTGCAGCCTGCCAAATTCATCCCGAATTTCGAAATCGACCTCGGAACCCGGGTAAAATTGCTCAATGTTGAGGTAGAAGGCTTGGAATCGACCGATCCGGAGCGGGTGATTGCCCGGGTGAGGCCGCTGGAAGGCGACTGGTATGACGAAGCCGCCATGAACAAACGGCTGCGCCAACTTCTGGCAACCGGGGCGTTTTCCTCAGTGCGGCTGGAGCGGAAAGAGGTTTCGCCGAAACGGATTGATGCCACATTGCACATCGAAGAGGCCAAAGCCAAAGAGGTGAATCTGGGGGTTGGATTCGGCTCGTATGAAGGCGGAATTTTTCGCGCCAACTACACGGACCGGAATCTGTGGGGGCAATTGGTCAGCTTCAGCAGTGGCTTTGAATTCAGCTCACGCGGTATTCTCGGGGAAACCAAGCTGACCAATCCCTGGTTGTTCGGCAGCGATTATTCGGTATCCCCGAGAGTTTATGCCTTGGCTTACACGCACGATGGATATTCCGCCGTCGAGACTGGCCTGGGGGTGACCTTCAGTCGGACGTTTTTTGATCACTACAAGTTGGACCTGACGTTCGGGAATTCCTTGGTCAATATCAGCTCGGATGGATTGGACCGCACCGATCTCGGTGAAACGGTTTATACCCACCCGAAGGTTAATTTCACCCAGACTCTGGATTATCGCGACAATCCGGTCCTGCCGAAGACCGGATGGCATTTGCAAATGCCGCTGGAGCTTGGTGCGGCTGTGGGCGATGAATCGACGGGCTATTTCAAAACAGGTCTATCCGGTGGCTGGTATCACCCGTTGGGGAAAGACTATGAATTCTCATTTGGTGGAGACTTTGGTTTGATCGTTCCTTCCGGAGACAGTGCGAATTTGCCGATTGATCTTCGGCTGTTCAACGGTGGAGCAAGAAGCGTTCGCAGTTTCCCGGAGCGCGAATTGGGACCATTCGGGAAAGGCGGAAATCCGCTGGGCGGCGAAGCGAGTTGGGTTACCAGCGCGGAGGTTTCACGAAAATTGGTAGGGCCCGTCCGTGGTGTGGCCTTTATGGATGCCGGTTCCTTGTCGCGTGAATACGAAGATATCATGAACACCGATGTCGAAGTCGCCGCCGGGCTGGGGCTTCGCTTGGATCTGCCGATCGGACCGGTTCGGTTTGAATACGGCTAC
Source organism: Luteolibacter pohnpeiensis (assembly GCF_016595435.1). GTDB lineage: Bacteria > Verrucomicrobiota > Verrucomicrobiia > Verrucomicrobiales > Akkermansiaceae > Luteolibacter > Luteolibacter pohnpeiensis. The sequence continues at coordinate 137,021 of NZ_JAENIJ010000003.1, forward strand.
AACCTTACGCGTGATGAAGGCGAGCCGGCGGGAGCATTCCATTTTGCCATCGGCGTTGCGTTCTGAAGTGCCTGCCAAGTTTTTATCTCCGCGCGGGAACGGTGCGTGACGGGAGTCTGGAAATGTCCCACAAGCGGCGGCATGAAGAAACTTTTCCCGCTGACTTCCCCGAATCATCAACCCGCACGCGTGGTCGAGCAGATCAAGGCGGACGTGCGGAAATACCTGAAGCGCGAGCGCCGCAAGAACCTGCCGGAAGGTGTCGACTTCTGGGATTTTGATTGCCGCACCGGGCAATCGGCGGAATCCGCGGAGGCGATTCATGTCGCGGAAATCACCAAACCGATAGATCAGGCGGCGGCCGAAAACTGGGAAGCAATCTACATCGAGATTTTGGCGAAAGAAGGACGCCGCAGATCGAAGGGGGCCGATGAAAAAGAGCACTGAACCGCTAAACGCCTTGAGAACACGCTGTGGCGAGACGCCCCAGCCACGGCCTGCGGCGGGACGCCACAGCCACCATTGATTTTCATCCGCCGAAACGATCGATCCTCTTCCGGGCCAACGGCTCAAGACCATCCCAGCCCGGGGCAACGCCCCAGGACCACGGTGCCCGCCATTTCCGAGGGCTGAAAGCCCGATCCATCCCGCAACTCGGCCACTCCACCTCACTCTCCCGGCCCCGACGGGGTGACCTCTGGATTCCGGCGTCACTCTCCCGGTTCCAACGGGGCGGCCACTGTATTCTGGCGTCACTCTCCCGGCCCCGGCGGGGTGGCCCCTGGCTTCCGACGCTGCTCTTCCGGCCCCAACGGGGCCAAATGAGCTAGCCCAGGGTGGAACCCTGGGTTGATTGCCCACCAAATATCGAGCCCTGAAGGGGCGACACCCATCTGTCTCACCCCGATGAAATCGGAAATGTCCTTCAGATCGTTACAACGGGTGTGGTTGGTTTTCGCTTTATTAGACGCCACGCTATTCGAACAATTCCGAGATCATTTTTCCCCTCTCGGATGTGGGGAGCTATGTACGAGGGCGGGTAGATTGCTTGGATCACCTGGATTTTGCTTCGCCGGGATCGAACGATGACGAAGAGGATTGCCGGAACGCGCACGGGTTGCTAGGGCTTATCATGCTGGTGGAGAGGCGGTTGTTGCCGTTTCCAGCAAAACCCAAAAACCCAACCCATGAACGACGATCCCACGACTGGGGATGATTTCATCCACAGCCACGAATTCTTGCATCATTTGATGAAGCGCCAGCTGCGGCTGTCGATCAGCTGCGCCTTGACCTTTTCCGCAGTGTTACTGGCGCTGCCAGTTCTCAATTACTTCCTGCCGGAATTCATGGCGATGCGGGTGTTCGGGTTCACGCTGACCTGGCTGATTCTCGGGGTGCTGTTTTTTCCATTTGTCTGGATCATCAGCTGGGCCTTCATTCGCCGGTCGCTGGCGATGGAGGCGGAGGAAGCGGAACGTGCGCAACGTGGAAAGGTGGGTAGCCGATGAATGTCGATCCATGGATTCTGGCGTTTGCGGCCGTGACGGTGTTCGGGACGATCTGGATGGGGTTCCGGGCAGCAGGAAGTTCCAAAACCGCGTCGGATTTCTTCGTTGCCGGTCGATCGGTCTCGGTCGGTTGGAACTCGGCGGCGATTTCCGGCGAATACCTTTCCGCTGCTTCCTTCATGGGCATCGCGGGCATGGTCATGAGCAGCGGTTACGATGCCCTGTGGTATCCGGTTTGTTATGCGTGCGGCTATTTGTTCCTGCTGCTGTTCATCGCGGGGCCGTTGCGGCGGTTTGGTGCTTACACGATTCCGGATTTTGCCGAAGGCCGGTTTGACTCGCCCTTGTTCCGTCGGATTGCGGTTTGTTTCGTTTTGTTCATCGGGTTTTTCTACACGATGCCGCAGATGAAAGGGGCGGGGGTGACCCTGTCCTACATTTTTCCCGGCTTGCCGTATTGGGTCGGAGTGGCGGTGGTGGGCGCGGTGATCACGCTGAACGTCGCGCTCGGCGGCATGAAAGGCATCACTCTGGTGCAAGCGGTGCAGTATTGGGCAAAGATGTTCGCGATTTCCGTGCCGGCGTTTGTGCTGATGGCGGTCTACGGAAGTTATGGCGGAAATTTGAAGGCGAACCACACCACGATCGAATCGCCAGCTCCGATGGTCGCTGAAGCGGTTCCAGGTGTGACTGGGGCGACAGGAACGATCGAGCGCGAACCCTTGCCGGAAAAAGCGCCAGCCGATGAAAAATGGATTTCGCCGTTTGGTTCGCTGACGACCAAAGCCGCGACGATGGCGGGTTTGTCCGGGCAAGACGCGAAGCCGTATTCGTTGCTTTACACCTACTCGTTGATCATCGCGCTGGTGTGTGGGACGGCCGGACTGCCGCATATTTTGGTGAGATTTTACACCAATCCGGACGGCGTCGCGGCCAAGCGGACGACGATGTGGGTGATGATCCTGATTGGTGTGTTTTACGTTTTTCCCCCGTTTTTCGGCGTGCTGGGACGAAATCTTTTGCCGGAATTGTATGGCAACATCGGGGCGAAAGGGACGGATAAAATCGTGCTGGAGCTGCCGCGAATCTTGAACGAGCGCTTCGGCATTCTCGGCTCAATTCTCAGTGGAATCACCTGCGCCGGAGCCTTCGCGGCGTTCATGAGCACGTTCAGCGGGCTGCTCGTATCGATCACCGGAGCGCTGGCGCACGATGTCTACGGCAGAATCCTCAAACCGGATTCGACGGCGGAGCAACGGCTGCGGATGTTCAAAATTCTGGCGGTGGTTTCGGGGGCGACCGCGATTTTGCTCGGCTTCACGGTGGAGAAATTCGAGATCAACAAGCTCGTCGGCTGGGCCTTTGCGATCGCGGCGACTAGCTACTTTCCGCTGCTTTTCCTATCGACCTGGTGGCGTGGTATCACGATGCCCGGAGCGGCGATTGGGATGTTGCTGGGTGGTTTGCTCAGCCTTGCCACCGTTGTCAGCACCATGTTTGCCGATCAATCGCCGTGGGGAGCGGGCTTGAAAGCTTGGTATGCCTCCCGCCCCTTGGTGCGGACGCTGGCGGAACAACCGGCGATTTGGGGGCTGCCGCTGGCGATGGTTCTGATGGTGGTGGTTTCGTGGCTCACCCGATCCAGGATTCCAGCTGATATCCGGTTGAAAATGCTGGTGCTGCACGCACCGGAATCGTTGGGGTTGAAACAGGAATACATCCGGGAGCAGGAGGAGGCCGGGCATTGAGCCGCGTATTTTGCCAGCCTTTGCGCGGATATTCTGTTTAGGTTGACCGCCGGGGAGGGCAGGGGTACGGCTTTTCCATCAATCCAATTGAGCCATGAACCTGACAACTACAGCTTACGGAACCTGGAGCGGCGGACGCTTCATGCACTACGGTGAAACGCTTTCCGAGGAACGTTACATCGAGTGCATCCGACTTGCCTATGAATCGGGCATCCGGACCTTCGTCACCTCGGATGTTTACGGAAATGGCAAGGCGGACGAGCTGCTCGGCGTCGCATTGTCCGGATTTGATCGGGAAAGCTACTGCCTGGTCGGCATGATCGGCCACGATTTCTATGACGGTCAACGCGAGGGCAACAAAGGCTACCCGCGCTTCACCAATCCCGCGCTTCGTGGCGAAGCCGACTATGCGAACTACCTGAAAATGGCCTGCGAAAAATCGCTCGCGCGCTGCAAGGCGGATCGATTCGACCTGGTGATGCTGCACAACCCGGACGAAATCGGCTACACCAGCGATGCGGTTTGGAATGGCATGAAGGCGTTGAAAACTGCAGGCCTTGCCGACCGACTTGGCATCGCTCCGGGACCAGCCAACGGCTTTACCCTCGATTTGATCAACTGCATCGAGAAATATGGCGAGGACATCGATTGGATCATGCTGATTCTCAATCCGCTCGAGCCATGGCCGACCTCGCTGGCATTGCCTGCTTGCGAGAAATACGGCGTCAAGGTCATGACCCGCGTGGTCGATTACGGCGGTGTATTCCACGGCGATCTCAAGCCGGGCCATTCGTTCAAGCCCGGCGACCACCGCGCCTACCGGGCCCAAGGTTGGGTCGAGGAAGGTTTGGAAAAAGCCGCGAAAATGCTGCCACTTGCCGACAAATACAATCTGACCCCGCTGCAATTCGCCTCCGTCTGGAATCTCAGCTTGCCGATGGTCGAGTGCGTGGTGCCATCGTTCTTCGAAGAAGGGGTCGAGGGTTCCAAGAGCATCGACGCGCAGATCAAGGACTTTGCCGCATTGCCGGATGTGAAATTCACTCCGGAAGAAATCGAGATGGTCCGCGCGATCGGAGACAACACCGGGTGCATGGCGCTGAAAGGTGCCAGCAAGCGATACCAAAAGGGCGAACGTGCCGACGAATGGCCGATGCGTGAGGACTTGCTGGAAGTCGCTGGCCGCTACGAATTGGGCACCGACTGGTAAACAGCCTGCCGAATTTTTGACTACGGGCCGCTTGGGATTCCTGAGCGGCCCGTTTTTTTGCGTCTTATTCGCCGCTGTCCGGATAGGAGCCGAGAAGTTTGACCACGGAGCAGTGTTTTCTCAGTTCTTCCAACGCTTCGGCGACTTTTTCGTCTTCGCAATGACCGGCGAGATCGACGTAGAAAATGTATTCCCAGTCCTTGCGCTTGGAGGGGCGGGATTCGATTTTCGACATGTTGATCTGGAATTGATCAAAGGCTTTCAGAGCGTTGACCAGTGAACCGGGTCGATCGTGAATGGCAAACAGGATCGAGGTTCGGTCGTTTCCGGTCGGCGGGCACGGTTTTTCGCCGATAACCAGGAATCGGGTGGTGTTGGTGGCGCGGTCCTGGATCGATTCCTCCAGCAAGTTCAGGCCGTAAATTTCCGCGGCCAGGGCGCCTCCCAGAGCTGCCGCGCCCAAGTGCGCGTTATCGCGGGCAAGTTGCGCGGCTTTGGTGGTGGAGGAAACCTCGACCAGATCGGCATCGGGGAAATTTTTTAGAATCCAGGATCGGCATTGGCCGAAAACCTGTGGGTGGGAATAAAGCGTTTTGATTTCCTCGCGAGGAATTGACGCCATCAGGCCGTTTTCAATGCGCAGCAGGATTTGCGAGCAAATGAAAAGCGGGGAATCGACGAACAGATCGAGCGTGTGCGAAACCGCGCCTTCGGTCGAATTTTCGATCGGAACTACCCCGTAGTCGGCGAGCCGACGGGCAACCTGATCGAACACATCCGAGAAATTCGGCTGCGCGGCATAATTGACAGAGTGGCCGAAGCGCTTGATCGCCGCTTGATGCGTGTAAGTTCCTTCCGGGCCGAGGTAGGCAATTTTCAGATCATCCTCAAGCGCTAGCGCGGCGGACATGATTTCGCGGTAGATCGCGCGGATCGATTTTTCCGGCAGCCGACCTTTGTTCATGTCGATCAGGCGGCGAAGCAGCGCTTCCTCACGCTCCGGGGCGTAGATTTGCAGGCCGTCGCGTTTTTTCACGACGCCGACTTCGTGAACAAGATCGGCGCGGCTGGATAGGAGATCGAGTAGCTGGCGATCGATCGCGTCGATCTGGATGCGGATGTCTTCGAGGTTCACGTAAATCAGGCGTTGTCAGTTGAAGGAGTGTCTTCGGATTCGACGGCCGCAGCGGCAGTTTCATCCTTCAGGTCCGGAGCGTCGGACTTTTCCGCAGCAGGTGCCTGCTCGGGTTCCGGCAGCTTCACTTTGCGGAGTTCAGAGGCATTCGGCAGGTCATCAATGGAGCGAATGCCGAAGTGTTCAAAAAAGATATCAGTCGTTTCGTAAAGCAGCGGGCGGCCCGGAAGTTCAGCCCGGCCGCCGATGCGAACCAGGTCGCGATCGAGCAATTTTTGCAGCATTCCGTCGCAGGAAACGCCGCGGACCGCCTCGATGGCGGCCTTGGTGATCGGTTGGCGATAGGCGACGATGGCCAAGGTTTCCATGGCGGGGCCGCTGAGGCGTTCAGGCTTGCGACCGGGGAATAATTGCCGGACGAAATCGCCAAATTCCGAGCGGGTGTAGAGTTTCCAGCCTTTCGGGCGTTCGAGAATGGTGAACGCGCGCTCAGTTTCCTGGTAGGATTGGTTGAGCGATTCGATGGCTGCGGTGACTTGCTCTGAGGAAGTGGCGGCGAGCCCCATCAGCCACTCCGGCAGAGGCTCAATTTCGCGGCCTTCGTTTTTCGGATCCTCGGTTTCGCGAATGCGGACGTCTTCTGCCTCAGCAACGCGGGCGCGCACCAGTCGGGCGATCTCGTCGGTCGCAAGTGGGTTTTGTGAAGCGAGGAGGAGAGCTTCGATGATCGCGCTTAGCTGCATGGCAAGGACCGCATGGTAGGGATGCGGATGGGTATTTCAAGCCCTCTGCCGGGAATGCAATGCCGAAATATTTTCGTCAGGCGCAAGTTTCGCCTTGCTGTGACCTCATGGAAGGGCTAACCCACCGCGCTCGTGCACAACGCGGATGCGAGACAACCGCCAACGACGGGCACATTATCCCTTTCAACCGAACAAGATCCCCGGTGTCATGCCAGCGAAGAAAACCACCCCTAAAGCAGCCGTGAAAAAGACGGACCAGGCTGAGGCTACGACGGACGAGACTCCGGAAGTCGAAGCGCCTAAGAAAAAAGCAGCTGCCTCGAAAAAAGCTCCTGCGCCTGCAGCGAAACGTTCTTCCGTTGTTGATTTCCCTGCGCCTCCGGCTCCGGTAAAGCCTCCTTTCGTTCCGCCAAAAGCGGCAGCAGTGGCTGCTCCTACCGGAACTACCGGCACTCACAGCCCGGCTTTCGTTCAAAAACAACGCCAACGCTTGCTCGATCTGCGCGATGAGCTTTTGGATGCCATGTCCGGCATGACCCGCGACACCATTCGCAATGCTCCGGAAGGCAGCGAAGCATCCGGCAGCGGCATGCACCAAGGCGACGCGGGAAGCGATGCCTACGACCGTGATTTTGCCCTCTCCGTGTTGGCAAAAGAACAAGACGCCCTTTACGAAATCGAGCAAGCACTCCGCCGCACCCAAAACGGGACTTACGGCATTTGCGAGATTTCCGGCCACAAAATTCCTCAAACCCGCCTTGAGGTCATCCCGTTCGCCCGTTTGACGGTCGAAGAACAAGCCCGTTGGGAGAAAGAATACGGCAATCGCCGGTTCCGTCCGTCCAATGAAGTCGGCTTCAGCGGAGGAAATACTTCCGATGATGAAGATTCTGACACGGTTTCTCTTGACGAGGACGACGATTAAGGCAGTCTCCCCACCCCGCACTTTCTACCATGCCACGCGAGATCATTATCCTTGAATGCACCGAAGCTAAGGCTGAGGGCAAGCCGACGTCCCGTTACGTCACCACGCGCAACAAAAAAAGTCTGCGCACACCAGGTCGTCTGGAGAAGGTCAAATTCAATCCCTTCCTCAAGCGCCGCACCCTTCACCGCGAACTTCGCTAATCGAACATGTCCGAGCCAAAAACAGTAAGACGCCGTATTGCCTTCCGTAAGGCAAACCGCATGATGCCGCGCCGCCGGCATGACATTCCTGCCGACCAAGTCGTCAGCACGAATCCTGAGCTTCTTTCCAAGTTCACCACCGAGACCGGCAAGATCCTTCCTCGCCGCGTTACGGGTGTTTCCGCAAAGCTTCACCGCAAAATCACCCGCGCGATCAAGCAATCCCGCGCGATCAATCTTCTTCCTTGATCTCGTTTCCGGGAGTTTTTCCCGGTTATCCCACGTGGATCAAGCTCACTAGAAAGCTCTGAAAGGAGCCTGTCCGCAGTTCGCCGGGCCGGCTCCTTTTGCATTTTTATCTCTTCGACAAGCCGCCATCCCGGATTCATCTCCGGCTCAGCAAATGAAAGAACTCAAGGACACCCAGAATGAAAGAGATGATCGCGATCTCGCGATCGATCGCGTGGGAGTAAAAGGGATTCGTTTCCCGATTGAAGTCAGCGACAAAGGTGGAAGTGTCCAACGCACGGTGGCGACCGTTGCCATGACCGTCGATCTGCCAGCCCATTTCAAAGGCACTCACATGAGCCGGTTTGTTGAGGCGCTCCACGCGCACGGCGGATGCCTGAATGTGCAATCGATGGTGGGATTGCCGCGCGAAATTCTGCAACGGCTGGAGGCGAGTCGTGCTCATGTCGAATTCCAGTTCCCATTTTTCCGTTCCAAAGAGGCGCCGGTTACCGGCAGGCCGGGTTTGGTCGACTACGAAGTGAAGTTCGAGGTCGAAGCCGACGCTTCCGGGGTGATCGATTTCATCGTCACCGTGATGGTTCCTGTGGCCACGTTATGCCCATGTTCCAAGGCGATCAGCGACCGCGGCGCGCACAATCAGCGCGGTTTGGTGACCTATGCGGTGAGATTCAGCGAACCGATCTGGCTGGAAGACCTGATCGCATTGGTCGAGCGCTCGGCGAGCTGTGAATTATACAGTGTCTTGAAACGGCCCGACGAAAAAGCGGTGACCGAACGCGCCTATGACAATCCGGTTTTTGTCGAAGATTTGGTAAGGAATGTTGCTTCCCGCTCCAATGCACACTCGGACATTACGTGGTATCGCGTTGAGGCTGAAAACTTTGAATCGATTCACAATCATAACGCCTACGCGATGATTGAAAAATCAGCTTGCTAAGATTCCGGCGGTTTCCGCTTCCGTGGGGTTGACGGAATAGGTACAGAGTGCACAATTCCGCCGTCGGGCGGCCAAGTGCCCCGGGCACTCTATCGTTTCCCTAACCATCATGCCTACTACCATTGCAATCAACGGATTCGGCCGCATCGGTCGTCTCGTCTTCCGTGCTCTCGTCGAGCAAGGTCACCTTGGAACCACTTTCAATGTTGTCGCTGTTGGCGATATCGTTCCAGCTGACAACCTTGCTTACTTGGTGAAGTACGACTCCACCCAAGGTCGTTTCGCAGGCACCGTTACCTCCAAGAAGTCCTCCCCGGACGTTGCTGAGGATGACGTTCTGGTTGTGAATGGCCATGAAATCAAAGTGGTCAGCGCCCGCACTCCAGATGGTTTGCCATGGAAAGAGCTCGGTGTTGAGGTCGTCATCGAATCCACCGGTCTTTTCACCGAAGCTGAAAAAGCCAAGGGCCACCTTACCGCTGGTGCCAAGAAGGTCATCATTTCCGCTCCTGCGAAAGGTGAAGACGCAACTTTCGTCATGGGTGTGAACGATGATCAATACGATCCTGCAAAGCACCACATCATCTCGAACGCAAGCTGCACCACCAACTGCCTTGCTCCGATCGTGCACGTGCTGCTGAAAGAAGGTTTCGGCATCGCTGAAGGTCTCATGACCACAGTTCACTCCTACACCGCGACCCAAAAGACCGTCGACGGTCCTTCCAAGAAAGACTGGAAGGGTGGCCGCAGCGCTGCGATCAATATCATTCCTTCCACCACGGGTGCGGCGAAAGCAGTGGCTCTCGTTTGCCCAGAAGTGAAAGGCAAGCTCACCGGTATGTCCTTCCGCGTTCCAACTCCTACGGTTTCCGTAGTTGATTTGACCGTAAAGACTGTGAAGGAAACTTCCCTCGAAGAAATCAAGGCAGCCCTCAAGAAGGCTTCCGAAACCTACCTCAAGGGCGTTCTCGACTACACCGAAGACGAAGTGGCTTCGACCGACTTCATCCACGACAATCACTCTTCGATCTTCGACGCAAGTTCTTCGATCGAACTCAACTCGACCTTCTTCAAGTTGGTCAGCTGGTATGACAACGAATGGGGTTACTCCAACCGCGTTGTCGACCTTCTCTCCGACATCGTGAAGAAGGGTCTGTAATCCTATCTTTCAACCCCCTTCCAGGGATTTCCAAAACGGCGGCCTGAAAAAGGTCGCCGTTTTTTGTTAGGCAGATTGAACCTGGAAAGGTTGTGGTTGCAGCGAAAAATTTAGTCTCACCTGCTTGCTATGTGGATGATCCGGGTGAAGGTTCTCCGCGATGATGCGAATTCCAGCCTTTGCCTATCTAACAACTCAACTGGCGGTTTCGCTGATCTGTGTTTCCTGCGCCAATCTTTCCCGCAATGCGCGTCGCTCCAACGAGGCCCAACCCGCCGCCAATGACACGATCGTGGGGACGGGAAATCTCGCCAAAACATTGGCCCGATCGACAACTTATGGCGCCATTCGACAACCGATCACCACGACGATCTTGGGAGTTTCTGTTTTGTGGAACCGACCGCACGAGGCGATTAGTTCCAATATGCCATTGAAGATCGATCTCGCGGTGCAACCGGCGGAGATCCCCGGAACGGTCGAGTTTGAGAAGTTGTTAGACCACAAAGGAATTCCAAAAGCCGAATCCGGCAAACTGACTTGGTTGGTGGATGGGGAGCATTTCTTTCCCGAGTTGAATCGTCAAATCGATGCCGCTCAAAAGTCGATCGACGCTCAGGTTTTCATTTTCGACAATGATGACATTTCGGTCGCATGCGCGGACCGTCTGAAGGGGAGATCCCGAGAGGTGAAAACCCATATCTTGTTTGATGATCTGGGCAGCACCTTTGCCCACAACACACCTCCGCATACGTTACCACCGGCAGGATTTACCCCGCCCGCGGATATGGCAAAGTATCTCGAACACGATTCGAAAGTCAGTGCTCGAAGAAGCATCAATCCCTGGCTCGTCTGCGATCACACCAAACTATTCGTTTTTGATCGTAAAACCGCGATCCTCGGCGGGATGAACATCGGCCGCGAGTATTACTCCGAATGGCATGATCTCATGGTCAAGGTGGAAGGTCCCGTGGTTAGGACCTTGTCCAAGGACTTCAATTATAGTTGGAGAAAGGCAGGGCCGTGGGGGGATTTCGGATTGCTCCTGCATGGTCCTTCCCATGTTCGCAGACCAGAACCGATGCCAGGTGAAATCCCGGTCCGGGTGATGAGAACCGACCCGGCTGCGTTTCGCTATGAGATTCTTAAAGCGACCATGCTCGCCATCCGCGCGGCTCGCACCCGGGTTTGGGTAGAGAATCCATATCTGGCAAACAATGAAATCGTATCGGCTTTGGCAGCCGCCTCGAAGCGGGGTGTTGATGTCCGTGTGATTCTGCCATCAAACGGTGACTCCGGCATCATGGATTTGGCCAACTTATCGACTGCAAAGAGCCTGATCGAAGCTGGGGTAAAGGTTTACGCCTACCCGAAAATGACCCACATGAAAGTCATGATTTGTGATGACTGGGCATCTATTGGCTCCGCGAATTTCGATACGCTTAGCATGCGAATCAACCGAGAACTGAATCTCGCGTTCAATGATCCGGGCGAGGTCCGCGCGCTAGAACAAAAAGTCTTCCGAAGGGATTTTCAGGTTTGCTCACGACTGTCACTCAAACAGACGGAATCATTGCTTTCCACCATCGTCGGCAGAATTGCTAACCAGTTGTAAATTTCGGCAGGAAATCGATGCGCTGAAATATACGATTCAGAGGCAGATTATTTGGTAATCACTTTCTGATAGATCTCGCCACTTTTTTGGTCACGTATGGCGATAAGACTATTGTCGTAGATTTGGAAATCATCTGTTTTTCCGCCAAGGTAGAAGAACTTCTTTAGAAACTGATTCGAGTAACTGTCTCCCTGAATGTAAAACGTGTAGCTGTCCTGAAGCCCACTACGGTTATTCACGACGGCGTTAAAGGTGAGTCCTCGGCAATTCACCATTGAGCATGCAACTTGGCTTCCTTCAAATTGAACCTGCTCGAACGAGGCAACATCCATGTTTCGTATTCTGAGTGCGGCGATCGGCAATTTAGTTTCTGGATCCATAAATTTGCCGGTGGGATTGCCATGTTCGATGGAGAGATTGCCGAACTGATAACCTGGACCTCCCGCTAAATCGACGACAGGGCCTTCACGAACATCGGCGAACCAACAGGTTCCGAGAATGGAAACCTGGCAATCTGTTCCACGCTTGGCAAAAGAATGAAATGAAACATCGCGCATCCATGAACCTTGAGCACCTTGAATTTGAACTCCACTGACTGACCGGTTTTCATGGTTATTAAGGGCAGCGCTGCCAATCACTCCGAGATTTTCTAACCGGCAATAGAAGTTGTTGTTGGGGGTTACTTCGGGTGGCTTTTCCCATCGAACCATCCAGGTTTCTGCACCCGGAGTTGGGTCGTCGAATCGGCCCACCATTGCAGCGAGAGTCGATGTCTGCATGCCCTTGCCAGTTAATGTCGTACGTGAGGATTGATACAAGGTGGTTCCGATCCAATAAGTGCCCGCACCAAGTTGTACCGTGCCCGGACGTATGTGCCGACCTGAGGGAGCCGGGCCAACATTGAAAGTCATGATGGGAAGCGTATCATGGGCTGCTTGGATCGCCGGTGCATTGTCGAAATCAGGCAGATCGGGACGAGCACCGAACCAGTTCACATTCACCATTTTCGAACCCTGATCCAGATAGGCTTGGCGAACCCATCGGCCGGGTTGATCTGCGGATACATCATCTGGTCGGATGATGGTCCCATTGTTGTCGCCAGCGCGCGAATTTGGGTAAACCGATGGATCATCAGGTTCTGGTGGCCACTTGTAATTCAATTCGGCTTCCCAAACAAAGATGCCACCGCCTGGATCGTTGCTGACTGAATGATGAGTGACAAAAATGGGTTGCCCGTTTTCGAGACTTTTCGAGTCGATGGATCGCAGAGCCGCGAGATTTAGCACATAAGTGCCTGGAGGGGCATGCTGGGATGTTTCTGTCTGTGAATTGGCGATCCGTGAAGAAAACGTCCATATCAAAGCGATGGACAGCAACATGCAGAGCCGGGTGCTAACGGTCATTTCCCCACTTTATATATCGAAAATGATGCACTGGCAAACGACAGAATCAGCGCTTCATCCGTAAACGATCAAACTTAATTGCTTGGCGAGTGAAGTGCGCTACGGGCTCTATCCAGTGCTGCTTGAACTTGTTCCGCATTTCGATCAATCAAGCCGAGTGCTTCGATCCGAGATTGGAGCGTTAGGAAATCGTTTTCGTTGAGTTGAATGTTAGAACCGGAATTGCTCTGGATGAGATCGACAACTTGATTCAAGGCAGTAGATAATAATTCTGCTTGCTGGTCCTTTCCTTTCAGGGCGATTGCTATATCGACAATTCCAGTCGGCCCTTTGTCAGAGGGATTAGTCAGAATGATATTGGCTCTTTGCTGAAGATCAGAAGCCTTCAGCTCGACGGATTCGGGTAAAGCAGCGGAGAATGCTGGCAATATTTCGACGTCATTGAGGGCGATGCGGTTGAGTAATTTCAGTTCTTCCCCAGCATTGCTCCGAATCGCGCGAGCCAGTTGATCGCGGGCTTCATTCGGCTTGGCATTCGCGTTCAGGGATTTCGCCATCGCGATGTCCAAATTGTCTCTGCTTGTGCTTGGCGGAAGCGAAGCTAACCAGGCTTTGGCGAGCTCTGGATTCGTTCTGGCATATTCAGAGAACATCGTGGCAACCTGCCGGGGGGGAATTGAATTTGTTTCTTGCAGTTTCGTGATTTCATCAAGGACCATGGCCTGTTCTTCATCGGGCACTTGGGTCAGGTAGCTGGAAAGTATGGAGAATCGACTGTGTGTAGGCATGCTCAGACTGAAATCGAGAAGGGCTTTGGCTCCTGATTTTGCCAAAGCTTCTGAGATGTTGTAAATTGTTTCATCAAGGTCGACGGACTGAGGATTTCCTTGTTCAAGGATCTCTCGGCAATATTGTGCTGCCAATTGCGGGTTGTGTGAACCGATGGTTGCCAGGACAGTGGATAGCTCCGACTTCCCTTGTGCCCATTCCAATGCCTGGTGCGGGTCCTTGGTAGCAAATGCGGTAATGATAATACTCCGACTATCAATATTAATCGTGCTTGTGTCAGCCAACATCATGAGTTGAGAGGACGACAGTTTACTCAGAATGAGCTGCAGCTGATATATTTTCCGAGTTCGATCAATCTGAGTATCGTGATACGGATCTTGGGTGAGCTGAGCGAGAATTTGCACCAACTCTTCCAATGAAAGTTTTTGCGGCGAACGACCTTCGAGGATTTCGGTTAGAAATCCTTCGGGCCCATTTTTTTCGGATGGATTATCTCGGACTGTGACTCGAATCGAGCGATTCGCGATGGGTTTTTGCGCTGACGCCGAGGTGTGGCTGGAGTGCGAAAATGGCTGCCGGAGAAGATAGCCGATGCCGAAGCAGACGATCGCTACTGCAAGGATGAGAAGTGGCTTTTGTTTCATGGCTTTCCTCGGTTGTTAGGCCCAACGACTTCAGGGGGCTTGAAGGGATTCCCGGAATGCGTCCAGAGTATGTAGAATGTTGCTTGTGTCATCTTCACTGAACTCCATCGATCGAACCCGTGTCTCGATTCGCTGCAGATATTCATCGTAATTTTCCTCTTTCCAGGTCGATCCAGCGGAGAATTTGGAGAGAAGATCATTCAAGGCTCCGGAAACCAGCTCGGCTTGCTCGGTTCGATCTTCCAACGCGTTAGCCAAGTCCATCAGGCCATTGGGTTGGGATTGTGAATAGGTTGTCATGATCGAGATCGCCCGGTCTTGTAGATCGGCTGCAGTTAGTTTCGCCTCTGAGGGCAGGGATTCGGAAAACAAACTCAAAAGCTTGAAGTCGTCGGGTTGGATATGCTGCAAGAGCTGTTTTTCGTTTCCCGGATACCTTTCGATCGCACGGCTCAATTGCGCACGGGCTTGGTCGACCTGACCATTTGCGGAAAAGCCATCTGCGAGGATCAAATCGAACGAATCCCGATGGGTTCCCGGTGGCAAAGTGTCGACCCAGGCTTTGATTTGATCGGGTTTACGGGTCGCGATCAATCTAAGATTTGCGTTAAATTGTTGGTCCAGCGAGATGGAACCGCTTTCGATCCGGCTGAATATGCCATCTAGAGTGTCTTTGAGTTGGCTTTCGGGAATTACCAAAAGGGCATCCCCAAGGACGCCGGTTCTCGCGTTCGTTGGAAGGGAGTCATAGAAGGCCAGCAGTTCGCCAGATCCAGATTTCGCCAAGTTTGTCGCGATTTCAGATGATATCACGTAGAGCTCGATAGAGTTTGAACTCTTTTCATTCAGCATCTGTTTGTAATACTCCGCAGCTAGGACTGGATCAGTCGTCGCTGCTCCGCAGATCACACTTACGAAACTCGGTTGGCCTTGTGCCCATTCAATCGCTGCTGCCGGATTCTTGGCTCCAAATGCGAACATGACATCGTGGTCCAGCCAGTAGGGAATCAAGTCAGATTCGACGAGCTGCTGCAGCTGCGTAAATGATAGTCCGGGAAGCAGGAGTTGGAGCGTGAATTTATTTTTCGCCCAAGCAAGTTGCTCGGTATTGGGATGAGCCGTTGCGATTGATTCGAGGATCTTGGCCAGCTCATCCGTCGAAAGGTCGGCAGGCGATCGACCCTTCAGCAGGCTTGCGAGGAGCGCCGCTTCGGCATCTGTTGAAGCGGTTAGAGCTCCTCGCCCACGCGGAACGGCAGCCTCCAATTCCTTTGCTTCATTGGAAGAAGTTACATTGTCTTGCCGCCCGCCGGAAATATATCCGGCGGCGAGGCTGACAACACAAACGCCGGTGGCGAGAGCACGACTTTGGGCCATGGGGTACTCTGCCGAGGAATAATGTCCTTTGGCAAGAATACTTTCAAAAATTCATCTTGAGCACCCGTGGCGTGGCTTCGTTCTCGAAGCGGACGTGCAAGAGGTGGTTTTCCTCATCCCATGTGAAATCCTTAACATCCTGGTCACCGAGTTGAATTGATTTTGGAGCAATGGAGCTGGAGACAAGTACGATGCCCGGCGTATTTCCGACTCCTTCAACGGTCCAAGAAAACTCCCTCGATTCGTTCTTCAGAGGTAGAGCTTTGCAGGCGGAGGCAATCACCGTTGGCGTTTTGGGAAGAACCAATTTGTCGAGATCAAGAAGGAAGACGCGATTGCCAGGAGCTAAGGTGAATGATTTCTGAACTTTTAACTCGGGATCGAACAGATTGATCAAACGTCCGGAGAGAATCTTAGAATCTTCAGATATGGATTCATCAAGGCCTGCTCCTACCCAGTACGGGCCACGCCGTAATAGAAGGTGATTGGTTTCGGTCCAATCCAGATCGGCTTTGTGGGCTGCTTTCTTGAGAGCATCGATGAGCGCCAGGTCGCCTTCTTCGCTGAGGGCGTAACTCACTGGATTTTTCTTCAGCCAGATCAGTGAACCGTTGCCGACTTTTGTGGCTCGGTCAGGTGTTGGTTCGCGCTTGAGTCCTAGTTTTTCGAAAAGGTCCTGGCGTGGTATCCGGTCATTTTTGCCCTCATCGTTCCACCATTCGCGAACTTTGTTGTAGGGGTCGCTATCATCGTCGACAAAGATCAGAATGCCTCCTTTTTTCACCCATTCCGCAAGGGCAGGATGGATATCCGCCGATTGAGGTTTCTGGCCTTGGTAGCTCAACATCAGAACTTTCTGGTCATCCAGGAATCCCGGCAAAGTGACATTTTCAAGCTGGACCGGGGTGATGGGAATGCCGCGTTTGAGAGGAGGCATGGCCAGGCCGTAAAACTGCGCCATGTTCGGATCACTTGGGGTTGGTTGCTCACGTTGGAACATCAGTGAGTCGCTGATCAGAATGCCAATGCCGCGAGTGCCCGCGTCCCATGCGTAGTCCGGCTGCTTCATGTCGTTCAGCGCATTCATGACGACTTGGAGCTCCGTTGCGTATTCCGGCGGGATGGATTTACGATCCGCCTCGCTGCCGCCTTTCGGGTATTTTTCGCCGAAAATCCGCTCTGGCCAAGGTGCGACCTCGAATTGTGAAACGTCTGGCTGCAGCAGTGAGGCGACCAGAGTCGATTCCCAATTCGTGCGATAGTCGGTCCAATCGTGGCGCGGGTTGTCTTCAATTGGATCGTTCAAATACCAAACAGATCGGCCTGTGGCGCGGACCAGGTTTTGCATCGCGCCGTATTCGAGAAACGCAGTCTCCAAGGTGCGTTCCTTTAGCTTCCCACGGAAAGGATTCGGTGTGCGGGAGGTGCCGGTCCAGACCTGCGCAATGTAGCCATCGCAGCCATCGAGTTTTGCCAAACTTGATTGCGGGCTAACGATGCACCAATGGGCATAATTCAGCAGACTGTGAGTTGGCACATAGCAGCGGACATGCTTGTTGTTCTTTTTGTTAAACTCCTGCACATGATTGAAGACCTGCTGCAGGGCACGACGATAAAGATAGTATTTCAACTTCGAGGCACGCCATTGAGCATCCGGGGATGAATCCGGGGCTTGCCAATCTTCCTGATAGAAGGCCTTCCATTCGCGCTTGAATCCCTCGGAATATCCAGCGCGCGCCCAGAATTCCGGTTCTTCCAAATGCACGGCTTCGACCCCCGCTTCGAGACCTTTCTGCACGCCGACACTGAGGAATTCTCCATAATTCTCCGCCGGGCACATGTAGTAAACATCGCCGCCGTGGCTGATGGTTTCGCCCTTTCGGTTGGTTTGTGCGTTGTCGACGTGGTTTTTTCCGTCGAACCGTCCGTATAGATAATCCTGATATTCGCCCCAGGCGACTCCGGTCATGAGATGGACCCGGTAGCCGCGATCTCTCCAGGTATTGATCCGTTCAGGCAGGGATTTATCGATGCCGTAAACCAAGGTGACGTCGGATCGGAGATTGCCAAGCGGGCTCCAGGGACGGGATGTTTGAAAGCAGGTCCGCTCCAGCGCCGATGCCGGATCATTTGGAAAGGGTGGAGGAAGTTGCTGCGCAGGGGATGATGTTGCGAGCGCAAGGAACAGGGCAAATGAGGGCAGGAGCGGCGTCGTTGGGTTCATCGATTTGGAGGCTTTACGATGAGAAAATGCCGAATCTTGCCGTTCAGAGGGAGTTCAAAACGCGATCCAATCGAGTGATTGGAGATTTTTTCGCGTTGGTTCTGGATGGATCGACTCACTTTGACTTTGCTTTGGGCAATGAAACGACTTGCAGCCCATTGGCAAATACTCGCGGCCCTGTTGCTGGCCACTGTTACCGCGCTGGCGTTACGCGGACTTTTTGCAAATGCACCTGAGACTTCAACGGCTGCGCATTTCATTTCGGGTGCTCTTGAAACCACGAAATTCATTGGTGAGCTTTTCATGCGGGCGCTCAAAATGATCATCGTGCCCTTGATTGTGACGTCCGTGGTGGCGGGAATCGCCAGTTTACAGGGAGTTAGTGGTTTCGGGCGCTTGGGGGCGAAGACAGTGGCGTTTTATGTGGGGTCCAGTTTGTGCGCGATTTTAATAGGCCTGTTTCTGGTGAATGCGATTCGTCCGGGATTGGACCATGGCAAACCCAATGAGACTGTGCGCAAGGCATTTGAAAACAGTGCGGCGAACGCCAGTGAGGCTGAGCGGGCAAAAATTGCAGAAGCAGGCTCGCGCGAAGCTAAAGATTTTCTGGATGTGTTCCGATCCATGCTGCCGGAAAATGTATTATCGGCTGCCGCTGATAACGGCAAATTGCTCGGTGTGATCGTTTTCAGCATCTTGTTTGCTCTGGCAATCACGCGCTTGCCGGGCGATGAAATCGCGACCATTCAAAACTTCTTCAAGTCGGCCAATGACGCGATGATTGTTCTAACGAATTGGGTGATGGCAGTGGCGCCGATTGGCGTCTACGCACTGATTTTCCCGGTCGTTTATGAAACCGGGGCAGGGCTGTTTTTAAACCTCGGCAAGTATTTTATCACCGTGCTCTGTGCCTTGGCCATCCACTTGTTCGTGGTGCTGCCACTGGTTCTTCGCTACGCAGCGGGGATCAATCCATGGAATCATATCAAAGCGATGCGACCAGCGCTGTTGCTGGCATTTTCCACTGCGTCCTCATCCGGAACACTACCTGTCACGATGCGCTGCGTGCAGGAAGGAGCTGGGGTATCCAAACGCGTTTCCAGTTTCACTCTGCCGCTCGGGGCTACGGTTAACATGGATGGAACGGCTTTGTATGAATGTGTAGCCGTGATTTTCGTGTCCCAAGTCATGGGAATTCACCTGGGATTTGGTGCGCAGTTTTTCGTCGTGGTGGCGGCACTACTCACCAGTATCGGCGTGGCTGGGATTCCATCCGCCAGCTTGGTTGCGATTCTGTTAGTCTTGAAAAACTCGGGTATACCCGGAGCGGATACCGCAGTGGTTGCCCTTCTGGCTGTGGATCGAATTCTGGATATGAGTCGGACAGCGGTGAACGTTTTCAGCGATTCCTGCGCGGCTGTCATCGTTGCCAGCACGGAAGGGGAGGCGTTGTTTACTGAAGAAAACCAGGTTCTTCCTGAAGCCTGATAGATCGCGTCTTCAAAGCTTGCCGAGCAAGGCGAGAATGATGAGGACCAATAACAGAAGTCCGATGCCTCCACTCGGACCGTAGCCCCATCTCCGGCTGTAACCCCAGGTAGGCAAGGCTCCAAGCAGGGCGAATACAACGATCAGCAATAAAATAGCTCCCAGTGTCATAATAGGATTTCGGTAGGTGCTGTTAGAGTTTGAGGGTTTTTGAGCAAAATAAAAATCCCGCCTCCATGGCGGAGGCGGGATTTTTCAGATCGATTGATCAGTGATGGACGTGAACTCGGTCTGCGTCCCGGATGGCATCTTCCACCGCTTCGCGTGTTTGACCCGTGCGCTTTTGAATTCGGCCAACCAGCTCATCGGCTTGGCCATCTGCGTAGCGAAGATCATCGTCTGTGAGTGAAGCCCACTTTTGTTTGAGCTTACCTTTGGTAATATTCCAATCGCCTTTAATTTCGAGTTTGTTCATAATCATTTTGGGTTGTTAACCGGTGTATCATTTCTGACTTAACCGGGGGTAATCATGATATAACAGAATACGTGCCACGGCATGGCTTCGGCACAGCGAGGGAATCGAATGGGTTCTCGTAAAATGCAGGAAGTCAGCTGATTATGGGGATTGCTATAATTGATTGATAGCAATGAGTTGTATCAGATGTGAGTAAGGAATATCACAAGCCTTCGGGTATCTTGCATGATGAAATCCGCGATTCGTTGCAGACTTCGCGAGCGGTTGAAAATTGCCGCTGGTTTGGAATCGGTGGAGAGCTTATATTACTGCAACCATGTCAAACGAATCCTTGTCTCCAACCGTAGAGGTCCGTGAGGTGCATCACTTTTATCCGGCAGGGCCGGAGCCTGGCTTTGCGATGTTGCTGGAGCTTATTCCTGGATTGTTCCTGCAGACTTTCGGGATCGGCGTCATCTATGCAGGCAGTCTGTTGACTGGGATCAGCCTGATGCTCGCATACTGGCTGCTGGCAGCGATCAATTTCATGCTGTGCTTTGTGGCCATTGGATTTGTGACCTGGCCACTCACCTGGATCGGATTCATGATATTTTGTCCGATCATTGCGAGCCATGCCGCGAAAAAGCGACAACAGCAAGCGATGGCGGGCCGGGTTACAACTTACCCGGCGACCGCCAATCGATAGGAAACGCCAGCCTTAAGGCTGATTCAGGTTCGGAGGAACCGTGGTAGGAGGGTGGGCAATGATCCGGGCCTCAGGCGTGTTGCGGAGGTAGGAGCTTGCCCATCCGAGAAGCACCGCCAGTTTGTTGCGGAAGCCCACGAGGAAGAGGATGTGAATGAACAACCAGGCGGCCCAAGCAGGGTAACCGGTGAGCTTCAGTTTACCGGCTTTCACCACGGCGTGGTTTTTGCCGATGATCGCCATCATCCCCTTGTCGAGGTAACGGAAATTCGGGCGAAGGCTGGTGCGCTTGGCCTCATCGAAGCCTTTTTTCATCATGCGCATTTCCTCTTTGAGGAGCTTGCCGACGTGGCGACCCATTTGCGAGGCTGCTGGAGCAACACCAGGAACGGGTTTGCTGTCCACGTCCTTCATGAAGGTCAAATCGCCAGCGACGAAAACGTCGGAACGGCCTGGGATCGAGAGATCAGGATTTGGCGTGATGCGGCCGGCGCGGTCGGTTTCGACACCGAGGCACTTGGAAAGTGGATTTGCGGCAACACCGGCAGCCCAGATAATGGCAGCGGCTTCAACCGTCGTATCATCCTTGAATTTCAGCAGGCCCGGTTGGACGTCGGTCACGATTTTGCCGGTGATGACTTCGACGCCGATGCTTTCGAGGTGACCGCGTGCATAGTCGATTTGGTCCTGTGGATACATCGAAAGGATGTTTGGCATGCCTTCGATGAGCAACACGCGCAGCTTGCTGGTGTCGATGCGACGGAAGTTCGACTTGAGGGACTTGTGAACCAGATCGGAGAACGCGCCAGCGAGTTCGACTCCGGTAGGGCCGCCACCAATGATGGCGACGGTCATCAGCTTCGCGCGTTCCGCTTCATTCGTGGTCAGCTCGGCGCGTTCCAGATTGGAAAGGACGGTCCGGCGGATGACCTGTGCATCTGAAAGCGATTTCAGACCCATCGTGTGTTCTGCCCAGTGGTCATTTCCGAAATATCCGGTGCGTGCGCCGACGGAGAGCAGGAGGTAATCGTATTCGTAGGAAGCGCCGGATTTGCCAAATGCGCGCTTTTTGTCCGGTTCGATGTTGTCGATCTCGTCCATCAGGACGGTCACGTTTTTGGCATCGGCCAGGATTTGGCGGATCGAGCGGGCGATGTCAGGTGCTGCGAGAGATGCGGTAGCTACCTGATAGAGAAGTGGTTGAAAGAGGTGGTGGTTGGTCCTGTCAATCAGCGTGACTGCGAAGCGATTGTCGTTGGCCAAGGTCTGGGCGCATTCCAGTCCGGCGAAACCGCCGCCAATGATGAGAACTTTTTTAGGAAATCGGGTTGTGGCACCGGTGGGTGAGGACATGCGGCCCCAATGGCATAATTGCGGACGGCTGGCAACTGGAGCTTGTGAAAATTTTCACAAGCCGTGATGGGGAATTCTGCGCTGGCAGGACTTATTTCCGGCACTTCTCTAGCAGATTGCCCATGAAACGGGTGATCTGAATGAGCGCGTCCGCGTGCACGGAATCACCCAATTGGCGGATGTCTTCGCGACTTTGGCTCAAGAGGTTGAGTCCGGTATCGACCGCGCTTTCGATCGCGCCTTCGTATTCGGCGATGCCGACGAGGACCGGCAAATCGAGTGGTTCCTGCGCAAGGATGCGTTTGTTGAGTTTCGTCCGTTGCGCTTCCGAGGAGGCTTCCAGCAGGTTGAGAATCGGCAAGGTCAGCTTTCCTTTGGCGAGATCGGTGCGCAGGGTTTTTCCGACCACTTCTTCGGAACCGACCAGATCCAGGCAGTCGTCGTAGATCTGATAGGCGGTTCCGAGCTTCATGCCGTAGCTGAACAAATGCTGCTCTTTTGCTTCGTCCACGCCGGAAAGTTTGCCTGCCAAACCAGTGGCTGCGGCGAACAACGCGCCGGTTTTCATCTCAATGATGCGAAAGTAGTCGTTTTTGCTAAGCGCCAGATCGAATCTGCGTTGAGTCTGGATGATTTCGCCTTGGCAGACTTCGCGAGCGGCTTGTCCGACCTTGCGGCAGACATCGATGCAATTGAAGTCAGTCGCGAGGGTAAGGGCATGGGAGAATAACGCGTCGCCCAAAAGAACGGAGAGGGCATTCCCCCATTTTGCGTTGGCTGTGGGAACCATGCGGCGTGTTGTGGCACCGTCCATGATGTCGTCGTGGACGAGGCTGGCCATGTGGATGAGTTCCAGGATGACGCCAAGTTTGAGATGGTTTTCCAGCACTCCGCCGGTGGCGCCACCGGCGAGAATCGACAGCGCCGGGCGAATGCGTTTGCCGGAAGTGTTGCAAATGTAGGCAACGTAAGGTTCGACGGCGGGATCAAAGGCGCGGATTTGTTCGCGGATCGCGACTTCGACCTTTTCCAGCTCCGGGCGAACGAGTTCGAAAGGAAAGAGATCGCTGCTTGCGGACGGTGTGGTGCTGGCGGTCATGAGTGATTGGAACTGCCCAAACAATCCACAGTCCGGAAGGTATCGCAACCCGGATATTTGCAAGAGCTCCGCATGAGGCATTCTCCTTGCTAATCGTCGAACGCTCGCTTTAAGGTGATGGTGATGAAAGTGAGAGCAACATGGATGTTGGTCCCGGCAATGGCATTGTGCCTTGGGGCGTGTAAGAAAAAAGAATCGGCACCATTGGATGCCAGTGGAAATCCAGTTGAAGTCACACCAGATGTGCCCGGCACTCCCCAGGAGGCGGAACCTCCTGTTGTGACTCCTGAGGCTAAGGAAGTGGTTCCAACCGCCAAGGAAGTGACCCCAGAGGACCGGGCCGCAAAGTTGGGATTTGCCCAGTATCTTCCGAAGGACACCGAATTGATGGTTTCCGTATTTCAGGGTGAGGAAACCGTGAATAAAGTGAAGTCCCTCAAATTGTGGAAACTGATCGACGCTCAAATGAGCGGAGCCGGCCCGGGATTTGGCGACAATTCGGATTTCGAAATGGATGAGGAGCTCGGCATGGAGCCGGATATCGAGATGGCTCCAGAGGATAATGAGGAATCCAAGGCCGCTGAGCCTGACGATGCCATGCAGGAAGGTGCCGCGCTCGGTGCAGCCTCCGGAGGCATCGACATGGATAGTGAAGCCGATAGCGAGGACATGGATGGATTTGAAGAGCCGATGGGTCCTGAAGGATTGCTAGGCAAGCAAGTCGTCCTTGCTTTTGGACACGGCTCCATGGAGCAAGCGGGTTATTTGAATCTCCTCCGCAGCCGCATGGCTTATTTCCAGTTCCGTGAAATCACCAGGGCTCTGGTCGAGGCTGCTAGAACAGGTGATCCAAGTCTGTTCACGGATTCGTTTGCTTATCAATACACTGCGGAAATGTTCACCGAGTTGATTCAGGATCAGGAGGGCGGCGTGGACCTTTTCGAGAAAATCCAAATGCCGCCGATCTATCTGGGTTTCAAAACTTCGGCTGAAGACCGGGAAGAGGCTGCTAGCCAGATCCGCAGCACAGTCGACTTCATGGGCATGATGGGTGAAATGGTGGAGCCGGTTTCGTTTGAAAAGGCCGGAGTAACCTTTACCGGTTATCGTCTGCTGGGCTCCAAGCTCGCTGAAATGCTGAATGCGGAGCGCGATAGCGCGACGGAAATGATGGATGAAGCGACTTTCGACCGATTCGTGAAGGCGCTCTCTGAGAAGAACATCGTCGCTTGCACCGGCACTCTCGGTGACTACGTGGTGCTGATGATGGGAAGTTCCGAAGAGGAACTGAATCTCGCCAGTGATTTGAATGATTCGATGGTCTCGTCCGATGAACTCAAATTCACCGATGGCTATGTGGACAAGGATCTCTCCGCTGTGATTTACGGCCAGGAAGCTGGTCTCAAATCGGTGATCAGCGCTGACAAGGAGTTTGCCGCGATTTTTGAAGGCATTCGCGATGGCTTCGCGGGACAAGAAGGCATCGGTGACACCCGCAACATCGAAGCACTTCTCCAGACGGTGGTCGATCGTGGAGAAGAACTTGTGAAATTCCAAACCGTTCATGGTTACGGCCTCGTTTCGTATTTCGACGAGGGCTACAAGATCGAAACCTACGGCGGCACCGACCCAGGTTCGGTTGACTGGAGCGCGCCGAGGAAGCTCGCCCATCTCGGCGATTCCCCGGATGTGGTTCTGTTCGCAAATGGAAGCTCGACCGAGGTCTATAACGAAAAGCTGACAGGTCTTTTGAATTCCGTCGGTGAGACCGTTTATGCGCTTGCTGCCAAAGCTTCGGAAATTCCCGCTGAGAATGTAGAGGAAGACAAACTTGCTCAATACAAGGAAATGTTCGGCATGTTCGATAGCCAGTTCCGCGAGGATCTCGTCAACATGTGGAATGGTTTCAGCGTGGATATGGCTGCTGGTTTGGGCCAGGAGGCCGCTTTGGTTATGGACTTCAAGGGCTCGATCCCGACCGTTCCTGGAATCCCGCAAAAAGTGGTCGACGAAGGCAAATTCCCTCGCGCTTCCTACATTGCCCCAGTGGTAGACCGCACCAAGCTCGCAACTTCCTGGGATAAGATCAACCTCAGTGCCACCAGCATGATGGGCAAGATCAGCACGATGTCGGGCATGGAAATTCCAATGCAAAAGCCAATCAGCTCGGAGAAAGATGGCATGACCACATGGTTCTTCCCGATGCCATTTTTCAACGACGAGTTTCTCCCATCGGTGACCGTCGGCGATGATTGGTTTGTGGCATCCACCTCGAAAAACCAAGCACTGGACCTGGTAGGCAAAGCCAAAACGGGAACCGCTACGGAAACCGGCTTCCTCTTCAAAGCGAATTTCGTCGCGCTCCAGGCATACGCCCGCGAATGCTATGCCTTGGTCGATGCAAATGCGGATGAGATCTTTGGCGACAATGAAAGTGCGCTCAATGAGTATAAGCACAATAAAGAGACCATGATCCAGTTCATCGATAGCTTCGATGACTTCGACAGCGTCTCGATCAAGGTTCGCAAGGAAGCGGATGTCTTGCGTGGAAGTTTCCATTTCAAGACTCGCTGATTGAATGATTCACTCCCGCCGATGCAATGTGATCCGATTGCCGTGGTCCGGTCTTGCTTCGGCGGGAAATTTGTAGCTCCCCGCCAGCCCGGGCTTTGCCCGAGTGCCTGGGGGGAGCTTGTTTTTCATAAGCCCTTCCGCAGTTGGGAGGCGATTCGCGGTATTGAGGGATTTTCGCACCTCTGGATCATTTTTGGCTTCCACGAAACGGCGGAAAAAGGGTGGCACGCCACCGTGCGCCCACCGAGATTGGGTGGTGAGAAGCGGGTCGGTGTTTTTGCGAGCCGATCGACATTTCGGCCTAATGCGCTAGGGCTATCCCTGGTAAGGCTGGAAGGGATCGAGGCGGATGGCCCGGATGCTCCCGTCTTGAAATTGGGCGGATTGGATTTGATCGATGGCACTCCGGTCTACGATGTGAAACCTTACTTGCCCTACGCGGAGTCGCCGCCGGATGCAGTGGGTGGGTTTGCTCCTGTGGCGCCAAACCGAATTCCCGTTGAGGTCGATTCCGCTGCGGAAGAAGCGTTTCGCAGCCTGCCGTTCCGGGCTCAGTCCGTGATTCGGGAAGCATTGTCTTTGGATCCGCGGCCAGCATCGCAGAAAGCGACAGAGGAACGGATTTATGGTGCGAGTCTGTGTGGTCGCAATGTGCGCTTTGTCGTAAATTCCGGAGTTTGTCGCATTTTGGAGATCGAAACGATGCCTGTTTCCGGGTTGAACGACTAGCGTTTCTCAATTACTCTCGCCCCAATGAGTTGGACATTTCGCCGGGCTGTAACCTTATCGCTGGTTCCGTGGGCTTTTAGCGGCGTGGTCTCCTGCAAGAAAGGGAAGGATGCGGCAGCCTCAGAATTGAAGGAGGCCGGATACCAGCTCACTGATGCCGATTGGTTCCGCGCAAGTCGCGAGGACAATGTCGGAGTTTTAAAGAAGTTCATCTCCGGCGGTTATGATCCCGCAAAAATTGGGCCGGACGGGTCCACTGCGCTGCACGAAGCGGCTAAGGCGAATGCAGAGAAATCCGCAGATTATCTCCTGAAACGGGGCCTCTCGATCGATATCCAGGACCGCCAGGGCCAGACTCCTCTGATGGCAGCGGTCATCGCCGATCAATCGGAAATGGTGTCTTGGCTGCTGCGACAAGGGGCGAACCCGAAATTGAAAGATAAGGACGGATTTCTCCCCATCATGCTGGCTGCTCGAGAGGGGAGCAGTGGATCGATCAGCGAGCTTGCTCCTTATTGTCGCGAGGATCTGGATGCCGCTTTACTGCTGGCCGCACTGGATGGGAATGCGCGCTCGATTGATGCGCTGACCAACTACGGAGCCTCGGTTTACGCGACGATGTCGGACGGCCGCACTCCTTTGATGCTGGCGGCGGAAAATGGTAACCAAGACGCGGTGGCGATGTTGCTTGATATTGGATCGAGCCGTTATTCCGTTGATTCCAATGGGGACACGGCGATGGATTTGGCGGAGCAAGCTGGTCATTCTGAGATCGCTGCCATGATTTCCAGCAATGTCGGCTCCGTGGATTTGGAATTGGAATCGACGGATGAACTCGCAGCATCGATGGAAGCGACGATGGACAGGCTTTCAGACGGGGTGGTTACGGCTGCGGATTCCAAGGTCCCATCATCCGACCCGGCGGTGGCGGGAAATGATCTGCCTGCGGGAACTACCGGCATGAGAGCTCCTTCTGGAGAAGCGGTTTCGGATACGCCGCTGCATTCGGCCACGGCGCGGGCCACTCGCCCGGCAGTGGTGCCGATCGAAGGTGCTGTTTTTACCAGTCCCAAAGTCATCCGGGTGCAGGTATCCGAGCAGGGAGAACCTCAAAAGGCAGTCTCGCGTCCAGCTCGTCAGGAACCACTGATCATGCGGATGTATCGTCAGACCGTTTTGCCGGTCGAGGTGAAGTCGGTCAAAGGATCAACCGCCACACTTCAAATCGCTTCCAATCCGCCAAAAGAAATCAAGGTGCATGAAGGCGACAAAATCCCCAATTCGCAATTGGTGGTGGTGCGCGTCATGACCCGCACGGAAAATAGTAAATTCACGGATGGAGAATCGGTGCAGGTCCCGGTCGTAGAGGTCCGGGATAGCAATACCGGCGAGTCCCGCCAGTGGATTTCCGGGCTGCCATCGACCTCGCACGACCCCATTGCCTTGGTGGAAGATGGCGTGAGCGGAACCCGGTTCACCGCGATGCCAGGTCAGCATTTCAGCTCTGCGGATGGCACGGAATACGTGGTTTCGGATGTGCGTCCGAACCAAATCGTGATAGAAGACGTCGCCAGCGGTCAGGTGGAAACCATTCCTTTGAGTGGTCCCCGCGGTTGAAATTTTTGATTCCATGGAAACCAACGAAGTCATCGATCACGGTGCTCCTGTGCGCCAATTTTCTGTCATGTTGCCGAACCGGGCCGGCGCACTGGCAGCTCTGTTGAAATTGCTCCGAACTGCTTCGATTGAGGTCATCGGGCTGAGCGTTCAGGATTCGCGCGATGCGACGGTGGCGAGATTGGTCCTTTCAGATCCGGATTTGGCGGAACGGATCTTCATGGAAAAGGGGATTCCTTACACCAATTGCGATTTGCTGGTGGTTGCCATGCGCGAGTGTGGTCCGGGTTTACTCCAGTGTCTGGACACGCTGATGGTTGCGGAAACCAACGTGGATTTCGCCTATGCCTTACTGCCCGGCCCCGTTGGCCATTCGATGTTGGCGATCCATGTGGAAGACTATGATTTCGCCGTGACGGTCTTGCATCAGTCCGGCTTCAAGCTGATGTATCAGGAAGATATCAGTCGCTAGTTTGTCATCAAATCTGCGCTGGCATCGCGCGCCGCTTCGTGTTGTTTTTTCCGCGTGTCCACTGTCACGAACATCTCGGCTTATCTTTTTGCAGAACTGTCTGATCTGAAGCAGCTGCGCGAGGAATTGATCGCGTTTTGCAAAGTCAGGAATTTGAAAGGGACCATTCTTCTCAGCACCGAGGGCATCAACATGTTCGTCGCAGGCGCTGCAGAATCGATTCATGAGCTCGTGGAGCGCGTCCACCAGGTGCCAGGCCTGGAGAAATTGACGCCGAAAATCAGTCTCAGCGATCACCAGCCTTTCAACCGGATGTTGGTGCGGATCAAAAAGGAAATCATTTCCTTCGGAGTCGATGGGGTGAGGCCGGCAATCCGAACTTCTCCCAAGCTGGCTTCGAAAGAGCTCAAGCAGTGGCTGGACGAAGGACGCCCGATTACCCTGCTCGACACGCGCAATGACTACGAGGTGAAGCTGGGCACCTTCAAGGGTGCGATGATTCCACACATCAACAGCTTCCGTGAATTTCCGGATGCGGTCAGGAAACTTCCGGATGAGTTGAAGCAGCAGCCGGTGGTGATGTTTTGCACCGGTGGCATCCGTTGCGAGAAGGCGGGGCCATTCATGGAGATGGAAGGATTCGAGCAGATCTATCAGCTCGATGGCGGGATTTTAAAATATTTCGAAGAGTGCGGCGGCGATCACTACGAGGGCGAATGCTTCGTGTTCGACCAACGCGTGGGCGTCGATCCGGCATTGCGGGAGACTGAGACGGCGGTTTGCTATGCTTGCCAGGCACCGCTGGATCGGGCGGATCAGGAAGATCCGCGATATGTGGTCGGCATCAGCTGCCCGCATTGCTTCAAAAGTGAGCCGGAGAAAATGGAAGAGCGCATTGCCGAACGCGAGCAGGCGATTCAGGAGATTTGCCATCCGCTGCCGGGATCGGTCCCGATGGAAAATCGCAGGCCGGTGAATATTCCTGCCGAGCATGATCGAAAGGAATTGCTGGAAGCATTGACGGCAATTTTCCCGCAGGTTCCGCCATCCGAGTGGGAGCGCCGATGCGAAGCCGGCCGCTTCGTGAGCTATGGCGGTGCCGTTCGCAACAAGGATCATGTAGTTCGCGCTGGAGAACGGATTTTACAGATTTTTCCTCCAGCCAAAGAGCCGGATGTGGCGACGGATATCCGCATTCTTCACGAGGATGAGGCTCTGCTGGTCATCCAGAAACCGGCCCCGTTGCCGATGCACCCGAGCGGAAGATTCCATCGCAACACGCTCCAATATATTCTCAATCAAGTCTATGCCCCGAAATATCCGCGTCCGGTTCATCGGCTGGATGCGAATACCAGTGGTTTGGTTGTGTTTGCGAGAACTCGGCATTTTTGCCGGTTGTTGCAGCGTCAATTTCTGGAGGGCAGCGTGGAGAAATACTATCTGGTGACCGCGATCGGATCGCCTGAAAATGACCAGTTTGTCTGCAACGAGCCAATTTCCTCCGCACCCGGTCAAATGGGTTCGCGAGAGATTGAAGAAGACGGCTTACCTGCGAAAACGGAGTTCACGGTATTGGATCGTCAAGAGGACGGCACTTGCTTGTTGTTGGCGAAGCTCGATACGGGCCGCACCAATCAGATCCGTGTCCATTTGTGGAGTCTGGGAATGCCAGTCAAAGGTGATCCAACGTATTTACCGGATCGCAAAATGGGTGATACCCAGACGCTTGATTGTGATTTGCCGCCGTTGGAGCTGCACTCGTGGTGCATGGCACTGACTCATCCTCGAACCGGTGAGCGGCTCGTGTTTGCTACGGCCGCACCTGCCTGGGTGAATGCTCTGAAATTGCCTGAAAAAATCGGCGACACCGTAGTGGGTGCCGCCGTGGGTTGATCAGATCAGTCATGTAAGCTGGGTTCTTCCAGCTCGCGGGCACAGCTGCGCTGCTTTTCACAGCGGCATTTCATCCAAGCGTAAATTCCGTAGCCTAAAGCCCCGAGAAGAATGGCGCTACCTAGTAATTCAGCGGATCGGCGTGAGTTTTCATATTCTTTCAGGGCCCGCAAGCGGGAGGCCGCGTAAGCGCCGCTCGCGGTGAGGCCTGCTTTGGTAAGGTCCGCCAACTCATTCGCCCCGTGAGGAATGGTTTCATGGGTGGTGTGGGTGATCAAAGTCCGGACGTCCTGCCGGAGTTTGGCGATGTCGTCGCCTACGCGAGAAAGCAGTTTCATGGCTTTCGGATCGTGAAGTGGGTGGTGAGAGCTCATTGTGTGAGAAGATAACACGGGTTTAGGTCTCTCCAAGGGCTGTTTTGAACGAACGGATCGCGAGATCAATTTCAGATAGCACTTCTTGTAGGATCAGCCGATGTTCGGGCTCCAGATGTCCTTCCTCCAGGGCGCTTACCATGGTCCGATGCAGGTCTTTTTCCCCGCGCAGACATTCAGCCAAGATTGCATTCGTTTCATGATCCGCCAATTCGTCGCGCAGACGGATCCACCACCGATGTACTTTGGCTTCGGGGCTGCCTTTCATCTCGGGCTTCTTGCCTTCCCGATAAATAATGGTGGCGACACGCTCCGAAATTTCTTCCCGGCGATCTGCAATTGCCGTCAATGCTGCCGCCAAACCACCGTCCTTTACCAATTGAGCTGCCTGACGGTAGCCATCGCGTGAATCAACATAGCGGGTGAGAAGTTCTTGTAGTTCTGCCGCAGCAGCAGATGAGGTTTCGTGAATCGTAGTCATAAAATCCTTCATCGCATGGTGAATACCAAAAGTCGCAAAGATGGTATAATGCTGTTATTGTTAAAGAGTTGGGTCAGTAATCAAGGGCTTCGCGTGTCTGGTCATGCTTTTAGAAATGTCCATCTACTGCATGGCGGGGATGCAAACTGCACAGGAACTTTAAGATTGAGCGTTTGGTAACTCTATCTTGCACAGTGCAAACCCAGGTTACGATGTGCAATGCGGCGTAGCATTTTATCTCTACGATCAAGTGCCTTCAAATCAGCCTCCATGCGACTCACCCACGCAGTTACAAGGCGTAGCAGCCGCTTTCTGATCTAACAGATGATTGGCATGTCCACCGCTAAGAAGATGCTCAGCTCGCAAGCGGTGACTCATTCAGATACCATGGAGGTTCTGAGGGCCGGTGACTTGGAGGAGCGAATTCCCGATCCATCATGGCCGCTATTCGAACTTTGGAGCATCTTGCGCAATCTGAAATCATTTCCCGGGAGGTCAATCGACCGCTCATTACTCTGAAAAAACGTCGCCCCCGCATTCTCCTCGTGACACCAGAGCTGAACGGCGGGCGCCGGATCGGGGGAGAGGGGCAGCCGGGGCCCAGAGCGAAAGCCGGCGGACTTGCAGACGTTTGCACGCTATTGGTCGACTCGCTATCTGACATGGGGGCCGATGTTCATGTAGCGATGCCTCACTTCCGCCACATGTTCGAGAGTCGAACTCAATTTTCCCGGAAACTGCATTTAAGTCAGGACCGGGAATTTTTTTATCGTCGCTCGGTGTATGAAGGCAGTGCCGAATCCAACCGCAAGGCCGCCTTGGTGTTTCAGCGCGACGTGATTCACCATATCTTGCCAAAGGTGAAACCGGACATCGTGCATTGTCACGATTGGATGACAGGGCTGGTGCCGGCCGCTGCGAAAACCATGGGAATTCGCAGCCTGTTCACGATCCATAATGTTCACGATGAAAAGGCGACACTCGCAGAGATTGAAGACCGCGGAATCGATGCCGCAGGTTTTTGGCAACATCTCCACTACAGTCATTTTCCAACCTGCTATGATGAGACGCGCGGCTCCAATCCGGTGAATTTCATGGCTTCCGCCATTCATGCAGCAGATACGGTCAACACGGTAAGTGAAACTTTCCTGCGTGAAATGACGGAAGGTCGGCATGCTTCCGCGTGGGGAATCGTGGATGTTTTGCGGGCAAAATTTGCTTACGGAGAAGCAGAGGGAATCATCAATGCACCAGACGATTCCTGGTCGCCCCGACAAGATGATGCGTTGGCTCGAAGCTATGACAGCCGGAGTCATGCCGAAGGCAAAGCGGTAAACAAGAGACGCCTGCAGCAGTTATGTGGACTCGAAGAAGACCCGGAGGCTCCCGTGCTGTTTTGGCCATCCCGCCTGGATCCGGTGCAAAAGGGCTGTCAGTTGCTTTCGGATATTTTGTTCAAAGTGGTCAGCGATTACATGGCGCTCGGCCTGCAGGTGGTGTTCGTTGCAGATGGACCTTTCCGTGAGCACTTTGATCGGATTGCCGACGTGCACGGCATGCGCAATCGAGTCGGGGTAATGCCTTTCAATGATGCTTTGTCCCGCCTGGCATTTGCGGGCTCAGACTTTGTATTAATGCCATCAGCTTACGAGCCGTGTGGTTTGGCGCAGATGGTCGGATTGAAATACGGAACCTTGCCCATCGTCCATCAAACGGGCGGCTTGAAGGATACGGTCACGCATCTCGATGTAGCGAAGAACCTAGGCAATGGCTTTGTTTTCGAAAACCATGACTGCAATGGACTTCGATGGGCGATCGATGAGGCGATGCGGTTTTTCATTCGATCCGCTCCTGATCGGGATCGGCAAGTGCGTAGGATTATGGATGAGAGTGAGCGGGATTTTAGCTCCACGAAAACTTTGGAATCGTATGTGAAGGTCTACGAGAAACTCGCAGGTAGACCGCTCTTCGCCTGAGTGACGAAACGCAACGATTTGCTCGAAATTTCGAGTGAATAATCCAAGTCGTTGACGGGTCATAGGGGCGATGGATTCCGAAAAGTCATGCTCTGAGCATTTGGATGGGCAACCGTTCAAATGCAGTCTGGTTGTATCATGACAACCTTCGGAATATAGAGCTATGGTAAGGCTGCAATGGATACTATTTGCATTTTTACCACTTTAAGACGACCTATTGTAATGCTCGGATCACCCGGGCTCTTCACGTTATGAAACCCAATCAAGACGAACCATGGGCAACGGCAGAGATCGCTCTGCTTCCTGCTCTTAAATCCTACGTTGCTGCTCTCGAGCACTTGGTGCCGGGTGCGGTGAAATGCCACACAGGACCCACCGAGACCGAGCCGCAATGTTCGGCGGACGTCTGGTGCGTAGCCATTCCAGCGGAGGCGTCGGGGATGAGCATCTTTGTCAAAGTAAACCCAACTCTTGCCGCGAAATCCGGTTCACCGCCGCCATTTTGGCGGAAGCCGGTGGTCCTGCGTATGCTGGCCGCAATGGAACGCAACATGACTGGCCGCGGCAAACTTCGCAAATGGCCGGATGCCGTGCGGATCGCATGGAGCCTGATTTCTCAACATCCGAAGCGCGCGATGAGCCTCGGTGAACTTGCCGCTGTTCTCAAGCTGTCAGCCGGATACCTCGGAGCACGGATCGAGGAAATTCTCGGTAGCACCTTTCGTTGCCTGCTGCGCGATGAGCGGATTTCCGTCGCTTGCGAATCGCTGCTTTCGACCGATCTGCGAATCTCGGAAATTGCGGATCATCTCGGTGGCCAATCACTGTCCCAGTTCAACCGGAACTTCTCTGCGGCGACCGGCCTAACGCCTCGATCGTATCGACGAGAATTCGGCGGCCGCAAAAGCTACGACCTGGACGATCTCACTCATGCGGTTCAGAAGAATCTTTGAGTTTCGTCGCGAGTTGATCGAAGCGATTGCGAAACCATCGGAAAGTTTCGACAGCTGTCCCTGCGGCTAACTTCAAGTCCTCTTGATGGGTCACCGTTTTGTTCAACCAAGTGACAAAGCTTGCCCAGTTTGGCATGGTGTCGCTGCCATAGCCGGTAAAGAACCGGTGGTTTTCGCCTGGGAGGTGACCCAGCTTGCGCGACAAGTGCATCCCGCCGAGCGATGAACCTTCGACCACATACATCACACCTGCAAACTGCGCATGATTGAGTTTCGAAGGTTGATAAAACTTTGATCCAATCAAAACCTTAGTAGAACCCAGTTGATCAAGATCCTCTTCCAGCCAGGATGTTCTGCAAAATCGGAAACTGCCGAGATCCCTTACCCATTCTGGATAAGTGGTTTCCGCGTGAGTTTCCCATGATTGGAAAAACGCAAGGTATTCCTCTAACAGGTGCCGATAGGAATCAATCGTGATGGTTCCATCGGCCAATTGTCGAACCAGCGGGCTATCATCTAACAATTGATGTTCCGGAGCGGTCGCATTTTTGAGGAATTCCCTTGCTTGTATCATGTGCGTTCTTCTCTTTTCCTTCTCTTCATGCCCGTATCGCAAGTGCGTATAATCGCTTTTTTCCCATCATGCTAAATACTACCGAATGGGAGCAGGCCCTTCAAAACTGTGCGGACGAAAAAATCCAGCTGATCGGCCAAGTCCAGGCGAACTCGGTTTTGATTGCGATCGATGTGGAAGCGGACCGCTTTAAATACCTGTCTGCCAATGCATCAGCGGTGCTTGGCCCTGATACGTTTTTCGAAGCAAGTCCGGTCGGTGTTTTCGGTGAAGGGCAAATTTCAATGTTCCATCGGCGGGCTCGATCATGGCGCGGCAGGGGCCCTCGGATGGTGGAAATTCTCTTCCCCTATGGCCCTCCAGTTCCTGGTTGGGTCCATGTCCGCGATGGTCTTTTGATTCTGGAAACCGAATTGAAGTCCAATGTAGAGGAGGCTCATCAGGAACAGGATCCCGACGATTGGGAGGACGCGATGCGCGACGGGTTCCATCGCGTGGAAATTTGCACCGATCTAGCGTCCAAGCTCAAGGCAGTGGCGACGGAAGTCTGGAAGCTCGGGAATTTTGACCGGGTGATGATTTATCAATTTCTGCCGGATGATACCGGCGAGGTCGTTGCGGAAGAAGTTCGTGACGATTGGGAGCCTTATTTTGGATTGCGTTATCCGGCGTCTGATATTCCCCCTCAGGCCAGAGCGCTGTTTCTGGA
The DNA here is from genome assembly GCF_016595435.1 of Luteolibacter pohnpeiensis. Lineage (GTDB taxonomy): Bacteria > Verrucomicrobiota > Verrucomicrobiia > Verrucomicrobiales > Akkermansiaceae > Luteolibacter > Luteolibacter pohnpeiensis. Next base: position 172,342 of record NZ_JAENIJ010000003.1, read on the forward strand.
AAATGATATCCGTCTGATCAACCACGTCGTGGGTGAGCCGGTGCCCTTGCTCTCGGCAGCGGATGTGAACGATAAGCCTCTGGACCTGTCGCTGTGCCGTTACCGCCAGCCTGCTGCCGTTCATCTGGAATACCTCCGCAATATGGGGGTGGGCGGAAGTTTTGTGAGTGCCATCATTTCAGAGGGGAAACTCTGGGGACTGATTTCCTGCCATCACGGCACCGGGCTTCACTTGAGCGCGGTGAGACAAATGCAACTTTCGGCCCTGACGACTCACTTGGCTTTGGAGCTGAGTGGAATGGCTCGCGAGCTGCGGCTGCGAGACGAACTGGCCGGCGCGCGGATCGCGAACAAGCTGATCCAGTGCGTGACCATGACGGACGATTGGGCATCGGTGCTGTTGTCCATGTCTGGAGACCTTTGCCAGTTGCTGCACGCCGATGGAATGTCGCTGCACTTCCAGGACCAGACCTATTCTTCCGGCTTGGTGCCAGATCCTGGCGCGGTCGCGGCCTTGGCAAAAAGCGGCATGGAACGGACAGGAAGCACGCCGATCACCTACCAACGGATACCCGATGACAAGGCGACCATTGCTCTTCCACCAGAAATTGGTGGCTATTTGTTGATCCCGCTTTCCCATTTCCGGGACGATGCGCTGATTTTCTTCCGCAAGGAACAGACGGTGAAAATCAAATGGGCGGGAGATCCGGTCAAGGGGCTGGATCGTTCCAGTGGCGCACCCCGACTGAAACCTCGTGCTTCGTTCGAAGTGTGGCAGGAAACAGTCAGCGGCACCTGCGAGTTGTGGACTCCTGAAGAAGTGAAGCTTTCGATTCAGATTGGTGCGACTCTATCCGATGTGGTGATCACCGCGCACCACTTTCGTAAATCCATGGAAGCTCCGGGAGCGATCCGTCACCGGTTGGCCCACGAAAGCAGCGCGGAACCCGTGTTGCTGGCGGATGAAAGCGGATTCATCGTTTTCCAAAACCACGCAGCCGTTGCCGATCCGATCTTGGGCGGATTGCATTCGCTGGATCATCTGGCTTCACGATTGGACCCAGCTGATCAGGAGCAGGTTTCGAACGCGATTCATCAACTCGCCGCAACTGGGCTTGAAATTCGGCTGGACCTCAAAGATGGCCGGTTGGAAGTGACCTGCCTGATCGAAGACGAGCGTTTGGTCGGTTATAGCATCCGCCTGGTTCAAGTGACCGGCTGACCCGGTTCTCAAAAAATCAGTCAGCGAGCAGCTGGTCGACCAATGTGTCGATCCTGGCGCTGACTTCTGCTTCAGGCGCGTTGGACGAAACGAGTCGGACGAATTTTTCTGGAACGAGGCCGAGGAAAATCTCCCGGCACTTTTCCAGATTGTCCCGTTTTTCGAATTCGTTCGCAATGTCGCCACGCGCTCCGATCCGTGCCAGGGCGTCGTCTACCGTGAGATCCATGATCACGACGAGATCCGGCACCGGGGCGAATTCCTCGTTCATTTTCCGGATTTCCACCGGATCAAATCCACGGGCACCTTGGTAGGCCATGGTGGAAAAGTAGTAGCGATCGAGAATCACGATTTTTCCCGCAGCCATGGACGGCTGGATCAGTTCTTCAACGTGCTGTTTCCGGTCGTTGAGGAAATACTCCAATTCCTGCTCGGAGGAAAGCCTCCCGGTGGCTGCGGATTCCCGGAGTTTTCTGCCCCATGGTCCGTTGGTCGGTTCGTGATCGACCACCACCTCGTATCCTTTTTCCCGCAGGGATTGGGCCAGACGGTTGGAGTGAGTCGACTTTCCGGTGCCGTCGATGCCTTCAAACGCGATGCAATACCCTTGGTTCATGAATGAGCTGTGATGATGTCCCCGGGATGGAGCCGGGTAGGTTTCGGTGGGCTTAGATCAGCATCGGGGATGAATCTGACAAGGTAAAATGACCCGGAAACGGTCAGGCGAGGTAGCGCTGCGTGAGATGGGCAAGGTAATCTTCTGGAGATGGAGCCTTGCCCGTGGCTTGCTTCATCAAATCGGCTGGATCAAGCGTTGCTCCAAAAACGTGAACCGAATCACGCAACCACTTGAGCAGCGGGGCGTAATCGGCGCGATCGGTCGCGGCGGCGATTTCCGGATTCTTCCGGGCTGCGGCGAACAACTGCGCCGCATTGAGATTGCCGAGTGAGTAAGTCGAGAAATAGCCGAGTCCGCCCATCGACCAATGGATGTCCTGCAGGCACCCATGCCGATCATCGGGCGGAACAAATCCGAACAGCTCCTCGAAGCTAGCATTCCAGGCTGCGGGGACATCTTTCACCTCCAGCTCACCACGAACCAGGCGGCGCTCCAAACCAAAGCGCAGGATGATGTGAAGATCGTAAGTCGCTTCGTCAGCTTCCACACGGATGGGGGAGAATTCGGCCCGGCGCACGTGGTTGAGGAAGCTTTCCAGCGGGTAGCTAGCGAGTTGTGGGAAAATTTCCTGAGCGACTGGATACCATTGGTTCCAGAATGCGTCGGACCGGCCCACATGGTTTTCCCAAAGCCGGGATTGGGATTCGTGAATGCCTAACGACACGGAAGAGCCCGACGGCAGGCCGAAATCTTCACCCGGGATGCCTTGTTCGTAGAGCCCGTGGCCGGCTTCATGCAAAACGCCGAACAGGGACGAAGTGAAATCCTCCAGATTATAGCGCGTGGTCAAACGCACGTCCGATGGGCCAAGCGTGGTGCAGAACGGGTGAGTGGTGGTGTCGATCCGACCCGCGCTGAAGTCGAACCCAACCGCTTCCGCGACCTGGCGATTCAAGTTCATCTGGCCTTCGATGGAATACGGCCCGGCTGGAAGTGGAACAGCCTTCGCTTTGGAAATTTCCACCGCTTTGGCTGCGATGGAACTCAGTTGTGGCCTTAAATCATCGAACAGAGAAGCAACCGCAGCGGTGCTGGTCGCACGTTCGTAGCCATCTAACAAAGCGTCGTAAGGCTCGTTTTCGTAGCCCCAAAGTTCGGCCTTTTCGCGGGCCAAGGCGACGAGCTTCGACAAATGCGGGGCGAAGGAAGCGAAGTCGTTATTTTTCCGGGCCTCGGCCCACGCGTGCATGCCGAGGGAGGTCGCTTCGGATTCGCGGGCGACGAGTTCGACCGGTAATTTCGTGGCGCGATCAAACTCACGGCGCAGCTCACGCAAGTTGGCGGTGAGTTTCGCATCGGTGCCGGTGTTGGCCGCTTCGGCGTCTTCGAGATCTTTTTTCCAAGCATCAGAGGTTGCCAATTCGTGCGCTCGGGAGGACAGCCAGGAAAGTTGAGCCGCACGGTGGGTCGCGGCGGCGTCAGGCATGTAGGTTTCCTGATCCCAGCCCAAGGCGGAGGAGGCGGAGCTGATCACGGCGTGTTCGCGTGCTTTCTCGAAGATCGACATGCCGCAGTCTGGCGACGCGCCCAGCCATGGGAAAGGCGGAATTTTCCGGACTTCAGAGGGACCGCCGCGAGGATCGACCCACCAAACGGGAGGACAGCCAGATTGCCGCGAAAGCGACGAGGCCCGAGAGCCCGGCGAGCCAGAGCGCGCGCGAGTCATCCCCAGTCTGGACGCTGCGGTAAATTGCCAGAGGCAAGGTTTCCGTGACTCCTGGAATGAATCCGGCCACCATCACCGTTGCGCCAAATTCACCCAGCGCGCGGGCGAAAGCTAACAGAATCCCCGCGGAAATCCCGCGCCGGGCGAGGGGAATGGTGATCAGGAAAAAAACTTTGCAAGGTGAGCGTCCAAGGTTGGCACCGGCTTCTTCCAGATAAGACGGGATTTCTTCAAACGCGGTGCGAATGGATCGGACCAGTAACGGAAAAACCATGACTGCCAGGGCGATCACGACAGCTTTCCAGGTGAAGACGACATCGATTTCAAAGCTCCGATGCAGCCAGCCGCCGATCGGGCCGTTGCGTCCGAGAAGCTTGAGCAGCAGCAGGCCGATTGCGACCGGTGGCATCACCAACGGCAGGCTGGCGAGCGTTTCTACCAAAGATTTGCCGAACCACTCTCGCCGGGCTAACAGCCATGAGAGGGCGATGGCGAATGGAAGCGCGATGGCCACCGCTAGTGCGGAAGCGCCCATGGTGAGGAAAACGATGTGCCAGTCGCCGCTTTTCATGGTTCGGCGAGCGTGACGCTGAATCCGAATTTCTTGAAAATTTCCACGGCGGCAGGGGTTTGCAGAAACTTGATGAACTCACGGGCTGCAGCCGATTGTGAGGAGGATTTGCAAACCGCGATCGGGTAACGGATTTCCGGGGCATCTTCAGCTGGAACTTTATAAACGACGCGGACCTTGTTAGAGATCATCGCATCGGTTTGATAGACCACCCCGGCGTCGACATTGCCACTGGCGACGGCGGCGAGTGCGCCGCGCACATTTTCCAGAGCGATGACTTTCGGCGCGACTTTTCCCCACAGTTTTTGCTGCTCCAGCCACTTGCGGGTATAAACTCCGGCGGGAACGGCGGCGGGATCCCCGAGCGCCAGTCGTTTCAGTTTTGAAGATGCCAGAGTCTCAGCGGAATCCATGGTTAGGTGACTTTCATTAGGCACGATCACCACCAATCGGTTCGCCAAAAGTGCGGTAATGCTGGAGTCCAGCAGCAGCCCTTTTGCCTTCAGCCCATTCATCGTGGCCTCGTCGGCTGAAAAGAACAGATCGCAGGGAGCCCCGGCTTCGATTTGGCGAGCGAGAACGTTTGATCCGCCAAAGTTGAGTTGGATTTCTCCGCCCGCGGCCTTTTCATGCAGCTTCGAAATCTCCGTCATGACATCGCTCAAGCTGGCGGCAGCGGAAATCCGCAATGCATCGGCTTGTGCCGTGCTGAGCAATACAATGGCGAGAAAAACTCGAATAAGCAGTTTCATGAAGCGGGTTCCTGCACCGAGACTAGCACGATCCGTTCGACCTGGCGAATCCAACGCGCGTGCTTGGCATCGCCAGGAACAATCAGCATGAGCTTGCCTTCATTACCCTCCAGCGGCTTTCCATCCGCCGCATCTGCAAGAATCACAGGATTGCTGCGATAACTTGCATCCAGTTCGGCGAGGGAAAACACAATCTGATAGCCATCGGCCGCGGTGATCAAGACCGCCTCGGTCATTGCTTTGCCACGAAGCTGATCTCCGGCAGGAGCACCGATTTTTTCTAACAACTTCGCCATGGCGACCCCGGAATAGCGGTGCTCCTTCTTGTCGTGTCCGGTCGCGGTGAGATCCTCGTGGGGCAGTTTGCTCCACGCTTCCGCATCCACCGTGATTTTGGATTTTCCTTGTAGAATCAAGGGTTGGGCGTGAACTGCTGCCAGCGTGGCGAGTGCGATTGCTGGGAAAATGAGTTTAGAATTCATAGCGTAAATTGACAAAATAACTGCGTCCCGGCTCCGGATATCCTTCGTCGAGTTCCTGATTGCGATCGAGCAAATTGGTGACTCCGAATCCGAGTGTGGTGTTCTCGGTGAGTTCCAAATTGGTTTTCAGATCAAAACTCATGTAGGAGCCAACCCGCGCTCCCGTGGTCGATGTGGTTCGCGAGTCCGACCAAGTGAACGATGGGATCAGCGTGACTTTTTCGTGGGGTTTGATGCGGGCAAAAACCAACAAATCGTTCTCCGGGGTTCCCGTTACCGGGATGCTGGAGTCAGATCGGTTTTGCGCGTCGATCCACGCATAGCGGATTGAGGTTTCGATCTGTTCATTCCATTTCGCATCGAAGGAAAACTCGGCTCCCTTGCGTTCCACCTCGCCGACGTTCTGGAGTTGGTAAACGCCAGGCGTCACGTTGTCGACTCGCTGGATGGCGTCATCGACCCGGGAGAAAAACAGGCTGGCGTCCCAGCTGAAGCGTTTCTCCAGGAAATTCCCGGAAAGCCCGAGATCGTAATGCTCGGCAGTCTCCGGGGCGAGATCAGGATTCGGGATCGCCTGCCCCAACCGATACGAATAGCGGTCCTTGATGGTGGGGAATCGGCTCTTTTCTGAAAAACCGAGATGCGCGCTCAACTGATCGGAAAATTCCTGCCGCAAGGTGATCTGGGGGTTCCAGGAATCGGTGGAATCCCCGCCCAGCGAGCTTCCTGTATTGGTATCCACCGCTTCGCGAACATCCCTCCAGTCGTAGCTAACACCAGCTGTTAGAAAGGTGCCGTGATGGAAATCATGCTCTGCTTCGAGGCCGACCGATGCGGTTTCGTCTTCGAAGTTGTAGTGCGGTGTTCCAGGTTCCCATTCCTCGTGGTGGTCGAGCTTGTAGTGGATCGCAGTCGCCAATCGGGTTCCGGGAAGAGATTCGTTGGTCAATGTCACCGAGCCACCGGCGGTGTAGTCATCATAGTAGGAGTCAAACGCGCGGCCGAGCGTTTGTGAATCGTAGCCATCGTTATCGAACGATCTCAGAAGATTTTCGAACCGGTCATAATGGGCTTTGGCCTCGAGGGTCGTTTCGTGGCCGAGGTAAGTACGAGATAATCCGTAGAAAGTGGTCTTGTCCCACTGTGGCCATTGCCAGTAACGGGTCGGATTGTTGCTCGGATCGTCTCCTGCGTAGGGAGGATTGCCCTTTTCTCCGCGCTGAATCCAAAAGCCGAACACATGTTCATCGGTAGCGGCGGGAGTCCAGGCGATCCGGCCGGAGGCACGCCAGTCTTCGCTGTAAGAGTTTTCCCGGTCGCCGCCATTTTCATTGGCATGCCTTTTGAAATCATCCGACAAGACAAACGCATCTTGTTCGCGATATGAGAGATCAAGCTGCCAATAGGCTTTTTCATATTTGCCTCCTGCAGCGAGCCGGCTTTGCCAGCCATCGCCACTGAAAGCGCCGAGATCGATCTGACCTTCGAAGGGTTTCTCGGGACGTCGTGTGACGATGTTGATCAGGCCGCCAAGCGCATTCGGCCCGGCTAGGACCGGACTGATTCCCTTGGCCACTTCGATTTCAGAATCCGCAGGCAGACTGAACCTGCCAAGGTCGGCATAGCCATCGTATGGAATATAGACCGGGATGCCATCGATGAAAACCGGGACCTGACGCAGGTCGAATCCTCGCAGGGTGATGCCGGTTTCCGCCCGATTTCCGGTGCGTTGCAGGCTGGCTCCGGGAATGAGATCGATGGCTTCCGCTAGATCATTTCGTTGGAGGTCTTCTGCCAGTTGGGAAGAAACGCGGTTGGGATCATCCTGAGATGCCTTGGCGGTGACAATGATTTCGCCCAGTTCTGAGCGGTCGGAATCCTGTGCGTAGAGTGCCAGCGGAATGAATAAAAACGGAAGCGCAGCCTTCATCAGAAGTTGATGAAAGCGGCTCGATATATTTTTTCAAGTATAACGATCTCCGAGGCGTCTTCAGCTCATGAGGGCCTTGAGTTGGTCAAGTTTGGTTGAAACGGCTTTTTCCGCTGAGATTACCGACTGTTGATAGAGCGAGAGCACCATTTCACCGGTGGCAGTGAGTTGCGCGCCGCCTTGGGCTTTGCCGCCGCGCCGCAATTCGACCAGTGGTTCCTTGAACGTGGCGTTCAGACTTTTGATCATTTTCCAGGCTTTCATGTATGACATGTCCATGGAGCTTGCGGCGGCGTTGAGACTTCCGAGTTCGGTGATTTTTTCTAACAGCTCCGCTTTGCCGGGACCAAATGATAGATCGCCAGAGAAGATGAGACGAATGGGACAATCCGGGTTCATATAGATCAATCGAGTTTTGGCCACCAATCGTTAGAGAGGATGGAGAGGATTTCCAAAAACGATTTCCCGCCATCGGTGGACTGCTTGGCCATGACCAATGTGGGTGAAATGATCACGCCGGATGCGGTGGAATTTTTAATCTGTGAATAAGCTGCGGAGTCCTTTTTGACGAATGCTTTCTCGCCCGGGCCATTGAGCCGGGTTCGGACGATGTAGGCCGCGAAGTATTCGTTCTCGCGTTGCTCGTCGTCAGGAGGAACCGGTTCTAACAATAGATGGAAAGTCCCTTGTTGTCCGGCGGGGCCGTTGACGAATTTTTGGAATAAACTGTCCCGGAGCTCAACGAAGGTTTCCCAATCGACCAGCCAGCCGGTCGGGGTTTCCATCACAGGCGTGGGAATTCCGGCAGGGAATTGATCGGTGACGACCTGGAAAATGAAAAGCGTGTTTCCGGTATCCGGATTCACTTCGGATTGTGGGCTGGAAATGGATTGGTAGTGGATCGGGCCATCCGGGACTTGATGGGAATATGCTTCCATCCGGCTGCGAACTTTCGAGGCATTGATCACGTAAGCGCTTCTCGCCGCCCAATCGGGGGCTGTTAGAAATGCCTTCAGGGTAGCTTCCGCCTCCGCCGTGATTTTCGGCTTGTCGTCGATACCAGGCGGCATGGGTTGTGGAGGCGTTTCGGCAGGCGTTGGTTGAATTTTTGGTTCCAACGGTGGCGTTGCCTGCACCATCGCATTATTGTTATCCAACCGAGCATGCTTCGCCGGGGTTGGTTGGTGAATGGGTGGAGATATCGCCAAGGAAGGTGTCAAATATGGCCTTCCGAAGAAGCCTAGCGCGAATCCAAACGCAGTGGTTAGAATTCCTCCGAGCAGGAGCAATGGAGCTGCCGAGCGAGTGCGAGCCGGAGTTGATGGCGCTTCTTGAGGAGGCTGGATCGGTGCTGCCGGCACTTCTCTAACAGGCGGCACGGGGGCGGCCTCTTCAAGTGGAGCGGGAGGCGGCGTTGGCTCTTCCAGAAAAGGCTCGTGTCGGACAATTTGTTTTGGGGGAGGTGATAAGACCGGCACAAAAGCTTGAGTGGCTGGAGTGCCGTGTTCCGGGTCTGGAGCAATGATTTCCTCCTGGCACATCGGGCAAGGCCCGGCGGTGGCCGCCATCTCAAGCGGTATCCGCAATACGGCTGAACAAGCTGGGCAGGGAAATTGAATGTATTCAGCCATGAAAATCGATCGGTAACGATGGGCTATGATTTCACAGATCGGCTTTGCTGTCGACCTTGCTTGAGAAAATCAAGCACAGTGCATCGCCAATTCATCGATCGATTGGACAAAGTGATCCGGCCGCTCTTGATGCAGTCGCTCGGCATCATGATATCCCCAGCCAACGGCGATTGAGGTCATCTTCGCGGCCCGGGCGGTTTGGATATCAATGGTGGAATCTCCGATTAACACGCAATTCTCAGCGGGGATTGCGATTTCAGCAGCGATTTCCAGAGCGCCTCTCGGATCCGGTTTGTGAGGGATGCCATTGCGTTGGCCGACGATTGCAGAAAATCCGGCATTCGGGAAAAGAGCGTTCACGATCGCCAAGGTGAAAGGCTCCGGTTTGTTGGACAGGACCGCCAAAGGATGCCCCTTGGATTTGAGCCCAGCTAACAGTTCAGGAATGCCGGGATAGGGGCTGGTTCCTAAAGGCCAATTCGCATCGTAGTGCCGTTTGAACTCTGCCTCCACCTGGTCGATCACGCTCGTTGATGTCCCGGATGGCACCGCCCGCTCGATGAGAATTCTTGAGCCATTTCCAATAAACCCGCGAACTGCGGATTCGGTGTGGCTGCTGAATCCCGCATGATGCAGGGCGTGGTTCACTGAAGCCGTAATCCCTGGAAGGGAATCCACCAAGGTGCCATCTAAGTCAAAAATCAATGCGCGGGTCACCCTTGAAGCCTGCAACATGGTTGCAGATGGGGGAAGCGCTTAAAATCCGATCAGGGTGACCAGCTCGTGATCGCTGTAGTCATCCATCCGATCAACAGCGGAAATGAGAACTTCCGTTTCCGCGATGTCTTCGATCGCCGCAATGTTCGCCGAGGCCGGGTTGATGACGACTTGCTTGGCGACAGGAACTGGAGCGGGGGCTGTTGGCGATTTCGATACGACAAAAATACCAATCGCAACCGCAGCAGCAGCGGTGACTGTGCCCGCGATGCCCATTTGGAGTGGGCCAAAAAGCTGGCGCCACCAAGGTGATGGAGAACCTTCGAGGCGAGCCTCACGCACCGTATCGTCGACAAAACGAGCGCTGGGAGACTGCGGAGTTGCTTGATCCAGCAACATCCAGACGGCATCATTTTCCCAAGAATCGTCAGTAGGTAGGGAGCTTCGGTTCATGGCGGGTTGATCTTACGATAGAGGGAACCCAGTGCCCAACCGAAAGTTGCGCAGGATCGAAAGTTCTTAAGGAATTTCCTAAGGATGAAGCGCTGTATGAATTTGTGGATGACCGATGGATTACGGTTTGAATGATCTTTGCCAATCGTTCCGTAATGTGCATATTTCCTGACAATCAATCCTCACTGGCGGGATAAACATCATCACGTAAATCAAAGATCAATGCTCATCGCGCTGACCCGCGCCGTCCTATCAGGGGGGGAGGAAATTGGAAAATCCGGGAATCTGCTCAGGCGGATGCCAATTTTCCCGCGTTTACAGCTTATTGGCTGGGGTGGTTACGCGATCTGCGACTTGTTCAGCAGGATTTCGTTTTGGGGGGGATTTCCTGTTGCGTTCACACTGACCTTGCTGGTTGAGCCGGTTACGGTGCTGATTACCTTTGGGTTACGGTGGGTTTATCGGCGGCGCGGGATTCGCGAAGCATTTGATGGTCAGGCTGTATGGACCATTGCGGCCATCAGTGGTGTTGCGGCCGTGGTTCATTTGGGATGGGTGGAGTTGATGTTGATGATGATCCGCCGGTTCGGCCTGGTTGCCCAAGGAGATGCCCGCTATCTGCCTAGGCTGATTTTCTTTTGGATCTTATTTTCCGGTTGGAGCTTTGCTTATCTTTGGTTGAGAGCGGAGTTGGAGAAACGCTCGGAGCAATCACGCCGGAAAGCGGCGGTCCTGGCGGCAGAAAAAGCAGAGCTGCAAATGCTACGCTATCAACTCAATCCGCATTTTCTTTTCAATTCGTTGAATCAACTGGTCACAGAGATCAACGATCGGCCGGATGTGGCGTTGGAAATGACGCACCGGCTTGCGGAATACTTGCGGCACTCGCTTGACTATCGGGGGGAATTGCTGGTTCCGCTCTCGCTGGAAATCCAATCCGTGAAGGATTATCTGGCGATTGAGCAGGGGCGGTTTGAAGATCGATTGAGCGTTCTTATCGATACGGATTTTGAGGCCAGGAATGCGATGGTGCCGAGTTTTCTGCTACAGCCTTTGGTGGAGAATGCGGTGAAACATGGGCTGAAGACCTCAGCACCGCCGTGGAAGGTGAGTGTGAAAAGCTCAAAAGGAGATGATCAATTGACGATAGTTGTTAGAAATTCCGGATGCCTGGAATCGCAGCCTCGGACACAACCGCGAGCGGGTGTTGGCTTGGAAAATTTAAAGCGCCGTCTGCAGATTCATTACCCGGAGCGGCATTGCTTCCGGCTTTATGAAGACGCGGGAATGGTGGTTGCTGAATTGAACTTGGAAGGAGCTCCATGCTAGAGGTGATGCTGGTGGATGATGAGCCGGCAGCCCGGCGTGGCATGAAGCGTTTGTTAGAAAATCACGCGGATGTGCGGGTGATTGGTGAGGCGGATTGCATCGCTGCGGCACTTTCGATGTTAGAAGAACGCTCTCCCGACGTTATTTTCCTGGATATCGAGCTTCCTGGGGGAAGTGGTTTTGATTTGCTTGGGATGTTGCCGGAAGAAACCAAGGTGATTTTTGTGACCGCGCATACCCAGCACGCGGCCGCCGCGTTTGATGTCAGGGCGCTGGATTATTTGTTGAAGCCGGTTCGCCCGCAGCGGTTATCGGTTTCGTTGGATCGGGCGCGTGAAGCAAAATCGGCAAGAAACCTAAATGCTGAGCATCTAACACTTTCTGACAAACGGATGACGCGGGTGGTGCCATTGCGGAAAATTGCGGCCTTGATGGCAGATGGCGATCTTACTCGTTTTTTAATCTCCGGTGAGAGGTCGGCTCTGATCGGGGGGAATTTGGGTAGTTTTGTCCCGCGTTTATCAGCTGCCTCATTTGTGCGGATCAACCGCTCTTTGGTGATCAATCTCCGTGCCGTGGAGGCTTTGGAAACCATATCGCGGGATGCTGCTTCCTTGAGTTTGAGGGGCATTGAGGAGCCACTGATGTTGCGGCGAACCTCCGCTGCACGGGTGCGGGCGCTACTGTCTGGGGATTAGGTGTTTGAAGGACTGTAGAACTTGCCCATTTCATCAGATAATTTGCCCAATTCAGCGGAAAAGCGGTGCGTGCCCTAGGTGGATCACCGAGACTTTGGGAGCTCGTCCCAGCCCAAATGGATCTGGATCTCCAGATTGGTTTTCAAGGTGGCGAATACGGATTTTGATGGCCAGCGGCCCCCCACCAGAGGAAGTTTTATCCCTTTTTGCTTTCGCTGGTCCGCTGGTCATCGAGTCCGGCGGATGCTGCAGCTGCATCCTCTTTTTCCTGGGCCCTGCGTAGGTGGATTTGTAAATCCGCGAGGACGTTCATAAAATAAATATAGGCGTCGTATGGACTCGGATACGGAGTGAAATAAGAATGCACGCTTCCGTCAGTGCCACCTTTGGTCGACATCCAATAGAAGTGATCCGAAGTTTGCATCTTCGCCCAGGTATGGGTTAGGTCCGGATCCTTGACCGCCAGCACCGCCTCTTCAAGCCGGTGAACTTTGGCGATGGCTTCCTGTTGCATGACATTTCCCATCCAGGCAGAAAGATCCCGCTCTTCATCGGCCCATGAGGTGATGAACTGGCAATCGTAAACTCGGGATGCGCGATAGAGATCGACTGCTTCCGATGGCGTGACCCATTGGGAACCGGCTTCGATGATCGCTTCCGGTAGAGCTTGCCAGAATTCGAACACACCGGAGTCTTTCCATTGATGTTCGCCGATCGATTCGTAGTCCATGAATAGATTCACGACATCGCCGGGGGAATTCACGATCCAGGAAGCGAACTTTTCCGGGGTGAGCGGGTATTCGCACCAATTTTTATCGGAAAAGCGAAATCCAAGATCGTCTGATAAGCCGATATTCCGCAGCAGAGTTTTGACGCGGGCGGTATCGGGCGCGCGGTATAAAAAGTTTGGCGACTGCCCCATCATGGTGCGTTCAACGGCCTCCGCAATGACGCCATCGAATCCCATGGTTTCCGCTTTGGCGGCGATGGCATTGTTATAGATCAACTCGGTATTTCGAAATACCCGCGGACGGACTGAGAAAACATCTTCGACCTTGTCCAAGTGAAGCTGCACCTGGCGCTCGAATTCCCGATTCGAATGCACAAAGGCCAATGAATGATAATAGGTTTCCGCGAGAATCTCGACACTACCAGTGGCGATGAGCTCCTGAAATGATTCCAGCACATCCGGCCGATATCGCTCCATTTGTTCGATCACCATTCCGCTGATTGATAACGCCATGCGGAAGCGGCCCTGGTGTTCTTCGAGCAGTTGCTTGAACATCCGGTTGGCCGGGAGGTAGCACTTTTCCGCGACTTTGTTCAGGATACCGGCATTCATTCCATCGTCTTCGTAGAACGCGTGTTCGCCGATTCTGAAGAAATCGTATGGGATGAGCCGGTTAGGTTGATGAACCTGGAGATAAAGGCAGACGTCGGGCATGGGTTTAGACGGTGACAGGTCGGACAGGCTCAGTCCGGGGGAAACTTTTCGGGTTGGGATAAAGCGGGAGCAGTCGTCATTCCGATTCAGGTGGTAACTTCCTGATAAATTTCCAAAACCTTTAAGGCGGCGGCATCCCAAGTGGAGGCTTCCATATCAGCCTTGGCTTGTGCCACCACGGCTTGGCGCAACTCGTCATCAGAAAGTAGATCGATGATATGTTTTGCCATTTTTTCAACGTCCCAGAAATCGGCGGTCAGTGCGCCTTTGAGAACTTCGGCCACCCCGGACTGTTTTGAAATCACGGCGGGGATGCCAAATTGTGCCGCCTCCAGAGCCGATAAGCCGAATGGTTCGGAAACCGATGGCATGCAGTAAACATCGGTCATGGAAAGGAGATCGTTCACCTTTTCTTTATTGAGAAAGCCGGTGAAATGGAAATGTCCACCAAGACCGCGGAAGGCTCCGGTCTCAATGAGCGGGCGAAGTTTTTCGCCGGTGCCAGCTACAACAAATCGGACATTCGGATTTTCCGCCAGAACGCGGGATGCGATTTCCAGGAAGAACTCGGGACCTTTCTGAGCGGTAAGGCGCCCGAGGAAGAGTACCAATTTCTCAGGGAATTTCTTCTTGGTAAGGAAGGCATCCACTGGATCCGCTCCATTGTGGACCGGATGAACTTTCGCAGGATCAATTCCATAATGGGAAACGACAATTTCCCCGGTGTAGGAACTGACTGGAATGACCGCATCAGCTTCTTCCATGCCATACTTTTCGATGTCAAAAATCCAACCACGGGCATCTGCTCCGGCGCGATCGTATTGTGAGGCATGAAGGTGGACCACCAACGGTTTGCCGGTCGCTTTCTTCACTTCCACCCCTGCAAGGAAAGTGACCCAGTCATGAGCGTGGACGACATCGAAGTCCTCAAGCATGGCCAATTTGGCGGCAACTTTGGAAAATTCGACGACTTTCGCCCCCAGATCCGGGCCGTAGAGTTCGCCGATTTTGAACGAATCGAGCTGTTTGCGAGTGGTTTCTGAGAATCGAATTTCCCCACCCGGAAATAGTTCCAGGGTTTCCAGGATTTCAATGGAAGTCGGCTCATCGGCGTAAGGATCGATGTGAATCGGGATTTCCCGAACCTGAGCGAAGCTTTCGTATTGATAGCGACTTTCGACCGTTTCCAGTTCTTCGACGGTGATCTGATTCAATCCGCGCAGGCGAAATCCGTCAAAATTTGCCTCTGGCGCACTGCGGGGAACGATGACGGTGAGATCCACATATTGGGAAAGCGCTCGTGATAACCCGAGGCAGGCGACGCCAAGGCCACCATTTATCAAGGGAGGAAACTCCCAACCCAATTTGAGGACTCGCAGACGATTCATGGTTGATTAATCGCCACGATAGCCAGTCTGGTTCATATTCAAGCGTTCGTGACTAGGTGAATTACTTAGCAATGTCCGGGCCAATATGATTTGGGATTAATTCATTTAGTGAACGCATGATGAATTGGGTTATTAGAGATTAATGTAATCTCCCAATTGATTAATCCGCACTGAGGAATTTTTGATCCTGAAAGTTAAGTGACTGAACTTTACCATCCTTATCATCATATAGCAAAACGACATAATTTCCCTCCTGGGCAACCGGGATGGATTCAATATTACCGTCTTTGGATTTGAGAGGAACGTAGCCTCGAGGGTAGGTGATGGCGGCTTTTGCCACAGCAAGACGTTTGACGTAAACTGGCGTCCATTTGCCTTCTGGATCGCGCATTTCCACCTTCAGCTCGGGGGTTTGTGATACGGATACAAATGATGCAGTTTTTCCTTCGGGGACGTCCAGTTGCTTCAGGCGAAGAATCCGAATGGCCCAATACGCAGGTTTTTCATCGCTGGCAGGAACTTTTTCGGCGAAAGGAATCAGGATCGTGGTGTCATCGTTTTCGACCTTCACCTTGGTGGTGCCTTCTTCGGTTCCTTCGCGGCTGATGGTCACTTCGTGGGTGCCAGCTTTCAGGCCTAGCCCGCCAGTGACATCGCCGAGATTGTATCCGGTTGGATTGATGTCACTGCCATCGATTTTGATTTTGAGCGTGCCACTGCCTTGTGCGACAGCCGCGACCAGACGGACAAATCCCATTTTCCCGGTTGGAGGAACAGGCTTGGCTTCTTCGCCGCGTGCGATCGTGATCGGCATTAGCGCGGCGGCGAGAATCAGGGGAAAGATTCTAGAAATCGTTTTCATACATCACTCGGGTTTTGAAGTTTTCCGGATTGATCGCGCCCTGGCTGGAACGGGTTCCCGGGTCTGCAAATACCGTATAGACTTTTCTGGATTCGGCGAGGATTTGTGGATTTTGCTCGGTGCCTGCCAACGATTGGCCAATGACCCAAACGCGGAAATTTCTGGAGCGCAAAGTCGAGGCATCGTACAGCCGGGCGAAAGCCTCTTCCGCTGCGGCATCGGTCCACTGGATGTTTTTGACCGTGTATAGGTCTGGATTGCCGAACACGAGTTCATCGTTCCGATCCCGAGTGGCTGCGATTTCTCCTGCACTGCCAAACGGGCGCGAATAAATGAGTGCATCCGCGAGCAAATCCGCAGATTTGGACTGTGCAGGCGGGCTGAGTTCGATTTGGGAAGGAACGGGCGCATAAGCTCCGTTACGGATGACGTGGTCCCATTTTTCGACCTGACCGATTTTGGTATCCTGCTGGAGTATGCCGACCATCATCGCCCGCAGAACCTCTTTGCTGGCGGTGTTGATATTGATCTGGCCGTTGATTTTGATTTCGTTTCCTTCGACTTCATCACCGTCGGTTGAATTCGAGATGCCGGCGTGAAATAGATCGAGCAGTTGCGCTGCTTCCTGCCCGGGATGGCGTTGGAATTTGGGATGCTCCGGGCGACCGATGCGCAGGGTGTTCCCGCCGCCATAGCGGACGGCGCTGCCGCTTCCGTAGGTGGCCGATGCGACCGCGACCGAGGGCCAGCGATGGCGGGTTTCCGGCATGTACCCCCCCATCAGCTGGGTGGTGTCCGTCGCCACATTGCCCGTATCATGTGGGCCGTTGGTGTATTGAGGCGACCACATCAAAGGATCGTAAACATTGCCGAGTTCGGTTGCGCTGTAGAATCGACCGTCCAAGGAGACTCGCTGCGGGGCATTGCGCGGATCCGCAGTGCTCATTTTGGTTAGGAATGATTTATCGGTTGGATCGATTTTCAATGCCGCATCGTTGGATGATTGGACCGTCCAGTCACCAACACCGGAATCATGTCCGCCATCCGGCCATTCTGATGGCAGGACACGACCGTAGAAATTGCGTTTGCTGGTGCTGGTATCCAGATCGTAAATCGTCACGCGGCGGATGTTACGCCGGTTCGGGCTGAGATTTTTTACCGAATTTTCACCGAGCCTGAGGTCTGGTATATAATAAGCAATCCGCGGATCGCCCATGTTGTTGGTAAAGTCACCATAAGGGCCGTAGGAATGGCCGGGAATGGCGGCTTTCCCAGCGAGTTTCGGATATAGGATGGTGAACTCCATTTCAGTGCTGACACCCGGATCGCGGACGATCTTGTTCACCCGGTCGACCACCTTGCCGTTCCACATGACGGATATGCCACGGGCTTCGCTTTCTTTTTCCACCAAACTGAACTTGGTATTGTAGCTAACGTTGTTTGGCGCGACGGGGATGTGATATTCCACGGTGGCACATTCGAAGAAACGATATTGGTCCGGATCCAAATCGATCTGCACGGGCGGCCCGTAATAGACTCCTCCGATTTTTTCCAAATCGTGAGTCGATTTAGTTTCATTATCTAGCAGGGATGGATCGTCGAAGGGCAGGCCGCGTGTGCCGCTGCCGATGGCCGTGGTGTTGGAGGCCACTTCGTAGCTGAGACGGACCGATCCGCTTTGCGGGCGATTGGTCATATTCCAGAATTCCGCAAAGAGGGTGAGCTTCCAGTTCAGAACCAACTGGTTGTCTGATGAAGCGCTGGGCCCGAGATATTCGTATTTGAGCAGAAACTCGCTCAACATCGGAAAGCTGCCGACGCCTCGATAGCTACCCAGCTCTACGGTCGGTCCATTGCCTGGATCCGCATAGTCAAAGGCATTGGCAGCCAGCGTCTTGGAGTAATCCTCCGGAAAGTCACCTTTGCGTTCTTTGGCAAAATCCGGCAGACCTTTATCGATCCAGTTGGCGAAGTCATTCACTCCGGATGAGCGGTTTGCTTTGAGCAGCTTGTTCAGGTTGAGTTTGGCTTGGCCAGCGACGTCTTCGGAAATGCCGAGAGCGTGAGGCACGATGGGACGCTCCAGGTAGGACTGAATGACCGGGCAGGTATTTTTCTCCACACTTGCAGCCAACGGGTCATCCAGAAGTCCGGTTTCGAGTCGATTGAGTGGGGGCTGAAATCCAGCGGCACCGAGCACGGAATTTGGTGAAAGCATGGCTTTGCGACCTTCGGTGAGCCGGTGCTCCAGGTCACCGGGATTGTCATCGTCCGCATTCGGGTCCAGAGCGTAGGGCGCGATGACGGAGGTCGCGACAGCGTTATCGGAAAGCGGCTTATTGGTCGCGTCCGGCCAGACGGCGCGGGTTTGGGCACCCTCGTCGCCAGCAGTGTTGCCGGCGGTCTTGGTATCAAGTTTTCCCTGTAAATCCTCGACCCAGTAGGCGTAGCGAGAAACCAATTTCCCTTTTGCATCGCGAATGGGAATCCATGCGATACGGGCCGGGTCATACCAAGGTTGGGTATCGAGCTCTTCCGGGTCTGATCCGACAAGAGACTCCGGGTATGGAGCGGTAAGTGCAGCGTTTTTGTCGGGAGAGGAAAGGGTGCTGAAGAGCGGCGTGTAGGTGTATTTGACCGAATCACCGCCACCGCTGCCACGAACGAGATAAAGATACGGGGTGTTTTCCTTGGCTGAGGGAGCCGGGTTTTGGATTTCACCGGAGACGACGAGGTAGTCGTCGTTGGCCGTTTCCTGATTCAGGATGCCTTTCACTTCCTCAAGGCCGGCTTCGGTCGCCAAGTCGGCGCGCTGCAGGTCAACATAGGAGCGGGCGGTTTTCCGTTCAACGCCGAGAACGGCGACGAGCCCGATTGCGAGAATCAGCAGGGCTGCGACAAGTATGAGCACCACCGGCAAGGTAAAGCCGCGGTGGCTGCTTGTTTTATTCGGTAGAGGTGTCATTTCCGAAATGAACGAGGGTTTGGTAAACTTCCAGGCCTTTGGTGTTATCCACATTGACTGGGGCTCCCAGAAGGCGCGAGTTGCTCCAATCATCCGCGTTTTTCAGTTTGCCGGCCAAATCCGGACGGGCGATGACGAGTTGGAGTTCGATGTATTCCGGGGAATCGCTTTTGGATTTATCCCAATCGACGAGCTGGGAGGTTTCAGGATTGCGAATTTTCGGCCTTGCCTGAAAGGAAACCACGCCGAAGGCGATTTCCTCATCCAGCTGCGAGTCCGGCTGGAAAAGCGAGGCAATGCTGGAGTTTTTGATGGCGTTGATGGTGTCCAGGCTGTTGCGGAATCCACGCTTGAGGCAGCGAACGGTTTTGCCTCCGCTGGTGATGTCCGCGACGTAGTAATTGATGGCGCAAAGATCTCCGATGTCTTTCTCGGTGGATTGAGCTTCAGATGGTTGCAGGCTCAGAAAGCCGATGCGGTCGGTCGACCAGCTGGCGCCGGTTTTGGAAAATACTTCTTCTTCGTGATAAACGCTGCTGGATAAATCCCGGGAAAGTTGGGTGAGCGCGGCGCGGGCTTCGCGCTGGGCGCTGACATTCCCGCCGATCTGGTCGTAGGAATCGCCCGTTCGACCAAGAATCGTAACTGCAGCCAGTAGGATCATGGAGCCGATGATCATCGCCGCCAGCAATTCAATCAGCGTGAAACCACGCTGAGATGAGCCATGACGATAGGCGCGAACCGATGTCATGGGAGGCGAGTGTAGAAGTCGATTTTGTTGCGGCTGCCGGAAGGAGCGGCAGCCGGGTATTCCAAGCGGAGTCGCAATTGCCGAATCGGGGTGGCACTCGACGTTGTCGAGTTCTCTTGTTCCGGGAGAGTCGCAGTCATCGATACAATATAACGAACCCGTTTATCCCGGATTCCTTGGGCATAAACAGCAGGATCGAGCTTGGATAGTGCCTTACCGCTCTCCGAAAAGGCGAGAGAAATGTCGGAGAACTCTTTCCCGGCGGGGATTTCACCCAGCAACTGGGATTGGTTGTAACTGGCAGCTCGAAGCTCTTCAACGCATGCCGGAATTACCCACGAACACCGGGTTTCCGCGCCGGCATCCAAACTGGATTCGCCGGATTGAGCCAATGTGGCGAAAATCAACGGCACCGCGACCGCCAGCACGCCGACGGCAATCACGGCTTCGATCAGTGTCGCTCCTTGGCGCGACTTCCGGGGTGGCGGCGGGGATGTGAAATTCATTTGTCGAAGCGGTAAGCACGACCGAGAACACGGCCGATTTTAAGTCGATTTTCCGGAATGGTATGGGTCTCCGCAGATTTGTTCGGGATCGGGCGGCTTCCCGGACCGCGGTAGCCTCCTTCGGCGATCCGCATGGTGATCGGGTCAGACCCGGTTGGCCACGCGAGACCGCCGCGTGGATTGAACGCAACGGCCTGCACGGTGGTGCTGAGCGCGCGGTTGCCAGCGGCGTAGGTGATGGTGATCTGTTGCTCATCCATCACATTTCGCAGGCCTTCGACGTTCCCGCCGATCAGGACGATCCCTTGATCCAGTGGCATCCAGCGGCGAAGCAAAACTCCCTCCACCGAAGTGGCTCCGTCCTGCCAGTCAGGTATCTTGAACAGGCCAATGCGGCATTTTCCGTCATCCACCGGAAGGTCTCCAGGTTCGGCAATGGCGAGAACGATTTTAGTTCGCTGCGTGATGGCCGTCGTCCGCGCCTGCTCAAGCAGTGCGCTGATGCGATCGGTCGATGCTTTGCGGGCGTGGGTGCCATTGCTTTGAACGACGCTGTATCCAATGGCGGCGAGGATGCTGAAAATTGCTAAAACGACCACCAACTCGATCAAAGAGAAGGCTGAACGGGCATGGCGCAGCCCTGCGCAACTTTTCCTGGGGGTATTCAATCAGGGGACGGGTGGATTTTAAGCCCTTGTTGCACGGACTGTGCCAACACCAAGTAGTGACAACAATCGTGCGATCCCTTGATGCCAAATCAATGAGGCCGATGTGACGTTTTCTTCACAAATGGGAAAGTTGGATCTGAAAACAGTGATTAATGCGGGGAAAAGTTACCCGGTGAATCACTGCAGTTATTTCGGATCACTAAGAATTTATCGTTAAGTTATCCTAACCAGCTGATCCCTGGCGGATGGCGGTGAACCCCTGGATTCATCCGTTATCTGCCGATGGCTCATTCGAAGTCGGTGGAGTAGGATATGGCCTCCCATGCCGAGATTTCGGCCTGGAGCGTGGCGATTTTTCCTCGCACGAGTTGGACAGCGTCGCGACCAAGCAGCAAGTGTACGGGCGGATTCGGGTCGGCGAGGAGGTCCAGCACCACAGCTGCGGCCTTCGCCGGGTCGCCGGCCTGCTTGCCGCTCTTTTCCTCGCGCGCCTGCCGAATGGGGTCGAAAAGGGCGTCATAGTCCGGGATGCGGCGTTCCGAGCGGACCATTGAGCGCCCGGCCCAGTCGGTGCGGAAGGACCCGGGTGCGACGGCGGTGACGTGGATGCCCAGATGCTTTACTTCCCGTCCTAGCGTTTCGGAGATGCCTTCCAGGGCGAACTTACTACCGCAGTAGTAGGCGATGCCGGGCATCGTGATGTATCCGCCCATGGAGGTGATATTGATGATGCGGCCGGAGCGGCGCTGGCGCATGCCGGGTAGGACGGCCTTCATCATGGCAACGGCGCCGAAGACATTCACATCGAACTGGTGGCGCATTTCCGCCAAAGACGATTCTTCCAACAGGCCTTCGTGGCCATAGCCGGCATTGTTGATGAGCACATCGATGGGTCCGTGAGCGGCCTCAATGGCCGCGACGGCGGGATCGATGCAGTCGAAGTGGGTGACATTCAGAATCACGGCATGGGCTCGATCCGGGGCGAGGCTCTCAAACGCGTCGACATCTTCTTTCTTTCGCACCGTGCCTACGACGCGGTGGCCTGCGGTCAGGGCAGCGGTGGCGAAAGCGCGGCCGAAACCCGAGCTCACGCCGGTGATCAGAACAAGGCGGGACGATGATGGTGAGGCAGGTGACTTCATAGGATGGAAATCAGTTTCACCGAATTCTGATGGCTAGTCTAATATCTTGCTGTGCCTCAGCTGATACCTTTAAAGTATCGCTCTTATTCGAGATTATGGAACTGCGACATATCCGGTATTTCATAGCCGTTGCTGAGGAACTGAATTTCACACGGGCGGCGGCGCGGGTGGGGATCGGCCAGCCTCCCCTGAGTCGCCAGATCCGCGACTTGGAAGAGGAAACCGGTACCCCGCTCTTTTTGCGGCTACCCCATGGCGTCCAGCTGACTGAAGCCGGAATGGCCTTCCTGCCGGAAGCAAGAGCGCTGCTGGCGCAGGAGGAGCGGGCCAAGAAGGCTGCGCAGCTTGCGGCGCTGGGGGAGATGGGCAGCCTGCGAGTTGGCTCCACTGGATCGGCAGCTTTTCATCCGCGGATGGCAGCGACCGTTCGGCGATTTACCAAGATGCATCCCGGGGTGGATCTGCAACTGCGGGAGGAACCGACCGCCCGACTGTTGCGCATGCTGGAGGACGGGGAAGTCGATGTGATCTTTGTTAGGCCCGGGAAAACCCCGCCACCCAAAGGGGTGCAAATGGTCGAACTGGACAAGGAGCCGATGCTGCTGGTGCTGCCCTACGGCTTTGCGACACATGAGGAAGTGAGCCGGGGCTTGCCACTGAAGGCGATCGCGCGGGAACCGCTGATCCTGTTTCCGCACAGCGATGGGCCGGGTTTTCACAAGGAAATCCTCAGTGCCTGCCGCAAAGCTGGATTCACGCCCGTGCCGGGACAGGAGGCCCCGCAGATGACTTCGCTTGCGGTTCTCGTCGCCGCGGGTCTGGGCGTCTCGCTGGTGCCAGCCAGCCTGGCTCAGATCCAGGTGCCGGGAGTGATATATGCACCAATCGGGAAAGGGCCAGCTCCGGTCAGCCGCTTGTGCGTGGCCGTGCGAGAGGGGCGCGTGACTCCGGCAATGCAGAATTTCCTGACGCTTCTGAGTCCCGCCGCGTGATCACTCATGCGAGATTGAAAGCGGCTTGGGAATCTTTTGGGGGGGGCTGTATTTAGGACCATTTCCCCTCTGAAAATTTCAAAGAGGTTAGGTAGGATTTACCAATAAGCTCAGAGTCACTGATCTTTCCGTCGATCTCCGAAAAGTCCGTTGAGCAAGGTGCCCGCGTCCCGAACGGCATCGGTGGATTTTTCGATGATTTCGATGCCTTTTCCGATTTGATCCACGCCTTTTTGCAGGGTTTCAGAAGAGTTTTCGTCGACGATGGATTGGGTGAAACGCAGCACTTTTTCTCCGGTTTCCGGGGCCAGTTCGAACATTCGGAGACCTGCCGCAGCAATGAGTCGATTGGTGAGATCTTCTTTCGGTTTTTTGGTGGTGCCGGTGATTCGCAGGGTGGTCCACAGCAGGCCTTTTTCACCCGGCTGGAAAACAGTGGTTTCGGCTCCCGGAATGGTGCTCAGGGTGCCAGGGGCGAGACCTAAACGAAATAATCCGTCCAGTTTTTCGTCGTGAATGTTCAGATCGCCCTGAAGATGCATCAGCCCCTCGGACTCCAGCACCAGGTTGTTGAGGGTGATACCATTGGCGTCTTTTTTCCAATCCGTATGAGCTTCGCTCAGGATCAATTCACGGAAGCGGCGTGTGTCCGCGTAAGCTGCCAGGGCGTCGAGAACCGGCAGTGCGGTGAGTTTGCCATTTTGGATGGAAAGGTGGCCCTTGAGGTATGGGTGAGCAGATCGGCCCTCGGCCACGAATGTGCTATGGACTTCGCCGCTGAGTCGGCGGGCCCAATCGTCTTTGAACAGTTCATCACACTGGACGTGACTGAGTTCTCCCTCGAACACATGACTTTTGTCCGGAATATGATATTCGCCGGTAAACTGGATGCTGCCTGATTTCCAGACGCGGGCCAGCGCGCTGGTGACGAAGACGGAATCGTCACTGGACTTCAAATCCAGATGATCGATGGCGATATCGGGGTATTTGTCGCCGGGCAAGGCAATGATGCCGCCTTGAATGTGGGCGGTGTAGGCGGTTTTGGAATTGGAGCGGGGTTTGCCCTCCAGTTCGATTTGCAGACCGTTTGCGGTGGCGATGCCATCTTCCATGGCAATTTTAGCACGCAGATCGCCGATATTCAGCTGGCTGACCTCTACCCGGTCAGGCAATAGATGGCTTTTTTCTTCTTTGGTTTTCGGTTTAGAAGATGGGGGCGAGTGCTTGGTGGATTCAGGTTTCCGAGATGGATCGATGTCGATCGCGACGCGGTCCACGCGGGTTCCCTGGAGTTCCCAGACGCCCCGGGTGATCCCGTCGAACGTGATTTCCGTATGAAGTCCCTCAAGATTAATGTTTTGGATCGTAGACTCGCCCTTGCCGGTGAACGATTGGGTGTCGACCGCCAAGCCATCCCAACGGAGAGGCGCGAATCCACCGGTTACTTTCAGCGCAGAGCTGACTTTGGAGGAAAGAAAAACGCGGAAGCTTTCGCTGTGCAGGTATTTACGCAGGGCGAGGTGCGCGACGGCCAGGCTGACCATGATCAAAACACTGGAAGCGATCAGGGATTTTCCCAACCAGCCGATGGATGGAGCATTGGCACGGTTTCGTTTTCTCGATCTGCGGCTCATTCGCCACATGCTAGCCGTGCTGCGAAATCAGGCAAGCCCACGGGCAAAATCGAGCCAAAGAGAGGGAATTTGGCCGTAAAAAAAGCCGGACGGTTTCCCGCCCGGCTTTGGTGATGGATCGTAGGATTGATGAGTGGATTAGAATCCGCCCATGCCACCCATACCGCCCATGCCGCCGTGATCGTGGGCAGCGGCTGGAGCTTCCTTCTCAGGAAGGTCGGTGATCAGCGCCTCGGTGGTGAGAAGCAGACCGGCGATCGATGCTGCGTTTTGCAGCGCGGAACGGGTCACCTTGGTTGGGTCAACCACACCGGACTCGATGAGGTCTTCGAAGGTGTCGGTTGCAACGTTGTAGCCTTCGCCACCCTTGCCGCTCTTGACGCGCTCGACGACGAGGGCGCCTTCGCGACCTGCGTTCGAGACGAGCTGGCGGAGAGGAGCTTCAACTGCGCGGGAAATGATGCCTGCGCCAGTTGCTTCGTCACCCACAAGGCCAAGATCGCCACAAGCGGCTTGCGCACGGATGAGTGCGGTGCCACCGCCAGGAACGATGCCTTCTTCCACCGCTGCGCGGGTGGCGTGAAGGGCGTCTTCCACGCGGGCTTTCTTTTCCTTCATTTCGGTTTCGGTTGCAGCACCAACGTTGATGACAGCAACACCACCTGCGAGCTTGGCAAGGCGCTCTTGGAGCTTCTCGCGATCGTAGTCGCTGGTGGTTTCTTCGATCTGACGGCGGATTTGGTTCACGCGGCCAGTGATGGCGTCGGAAGTGCCGCCGCCTTCAACGATGACGGTGTTTTCCTTGGTGATGGTGAGGCGTTTTGCTTCGCCGAGGTCGCTGACTTCAACGGACTCGAGCTTGATGCCGAGGTCGTCGGTGATCACGCGGCCACCGGTGAGGATCGCGATGTCTTCGAGCATGGCCTTGCGGCGATCGCCGAAGCCAGGAGCCTTGACGGCTGCCACGTTGAGCACGCCGCGGAGCTTGTTGACGACGAGTGCGGCAAGCGCTTCGCCTTCGACGTCTTCTGCGATGATGAGCAGGGGGCGGCCGGTTTTGGCGATTTTTTCAAGGAGAGGAAGCAGGTCCTTGAGGGAGGAAATCTTCTTCTCGTTGATGAGGATGTAAGCGTTCTCAAGGAACGTTTCCATGCTCTCAGGATTGGTGACGAAGTAAGGGGAGAGGTAGCCCTTGTCGAACTGCATGCCTTCGACCACGTCGAGGGTGGTTTCGATGCCCTTGGCTTCTTCCACGGTGATGGTGCCGTCCTTGCCGACCTTGTCCATGGCTTCGGCGATGATGCTGCCGATTTCCTTGTCCCAGTTGGCGGAAACGGTGGCAACTTGAGCGATTTCCTTGGTGTCGGAGACGGTCTTGGAAAGCTCGCGGAGTTGAGCCACGATCGCTTCGGTCGCCTTCATGATGCCGCGTTGCAGCGAGATCGGGTTGGCACCGGCGGTCACGTTGCGAAGGCCTTCTTTGTAGATGGCTTCTGCAAGCACGGTAGCGGTGGTGGTGCCGTCACCGGCGATGTCCGAGGTCTTGCTCGAAACTTCGCGGATGAGCTGGGCGCCCATGTTTTCGTATGGATCGTCGAGTTCGATTTCCTTGGCAACGGAAACACCGTCCTTGGTGATCGTTGGGGAGCCGAATTTCTTGTCGAGAATGACGTTGCGACCGGCAGGTCCGAGGGTTGCCTTGACGGCGCGGGCGAGTTTTTCAACGCCGCGCAGGAGGGCCTGGCGTGCTGCTTCGTCGAATTGGAGTTGTTTGGCCATATCTAGAATGAGTTATCTTTGTTCAGTTTGTCAGAAGGTATCAGGCGAGGATGCCGAGGATGTCGGATTCGGAAATGATGAGGACTTCTTGTCCGTCAACTTTCACTTCGGTGCCGCCGTATTTGGAAATGAGAACCTTGTCGCCGACCTTGACGCTGAATTCGATGGTTTTGCCATCTTCGTCTTTGCCACCCGTGCCGAGGCTGAGGACTTCGGCCTCTTGTGGTTTTTCCTTGGCGGTATCCGGAAGAACGATGCCGCCTGCGCTGATTGCGTCGGCTTCGATGCGTTTCACGAGGACACGTTGTCCGAGGGGTTTGATGTTAGCCATTTTGGTTGTGTAGTAGTGTTGGTGTATTCTAGTGAGAAAACCGCCCCGCGCGGAGCAGGGCGGAAAGTTTGTTGATGTAGGACCGTCAAGGCTCCCAGATCATTGCCTGAGTGAAAAAGTGCCACGCGCCGTCGGAAATGTTGCTGACTCCTCCGAGAGGTTTCCAACCTGATGCAATCAGGTGATTCACCTCCTGGATCAGCTCGTTAATCTTCGGCTTCATGACGACATGATATTTCATGGCTCAGGCAACGAGTGGTGAATTGATCAATCCACGACTTCGGCGTCGACGACCTTGCCTTTGGCTTGTTTTGGTTCGCCGGAACCTTCTTCTGCAGGTGCAGCTTCGGCTTCCGGAGCACCGGCACCGGCGGCGCCAGCGGCTTGAGCAGCCTGGGCAAGAGCTTGAAGTGAATTTTCGAGGTCGGTGCTGGCGGCGTTGATCTGGTCGAGATCGTCGCTGCTGATCGCATCGCGAACCGCCTTCACTTTTTCCTCGAGGGAGGACTTCAGCTCTGCAGGTGCTTGGTCACCGAGTTCGCCGAGTTGTTTTTCAACCGAGAAAGCGAGGTTTTCCGCCTTGTTCTTGGCGTCAACTTTTTCAACGCGCTTGCGGTCGTCTTCGGCGTGGCTTTCGGCATCCTGACGGGCCTTTTCGATTTCGTCCTTGGACAGACCGGAAGAACCCTGGATTGAGATCTTCTGTTCCTTGCCGGATTGCTTGTCCTTGGCGGAAACGTGGAGAATGCCGTTGGCGTCGATGTCAAAGGTGACTTCGATCTGCGGCTCACCGCGGCGGGCAGGAGCGATGCCATCGAGCTTGAAGTTACCGAGCAGTTTGTTGTCGGAGAACATCGGGCGCTCACCTTGGCAAATGCGGATGTCCACCGCAGGCTGGTTGTCAGATGCGGTCGAGAACACTTGGGATTTCTTCGCAGGAATCGTGGTGTTGCGCTCGATCATCGGCGTGGCGCGGGAGCCTTCGGTTTCGATCGAAAGCGTGAGCGGAGTCACGTCGAGGAGCAGCACGTCTTTCACGTCGCCCTTGAGAACGCCGCCTTGGATCGAGGCGCCGATTGCGACCACTTCGTCCGGGTTCACACCTTGGTGAGGCGTTTGGCCAGCGAGTGTCTTCGCGGTTTCGACAACCTTCGGCATCCGGGTCATTCCACCGACGAGAACCAGCTCGTTGATGTCCGATGCGGAAACGCCAGCTTCCTTGAAGGCGGCGAGCACTGGCTTTTTGGTGCGCTCGAAAAGCGAGTCGGTGAGTTGTTCCAGCTTGGAGCGGGTGAGGGAAAGTTGGATGTGCTTTGGACCGGTTGCATCCGCCGTAATGAACGGCAGGTTGATGTCGTAGGATTGGCTGGAAGAAAGCGCGATCTTCGCTTTTTCAGCTTCTTCCTTGATCCGTTGCAGCGCGTCAGGCTGACCGGAGAGGTCGATGCCTTGGTCCTTTTTGAACTCAGCGACGATGTATTGGATCAGCGTGTTGTCCCAGTCATCACCACCGAGTTGGGTGTCACCATCGGTTGCCAGCACTTCGAACACGCCGTCGCCGATTTCGAGGACGGAAATATCGAAGGTGCCACCGCCGAGGTCGTAAACGGCGATTTTTTCATCGGACTTCTTGTCGAGTCCGTATGCCAATGCCGCAGCGGTTGGCTCGTTGATGATGCGGAGCACTTCAAGACCGGCGATTTCGCCAGCGGCCTTGGTTGCATTCCGTTGTGAGTCGTTGAAGTAAGCTGGAACGGTGATCACGGCTTGGGTGATCTTTTCGCCGAGCTTGCTTTCGGCATCGGCCTTCAATTTGCCGAGCACCATCGCAGCGATTTCCTGTGGAGAGTAAGTTTTCTTCTCACCTGCGACTTCCACTTGAATGTGTGCGTCGCCGTTGGATGCTGCGACGATGGTATATGGCATGCGCTTGTCTGCTTCAGTCAGTTCCGAGAACTTGCGACCGATCAGGCGCTTGGCCGAGAAAATGGTATTTTTAGGGTTGGTGACCGCTTGGCGTTTAGCGGCTTGGCCGACAAGGCGTTCGCCGTTTTTGGCAAATGCAACCACGGATGGAGTGGTGCGTGCGCCTTCCGAGTTTTCAAGCACGACTGGCTCTCCGCCATCCATAACGGCCATGCAGGAGTTGGTGGTGCCGAGGTCGATTCCGAGAATTTTTGACATGGTGTGGGTTGCTTTAGTTCTGCCTCAGGGTGAGGCGATTGATGTTGCCTAATCTATCGCAACAACCGTGCCATGTGATTTTGTTCGATCCGTAACTATCAGACTAAGAATTATAAATAGATATTTCAAGGTGCGGTGATAAGGCGGAAACTAACGGGAAGTGGGACATTTCTGCACAGTGCGCGCGACATAATGACGCTATGTGTATTTTCGTCACAGTCTAAGAATCCAGTCTTGTCTACATGATCGCAGGTGTTCTAAAGTTCGTCCGACTTTATGCGAGCTCTGCCGTTTCGATGGATTCCGCGTGGCGAGCCGTTTCAAATTGATGAAACCGGCTCGTCCGGGACGTTTCCACCTATTTTGGAACACCTGATCCGCCAAAGGGGATTGCCTGTTGGTTTGGATCTGGAGGGGTATTTGCGCCCAAGATTGCGAGATTTGGCCGATCCATTCCTGATCCCTGAGATGGATCTGGCAGTCACCCGGCTGCTGCGTGCGATCGATGGTCGGGAAGAGATTTGTATCTACGGCGATTACGATGTGGACGGTGTCACGTCCATCACCCTGATGCGGCAAATACTTCGGGCCTACGGCATTGAACCCCGGCATTTCATTCCGCGCCGCGGACCTGAGGGGTATGGACTCAGCACGATAGCCCTGAAGCGCTGCATGGAAGAGGGGCCCAAGCCGGATTTGCTGATCGCGGTGGATTGCGGAACGGCCTCGATCGATGAAGTGGCGATGCTCCGTGCTCAAGGTATTGATGTGCTGATCGTCGATCACCACGAGCCGTTGCCTGGTTTGAGGCCGGACTGCAGCGCTCTGGTAAACCCGAAATGCGGATCTGATTTTTCTTACCTCTGCGCGGCAGGAGTGACGTTCAAGCTCGGGCATGCGTTGCTGAAAACCCGCTCGGCACCGCTCGATTTGAAGGAGCTGATGGATTTGGTCGCGGTGGCGACGATCGCCGATATTGTGCCGATGGTTGGTGAGAACCGATTGATGGTGCGGCACGGCCTGAAGCATCTATCGAAAACTCTCAATCCCGGTTTGCGCGCGCTTCAGGAAGTCACGGGCATGAATGGCCATGTCACTTCCATGGATGTCGGCTTCCGCATCGGCCCGCGGATCAATGCTGCAGGCCGGATGGATGTGCCGGAAGATGCATTGGCTACCTTGACCACCGATTGCCGCCGCCTTGCCTTGGAAATGGCGAAAAAGCTCGATGGCTACAATCGTGAGCGCCAAGCCCATGAAAATCTCATCCGCAAGGAAGCCGTCGAGATGCTCAATCGGGATTTTGATCCGGAACGGGACCCGGTGATCGTCATTGGCTCGCGCGCCTGGCACCACGGGGTTGTCGGCATCGTCGCATCCCGGCTGATGCGCCAATACCATAAGCCGACCTTTGTCATCGCGATCGATGAGGACGGGATCGGCAAAGGATCCGGGCGCAGCATTGAAGGGATCTCACTGGTGGAAGCGCTGCGTGCCTGTGAGGGCGATCTGATCACCGGCGGTGGTCATGCCATGGCGGCCGGCCTTTCAATTCACGAGGACAATCTTTCGAGTTTCCGCCGTCATTTTTCCGAGTTCGTGTTGAACCACAGCAGCCCGGAGCAACGGTTGCCGAAATTGATGTACGATGCGGAAATCGGTTTTGATCAGCTGTCACTGGATTTCCTGGCGAGCTACGACCTGCTTCAGCCTTTCGGAAACGGCAATCCGCAGCCGGTTTTCATTGCGCGTAAGGTCGGATTGAGCCGCCCGCCGGTCCATATGAAAAACAACCATTTGCGGTTCATGCTCCGTCAGGGATTTCATGAGCAAGATGCGGTTTTCTTTGGCGGCGGGGAACACACTTTGCCCGATCTGCCTTGGGACATTGCTTTCACGATCGATCGCAATACCTTCCGAGGCCGGACCACTCTGCAACTGATCATTCAGGATGTAAGAGGTGGCAAAGGCTCCTGATCGACGGGCTTTCGCGCAGTCGCAGGCGGGCAAGCAGTGCCTAATATTGCCTGATTGCCCGTAAACCCTACCATTCTCAGTCGGATAGAAAGCAATCGCGTAAATTTGCGGTTTGCAAGTCGCTGATATCGGCTTTGAATCCCCGGACTGCCCATGAGCCAAGCCACCCTACGTATTGCACTCGGAGCCGATCACGGCGCTGTCGATTTGAAAAACGCTGTAGCTGCCCATCTGAAGGAAGCAGGCTACGATGTCACTGATTTTGGCACGCAAGGCCATGAGTCGGTTGATTATTCGGACTACGCGGATCTGGTCGCCTGCGGAGTTGCCGACGGCACCTTCGATTTTGGAATTCTCGCCTGCACGACCGGGGTCGGCATGAGCATCTCTGCGAATCGCCACCGCCATGTGCGCGCGGCCAATGTTCGCACCGTTGAAGAAGCTACGGTTACCCGTCAGCACAACGATTCCAACGTGCTGTGCCTCGCCGGGAAATACACCGATGCGGCGACCGGCATCGCGATGGTCGATGCATTTCTAACCACGTCCTTCGAAGGCGGGCGTCACACGGCCCGGGTTTGTAAATCCTCCGGCAGCCGCATCGCCGTGACCGATCCTGAAATCTACGAAGCGATCACGGCGGAGGAAAAGCGCCAGCGCAACAACATCGAGCTGATCGCGTCTGAAAACTTCGCTTCGCCTGCCGTCATGGAGGCGCAGGGCTCCTTGCTCACCAACAAATACGCAGAAGGCTATCCAGGCCGCCGCTGGTATGGCGGTTGTGAAAATGTCGACGTGGTCGAGCAACTCGCGATCGATCGCGCGAAGCAAATTTTCGGCGCGGAACACGCCAACGTTCAGCCGCATTCCGGTTCTCAGGCCAACACCGCGGTGTATTTCTCCGTGTTGAAGCCCGGCGATAAGATTTTCACCATGGACCTGGCCCACGGCGGCCACTTGACCCACGGTCACAAGGCAAACTTCTCCGGCCGATTTTACGATGTCACTCATTACGGCGTCAGCCCGGATGATGAGCGCATCAATTACGAAGAGCTGGAAAACACGGCTCGTGAGCTGAAGCCAGCTTTGATCACCGTCGGAGCTTCGGCCTATCCACGGGAAATCGATTTCGAGCGCATGGGCAAGCTGGCCCGCGAGATCGGTGCTTATCTTTTCGTCGACATGGCGCACATCGCTGGTCTCGTTGCCGCAGGCGTCCATCCATCGCCAGTCCCTCATGCGGATTTCGTGACCTCCACCACTCACAAATCACTCCGCGGTCCGCGCGGTGGTCTGATTTTGTGCAAGGAAGAGTTCGCCAAAAAGATCGATTCCCAAGTGTTTCCTGGCATTCAGGGCGGCCCGCTGATGCACGTCATCGCGGCAAAGGCCGTGTGCTTCGGTGAAGCGCTCAAGCCGGAATTCAAGGGTTACCAGCAGCAGATCGTCAAGAACGCCCAAGCCATGGCCGCCCGTCTTGCTTCGCACGGCTACCGCATCGTATCCGGCGGCACGGACAACCACCTGATGCTGGTGGATCTCCGACCCAAAGGTCTGAACGGCGCGGTTGCATCCCATGCATTGGACGAAGCAGGCATCACGGTGAATAAGAATGGCATTCCATTCGATACCGGCAGCCCGATGAAGCCAAGCGGCATCCGGATCGGCACCCCGGCGGTGACGACTCGTGGCATGAAAGAAGCTCATGTCGAAACGGTGGCCGATTTCATTCATGAAGCCTTGTCCGTTCACGAGGATGTTGAGAAACTGCATGCGATCCGCGAACGCGTGTTTACCTTCAACCGGGCATTCCCTCTGCCTTGGTAAATCTCAGCCGTCCGTTTGCGGCGGCCGAATTCTTATATCCCTGATACATCCTTTATGAATCCATTCCGTGAAGATCTGGTTTCCCGTTCTCGTCCGGAACCCTGCTCGATTGTAATTTTCGGTGCTACCGGAGATTTGACCCATCGCAAGTTGGTGCCAGCGCTTTATAATTTGGCGGTGGATGGCGAATTGCCGACTGGCGTTCGGATCATCGGCTTTGCCCGCCGGGATAAATCGGACGAAGAATTTCGTTCCGGTTTGGAAGAGTTGAACAAGAAGGTTTCCCGCTCCGGTCACGATGACGAAGTTTGGAGTCACCTGGCGGAGAATATTTTCTATCACAAGTCGGAGTTCAACGATGCGGACGGCTACAAGAGTCTCGCTGAACGGCTGGACCAGATCGATGAAGAGCGCGGTGGCAAGGGCAACCGTTTGTTCTACATCGCGTCAGCTCCGGAATTTTTCGACGACATTCTGATCCAGCTCAAAAATGCCGGACTGAACGAGGCGAAGGATGGCTGCTGGGCGCGGGTGATTGTGGAAAAACCGTTCGGCACCGATTTGGCGACCGCGAAGCACTTGAACGAGGTGGTCAACTCGACCTTCCACGAAAGCGCGACCTACCGGATCGACCACTATCTCGGCAAGGAAACGGCGCAGAACCTGATGGTGCTCCGCTTCGCAAATGCGATTTTCGAACCGTTGTGGAACAGCCGCTACATCAGCCACATGCAGATCACCTGCGCGGAGAATCTGGGCATGGAAGGCGGACGTGGCGGATATTACGAAAAATCCGGCGCGCTGCGCGACATGGTGCAAAATCACCTGTTGCAGCTGCTAAGCTTGGTGGCGATGGAGCCTCCGACCGATCTTTCGGCCGATGGAGTTCGCGACGAAAAAGTGAAGGTCATCCGCTCGCTCCGCCAGTGGGATACACCGGAGAAAGTCGCTGAAAACGTCGTCCGCGCGCAATACACCGCCGGTCATGTCGATGGCAAAGAGGTCCTCGGCTACCGCCAGGAAGATCGCGTGAGCCCTGAATCGGATACCGAAGCCTATGTGGCGGTTCGTTTGCTGATCGATACCTGGCGTTGGAGCGGCGTGCCGTTTTACATCCGCATGGGCAAGCAACTGCCGAAGAAATCGACGGAAATCTCGGTGCATTTCAAAGACGCGCCGAACGTGCTTTTTGGCGCGCTTACCGGCGGCGTTCCCGGTGGCAACGTGTTGGTGATCCGAATTCAGCCGGACGAAGGAATTTCGCTGCGCATGGTTTCGAAAATCCCCGGCACCAGTCTCCGGCTGGAGCCTGTGAAGATGGATTTCCATTATTCCACCAGCTTTGGCAAAGGCAGCCCGGAAGCTTACGAGCGCCTGTTGCTGGATGCGATCGCTGGCGATGCCACGCTCTTCGCCCGCCGCGACGAAGTGGAGGAAGCCTGGCGCTTCATCGACCACATCGAGCACGCCTGGCATCAATCGGACAACCCGCCGCCGATGGCTGAATACGTCGCCGGTTCCTGGGGACCGAAAGAAGCAGATGATTTGATCAAGAAGGACGGCCACGATTGGCGCCGCCTGTGAGCTCCAACCCAACTCTCCCATGATTCAGGATTTATCCGACATCGGCATGGAGGTTCCGGTTTCCGGGATCGAAAAAGAGCTGCGCAACCTGTGGGCTCAGGACGAGGCACGGACCAATGCGTCCCTGATGAATCTCGTGATTTACTCGGAGAAAAAAGGCTCACTGGCCGAGAACTCCGCGTTCATCCGTTGCCTCACCCAGGACCACGCCTGCCGGGCGATTCTGGTCGAAATCGATCGCTCGATCGAAGAAAAGAGCCTGCGTGCGTGGATCACCACTCATTGCCATCTTGCCAACGGCAAAAAGTCGATTTGCTGTGAGCAGGTTGCCTTCCATTTGACCGGCAGGGTGACCGGACGATTCCGCAATACGGTGTTCTCGCATCTGGATTCCGACTTGCCGCTGGTGTTTTGGTGGCAGGGCGAGCTTTCGGATATTTTCACGGAGCGCCTTGCCAGCGTGATCGATCGTCTGATTGTCGATAGCTCATCGTGGGAGCAACCTGCGGCGACTTTTGATCGTCTCACTGAAGCGATGGAAGCCAGCAGCAAGCTGATCCTGCAGGATCTCGCTTGGACACGGACCTGGCAATTCCGCGTCGGTGTTGCCGGACTTTTTGACGATCCCGTCGCGCAGGCCGCATTGCCGAAGATGGAGAGCATTCGCATCGTCCATCATCCCAAGCACCGGAATTGCGCGTTGCAGTTGCTCGCGTGGCTGTCGATTCAGGCCGGATGGAATCCGACTGCGAAACCGGAGAAGGGCGCGACGAAGTTCTCCTTTGCCGCAAAAGGTGGAGAAATCGCGATCGTGCTCGAAGCCGATCCGAATTCGGCTGCTTTGGGCGAATTGGTGATGAGTGCGGGCGAAACCACCGTTTCTCTGAAGTGCAACAAGGAGTCAGGCATGGTGCTGCGGAAGATCGAATCTCCGATGTATCACGCCAGCTCGGTGTCACCGGCGGATCCAGAGCCTGCTACCGAACTGATCGCCCTGCAGCTTTCGCGCGGTGGGAAAAACTCGTTGTTCAAAAAGATCCTGCCACGGTTCCGCGAGCTGTTAAGCTGAGTTACTCACTTGCGGGGTGCTCATCCTTGAGATGCTCCGCGAGAACATCACGGCCGAAATCTCCATCGAAATCCCGCCAAACGGTGTGGATGTGATTGGCGTTGTTCTGGATGTTGCAGGCTTCGATGAGAAAGCGTTTTCCCTGGATGCGATAGTAATACGCCTCGCCGGGGGCGAGACTGCCGGCCCAGCCGAAATGGAGGTTTTCCAAGTCTTCCCGCGCGCGACCCATGGCCTTGTTCGCAACTTCGCGGCGGTAGCGATTGGCGTATTCGCCGATCAAATCGAGCAGGGCGCGCTTTTGCGAGGCCGTCATGTCGGCGGCTGAAATGCCGACTTCCTCAAGCTGGGTTACCTTCCGGTTCGCTCCGGTGAGGATTTCGGCGGGCGCTTTTTCGGAGTAGATCACAGGCTTTCCGGCTTCCTGGAGGGTGGCAGCGAGAGTCCGGGCGAGGTTTTCTTCCTTCGCCAACGGTTGAGTTCCTGCCATTTCGCCCTCTTTGACGATGCCCGGATTGGCTCCTAAAAACGACGGCGTGCAGGAGATGGATTTACCTGCGACGATCGTGAAATTCACCGAGACGTGATGTCCTTCGAAGCTCCAACCCCAGGTTCCATCCGCAGTGGGATCGCCAAACAGGGTGACGGCGTATTTTTTGGGATCACGGTAAGTTGGATTTTTCTCCATTTCCGCGAGCAGGCTTTCGAGCGAAATGATGGTCTCAACCTTAGTGACTCCGTTTTCGCTCATTCCGGAATGCAGCAACTGCTTGCAAAGCTCAAGCTGCTCCGGGGTCAAATCGCCGACCGGAAGTCCCTTGCGATCCCTCGGGATGTAATGCCAGTCTTCGCGCGATTCTGCGGCGAAGGGAAAACTTGCTTTGCCCGTTTGCGCTTCGTCCAAGCTGCTCAAAAACGATTTCGCCGCGGTGGCCATTTCAGTCGCAGCGGATTCGGCCGGAGCGGGGGCTGCGTGAGCCACGACCGCGCAAATCATCCAGCAAAAGAGGGATTTCATGATGGCATCCCATACGAAGCCCGGTCCTAGGACTAGTCAGAAATTCGACGTTTCAATCAAATTGTCTCAGAAAAGCCAATGCACCATGCGCGGCACGAGTCCCGGTCGCGAAGCAACCTTGCATCAAATAGCCGCCCGTGGGGGCTTCCCAATCGATCATTTCGCCCGCCGCAAACAGACCGGGCAGTTTCTTGAGCATCAGGTCTTCATTCAATTCCGACCAACCGATGCCACCGGCTGATGAAATCGCTTCCTC
This sequence comes from Luteolibacter pohnpeiensis, assembly GCF_016595435.1. GTDB lineage: Bacteria > Verrucomicrobiota > Verrucomicrobiia > Verrucomicrobiales > Akkermansiaceae > Luteolibacter > Luteolibacter pohnpeiensis. The sequence goes on from NZ_JAENIJ010000003.1 coordinate 208,849, forward strand.
AATCGGCCGAGGGCAGGTGAGGGGAATCACGTGATGCTTCACCTCGCGCGCCAGAGATTCGATGCTCGGGTAGTCCTTTTGTGAGAGCAGGGCGTGGGCTGCATCGCTGAGTTTCCAGGCGGATCTGGCGATTTTCAGGAAGTCTTTGCGCGGATTGCCGAGCTTTGAGATGAGGCCGGCTTCGTCAAAGGTCGGCTTGAAATCGATGGCGATCGCTGGATGGGCTTGCGAACGAAGTTCGTGCCCGAGCTGATAGATTGCTCCGCCCTCCAGGCCATAGCGGGTGAGCATCAACTCGCCGATCGCGAGCTGGTTGCGAGCGCGGACGTGAATGTTTTTCAGCGGCTGACCTTCGATGACTTCGACGATTTCATCCGGCCAAGCATGCTCCCAGCCACAATTGGCCGGTTGCAGTGGGTGGATTTGCACGCCGATTTTGGTTAGAACCTCGGTCCATGATCCATCTGAACCGGTGTTGGGCCAGGAACCGCCGCCGAGCGCGAGGATGACGGCATCGGTTTCGTGGCTGGCACCCTGTCCGAATTCGAGCCGAATCGGGCTACCGGGTTGGATGCGAGCAAGCCGGTGATTCATTTCGAATCGCGTGCCGTTTTCCTTCAATCGGCCGACCCATCGCCGGAGCAGCGGAGCGGCTTTGAGTGCTTTCGGGTAAACCCGTCCACTGCTGGCCTGAAAGGTCTCAACACCAAGGTCTGCCGCCCAGGCGCGGAGATCCTGTGGGGTGAATTCGCCAATCAGCTTTTGGAAAAAATCGTTCGCCAAATCCGGCCCACGGTAGCGGGTGACGAAGGATGCGAGATCTTCGCCATGGGTCAGATTCAGGCCGCCTTTGCCGGCGATCAGGAATTTTCGGCCAACTGATGGCTTGGCATCAAACAACGTGACCTCAGCCCCGGCCGCGGAAGCGATTTCGGCAGCGCGCAATCCGGCAGGGCCGCCGCCGATGATGGAAATTCGGCCCATGCCGGTTAGATGATTTTCAAGCGGGCGAAGTCCTGTGTGTCGATGAGCCCGATCGGCTTGCCATCGGCATCCAGCACGACCACGTCATCGATCCGATTGTGGCCGATCATTTTAACGGCTTCGACGGCCAATGAGTCGGCATCCACACTGATCGGATTGCGGGTCATCAGCTCAACCACGGGTCGCTGGCCCAGCATCGGATCTTTTTGGAAGGAACGGGCAAAGTCACCGTGGGTGAAAATCCCGGCGAGCCTGCCCTCGGGCGTGAGAATGATCGCCGCACCGGAGCGGGTTTGGTTCATCATGTGCAGGGCATCAATCACCGTCGCCGCTTCGGAGACGATCGGCAGCGCGGCATCGGATCGCATGATGTCGGAGACCTTGGTCAAAAGCGCGCGGCCAAGCGAGCCACCCGGATGGAACTTGGCAAAATCCTCCTCGGTGAAACCGCGTGCTTCCAGCAGGACCATCGCCAAGGCATCGCCCATCACCAGCATCGCGGTGGATGAGGAGGTCGGCGCGAGGTTCAGCGGGCAGGCTTCACGGTCGACCGAGGTATCAAGCGTGACATCGCAGTGCTGGGAGAGGGTGGAGCTGGGCTTGCCGGTCATGGCGATCATTCGGACTTCGAATCGCTTGATGAATGGCAGCAAATCAAGGAGTTCGGAGGTTTCTCCGGAGTAGGAGAGCAGAATGACGGCATCGCCGTCCGAGACGATTCCGAGATCGCCGTGAAGGGCGTTTTGAGAATTCAGAACGACCGCCGTGGCGCCGGTGGAATTCAGGGTGGCGGCGATTTTGTGGCCGATGTTGCCGGATTTTCCGATGCCCACGACGATGATTTTGCCCCGTTGGTCCAGGGTCGATTGCATGATTTCGACCGCTGCCGTGAAGGATGCGTCGAGCCGGGCAGACATTTGCCGCAGTCCATCTGTTTCGATCTCAATGACGGACCGGGCGCGGGCGAGAAAATCCATGCCCCATCGAACGGCGGATGGGAAGATTTGGCAAGTGGTGAGAATGACGAACACGGCAATGGGCATGATCCATTTTCCCACTGGCCAAGTCACCAACGCGGAAATACCCTGAACCTCATGAAAGTCGTAAAGTTAGCGATCCTGGCGAGTGCGTTATTTCTGACCGGCGCGCGCGCTACCACCATCAGCATGGTGCCGATTTTTGAACCCTTGAGTTTGCACGGCACCGACAGCGACGATGCGATTTCCGAAATCGGCGAAGCTCTCCAGGCAACGGTGCTTTGTCGGCCCATGGCTCTAACGGGTGCTTTTCCGGAAGTTTTGGTCGATTCCATCCGCAGTCCGCACAAGGTGCCGACGAACAACCCGAATTACACGGTGGATGAGGTGAATTTGCTGGTGCTCTGCAATGTCGGAATCAGTGGCGAGATGACCGATGACGGCTTGCTGGTGCGGCTAGATGTGGCGAATTTATCAATTCCCGCCGATGTCGATTTGACCAGCCGCCAGGTGCTGAACCTGGCGATTGTCGCTCTGCGTAAGACGCTTGAGGTTTATCAAGCTCCGCAAGCGGACATTTTGAAGGTCAAGGTCGTGATCATGGGAGTCGACGACGCGAAGGCATCCCTGAAGGACCTCGATGTGACTTTTGAAATGCCCGGAGCGCCCTGAACCTTGGATCGGATGGTATTTAGCCTTTCCAAACAGGGGGTGATTCCGCTTCCCTTTCGTCCAACTACCAACCTATGACCTCGAAGCCTGCCGATCCCCGACCTTTCAAACGTGCTATCTTGAAACTCAGCGGCGAAGCTCTCCGTGAACCTGGTTCACGGGACAATATTTCGCCAGAAATCGTGGACCGCATCGCGGTCGAGATTCGCGAAGCGATCGATACCGGCCTGGAACTCGGCATCGTGGTCGGCGGTGGAAATTTCTGGCGCGGAGCCAGTGCTTCCGCCCGTGGCATGGACCGCGCGACCGCTGACTACGTCGGCATGTTGGCTACGGTGATGAATGCATTGGCCATTGAGGGCGCTCTTGAGCATCACGGTGTGAGCTGCATCGTCCATTCGGCGATCGAGATGAAAAACGTTGCGGAGCCATTCATCCGCCGCCGTGCCGAGCATCAACTGGAGACTGGAAAAGTGGTGATTTTTGCAGCTGGCACCGGCAACCCGTTTTTCTCGACCGATACCACTGCCGCACTCCGCGCGAGCGAAATGAATGCGGACATCATCCTGAAAGCGACCCAGGTCGATGGCGTTTACGATAGCGATCCTCGCAAAAATCCGGATGCCGTCCGCTATGAGACTGTCACCTTCCAGGAGTGCCTTTCCAAGCGCTTGAGCGTCATGGATGCCACTGCATTCAGCCTTTGCATGGACAACCACATTCCGATCGTGGTGTTCGACCTCGCCCCGCATGGCAACCTTTCCCATGCCCTCCGCAGCCAGCCGATCGGCACGTTGGTTCACGGCGAATGATTTTTCCCTAACCCCCACAGATTATGGACCCGGATACAGCAATTTTAGAAGTCGAGGATGCGATGTCGAAATGCGTGGACTACCTGCTCCACGAGTTCGCTGGTGTTCGCACTGGTAAGGCAAGCCCTGCTCTGATCGAAAATCTCGACGTCCACGTTCATGCTTACGGTGCGGTGAGCAAACTGAAGAGCCTCGCGGTGATCAACTCGCCAGAACCCCGGATGTTGGTGGTTCAGCCGTTTGACCCATCGACCACTCGTGACATCGAGCGGGCGATTCGTGAATCGAAACTGAACCTCAATCCAGCCGCCGCAGATCGCTCGATTCGCGTGCCAATTCCGGAGCTCTCGGAAGAGCGCCGTCGCGACATGGTGAAGCTGATCAAGCAACTCGCCGAGGAAGCCAAGGTGCGTCTGCGTGCCGCCCGCAAGGAAGGCATGGATTCGGCGAAAAAGATGAAGGCGGACAATTTGCTTACCGAAGACAGCCAGAAGGATTTCGAAAAGCAGGTTCAGGAACTGACCAATCAGTTCACCAAAAAAATCGACGAGCATGCGGTCGCGAAAGAAGCCGACCTGATGAAAGTCTGATTTCAGAAAAATTCAAAGAGTCAACGGCCAACGGGTCAATCATGAAGCCAGTTAGGCATCATGGACTCGTTGGCCGATTTGTTTCGATGCGGGAGATCCGAGATTTCCCGCAACCAACAGGGGTTTGCTGCGGTTAGTTCTGGTGATTCCGCGCATGATGGATCGGTTGATCCAAATTTCAGGGATCATCCAAAACCTTAATACTTATGAAGCCTCAGGAATCCCCCCAACCATTGATTGGACGCCGCAATTTACTACAGGCGCTCATCGCCGCTCCGACGACTGCGTTATTTGCAAATTATGCATTTGGCGAAGAAGAAACATCAGCCGTTTCCCATGAATTAGCGTTAGCTGCAGCGACGATGGGACTGATTTCAACCAACGTCGCCTCGGTGATGCCGGAGACGACCGAAGGGCCGTATTATGTGGATCCGAAATTGGTTAGAAGTGACATCACCGAGGACCGCAAAGGCATTCTGTTGCGGCTCAAAGTGCAAGTGGTGACAGCGGATTGCCAGCCGGTCAAAAGTGCTCGGGTGGATCTGTGGCATTGTGACGCTACGGGGAATTACTCGGGTTTTGAAATGCAGGCCGAGGAAGGCGCGGAAAAGAAAACCTTCCTCCGTGGAACGCAGATGACGGATGAGTTCGGCGTGGTGACTTTTGAGACCATTTATCCAGGCTGGTATCGAGGCCGGACGACGCACCTCCACTACAAGGTATTTTTGGATGAGAAGACCGTGCTCACCAGCCAGATCTTTTTCCCGGATGCGTTGAGCGAATACATTTACCTGAAGCATCCGGTTTACCATCGCGATGAGACAAGAGACACCCTGAACAGCTTGGATGGGATCGCCACGCAGGCAGGGGAAGGTTCCTACTGTTCCATTCGCGAGCAGAAAGATCGCTACATTGCAGCTTTAGTGGTGGGCATCGATCCGAAGGCTGAATGGAAAGAAGGCGGTCAGGGAATGGGCGGTAGTCGTCCTCCAGGAGGTGGAGATTCTTCACGCCCGCCGGGCCCTCCCCCAAATGGGACCGATGGGAAAAGGCCACCCGGTCCACCTCCAGGCGGTTCTGGAGGCCCAGGAGGAACTGGCGGCCCAACCGGCAGGCGGGATGAGAATACCAAGATTTTCCCCGGCAGCTAATTCGCTCAACTTGATCCCACGGTCCTTGCGGTATCGTGGCTGTTTATAATCCGATGCCAGGCAGGTTCACCAAACTGCCTGGCATTTGTTTTACTTGGTGATGTGGCTGGCTGTCCATTCGGGCGATACTTGCCTTGTTGCAGATTGAGTTCAGAGAGCTGAAAGGGTGCGACGTGGCTTTCGGATTCCGAGATGTTGTCATAATACCTTTACAGATTGAAATGGTTTCGCTATTCGTTTCAATCATGTGTAGCTTTGGCAGTAATTTTTTACCCTATGCTTACGGAGTGGTGCTGTTGCTAGGTGGGTGGTCGACTGGATGGGGGAACCCGGAAAGCGGTGGCAATCAATCAGGGCGATCAACACGATTTGCCATTTCGGATCTAAATCAGGATGGCTGGGATGACTTATGGCTTCATCTATTTCCGAAGGTCGACATCACCCGGCCCGGTAATGACGACGATGGTGACGGGAAGTCGAATTACGAAGAGATGTTGGATTTCACAGATCCAGAACATGGCGATCTACCCATCCAGCAAGTGAAGGCGGAAGTTGCCTTGGAGATTCGTAAAGAGATTGCGGTTCAAAAAAGGGCAAGGGATCAGGAGAAACTCGGCAGGTTTCGCAAATTGCTCACGGAGCGAGGAGTGATGAAAAGCCTGGACGAAATTCCCCACTTGGGAAGAAAGGCTAAGGCTGCTGAAACAAGCGACGAATCCCGGGAAACGTCGTCGATCCATTTGGTATGGCCCAGCACCATGCTCTGTTCCACGGGGGCACCTGTTGTTACGAAAATCATTGCCATGGAGCGCTTGTCCAATGGGCAAACTTTACTGGCTTGGCAGGGTGAACCAGGTGGACTATTCCGCGTCGAGTTTTCCGATGATTTGGTAGAATGGTATCCAGGTGCTGATTTTATGCCGGTCGTTGGCGATACCGGAACTTGGGGGCAATGGTCCCAGTCCAGCAAGCGCTTTTACCGAGTCGTTGAAACTGGCTATGCATCAGAAGTGGTTAGTGATGCGTCTGGCGGCGATGGAACCAGCACTTTCGGCGGAACCGTTGCCATCGATTCGCTATCGAACCAGGCGATCGTTACCACGAATCTACCCAGCGGCATGGGACCCGGATTGGTCGAGCTGATGATTGATGGAGAGCGGGTAGGCTATTGCAACCAGACAACTTCAAATACCTATACATATTCGATCAATCGATCCCTGGTCCGGTCAGGTTCCCATTCGGTGTATGCGAGAATCGATTGCAGTTCCTATACAACTCCCGAAGATGGAGTCGACACATCGGCAACAGTGGTGCTGAGGACGCCTGAGGTGGCATTTATCAATGATGATCCGGGTTTGACAGGAATTCGGGCAAGTGAAGATCAAATCAATGGAGGTGAACCGGGAGATCCGACTTCCACCGAGATATCTTTTGAGTTTTCCTATATCTCAAGTGGTGGTCAGCCTATGGATATAATACCCTACCATTTCACCATTTCGGATGAGTATGGCAATCCGGTGCGGCAACACAGTGGGGAGGAACCAGGGCCAGGGCCTGGGAAGATCACCTTTGAATGGGATGGAACGATGGATGACGGATCAACCGCGCCGGATGGGCCGTATAATGCTGACTTTTACCTATCAATTCCTGGTGATATTGGAAATTCCGAGCCGCTTCTGATTCGCAATGGTCCCACGCAGTTCAAACTCCTGGCTCTCGGAGAGACCTTGCTGGGAGCAGAGCGTACTATATATCGACCGGAGTGGTGGACTCAAATTTTAACCACAGGAGGCTCAACCTACGAGAGATCGTGGGGACCATGGACTCCGCTCGGCGCAGGGCCACAGGCATTGATTGGGGGACTACAAGACGGAATTGGTAAGGCTCCCCGCTGGAAAGTGAATTTTTGGCTGCCAGACAACAAATACAATGCCCAGCCGTGGGGAAGATACGGATCCCCAGCAGTTGATATTAAACTCGGAACCGCTTATAACGACTATGATATGGGTTTTCTTATTGGTCACGGTGTGGCTTCGTCAGGAGGTACTTATACCGATGTGCCGGGCCAGCAACATACCCTACCCCCGCAACACTATTTGCCGTTCATTGCGGATCGCGGAACTAGCCAGACTGTTTGGCTACAGAGCGGCACAAATCCTAAGTTCGGCTCAGGCAAACTGAAGTGGATGTATGTCATCAGCTGCAACTATCTGCGGGTTGCCGCCCACAATGGTTCGGGATTGCACGATATTTATGATGCGATGAAAAATGCCGGAACTCTCCAAATCGGCCCGGGCCTTCATATTCTCGGAAGTTTTACCACTTCAGTCGATATCGACGGGAAATTCGGCGAGGCATTTTCGACGGCGGCCCTTCAGCAGGACAAGCAGGATTCCGAGATGACCTTAGTTAATGCACTTGATTACGCCTGGCTTCATTCGGACAACAGCAAGACAAATAAGTCCAATGGAACGGTGAGTACGATCCGGAATGCCAGGTCAGTTTACTGGCCGGAATGCGAAGGAGATACCTTACCAGGAGTGAAATACGAAAGCTTCACCCAGCCAAATGGAGATGGCAATCAAATGCGATTAGATAAACACGATTCTTACTACGAATGAAAATCTACATCTTCTTGTTACTATGCTTGTGCATGGTTCCATTGCATGCCGAAGAAATCCGCTTTTCCAAAGTTCCCGAAAGGTTGATGGGGCACCGGGGGATTGCAACATTCGGAGACATCACTTGGAGTGCAGATAGCAAATGGTTCCATCAGAAAGCTCCGGTCTGTGTGCACGGAGAACGTCCCATGGACTTTTCCAAGTTCAAGGAAGTTGCGGAAGCATACCACATGAAGCCAATCCCGGAATCTGAGTTTCAGAAATTCTATGGCACGATCAAACAAGGGGGATTTTGTTATGGAGATCGAATTTCGAAAGGTCGGCAGATAATCGGCGGGAACCCAAATATTCGCATGATTGATGTCGAAGTCGCTAAATACGATTCATACGAAAGGGATGAACATCAAAGGCCTATTGTGAAGCCTCTGCCGAGCAAGGAAGAGGGGATGAAGATTGCGCGTGAGTGGATGGCAAAGCTTGGAATTGATGAGAATGAGTTTTACCGACACGGTGATGGCCCGGATGGATTTGATGTCCTCTGTCGCGTCGATTATTCCTCAATGTATGCATACGGGACTAAAGTTGAAAAAAAATATAAGTATGGAATGACTCTCAACATTGCACAGCAGATTGGCGGTCTACCAGCAGTCTGGCATGGCTTTGGAGGTTCGCTGGCATGCTCAATTGGAGATGGTGGGGAGTTTTGTAAATTCGCTGGTACTCTGCGCGGTTGGAAGAAAATCGGAGATTACGAAGTGCTGAACCGGGAAGAGGTGACTACCGCGTTGAAGGAGCATTTCGTTTGGTCACAATGGGGATTTGAGTGCGACCGGATCGAAATTACCAAAGTTGACCTTGGCGCTTATCATGCAAGGAGCGATGAGATCCCCAAAGATTTTCCATTGATGTATACTTTGACCTGCAAGATCCATGGAGGAGAGCGCGATGGCATTGAGACTGAACTTTTCATTCCTGCTCTGCGGCAGCATCGCCAAGCCTATGGTCCATTCAAAGGTTCTCATCAATTTGAGCCGGACGAGAAACAGCTAGCGGATCCTGATTCGTTTTAGCAGAAACCTACGTAACGGGTTTTTCAGTCCTTCCAGATCAGTCTCAGTGAATCCAGGCGGATTCTTGGTTTGCTGATGAGGGCGATCGATTCGTCGCGGGTTTTGTGCAATGCGTCGATTTCCTTGCTGGAAACGGTGGAATTGCGCACCGCCAGATCCTGCAGTCGGAGAATCGCGGCCTCAAGTGACTCCTTGGAGAGTTTGTCGGCTTTTTGCGTGAGTGGAGCAGCTTGCTTTTGCGCGAGCTGTTCCGCTGCGGCGAGCATTTTCGGGAAGAGCGTGTTTCTGAAAGTCTCCTGAGAAACCAGTTTGCGGGCGTCACCGGGTTGAAGGAGAGCTGTGGGCAGTTGTTGTGTTACCTCAGCTCCCTGATGATCCACCAGAATCCGAATGAGGGTGGGGGGAAGGAAGCGATCCAGATGCAATCGTTTTGGAGCAACGACTTCCAACACAAAGGCACATTCAAGGATCACAGATTTGCCTTTGCCGGATTTCCATCGAGCAAAGGAAGCATTGCCGGCAGGGCTGTCTAACAACTGATCCAGCGCCCCGAGGAACATCGGGTGATCAGGCGTGAGCATCGCCAGATCTTCACGAGCCAGTGCGATGTTTCGATCAAAGGTCGCGGAGAGACCGTCTTCCGGTAGATCGGCAAATGCCTCGCTTTGGCGCTGCCCCCGATTGAAGTGATGGCTGCGATGGGATAAATCAGAGACGTCCAGACCGAGGAAATCGAACAGACGGAGCACAAATTTCTCAAACCGGATGTTCGAGTCGGATGATTCGATCGCTTGGCGCAGATGCTTTGCTTTTTCCGCCGGAGGGGCACCAAGTTCTAACAAAAGATCGTGACCGGTGGCGAGTTGTCGCGTGATGGATGCTTTGAAGTCCTGGCTGCGTTTGAGGAATGCCGGTAGCTGCTGGATGTCTTCCAGTTCTTCAAGCTCAGGGAGCAGGGTGGTGGCGAGCGTGGTCGCGCCTTTGAGTGGTGCGGAAAAAGCATCGAGGCCTTCATGAAGCCAGCGCGCCTGGAATTCGGACTTACTATGTTCGCCGTAGGGAATGTGAATGTGGATGTCGCCGGTTTGGCCGATGCGATCGAGTCGGCCGATACGTTGTTCTAACAATTCCGGATCGCGTGGCAGACCGAACAGGACGAGTTGGCGGGCGAATTGGAAATTGCGCCCTTCGCTGCCGATCTCCGAGCAGATGAGAATGCGCGCACCCTCCGGGTCTGCAAACCAGGCGGCATTCCGGTCGCGCTGAAGAAGTGTTAGATCTTCGTGGAAGAGTGCGGATTCGACCTGGATTTCCGCCAGCAACTTTTCTTGGACCGCCATTGCCGCCTCTGGGGAGCTGGTGATGAGCAGAACTTTTTCCTGTTCTGGCAAATCCCGCATGAGCTGGGCGAGCCAGGTGTAGGGCGAGGCACCTTTTGCGAGTGGATGGAGGTGAGGGATGCGCTTTGGAAATCCTTTCAAGCGCTCGCGGGTGTTGCGGAACAGGACGCGTCCCGTTCCGAAGGTGTCGACCAGATCCGCGATCAGCACTGAGCGGGCGGATTCATTGCCAGCTCGGAGCGATGCAAGTTGTTCCGCCACGCGCGGTGAGTCCGCGGCGAAATGATCCATGGAATCCGGGATGGTGCCGGATTTTAAGGCGACCACCGCATCGGCGAGTGGGGTGTACGATTCCGCTTCGGCAAGGAATGCATCCAGATCCGGGTAACGATCAGGATCTAACAGCCGCAAACGTGCGAAGTGTCCGGCTGGTCCGAGCTGTTGGGGCGTGGCGGTTAGAAGCAGCAGGCTTGGAATGCTTTCGGCCAGTGATTGGACCATTTCATACCCCGGCGATGCCGCTTCCGGGGACCAGGCGAGGTGATGGGCTTCATCCACGATCAGCAGATCAAATCCTGCGGATTTTGCCTGCTCGGCCCGATCCGGATGGGACGCTAGGAAATCGGTTGCGGCGAGGATCAGTTGGGAATCCAGAAACGGATTGCTGAGCGGATCATGGGTCTCGATGGATTCGCAGCGAGGTTCGTCGAAGAGCGCGAACAACAGGTTGAATCGGCGCAGCAGCTCAACAAACCATTGGTGAACCAAGGGCTCGGGAACCAGAATGAGCACTCGGTCCGCACGACCTGTTAGATGGAGCCCGTGAAGGATGAGGCATGCCTCGATGGTTTTGCCCAAGCCTACTTCGTCTGCGAGGAGAACCCGCGGATGCACCCGGCCTGCAACTTCAGAGACAATGGCGAGCTGGTGGGGGATGAGATCGATTCGGGCACCGGTAAATCCGCGGGCTGGTGATTGACGCACATGGCTGTTCCACTCAAGCGCCTGCAGACGTTGATCAAAGTCGCGCGGGTGATCGGTCAATCCGGCTAGCAGACGTTTTTCAGGGCGGATGAAAGTCAGTGAATCCAGCAGCTCGGTTTCTTCCAAAACCTCGGACTCGCCGTGGTAAGTTAGAATTTCATCTCCGGTGACTTTGGTGACGCTGAATGTAGTGCCATCGCGCCCGGAAATCAGATCACCTGGAGCAAACTGGACTCGGACGAGCGGTGCGGTTTCCAACGCATAAATCCGGGTTTCCTCTGCGGCTGGATAGCGCATTTCGACTCGGTCGCCATCCAGTGATTTGACGAGGCCGAGGCCGAGGGCGGGTTCGGAAGTGGAAATCCAACGTTGTCCGGGTGAGGGGCGATGCATGGGAGCGACCGTCTTCGGGGATGTTGGCGAGCAATGAAAGGTTTTTTACCTGCTGTTTGCGCTGGCTTCATTTAGCGTTCGGGCGGGAGCCGGATTTGGAGCTACTTTGGTGACGTAAATGCCATGCTGGAATATTAGTTTGAAATTAATGCGGATTCTGATTGTAGAATCAGAGTTGCTTGCTCAACCTTACACAAATCCATGAATATCAATCTGTCGAAAGTATTGGGAATGCTGTTGATATTGACGGCTTCCGCCTCCGCTGCCGGTAACAATTGGATGACTTCCTTGAACGGATCGCTTCCGATTTCACAGTTTTCGATCCCGGGAACCCACGATACCGGAGCGAGATATGAGTCTTTTCCCGGAACGGCTAAGTGCCAGGACCTGACCATTCCAGAGCAATTGAATGCCGGCATCCGTTTTTTGGACATTCGTTGCAGGCATATTGATGATGCGTTCACGATCCATCACGGCTCGGTTTACCAAAACCTCAACTTCGCGGATGTCCTGAATTCCACGATCTCGTTTCTCACGGCGAATCCGGGTGAAACCGTCATCATGAGCGTGAAAGAAGAATACACTTCTTCCAATACGACGCGTTCATTTGAGGCGACGTTCGATGCGTATGTGGCACAGAATCCGGGCGTCTGGTTGTTGGGTTCAAATATCCCGACGCTGAGTGCGGCTCGTGGCAAGATTGTGCTGTTCCGGCGTTTCGGTGCATCCAGCTTGCCGAAAGGGATCGATGCCTCAAATTTTCCGGATGACACCACTTTTAGCACCGGGGGGACCTTGCGCGTGCAGGATCACTACAACGTCTCAAGCAATACCGATAAGTGGAATCAGATTAAGGCGATCTTGAACGAGGCTCGCTACGGCGGACCGAATACGCTCTATGTCAATTTTTCGAGTGGTGTGAACACCAGCTTTCTGGGAATTCCGAGCATCACCACGGTCTCGAACAGCATCAATCCGCAGCTGACGACCTTCTTCAATGATAACCCGAGCGGGAGATTTGGCGCGATCTTGATGGACTTCGCCAACGCGGATCGGGCGAGCATGATTTATAATACCAATGCTCCGTCCGGAAGAGCCGTGGCGCATCCTGCCTACTTCATGATCGTGAACCGCAACAGCGGCAAGGCGATCGATTTGATCAGTGGAAACACATCAAACGGTGCCCAGGTGAATCAGTGGACTTACGATTACAATGGACCGAATCAACGGTGGGCACTCGCGCCCACGGAGAATGGCGATCACTTCCGGATCAGTTCATGGGTGAGTGGCAAGTGCGCCTGCATTGAATCGGACTCTACAAGCGCCGGAGCATTGTTGCATGCCTACGACTACACGGGAAACAATCCCGGTCAGCAATTTGATTTGGTCGATGCTGGCAATGGCTACTATAAGATTCGTAATGTGAACAGCGGCCTGGTGCTTGAAGTGGTAGGGGCGGGCACTGCCAATAACGATCGTATCCAGCAGAGTGCCGATGTTGGATCGAATAACCAGCAATGGCGTTTGCAGCCATGGGGGGACTACTTTGTTAGGGCTTCAACCGGGAAATACGTTTGCATTGAAAACTCCGGGAACAGTGATGGTGACCGCATCGTTCAATATTCCTGGGAAAACAATCCTTGGTTCAAGTGGAGACTGGAAGGGACAACGAATGGCTATATGAAGGCCTCCAGCTTGAATGCCCTGACACGGGTGATCAGCATGGCCAATGCGTCTACGGTCAATGGGGAGGATTGCCAGTTATATAGCTATAGTACTTCCAATCTAACAAACCAACAATTGCGCATCGCACCCAAGACGAACGGGACGTTCAAATTCTACTTCGTTCACGATGGCAAAGCATGGGACATTCCCGGTGGTCAGACCGGCAATTTAGTCCCGCTGGAACAATACACGGACAATGCGAATGCTTGGCAAGATTTCCAGCTAGAACGTCTGGTGCCCTGATCTTTAGAACCCGTCTCAAGCGATGAAGCCGGAAAAGGAGTCAACTGACGTTGCAGAATGTTTTCATTCCGTTCATCAGATTTGGTATCATCAATTGGGGCGGAAAAGTTTCTTCGCGATTCTGATCATGGGAGGATTCAGCGGTCTGGCGTATTGGCTCGGTGCAGAATGGGTGGGAGCAATGGGTTTCTTCATCGTTTGCTTCACCATCGCCATCCCGCAAATCATCAGGATCCAAAACGCCTACACAGATCAGCTTTGCCCATCATGTGGCAGAGCGGTGGGGAGAATTGATCATTCGGGCACCCAAGTGATTTTGGCATGCAGGCATTGTGGGAAGAGAACGCCAACGGATTGCTCCATCCCATACCTCGGTGCTCCTCCTTCGAAATTCATTCCGAAAGGAAAGTGATTACCGTAACAGAATCATTCTGACTGCACGACTCGATAGAATCGTTTTGGCACATCCGCCATATCATCGGGATCGGACACTTGGACGGCCGATCCCGTCCCGGTGATCGGATCGCCGAGTGTTTGCCAACTTCCGGTCTCCAGGGTTTCGCTCCACTCGACTTCGTAAGTATAACCGACTTCGGTATTGAACGTCATGGTGAAGTGACTGCCGGTGGAATCTGTCGTGGTGGAAACGCTATCAATCGCCAGCAAGGATTGAGTCGTTCCAGAAGTCGGTGAGTCGGTGGCGTCCGTAGGATCTGTGTCTGCGGTGAATTCTTCGAGGTTGGTGTATCCGTCATTATCGGGATCATCCGATGACGTTTGCGCGAGGTCCCCAAAATGTTCGGTCTCCCACCAGTCGGGAAGCCCATCGCTATCGGTATCGACAATCTTCAGTAAATCAAGGCGGCCACCGGTGACAATTTTCCCGCTCAGGGCGGTTACAGGCGTGGTGTTATTGAGGATGCGGGCAATGTGCTCGCTCATGGATTCCTCGGGGAAATTTCTCGCAGAAAAAGCAACGGCTGCAGTGAGGAATGGAGTGGCCATGGAGGTGCCGCTCAGAAACTGATAGGCATCGTCGGTGTTGCTGCTGATGACAACGGTGGCCGTGGTTGGCAAGGTCGCGAGAAGAGCTTCACCGCTTGCTTTGGTGATTTGCAGTGCGGGCAACCAGTCGCCTTCCGCGCCGAGGGTCCAGCCAGCGGATTCGCTGAGTGACTCATCGGTGTTGTCATAAATGATGGCGGCGATCGCTCCGGCAGCTTTCGCGTTGGAGACCTTGGTGGCGAAGGTGAGGGTGCCACGCTGTATCAGAGCAATATTTCCCGCAACACTGGTGGGGAACTCCGAGGTGTTGCCGATGCCGCAATCGACCAAGGTCCCGCTGACGCCTGCGGAATCGGTGGTTTCTGAATATTCCAACTGGCTCGCATCGATCTCTTCATCATTGGCGGTGAAACTGATGGAGACGCTGGTCAGGCTGAGTGGCATGGTGGACTTGATGTTCACTCCAGGTGCGGCGATGTCGACGGAGGTGGCTCCGTAGTTGGAGAAACTCGCCAGTCCGTTGGTTTGGCTTAGCGCGGCAACGGCGATGACATTGCTACTGTCGTAGGATGCCGGATAGAGTGGGCTGCTATCGTTGTTCGTACCATCATTGCCGGCTGCGGCGCAAATCACGATGCCAGCATCTCGCAATGCTTTGATGCTGGTGTATTCGCTGTTGCTAAATGAGCTGCCGCCATAGGAAGCGTTGACTGCGACGATATTGACGCCGCTTTCCTTGAGGGCGATCACGTAATTGATCGCGCTCATCACGGCGGAAGTTTGCATCGTGTCTCCGTCAGTAGAGACTTTGAGCGGCAGAATCTTGGTTTTGTAATCCACGCCGATCACCCCGATCTCATTGTTACCCGTGGCGCCGATGGTTCCGGCCACGTGAGTTCCGTGCTCTCCGGAATCGGTGATGGTCGCGGTCTTACTCGCGAAATCATAGCCGTGGACGTCGTCAATGTAGCCGTTGCCATCATCATCGATTCCGTTGCCAGCGATTTCTCCCGGATTCGTCCAGATATTATCAGCGAGGTCGGGGTGGGTGATATCGACTCCAGTATCAATGACTGCCACCACCACTTCGTCGCTATCTGGTTTGGCAAGTGCCCAAGCGCTTTGAAATTCGATATCGACCCCAGCCGTGCCGGTGGTTCCGTTGACGGTCTGGCCGGTATTCTCGAGTCCCCAAAGTTGGCTGAATTGTGGATCATCATCGCCAAGGGCAGTGACGTGGCGAATGTAATCCGGCTCGACGGATTCGACTTGAGGGTCTGCGCTAAACTCTTGGATCAACTCCGCAGTTGTCTTACCGTCTTGTTGAATCACTCCGGAAACTCGATTGCTGTGTTTGCCGATGCGCTGGAAGCGTTTGGTGAAACGCGCGGATTTTCCGTTCACCGTCGTGGTGGCGTCCTGTTCGGCAACTCCGGGTTTGAAAGTGACGAGGACTTCCCCTTCCACATAGGCATCTGCAGCGGAAACGACAGATGCGGTGCCCAGGAGAACGGGCAGAAGACATGCTAGGATTTTCATTCGTTGATTGGATCTCGGGGGAGCGGATCTCGTGGGAGCGAATGGTCAGTGGCAGCCTGCTGCCGATGAAGTCGTGGAGTGAGTCTTACATCAGTGCAGCAAATTGCAATGGCTCAAGTGTGAGTTTTTGGGTGGCGACTATGGTGCGCCCTGCGATGATGTCCGTAAAGGTTTTCCGCATTCCCAATTGGCGTAGGCGCGTTGCCGGCAAATCCTGCGGATGCTCGGAGAAATTGGCGAGGCAGAGAATGCTTTGCCCTTCGCTGCTACGGAAATAGCCGAAAACGTGAGGATTGCCGGTATCGATGAACTCGGTGTGGCATTCGTTGAAGGCGTGGTTGTTTTTGCGGATTTGAGAAAGCTTTAGAATGCCGTTGAAAATGCGCCCTTCCACGCTTTCTGGATCGCGCCGCCGTTCGGCCTTTTCCCAATCGAATGGCGGACGATGCAACCAGCGGTCATCGCCGTCCTTGCCGATGTCATCGTGATAGGAGTGGTCGTTGAGTTGGCCGATTTCATCTCCCAAATAAATCAATGGCACGCCGCCGATGGTGAAAAGGATGCTGTGGAGCAGGAGAATCCGCTGGATCGCCTGGCCAATTTGGAAATCGTCGTTTTCTTCCAGCGCTTTTTCCAATCCGCAGAGCGATGCGGTGGTCCCACAGATCCGGGCGTCTCCCGTGACGGGATTGAGTTGGAAAAGTTTTCCGCGGGCGAAACTCGACGGTTCCTCGCCACAGAAAAAGCGATTGAGGAACCAGCGGTGATCGCCTGGATTGATGTTCATTTCCCATAGATCGCGATCTTCAAATCCCCAGCCGATATCATCGTGGCAACGGATGTAGTTCACCCACGAGCAACCGTATGGCAGCTGGAAACGCTTGGGCAGGGACTCGTTCAACATCCGGGCATCGCGGGTGGCGATGGAGTTCCACAGTTGCACCATCAGCGGTGGATCGTAGGACAAATGGCACTCGCGCTCTGAAACGTAGCGTTTGATCTCATCCGGTGCGACGATGGCCTCTGATTTGAAAACCAGAGCCGGCGCGGCGATGCGAGCCATGGCGTTGAACGCCTGGATCAACAGGTGAGCATTCTCCAGGTTTTCACAGGAGGTGCCTTTTTCCTTCCACAAAAACGGCACGGCATCCATGCGCAGCATCTCCACACCGGCGTTGGCAAGGAACAACATTTCGCCAGCCATCGCATTGAAAACAGCCGGGTTCTCGTAATTGAGATCCCATTGGAAATTGTTAAATGTCGTCCAGATCCATTTACCGAGAGACGTGCGGTAAGTGAACGATCCCGGATGCGCGTCCGGGAAAATCGGCCGCAGCGTTCGCTCGTATTCATCGGGCTCATGCCGATCCGGGAACATTCGGTAATACGATTGGTATTCGACTTCACCTGCCAGCGCCCGCATCGCCCATTCATGTTCGTCGGAGGTGTGGTTGAACACGAAATCCAATACCAAGCTCATCCCTTGCTGGCGCAGCTCCGCGGAGAGCTCCCTGAGTTCATCCATCGTCCCGATCGATGGATCCAGATCGCGGTAACTGCTGATTGCGTAGCCTCCGTCATCATCGCCCGCCGGGCTTTTGAAGAGCGGCATTAGGTGCAGGTAAGTGACACCGATTTCCTTAAGGTAGCTGATTTTCTCGCGCAATCCCGCCAGATCTCCGGCGAAAAGATCGACATAAGCCATAGCGCCCACCACGCGATTGGACTGATACCAATGCGGATGGCCTTCGCGGATGGCATCGAGAGATTTCAAATCTCCGGGGCGGTCCAACCAGGATTGGGCGGCCGTTTGGAGGATGGCTTCTACGTGGAAAAAGAAATCGTAGCTCGGCCCGTAGATTCTCCACAACAGATCGAACAGGACAGGGAAGTGGTCTTCCAGACGGGATTCAAATGCCTGCCAATCCGCAGACTCCACTTCATCAGGAAACGTTTTATGCAACCTGGCCAGCAGGCGTTGCAGTGAAAGTCGGCTTTCTTTGGCGGTGGAGGTGGGGACGGAGTTTTGCATTTTTGAATTCCGGACAGGCAGAAATAGGCGTGGTGGAAATGTTGACGGAGGTCCTGCTCCGCAGACATTCATCCTAGCGGCAATTCGGTGATTTCGCAAACGTTGCGGATCAATCCGTGCGGTCGATCGAATTCCAGCTCAAGCCGGAGGATGCCAAGTACTCTCATTTTTCTAACCGAAATAAGCGCTTTGGATGCAATTCGGTCTCATGGACTCTGCCATAGTCGACCTCCATCCGGCCATCTGGATGCTCATGGTAAATTTCGACAAATCGGTGATCAAAGCGGACATCACTCCACAAATAATCGGCCTCACTGTGAACGCTCGCGGGAATCACAGTGTCGACACAGACGATCGAGGCCATGAAGCGGCTGGCGGAGGATTCTAGTGATGCCGGCGTCACTCCGAACAACGGACTGGTTTCGTCAATCACGTGGCGAATGGTGAGCGCCGTGGGAAATAAAATCAGCCGATCGTATTCCAGTTTGAGCGTGTGAAATCGCCTCGCATCTTCTTCGTCATCAATGGCTTCTTTCCTCACCATCATCAGACGAAACTCGGCATCGACCATGGTCTGATGATAAAGATTCGCCACTCGGAACTGGAGCGTTGGCATTCCATTGTAGTGGCAAATCACCAGATGGTCACTGAAGAGCAATTGGGCCACCGGCCGGGAAAATCGAACGAAGATGAGCCCTGTGATCGCGGCCGTGAAGAACATCCCGACCATGATTTCCAAAGTGGTGACGATGTCCCCGTAAGCCGTCTTTGGATAAACGTGCCCGTATCCCACCGTGGATAAAGTTTGGACACTGTAGAAAAATGCTCCCGGAAATGATCCCTGCGGCACCTCCGCGAGACATGGCCCTCCCAAGGTGAATGCAGTGGCGAAGAGTAGATTGAGCAAAAGGTAGACAGCCAGGACCGCCAGCAAAAATCTCGGCCACGTCAGGGATAAAATGTTGCGGTAAAGATCTCTCCACCCCAGGTGAATCGAGTTTTTACGGACAAACTCGATTTTCCCAGCCTGGACGGAAATCGTGGAGGATTGCTTTTTCATGGTTAAACCGCAAAGGCGCTCTGGGGAAATCTTATGGAGCTGGATCGTGCCGTGTCGATGGATCTTCTCTCGCTTCGCTCAATCTAACGGGGCGAGAAATCATCTTGCTGAAAATTGCTAAATGGAGACGATGCCAAGATATGTCTGCAGACGGAACTGGAGAGTTGATTGGAAAAGCGGTGGTGTATGGCTTGGTCGCCACGGGAGTTCTGGGCGGCGGGCTGCTGTTCATGATTTCACTCATCAAATCGATCACCAAGGGCAAGGGCGTTTGGGTCATTTGGTGCGTTCTTTCCGGCGTGGTGGCTTTGGTTTCAAGTTTGTTGGGGGTTGGTGTGGTAGTGAACCTCGTTGGGAAGTCGAGTTTGGCCCATGAGACCGATGACCCGAAGTATCGGATTTTTTCCGAAGATTTACACAGTCACCTGGATATTCCCAAAAGCTGGAAGGAGAAAGCTTCCCTGAATGACTACGCTGCTATCGGAGCCACAAGTCGGAATGAGCAAGTTTGCGCGATGGTAATCACGGATTCCAAATTGGATATCGCGGGTGGATTGGAAGACTTTGACCAACTAACGACCGGTAAACTTTTTGAGGCACTGGGTAATCCAGAGCTATCGGCTGCAGAATCGCAAACCATGGGGGGATGCCCGGCGATATACCATCGGCTTCAAGGCACAACAAATGGCATCAATATTGTATATCACCGATATTCGGTCGAGACGGCAAAGTCATATCATCAAGTGATAGCCTGGACTTCCATTTCCAAAGAACAGGAGATGTTGCCGTTGATGATGGAAGTGATCAAAAGCTTTGGTTCGGATGACGGGCCGCCCACCCGGGAAACAGTGCCTGGTGACCAAGTCTCTGAAGCCCTACGCAACCGGGTTGCCCGAGTGATTGCGACCACCCTGCATCTCGATGGGGAATCCGTTTCCATGGATCAAAAACTGGGCCAGGATTTACAAATGGATGCCCTCGCCATGGACGAAGTGCTTCATGCCATGGAAGAAGAATTCGGAGTCACGATATCCGAGAATGAAATTGAAAATCTCAGCACCGTGGCGGACTTTGCAGTGCTGATCGAGGCGAAGGCAGACGTTGCCAATTAGGGTTTTCTAAAGGCCACATCCGGTGACGGAGTCGAATCATGGCGGTCTCTTGGATCGGATAAATCGTGGGAAATTCGGTGGTTTTTTCGCTGACCTCGACGGCGGCTGCCGTGCTATTCATCACCATGCCACGCGTAGATTGAGCTGTCCCAGTCGAAGTAGGTTGTAAATGAGGCACCTCTCTTACGATACCTATCTTAGCAATCCGGTCCGCGCCCATCTGCCACACTTGCGCACCGAACACATGTTCGGCTCGCGCTCGGATCCAGCTCTCCTTGCGATTTTTCTTTTCTGCGCTTTGGTTAGCGGTTTGCGCCTTGACCCCTTCTGGCAAATGCGTGCCTTGCCTTTTTGCGCTGCTGTATCGCCATTGTTCCGCAAACAAGTCCGTCACATCATCGGCTCCCAGCTTTTCTTTAAAAATGCCAGATCATGCTTTTGTCGGGAATCGCATCGCCCGGAACCATGTCAAGGAAGCGCATGAAGCTGAAACGATCAAGAATCTGTTCTTTGGTCTGCGCCTCGGAAAGCGCGTGGTATTTTTGCATCACCACGATTTTGAATCGTGAAAACGAAGTCAACTTGTCGAGCGGCGTCATGCGTTGCACCATTTTTATCATGATCAAGTTGTCCGAAAAGATCCTGCTGGTTGCTGCCGGGTCGTCGAAATCCCATGCTGTGGTCTAACTGAAATCTACGGCTATGGTAAGAGGTTTTCGGATGTGACCTAAAAAGAGAATCGTGCGTCACTTTGAAGCATCAGACATATTTATTTGAGAGTTAATACATGATCATATCTCCATGCTTTTAAAATATCGGCTCGATGCCCCGAAAACCTAAGCAAACTGTATACGCCTCCAGAAGGGAAAGAAGAGGCATATGCGGACTGAGAGTCTCTTCCTGATTTTAGATCAAGGATGAAACTTTCGCCATAAGTGGCAAGCTCTGATTCATCATGAGGAACTCTTACCGTAACCTTTTTCTCATTCGTCAAATATACTGAGTATTCTTTATCTAATTCATTTAAAGCAAGCTTTGCTTTCCCGATCTGCTTTTCATTTAGCTCGGCGAGCAATTCTTTCTTATATAACTTCCACGCTTTGACTTCATCATTGGTTGGTGGCTTAATGGAAATCTCATAGGTGAACGCATTAAAATATTCAGGATTTTCATGAGATGCGACATTATATACACGATGAAGTTCCTCTTCTTTAAGGTAGTCTTCGAATTCTTCTTTAACTCTATTGATTGCAAGCCAATCTTCATCGGTCAATTCATCATTATGCAATCTCGTTTTCGAGCGGCTTGATAGGTCTTCTATCGTATCATGAGAATTAAATAAGGAGGAGTTTTGTGCATTTTTTCTGGCGCTCTCCCGACTCTGGAAAGGTTCTAATGGATTCCTCGATCGGCTTAATAAAAATATTAAAATAAGAACCCCTGCACAGGCGATTAATGGTATTTTCTTTCTGAAAGTCATAACGCATATCAAAATCTAGATCGCATCCGGTAATCGCTTTCCATGGCCATGATCTATCTGAAATTCACGGCAATGGGAAGCGGTTGCCGAATGTGGCTTTTAGCTCCTCAAAAACTCCTCAGTTATCCTTCGTCTCTTTGGCGCTTTCTGCTTCCTTTGCTTTTCGTTCTTCCAGCACCCGGCGAAGGAAGGAATCAGGGCCCGCTTCGCGATAGGCGGTAAGCCAAATTTCTGCCAGTGTGCGACCACCGCTTAGCAATCGCTGCTCAATGAATTTCTTTCCTTCTTCGGATTTCACCGGATTTTCCGCTCTGAAGGCGCCTTTCTTTTCCAATTGATAGATCGGTTCAACGAAAGCGTGCTGTGCCTGAATGTATTCGAATACTTTGGCGAAAACTGGATCTCCCGAGCCTTCAGTCAGTGTCCACGCACTGACTGGTTTAACTTCGGGCAGCATGTCGGAAAGCTGAATGCCGGATTGTTGAATAAAGCCCCCGTCGATCCAGGCATGGAATCCGGACCAGCGTGTATAGTCATTCGGATTATCACCAACCCAGCCATTATGATGAATCGTGATGTGCAGTGGCTGTGAGCCGTCGCCGACATAGTGTCCCATCGTGCCCATGATGTAGATGATGTTGGCCTTTGCGTTGGCAATTTCATCGGGCGTGCCCAATGCTTCGAGTTCTTTCAGATAGGAAAATCCAGACTTTAGTTTTCCATAATCTTCAGCAATTTGCCATGGCAGAAATCCGGGCCATTCCGCAGTATGATCTGCATTTTTCTCCGGATCGACTTTCGGGAAAGCTGCCAGGTGTGATGCGCGTCCAGCTGCAAATTGAGTGACGAAGTCATATCGCATGGGGGGGAGCTTCTGAGGATTCAACCCCGCCATTTGAATTTGTTCGTAATCCAGATAATGATTCGGACTGGAGAAATGCTTGATGGGAAGATCCTGGGTATTCCGCCAGCGATCCGGCTCGCCTGCGAGGAATGCGATGCGTTCGGCGGCTGCAGGTTCTTTGACAAATGAGGGGAAATCCGCAGGCAGCGATGCGAGGGCGATCTGGTTGACCATCCGGTGGCCCTGATAATCCCAGCCGAGTGCGGTGGGCACGCTCAGGAGAGAAAGAATGCAGATCAGCCCGGGCAGCGCTTTGGACGCGGATTCGTTCATACTAGGAATTGTGCGTGTTCACGCCGTTTTGGCGAGTAGATATCGTGGGGCCTGACAGCGCGCTTTGACGAAGTCCGGCATTTGGTGTTTGATGCAGCTTTTATGCAGAGTGAATCACCACCGGAGCCGAATCGAGAAA
Organism: Luteolibacter pohnpeiensis; assembly: GCF_016595435.1. Lineage (GTDB taxonomy): Bacteria > Verrucomicrobiota > Verrucomicrobiia > Verrucomicrobiales > Akkermansiaceae > Luteolibacter > Luteolibacter pohnpeiensis. The sequence continues at coordinate 231,955 of NZ_JAENIJ010000003.1, forward strand.
ATGAGCCACTCAAGGAGCGGCTATGGAGAATCATTTTCCTCTCAGACACGTCTGGGGCCAAAGCCTTCGATGTAGTTCTACTCTGGCTCATCGCAGGAAGCATTTTGGTGGTGATGCTGGAGACGGTGAAGAGTGTGGAGGTGTTCCATCGCGAATTATTAAAAGGGTTCGAGTGGTTGTTTACGATTCTGTTCACCATCGAATACTCCCTGCGCATGTGGGTGGTGCGTAAGAAACGGAGATACGCGCTTAGTTTTTTCGGAATTGTCGATTTGCTCTCCATCCTGCCCACCTATCTGGAAATTTTTCTAACAGGATCTGGTCACCTGATTGTGATCCGCGTTCTGAGATTGTTGCGGATGTTCCGGATTTTGAAAATGGGCCATCACATGAGCGAGGCAGACTTTCTGGTATCTGCCTTGAAGGCGAGCCGTTCGAAAATCGCGGTATTTCTGTTTGCTGTGATGGCGATTGTTAGCATCGAAGGTACTCTGATGTATTTGATCGAGGGTGGCAGGGAAGGAACGGGTTTTACCAGCATCCCTCAATCGATGTATTGGGGAATTGTTACAATTACGACAGTGGGTTATGGTGACATCGCACCCGTCACCGTGATCGGCAAAATTCTTGCATCGGTGATGATGCTCACAGGCTTTGCGATCATTGCGGTGCCCACTGGGATCGTCGGCGCGGAGATTTTCAAGGAGCTAAGCCCGGTGAAAATGGACGGGAGAAAGTGTGCGAATTGTCAACATCTGGGACATGATCCATGCGCCAGCTTTTGCAAGAGTTGTGGTTCCCGGCTTCCCGGGCCAACCGACTCTGCATGAGGATTTCTGGAAAGATAGAATCTGATCCATCTCTCATTCTTCCCAAATTCGTTCTGCTCGAATTGGAAACTTATTGAAGGAGGGAGCTTGCCAAGTGCAGAGCTTCCCTATAACTCCGCGCGGCTATGCCAATTTCATGGATCTAACTTTTATGACTTTTTTCTTACTGTGGTGTGTCGTCGGCGTCCTTGTTGGCGTCGTTTTTGCCTCCTTCTTCGAGTGGACACTTCACAAGTATGTGATGCATCGCCCGGTTGGAAAATTCCGTTATGCCTTCCACGCTCACGCCGTGGTGCATCATCAAGTGTTCAAGGCGGATCACACTTATCACCTTCATGATGAGAAAGATAAGGGAACCATTCCAATGGCTTGGTGGAATGGACCGGTACTGGTTGCGATCGGTGTTGCCCCCTTCGCGCTGCTATCCTGGTTGATTGGGGAATGGAGTTTCGCCCTTGGTGGGCTCATTGCATTTGCTGGCTACTACGGCACCTACGAATACATCCACTGGTGCATGCATTTGCCGAAGGCGCGCCGGGTGGAAAAACCTTGGTGGTTCCGTCGTTTGAATGGACATCACCTGTTGCATCACCGCTACATGCACAAAAACTTCAATGTGGTCTTTCCGCTGGCAGACCTCTTCCTTGGCACTCTGATGCTTCGTGCGAAAACCAAATTCGCACAGGCAACTGGGCCATCAGTCCCAAATGTTCAACCGCTCGGCGTTTGACTTGAGCCATTCGAGAATCGACCTGCAAGCCATCTGGCAATTTTGTCATCTTCGGTGACTTGCATCTCGTTCCGATAGCAGCTGGGATGCTCCACTCTAAATCATGAAGTGGGCTATTTCTTATCTGTGGCTGTTGTTTGCATGTGTCGCTTTTTCGCAGATAGAAACTGGGATCGAGCAGGGGGAAATTGGGATCGAGCAGGGGGAAATCGCGGCTGGGAGTCGCTGGGAAACTCCATATTTCATCATTCACGGAAAGGAGCCTGGACCGAAATTGATTCTAACAGGCGGGGTGCACGGCAATGAACCGGCAGGCTCACTTGCAGCGGAACAAATCCGGAATTGGAACATTCTCCGAGGGACGCTTGTGGTGATCCCGCGAGTCAATGCACTTGGGTTGGAAGCCAACACCCGGTTTGTTCCCGGTGCAGAACAGGGTGAGCAGGATCTCAACCGGAATTTTCCCAAACCGGGATCGAAAAATGAAGCGACCGGGGCATTAGCCAAATCTCTTTGGGAATTCGTCACTGAGCAAAAACCGGATTGGCTGATCGACCTGCACGAAGGATATGGATTTCACCAACTCCAGCCTGGCTCCGTCGGTTCATCCATCATCGATAGCGACACGATCGAAACAGATCGATCAGTTCCATCCATGTTGCATGCGGTGAATGCGGGCATCGGTCAGGAAAAACTGCAGTTTGTCAATTTGAGCCCGCCCATCAAAGGGAGTCTTGCTCGCGCAACGGCTGAATTTCTCGGGGCTTCCACCATGATTTTGGAAACGACCAGCAAGGATCAGCGATTGCCCTTCAGGGTTCGCCAGCAACGCGTGATGGTTCATGAACTTCTCTCACAGATTGGCATGATTGCACCAGATGCCACGCCATCCATGACCCCTCCGGCCGATGGCGATGGTCTGAAGATTGCCATTTTTGATGATGAAGGAGTGAGTTCGAACGGAGCCGATGAAGTGGTCAAAACTGCGCTGCAGATCCCGCGAGCATTGGCTTGGCGAGTGGATGCGGAAGACATCCGCGATGGTGCTTTGAAGCGATTCGACCTCGTTGTGTTTCCCGGTGGGAGTGGGAGTAAGGAAGCCGCAGCATTGCAAGAATCTGGGCGTGGCATCATCCGTGACTTCGTGGAATCAGGTGGCGGTTATGTCGGCATCTGCGCGGGTGCATATCTCGCGGCTGCCAATTACCCGTGGTCGCTAAGGATCAGCAATCACCAAACATTTTGTGAAAGTCGCGAAGTTCCTGGCTTGGGCAAGAAAAGCATGTGGTATCGGGGGAATTCGGCAACGGTAGCCATGGAACTAAGCGCAGCGGGGAAAAGCGTTTTGGGAGATTTTCCCGATACCTTGCAGGTCCGCTATCACAATGGCCCGATCGTCTCGGCCGCAGGCTTGGACTCCTTGCCGAAATATCAGGTTCTGGCCTGGTTCCGGAGTGAGGTTTCGCAATACGATCTTCAGCAAGGAACCATGACCGGAACCCCGGCGATCATCTCCACGGAATTTGGCAATGGCAGGGTGCTTTGCGTCAGTCCGCATCCGGAATCGACGGATCGTCTCCGTCCGCTTTTGGCGCACGGGATGGAATGGGCCGGAGGTCGGTAATTCTGGTGACTGAAAAGCCAAAGACCCAGGCGTTTTCTTGATTCCAGACCCGTTGAAAACGTTGCAAACCTTGTAATAGCCACGGAGGGGAACTTCTGCCAGTTTGGCGCCGATGGAGATTATTTGGCTGTTGTTGGCTGTCATTGTCGTTTTTCTGCTCTGGCTGGCGATCACCTACAATTCGTTGGTGAACCGGAGAAATCAGGTGCGCTATGCGTTTGCGACGATCGATGTGCAGCTGAAAAAGCGATTCGATCTGGTGCCGAATTTGGTCGAGACGGTGAAAGGTTATGCCGCCCACGAGCGGGAAGTGTTAGAAGCCGTCACGAAAGCCCGCCAGCAGGCGCTATCGCATCGATCCAGTTGGCATGATCAGGAAATGCTGCATCAGGAAGTGGGACGACTGGTGGCCACCGCCGAAGCTTATCCTGATCTGAAAAGTGATCGCCAGTTTTTGATGCTCCAACGGCAACTCGCCGAGTGCGAAGCACAGATCGCCGCCGCCCGCCGAACCTACAACGCTTCGGTGATGGATTATAACAATTCAGTCGGCATGGTGCCGTCTTCGATCGTGGCATCAATGTTCAACTTTAAAACCATGCCGCAGTTCGAAATCGCGGTGAATGAACGCACAAATCCAAATGTCCGATTCTAACAACTCAGTGGCCTGGAAGCCGGATGTGGCAAAAATCGTCGCGGATCTCGCGCCGGTTCTGAATCAGCTGGAACAGCAGCGCCTTACCGCATTGGGCAAACGCAAAACCGGCGGGTTGGTTGCAGCTGTGATCGCGGGCGCAGGCTTGTTGATCGGCTTGCTCGTTTCTCAAGCAGAGCCTGGCGCTGGACTCTTCACAATCTTTGGGGCAATCGTGATCGCGCTGATCGCTTACATGGCGATTCAGGGCAGTGCGACGAAGGAGTATCTTCGCCAGTTCAAGCATCAGGCCTTCAAGGAGGCCGCAAGGCTCGTGGCGCCGGGAATTCATTATTTGCCGGATTCGATGGTGGGAATGAATCAATTCAAACGCTCCCATTTGTTCAACTCACGCATCGATCGCTATCACGGCGAGGATTGTTTTCATGGTAAGGTCGGAGAAACCGAAATCCTCCTCAGCGAGTTGCATGTGGAGCGAAAGGAGACGACCACGGATTCAAAGGGGCGCTCGCAAACGCGTTGGGTGACGGTCTTTCAAGGCATCTATCTGATCGCTGACTTCAACAAGGCCTTTCATAGTTGGGTATTGGTGGAACCTGACGTGGCCGAAGCAAATTTCGGCTGGCTCGGCCGCAAACTCCAGGGGCTCTCCGGGGATCTGGTTCGCTTGGAAAATCCCGAGTTTGAGCGTGCTTTCAAAATCCGCGCCGGTGACCAGGTCGAAGCCAGATATTTGCTGACTCCTGATTTCCAAGAGCGGCTTCTCCGACTGAGGAACACTTGGCCGAAAGGGCTTTCTGCCGCGTTCATTGACTCACAGATGCACCTGGCGATTCCGAAACGCGAGAACTGGTTTGAGCCCAATCTCCATCAGCCTGCCAATCAGACGCATCAGTTGAAGATGTTTTTGGAGCAATTGGTGATCCTGCTCTACATCCCCGAGGTGCTCGATCTCAATACCCGTATCTGGACAAAGTGAGTATGAGTGATTCAATCAATCCTTATGAAGTACTTTCTCCATCTGGGGCAGACCTGAATGAAGGTGTGCCGATTGGGTGTTATCGCGAGCGGAAATATCTATGGGTGAGGGACGGTGCAGTCCTGCCGGATGTCTGCCTGATTACGAATGCACCAGGGCATCATCAGGAGTGGAGAAGACGAAACAGGCTGATATGGAATCCTCTGGTTGCACTCCTGATTCTTTTCTCGTTGGGAGTGATCGGAATTCTATTTTTTTTCCTACTCCAAAAAAAAGCTTCGGTGTCCTATACGTTGCAACGCCGCTTCCGGCGCAGATGGGTCTATAGAAATTGGATCGGTGGCATTCTGTTGATATCGTCTGCGGTCGCGCTTGGGACGGGTTTCAATTTTGCCGATGAATGGACCTATAGCTACGAGGTGATGTCGGGGTTGTCATTGCTGCTTCTCATGGCGCTCATTCTGCTGGTTACCGCCAATCCGATCAAAGTCGTAGGCTATCGAAACGGGTGGTTTAAACTCAAAGGCTGTTCACCGGATTTTCTCGATTCACTGCCGATTTTTCCCGCAGCATACAAAGATTGAGACGGGCTTTCGGCCATTGGAACTAAAGGGTTTTGCCGCTGTCGGGAAAAAGAAGCTGGGTTTACGGGGCTTTATCGGCTAGACTGACTCGCTGTCCGGATCGGACATCGGGCTTATTTCGCGCGGTTTCCGGCTTCATTCCCGGGCACACTGAACGAGAATAATGAAACTGTTTATTGGAAATCTAACCTACGAAACCACAGAAGAAGAACTCAGAGAAGTCCTCGCGGACCACGAGCCCATCCTCAACATCCACCGACCGACTGATCGTGAAACTGGCAAGCCACGGGGCTTTGCGTTTGTCACTTTCGAAAACCGGGAAGATGGCGAAAACGCGATGGAGGCTTTAGACGGCGTCAAATTGAATGGACGCGAAATGAAAGTGAACGAGGCGGAAGAACGCCGCCGGTTTGATCGACCGGAACCGAGGCGTGTATCGATGGATGTCTCGATCAATCGCGCAGTGGATGATCGGCCCATCGGCCCGGATGGCAAGCGCGTGCGCTACAAGGGGATCTAACAGATTCAGCACAGGCAATTCTGCTGACCATGGATTGCCCGATTTCTTTTTTCTAACACCGGCTCCGGGAGGCATTCTGGAGTCGGTTTTTTACTGCATTTGACGCGGACGTTAGACTTGCCGGAATGTTGGCGCAATTGGCAATGGATGCATCACTGGCGTGGGCGGACTACGCAGTGATCGGCGGCTACCTGATTTTTGTAATCATCCTCGGATTCTGGATCGGGAGAAAACACGAAGGTGCTGAGGATTATTTCTTGGCGGGGAGATCGATGACCTGGGTGTTCATCGGGGTCTCACTGTTCGCCTCGAACATTTCGAGTACGACATTGATCGGACTTGCCGGCGATGCCTACGCGACGGGGATCGGGGTTTTCAATTATGAATGGATGGCAGCAGTGGTGCTGGTTTTCTTTGCCTTCTTCTTGCTGCCATTTTTGCTCAGGAGCGGAGTCTATACTCTGCCGGAATTTCTCGGATTGAGGTTCGGACCGTTCGCGCGGAGGTATTTTTCCATACTGACCTTGTTTTTGAACATCATTGTGGATACCGCAGGTAGCCTTTACGCAGGAGGCATCATCCTGCAGCTGGTTTTTCCACAAGTGGATCTCTTCTGGACCGTGATGGCGCTGGCGATCGTCGCTGGTGTTTACACGATGGTCGGTGGGCTGGCGGCTGTGATTTACACGGATTTCGTTCAAACTGTATTTCTGGTAGTTGGTGCCATCATCATCACTTGGGCGGCTTACGATAAAGTCGGAGGCTGGCAGGGAATGACCGCAGGATTGCCTGCGGAGCGACTGAGTTTGATCCGGCCGCTCTCTGATAAGTCGATGCCTTGGCTTGGTTTGCTGACAGGCGTTCCGATCCTTGGATTCTATTTTTGGTGCACCAATCAGTTTATGGCGCAACGAGCTTTGAGCGCGAAAACGCTCAATCACGGACGGGGAGGTCTTCTTCTGGCAGGCGCGCTGAAACTTCCGGTTCTCTTCATCATGGTCTTGCCTGGAACGATGGCGATTCATCTCTATCCGAAGCTTTCCAATGCGGATTTGGTTTATCCAACCCTGATGTTCAACCTGCTGCCAACCGGCTTGTTAGGCCTCTGCCTTGCAGGTTTCATCGCGGCCCTGATGTCTCAAATTGACTCCACCCTCAATTCCGCATCGACGCTGGTGACCATGGACTTCATCCGTCAGGCCAAACCGGATCTCACTCCGAAGCAACTCATGCGGGTTGGGAAAATCACGACTTTGGTATTCATGGTTCTCGCTGCTTTATGGGCACCGGAGATTCAGCGCTTCAAGTCGCTGTTCACCTACCTTCAGCAAGTCCTTGCCTATACGATACCTCCCGTAGTTGTTCTGTTTTTTGCAGCGATCTTCTCGAAGCGGGCAAATCGTATCGGCGCCATGGTCTGCCTGACCGTAGGGACTCTTTGCGGAGCCGTGCTGTTTGTCCTCAATGTTATCGTGAACGACGTTCAGATCCATTTCCTTTACGTCGTGCCCATTGGCTGCCTGGTGTCCTGGATTGCGCTGGAAATCGGCAATCGCTTCGGCACCAATTCGGATTCTTCACAAGGCGATCAAATCCGATGGACGCCGGAGTTTTTCAAGTCGGAGACGATTGAGCTTCGCAGCATGCCTTGGTATCGGAACTACCGGATTTGGTCGGTTCTGCTGCTGTTGGCCACGGCAATCTTGGTGATTTCATTTTGGTAGGTTCGCTCAGCCCGGATCTGATTTACTTTGCGATGAAATCTGCTCCGATGGCTCAATGATCTCTGGATTTGGGCGGATTTTCGCGGGATGGGTTTTGCTGTCCGTCGCATTGGCCTCCGCAAGCCCCGCGGATATCGGCGATGACCTCACCCAATTGCTTTCAGCAGAAGTTCCGGGAATTGCCGCCGCAGCTTATTTGCAGGGAGAGGTCGTTGCTGCGGGTGTTGCCGGGTATCGGAAAGTTGGAAGTCCTGAAAAAGTCACCCTTGAGGACCGATTTCATCTTGGCTCCTGCACCAAATCGATGACTGCGACGCTCGCGGCGATTCTGGTGAAAGAAGGGGAGATCTCCTGGTCGACAACCTGTGGTGAGGCGTTTGGCGAAATGAAGATGAATTCGGCATTTCGCAAAGTGACTTTGAAAGAACTTCTGACCAACACAGGAGGTTTGCCGACCGATGTTCCAAGTCAGCTTTGGCATAGACCGTTTGCCAAAAATAATTGCCGAAAGATCTCATAAAAAGCTGGTACGACTATTTGAAGCCTATTAGCTTTCCTCATCTGCCGTCCCC